>NZ_JBWKMT010000002.1:0-357454 GCF_059415185.1 Acidovorax sp. GW821-FHT10E04
GTGGAGACGACGGGGCAGCTGTCGTTCCTGCGGCTGCATGGCTGCGAGGGGTTCCAGGGGTTTCTTTTCGGGCGGCCCGGACCGGTGGGAGATATCGATGCCTTGCTGTATCCCGCACGGTAGGCCCCGCCCGGGGCACGGTCCAGGCACGGCCGGGGGTGGGGCGTGACGCGGGTTGGCGCAGGCGTGGGAGTGTTCCTGGACAAGGTGCTGGACCGCAATGCCCCGGGCGCGCGGGGCTTTGTGCTGGTGGTGGTGGCGGCGCTGGCGGGTGCGTGGCTGGTGGTGCTGGCCGCGATGCACTGGCAGGGCGCGGAACGCGCCGCCGAGCGCGCGAAGCTGCTGCAGCAGACCGTCGACGTGCTGCAAAACCGCATCACCGGCGGTGGCATGCTGGGGGCGGTGTCGCTGCTGGGCCTGAGCGAGCCGCTGCTCAAGGCGATGGCCCGGGGCGAGCTGCCGCCGGACGATCCCGAGGCCCTGGCGCGCCTGGGGGTGGCGCGCGGCCGGTTCCTGGTGAGCGGGGTCTACGTGATGTCCGGCGACGGCACCGTGGTGGCGCACGAGACGCCGGGCACCCGTTCCACCGGCCTGAACCTTGCGTTCCGGCCCTATTTCCAGCAGGCCATCAAGGGCGCCATCAGCGTGTATGCCGCGATCGGCAGCAACTCGCAGGAGCGGGGCCTGTACTACGCCGCGCCGCTGTACGAAAGCGACACGCCGTCGAGCACGATCATCGGCGTGGTGATGTTCAAGGTGGGCTTCGAGTCGTTCGACGAAGTGCTGCGGCGCACCGAAATGCCGACCGTGCTGTTGTCTCCTCACGGTGTCGTGTTTGCGTCCACACGGCCCGAATGGCTGTTCGCCGTGGCGCCGCCGCTCACCCAGGCGCGCATTGACGCGATCCGCGCATCGCGCCAGTTCGGCAATCATTTCGACAAGGGCCTGGCGTCCGCACTGCCTTTTGCGCCGGATGCGGGCGAGGTCGTCCTCAACGGAGTGGCCTATGCGGTGGAGCGCCGCCGCGTTGACTGGGGCGACCCGGGCGGCCAGTGGCAGCTGGCGATGCTGGACGATGTGAGCGCGCTCATGCCCGCCACCGAGCGCCTGCAGGTGGGGGGCGGGGCGTTCGTGCTGCTGTGCCTGCTGGGCCTGCTGCTGCTGGATCTGCTGCGCAGCCGCGCGCGGATGGCCGCCGCGCTCGAGCGTTTCAGCGTGCTGGGGGCCGCGCTCGAAAGCAGCCCCGCCTCGGTGGTGATCACGGACGGGGATGGCCGCATCGACTGGGTCAACCCGCAGTACGAGCGCAACACCGGGTACACGCTGGAAGAGGTCCGGGGCAAGAAGCCATCGATGGTCGCCAGCGGCCAGACCCCCGCACGGACCTACCAGGACATGTGGTCCACATTGCTGTCGGGCCGTTCCTGGCGGGGCCAGTTCGTGAATCGCCGCAAGGACGGAACCATCTACCACGACGAGGCCACGCTGTCTCCGGTGTTCGATGAACGCGGCAAGCGCATCGCCATCGTCGGCCTGCACGCCGATGTGTCCGAGCGCATCCAGGCCCAGCAGGAGCTGGAGCGGCGCGAGCGCCTGCTCAATGAGCTGCTGGAGCAGCAGACCGCGATCTTCGACAACGCGCCTCCCATCGTCTTGCTGTGCGATGGGCAGGTCCGCCAGTTCAACCCGGCGTTCATGGAGCTGATGGGGGGCACCGCGTCCCAGTTGCTGGGGCAGGGCGTGTCGGCGCTGTTCGGCGGCGCGGCCGGTTCGGACCGGTTCAACGCGCGCGTGGGGGGGGACCTGGCGGCTGGCGAGGCCGTGCGCGAGACCACGTCCCTGTGCCGCCTGGACGGCAGCCGGTTCGAGGCGCGGCTGGCGGGCCGAAGCCTGCAGATGGACGGCTGCAGGACCGCATCCATCTGGGTGATCGAGGATGTCAGCGAACAGCGGCGCGCCGAGATCGCGATGCAGCAGGCCAAGGAGCGGCTGGAACTGGCGCAGGAGGCCGGCAAGATCGGTGTGTTCGACATCGACCTGGCCACCGGCCAGGTGTTGTGGAGCGAAAAGCTCCTGGCCATGTTCGGCCTGCCGCCCGGCACCGGGGAGCGTACGCAGCAGGACTGGATGGAGCGCCTGCACCCCGAGGACCGCGACCGGGCCGCCGCCGCGTTTGCCGGTGCGCTGGCGGGGGGCGAGATGCATCTGCGTGATTCGTGGCGCATCGTGCGGCCACAGGGCGAGGAGCGCTGGTTCCTGTCGGCCGCCCGCATCTTTCGCGACGGCAGGGGCAAGGCGGTGCGCGTGGTGGGCGTCAACGTGGACGTCCACGACCAGAAGCTGCTCGAGGCCCGCGTGGCCGAGCAGCTGGACTTTCAGCAGGCGCTGATCGACGCCATTCCCGTGCCCCTGTTCTACAAGGGAGCGGATGGCCGCTACATCGGCTTCAACCGCGCCTACGAGCAGGCCTTTGGCGTGCAGCGCGAGGCGCTGATCGGCAAGACGGTGCTGGACCTGGCCTTCCTGCCCGAGGCCGAGCGGGAGCGCTTCGACGCGGATGCCGAGGAAGCCCTGAACGGGGTCCAGTCGGTGCACAAGGAGGTGGACCTGCCGTATGCCGACGGAATGGTCCACCACACCCTGTTCTGGCTGCACGGGTTCTCGCGGCCCGACGGCTCGCCCGGGGGCGCCATCGGCACGTTTGTGGACATCACCGACCGGCAGCGCGCCGAGCAGGACCTGCGCCGCGCCAAGGAGCTGGCCGAGGAGTCCACCGCGCTCAAGTCGAACTTCCTGGCCAACATGAGCCACGAGATCCGCACGCCCATGAACGCGATCATCGGCATGTCGCACCTGGCGCTCAAGTCGGGCCTTTCGGCGCGCCAGCACGACTACGTGAGCAAGATCCAGCAGGCGGGCCAGCACCTGCTGGGCGTGATCAACGACATCCTCGATTTTTCCAAGATCGAGGCGGGCAAGCTCACGGTCGAGAAGCAGCCCTTCGTGCTCGACCGCATGCTGGAGAGCGTGTCCGACGTGGTGGGCTACAAGGCCGGTGCCAAGGGGCTGGAGCTGGTCTGCGACGTGGGGGCCGACGTGCCCCCGAACCTGGTGGGGGACTCGCTGCGGCTGGGGCAGATCCTCATCAACTTCGCCAACAACGCCATCAAGTTCACCGACACCGGCGAGATCAGCATTGCCGTGCGGCTGGTGGAGGAGGCGGGCAACCGCGTGCTGCTGCGCTTCGAGGTGCGCGACACGGGCATCGGGCTCACCGTGGACCAGATGGGGCGGCTGTTCCAGAGCTTCCAGCAGGCGGACACGTCCACCACGCGCCGCTACGGCGGCACGGGGCTGGGGCTGGCCATCTGCAAGAGCCTGGCGGAACTGATGGGCGGCGAGGTCGGCGTGCAGAGCATCCATGGCCAAGGCTCCACCTTCTGGGTCGCCGTGCCGCTCGAGCGCGGGGCACCCGCGCGGATGCTGCTGCCGCCGCCGGACCTGCGGGGGCGCAGGGTGCTGGTGGTGGACGACAACCACACGGCGGCCACGGTGCTCTCCGACATGCTGCACGCCATGGGCTTCGAGGTGGAACAGGCCTATTCCGGGCTGGAAGCGCTCGACAGGCTGCGCGAATCCATGGCGCGGCACCAGCCTTTCGGCCTGCTGCTGCTCGACTGGCACATGCCGGGCATGGATGGCATCCAGCTGGCGGGCCACATCCGGGGGCTCGGGATGGCGCAGGTGCCCAAGATGCTCATGGTCACGGCCTACGGGCGAGAGGATGTGATGCGCGCCGCGCGCGCGCAGGGCATCGACACGGTGCTGATCAAGCCCGTCAACGCGTCGCTGCTGTTCGACACGCTGATGCAGCCGCTGGAACACTCCACCTACAGCCCGCGCCGCGTGGTCACCCCGGCGCCTGCGGCGGACGAGCTGCCGCTCGCGATCCGGGGCGCGTCCGTGCTGCTGGTGGAAGACAACGAACTCAACCAGATGGTGGCGGTCGAGCTGTTGCGGGAAGCCGGTTTTTCCGTCGATGTGGCCGAAAACGGCCAGATTGCGATCGAGCGCATCGAGCGCAAGCCCTATGACGTGGTGCTGATGGACATGCAGATGCCCGTCATGGACGGAGAAACCGCCACGCGGCGGCTGCGCAGCGACCCGCGGTATGCCCAGCTGCCCATCGTGGCCATGACGGCCAACGCGATGGAGGCCGACCGCCAGCGCTGCTTTGCCGCGGGCATGAACGACCATGTGGCCAAGCCCATCGAGCCCGCGGCGCTCTGGAGCGCCTTGGGCCGCTGGATCCGGCCCCGGCCAGGCCTGGGCAAGCCGCCCGCGCCGGGCCTGCCCGCCACGGCTCCGCCGGATGGCGAGGCGGCGTCCGGCCTGTCCTTGCCCACGGTGGCGGGGCTGGACACGGCCCTGGGCCTGCAGCGCGCGCTGGGCAAGCCGGCCCTGTACGCCGAGATGCTGCGCCGGTTCGTGCAGGGGCAGTCACGGGTGCTTGCCGACATGGAGCAGGCCAGCGCCGGCGGCGACACGGTGCTCGCCGAGCGCCTGGCGCACACGCTGCGTTCCGTGGCGGCCAACATCGGGGCCGAGGAGGTGTCCTCCCATGCCCAGGCGCTGGAGCACGCCCTGCGCAGCGGGCAGGAGGCGGGTGCCGCCGCGGCCCTTCTGGGGGCCGTGGACTCTGCGCTGCAGCCCCTCCTGGACGGCCTGCAGGCGTGGATGCAGCGGCACCGGCCGGCGGCGCCGGACAGCGTGGCTGGCGCGGGTGCGGGCCACGAGGGGCTGGACGGCGCAGGTGCCCTGCAGCACCTGCGCGGCCTGCTGGAGCAGGACGATCCTGCAGCGCCAGAGTTTTTCCAACACAATGCCCCTGTGCTGAAGCCCGTTCTGGGGAGCGCCTTCACGGTGGTCGAGATGCACACCCTGAATTTTGATTTCGAGCAGGCCCTGGGGGCCATGGCCGATGCGCCAGGCTCCGAACACCCTGCCGCCCACACCCCCTGAGCGGCACAACACGCAGGAAATTCCATGGACAACGCGCCCTTTGCCTCCCCGCAGGCCGTTCTCGTTGAAAAACCGATCGCCACGGTGCTGGTGGTGGATGACACGCCCGACAACCTCACCCTGATGGGCAGCCTGCTGCGCGAGCATTTCCTGGTGAAAGTGGCCAACCATGGGGAAAAGGCCCTGAAGATCGCGCAGTCGGGCACGCCGCCCGACCTGATCCTGCTGGACATCATGATGCCCGAGATGGACGGCTACGAGGTCTGCCGGCGCCTGAAGGCCGCGTCCGCCACGCGCGACATCCCGGTGATCTTCCTCACCGCGCGCTCCGACCCCGATGACGAACGCATGGGCTTGGCGCTGGGCGCGGTGGACTACATCACCAAGCCCATCAGTCCGCCCATCCTGCTCGCGCGCGTGAACACCCATCTGGCGCTCAAGGCCACGGCGGATTTCCTGCGCGACAAGAGCTCCTACCTGGAGCGCGAGGTCGCCATGCGCACGCTGGAGGTGCAGGCCATCCAGGACGTGACCATCATGGCCATGACCTCGCTGGCCGAGACGCGCGACAACGAAACCGGCAACCACATCCGCCGCACCCAGCTGTACGTGAAGACGCTGGCCGAGCGGCTGCGCCACCACCCGCGGTTCGAGCCGGTGCTCAACGACCGGATGATCGAGCTGCTCTACAAGTCGGCGCCGCTGCACGACATCGGCAAGATCGGCATCCCCGACAGCATCCTCCTGAAGCCGGGCAAGCTCACCGTGGAAGAGTTCGAGATCATGAAGACCCACACCACGCTGGGCCGCAACGCGATTGAGGAGGCCGAGCGGCGCCTGGGCATGCGGGTGGCTTTTCTGAGCGTGTCCAAGGAGATCGCCTACTGCCACCAGGAAAAGTGGGATGGCTCGGGCTACCCGCAGGGGCTGGCGGGGGATGCCATTCCGGTGTCGGCGCGCCTCATGGCCGTGGCCGACGTGTACGACGCGCTCATCAGCAAACGGGTCTACAAGCCCGCGTTCTCGCACGACCAGGCGTGCAACACCATCGTGCGGGGCAAGGGCACGCATTTCGACCCCGACATGGTGGATGCGTTCGTGGACATTGCGGAAGATTTCCGCAGCATTGCCCAGAAATACCCCGACCCGAACTGAGCACAGTCCCGATAGGGGACGGTGCTCAGGCATACATCAGAACGGCGCGTCTTCGCTCTTGGGGGCGTCGGCCTGTGGGGCGGTACCCGTGGTGTCGGACTCCACATCGGCTGCAGTCTCGGCTTCAGCGCTGGCGGGTGCGTCTGCCGCAGCCGCCTGGCGCACGGCCGCCTTGTCGCCCGCGCTCGCAAACTTGCTGTACTTGCCCAGGATGGGCACCAGCTGGCCGTAGATGCGGGGGTTGCCGGCCAGGCATTCGCGTTGCTCCAGGAAGTCGGCTTCGCCCGTGAAGTTGCCCACCAGGCCGCCGGCCTCGGTCACCAGCAGCGAGCCGGCGGCCACGTCCCAGATCGACAGGCCGGTCTCGAAGAAGCCATCCGTGAAGCCCGCGGCCACGTAGGCCAGGTCCAGGGCGGCGGCGCCGGGGCGGCGCAGGCCGGCGGTGCGCTGCATCACGTCGGCCATCATGTTCAGGTAGCTCTTGAAGTTGTCGCCCGGGCGGAAGGGGAAGCCCGTGGAGATCAGGCAGTCCTTGAGCTGGGTGCGCTTGGAGACGCGGATGCGGCGCTCGTTCAGGTAGGCGCCGCGGCCCTTGGTGGCCGTGAACAGGTCGTTGCGCGAGGGGTCGTAGATGACCGCCTGCTCGACCTTGCCGCGCACAGCCAGCGCGATGCTGACGCAGTACACGGGAAAGCCGTGGATGAAGTTGGTGGTGCCGTCCAGCGGGTCGATGATCCAGACGAATTCCGAATCCTTGGCGCCGTATTCGCTGCCCGACTCTTCGGCCAGGATGCCGTGACCGGGGTAGGCCGTGAGCAGCGTCTCGATGATGATCTTCTCGGACGCATGGTCCACTTCGGTCACGAAGTCGTTGATCTGCTTTTGCGAGATCCGCACCGATTCCACGTCCAGGGCCGCGCGGTTGATGATGGCGCCGGCGGCGCGTGCGGCCTTGATGGCCACGTTGAGCATGGGGTGCAGATTGGACGACATAGATTGTGGTGGTGGGCAGGGCGCCCGCCGAAGGGGCAACCTGCGAATCAGGAGCGGTGCGATCCGTCCCGGCGATGCGGGCGGCGACAATGAGGGCGGGATTTTACCCGCAGTGCCATTTTTTGCCTAACCCGCGGGCCTTTGTCCGCACCGCTTCCACGCTTCGCCTGTCCTGTTCGTGCCCCGCACACCCTCCTTTTCCGCTGCCATGAAGACCCGTTTTGTCCTGATCAACACCAGCCACGCCGGCAATGTGGGCGCCGCCGCCCGCGCCATGAAAACCATGGGTTTTGACGACCTGGTGCTGGTGGCCCCGCGCTGGGCCAACGTGCTGCGGCGCGAGGAGACCATACAGCGCGCCAGCGGCGCCCTGGACGTGCTGGAGAACGCCCGCATCGTCGCCACGCTGGACGAGGCCCTGGACGGCATGAGCCACCTGTGCGCCACGGCCATGACCCCGCGCGACTTCGGGCCGCCCACGGCAGCACCCCGTGCGCATTTCGATTTGCTATTAAAAAATGAGCTATCAGCGCTTGAAGGACAGGCGCTGGAGGCCAAAAACACCCACAACATTGAGGAATCGGCACCCACCGCATCGGTGGCGGGCCGCCAGGCAGGCGTGGCCTTTCTGTTTGGCTCCGAGCGTTTTGGCATGGCCAACGAAGACGTCTACCGCTGCCACGTGGCGCTGTCCATCCCCACCAATCCCGGCTTTGGCTCGCTCAATCTGGGCGCGGCCATTCAGGTGATTGCCTACGAATGGCGCATGGCGCTGGGCGGGTTCCCGGTGCAGGATGCCACGCCCGCCCGCGCCCTGGCCGACGCCACCCAGGTGGCGGGCATGCTGGGCCATTGGGAGCAGGCGCTCACCACCATCGGCTTCCTGGACCCCGCCGCGCCCAAGAAGCTCATGCCCCGCCTTAACCAGCTTTTCAACCGCGCGCAGCTCAGCCCCGAGGAAATCCACATCCTGCGAGGTGTCGCCAAGGCCATGATCGAGGCGAGCCAGTCAAAACGATAGACTGTGCAGCCCATAAACACATAACGAAAAGAACCGATGCTCGCCCGCCTGCGCTCCGATATCCAGTGCATCCTCGACCGCGATCCTGCCGCGCGCAGCACGTGGGAGGTGGTCACCTGTTATCCGGGCCTGCACGCGATCTGGCTGCACCGGCCGGCGCACTGGTGCTGGCACCACGGCCTGAAATGGTTCGGGCGCTTCATCTCGCACTTCGCGCGCTGGTTCACCGGCATCGAGATCCACCCCGGGGCCAGGATCGGCGAGCGCGTGTTCTTCGACCACGCCATGGGCGTGGTGGTGGGCGAGACCGCCGAGATCGGCGACGGCTGCACCATCTACCAGGGCGTCACGCTGGGCGGCACCTCGCTCTACAAGGGCGCCAAGCGCCATCCCACGCTGGGCAAGGACGTGGTGGTGAGCGCGGGGGCCAAGGTGCTCGGCGGCTTCGAGGTGGGTGACGGCGCCAAGATCGGCAGCAACGCCGTGGTCATCAAGCCGGTGCCCCCGGGCGCCACGGCGGTGGGCATCCCGGCGCGCATCATTCCGTCCAAGGCGGGCGAAAGCGCCGACGTGACCGAACCCCAGCAGGCCCGCAAGTTCACGGCCTATGGCATCACGCAGGAGGACGACCCCCTCTCGCAGGCCATGCGCGGGCTGATCGACAACGCCTCGTCGCAGGAGCACCAGATCGCGCTGCTGTGGCAGGCCATCGAGAAACTGTCCGCCAACCCGCAGAACAAGGACTGCGTGCCGTGTGATGCGGCGCTCAAGGAGCAGTTCGAGGCGGGCAAGCTCAACGAGCTGGTGGGCAAGTAGCGGCTTGCCTGCGCTGCATTCAAGAATCAGAATGCTATAAAAATTATAGCTGCCAGCGCTTGTTGAATAAGCGCTGGCAGCTATTTTTTCTTTGAACCGTGAGAAATCAGGCCGGGCGAGGCGCTCGCACCGCGTTCTTGGGCCGGAACGCCTTGCAGACTTCGTCGCGCGTTTCCAGATACGGGCCGCCAATCAGGTCCACGCAGTACGGCACGGCGGCAAAGATGCCGGGCACGATCTGCTTGCCGTCGGCGTCCTTCAGGCCTTCCAGCGTCTCGGCAATCGCCTTGGGCTGGCCGGGCAGGTTGATGATGAGGCTCTGGTCGCGCACCACGGCCACCTGGCGCGACAGGATGGCGGTGGGCACGAACTTCAGGCTGATCTGGCGCATCTGCTCGCCAAAGCCCGGCATCTCCTTGTGCGCCACGGCCAGCGTGGCCTCGGGCGTCACGTCGCGCGGGGCGGGGCCGGTGCCGCCGGTGGTCAGCACCAGGCAACAGCCTGCGTTGACCAGCTCGATCAGCGCGGCGCTGATGCCGTCCTGCTCGTCGGGGATCAGGCGCGATTCAAAGGCGATGGGGTTGAGCAGGGCGCGCGCGAGCCAGTCCTGCAGCGCGGGCAGGCCCTTGTCTTCATAGACCCCGGAGCTGGCGCGGTCGCTGATGGAGACGATGCCGACCTTCACCGGGTCGTGTCGGGCCTCACTCATCGCCGTCGTCCTCGTCGATGCCGCTGGCATCATCCGTGCCCGTGCCGCCCAGGTGCTCGCGCACCAGCTGGAACAGTTCGCGGTAGGCGCGGCCCTTGCGTGGGGCCAGGCCTTGCGACACGGCGGCCTTGTCGGCGGGGGGCGCATCCTTGCGCGCCTGGCGGATCAGCGCGCGCAGCTGCTGGGTGTCGGTGCCGGGGTGTTCGGCCATCCAGGGGGCCAGCGCCTCGTCGTCGGCGATCAGGCGGTCGCGCCAGTGTTCGGCCAGGTGCAGCTGCATCTTTTCGGTGGCCGAGCCCTTGTGCTGCTCCTGCAGCGCCTGGCGGGCCGCCTGCACCAGCTCGGGTTCGAGCTTGCGCATGATCTTGCCCACGTACTGCATCTGGCGGCGCTTGCCCTCGAAATTGGTGATGCGCTTGGCCTCGGCCAGTGCGTCCACCAGCTTGTCGGGCAGGCCCACGGCGTCGAACAGGTCGGCGCGCAGCGTCAGCAGTTCCTTGCCCAGCTCCTGCAGTTCGTCGCTTTCGCGCTTGAGGTCGGTGCGGCTGGCATCGGGCGTGCCTTTGAGTTCGGCCTTGAGCTGAATGTCCATTTCGCTGCCTTCGGCAACGAACTGGCCTCGCACAAAGTAGCCTTTTTTGGGTTTGCGTGACATGGGTGGGGGCAAAAAGAGAAGCGGCGCAGAGCGCGCCACAGCGGCAAGTATCATAGCTTCCGCTATGAATAAACCCTCCACCCGCGCCGCGCGCCTCCAAAGCGCCCCGCCCGCCGCGCAAGCCCCTGCCACTTCCCGCGCCACCCCTGACAGCGGTTTCAGCTACAGCCGCCCCTTCTTCGAGGAACTGGTCGACCGCGCCCTGGCCCATGCCAAAAAGCTCGGCGCCACCGACGCGGGCGCCGAGGCGTCCGAGGGCTGCGGCCTGTCGGTCAGCGTGCGCAAGGGCGAACTGGAGAACGTGGAGCGCAACCGCGACAAGTCGCTGGGCGTGACGGTCTACATCGGCAACCGCCGCGGCAACGCCAGCACATCCGATTTCTCCAGCAGGGCGATCGAGCAGACCGTGCAGGCCGCGTATGACATCGCCCGCTTCACGGCCGAAGACCCCGTGGCGGGTTTGCCCGATGCCGACGACATCGCCCCCGCGGACACACACCGCGACCTGGACCTGTTCCACCCCTGGGCCCTCACGAGCGAAGAGGCCGCTGAAATCGCCAAGGCCTGCGAGGCCGCCGCGCTCAAGACCCACCGCCGCATCACCAACAGCGAAGGCGCGGGCGTGTCGGCGCAGCAAAGCCATTTCTTCAGCGCCCACACACGCGGCTTTCGCGGCGGCTATGCCAGCTCGCGCCACAGCTTCTCGGTGGCGCCCATCGCCTCGCTGCCCGGCCGCAACGCAGAGATGCAGCGCGACGCCTGGTACAGCTCCATGCGCGACGCCACCGAACTGGCCTCGCCCGAGGCCGTGGGCCGGTACGCCGCGCAGCGCGCGTTGAGCCGTCTCGGGTCACGCAAGATCCCCACCACCCAATGCCCCGTGCTGTTCGAATCCACCCTGGCCGCTGGCCTGCTGGGCGGCTTCGTGCAGGCCGTGAGCGGCGGCTCGCTGTACCGCAAGAGCAGCTTCCTGCTCGACTCGCTGGGCAAGATGGTGTTTCCCAAGCACATCGACATTCTGGAAGATCCCTTCATCCTGCGCGGCAAGGGCAGCTCGCCGTTCGACGAGGAGGGCGTGCGCGTGGCGCCGCGCAAGGTGGTGCAGGGCGGGCGCGTGCAGGGCTATTTCCTGTCCAGCTACTCGGCGCGCAAGCTGGGCATGAAGACCACGGGCAACGCGGGCGGCTCGCACAACCTGGTGATGACATCGCGCCTCACCCAGGCCAGCGACAACCTGGACGCCATGCTGCAGAAGCTGGGCACGGGCCTCTTCGTGGTCGAGCTCATGGGCCAGGGCGTGAACTACGTGACGGGCGACTACTCGCGCGGTGCGAGCGGTTTCTGGGTCGAGAACGGCAAGATTGCCTACCCCGTGCACGAGATCACCATCGCGGGCAACCTCAAGGACATGCTCAAGGGCATCGAGGCCGTGGGCGCCGATGCCTACAACTATGGCGCCAAGACCGTGGGCTCCATCCTCGTGAACCGCATGAAGGTCGCAGGCAGCTGAGCGGACGGCGGACGGGCCCGTTCAGGGCAACTTCCGGCAAACAAGGGCCCTCGCCATGGCGAGGGCCTTTTTGCATTCGGCCCCTGAACACCGGGCCGCACCGGGCCGCGCGGCCGTGCGCCTCCATCGACGGGACACACGCCGGCATCATTGCATGTTGACATGATACAGACCTGTATGTAGTATTAAGAACATACAGGTCTGTATCTATCTTTTGAAAGGTCACCATGCATTCCCCTCTCCAGTCCATCGCCGTCTATGGCGCCACGGGCCACACCGGCCAGTTTGTCGTTCGCGAGGCCCGGCTGCGCGGCCTGCCCGTGGTGGCGGTGGGGCGCAGTGCCGCCCGGCTTGGCGCGTTGTTTCCCTCCGGCGTCGCCTGCCGCGTGGCGGGCCTGGACGACCCCGGCGCGCTCGGGCAGGCCTTCGCGGGCTGCGCGGTGGTCATCAACTGCGCGGGTCCTTTCCTCGACACCGCGCCCCCGGTGGCGCGGGCCGCGCTGCGGGCCGGCTGCCACTACATCGACGTCACGGCGGAGCAGCCCAGCGCGCAGGCGAGCTTTGCCGACCTGGATGCGCCAGCGCGGGCCGCCAGGCGGGTGGTGATGCCGGCCGCCGGCTTCTATGGAGGGCTGGCCGATCTGCTGGCCAGCGCGCTGGCCTCGGCGGGGCGCATTGACGAGATCACGGTGGCCATGGGGCTGGACCGCTGGTGGCCCACCGCGGGCACCCGCGAGACGGGCGAGCGCAACAAGGCGCCGCGCCAGGTGGTCCAGGGCGGTGCCCTGGTGCCCCTGGTCCCGTCGTCCGATGTGCCGGACTGGACCTTCGCGCCGCCGCTCGGGACGTATCCGATGGTGGAGCTGCCGTTCAGCGAAACGATCACGCTCGCGCACCATCTGCGGGCCGACACGATCCGTTCGTTCCTGAACCGCTCGGCGCTCGCGGACATCCGCGATGCGGCGACGCCGCCGCCCACGGCGGTGGACGGCAGCGGCCGGTCGGCGCAGCGCTTCGAGCTGGCGGTGCGGCTTGTGCAGAACGGGCAGGCCCGCACGGCGGGCGTGCGCGGGCAGGACATCTATGCCGTGACGGCGCCCCTGGTGATCGAGGCGGCGCAGCGCCTGATGGCACCGTCGTTCCAGCGCAGCGGAGCGCTGGCCCTGGGGCAGGCCGTGGACCCTGCGGACACGCTGCGCTCGCTGCACGGCCGGGCCCTGGAGGTCTTCGGCGACGCGCTGCCGCGCTGAGGCGAAGACAGGCCGGGCTCAATAGGCGGCCGCCGCGCCGCCGCCGGGCGGCGCCTTCGGCCCGCTGCCGCCGAAGTGGGCCCGCAGCCTGCGTGCCGCGTTGGCGAACATCAGCACATCCACGCCCACGGCCACGAAGGTGCAGCCCAGGTCGAGGTAGCGCTGCGCCAGCGTGGGGTCGGAGGTGAGGGTGCCCGCGGCCTTGCCGCTGGCGATGATGGTTCGCATGGCGCCTTCGATGGCCGCCTGCACCTCGGGGTGGCCGGGGTTGCCCCGGTGGCCCATGGAGGCGGCGAGGTCGGCCGGGCCGATGAACACGCCATGCACGCCATCCACGGCGCAGATGGCGCCGAGGTTGGCCAGCGCCGTGGTGGTCTCGGCCTGCACCAGCAGGCACACTTCGTCGTCCGCGATGTTCAGGTAGTCGGTGCGGGCGCTCCACTGCGACGCGCGGCCCACGGCGCTGCCCACGCCCCGGATGCCCAGCGGCGGGTAGCGCGTGGCCGCCACGATGCCCCGTGCCTGTTCGGCGGTGTCCACCATGGGCACGAGCAGGGTCGTGGCGCCGATGTCCAGCATCTGCTTGATCAGGGCCGTGCTGCCTTCCACCACGCGCACCACCGGCTGCGACGCGTGGGCGGCCACCGACTGCAGCGCGGCCAGGGTGCTGCGCACGTCATTGGGCGCGTGCTCGCCGTCGATCAAGAGCCAGTCGTAGCCACAGGTGGCGGCGGCTTCCGCCAGGTACGGGTCGGCCATGGAGAGCCACAGGCCGATTTGCGGGTGGCGGCCGGCGAGCGCGGCCTTGAAGGGGTTGTGTGCGGGCATGGGATTCCTTGTGGGAGGGGAGCTGGGCGCCGCATGCGGCGCCGCGCGAAAGCTGCGGGTCAATCGAGCCCGCCCTGGCAGACGTACTTGGTGTGCAGGTAGTCGTCGAGGCCGTGCGTGGAGCCCTCGCGGCCGTAGCCCGACTCCTTCACGCCGCCAAACGGCGCGGCCTCCGCCGCCAGCGCCCCTTCGTTGACGCCCACGATGCCCGTCTCCAGCGCATCGGCCACGCGCCAGATGCGGCGCACGTCCTGGCTGTAGAAGTACGCGGCCAGCCCGAAGGGCGTGTCGTTGGCGGCGGCGATCACTTCCTCTTCGGTGTCGAACACGGTCAGCGGCGCCACGGGGCCGAAGGTCTCTTCGCAGGCGCAGGCCATGGTGGCGTCGGCGCCGGTGAGCACGGTGGGCGCGTAGTAGGTGGCGCCCAGCTCGGCCAGGCGCCTGCCGCCCGTGAGCACCCTCGCCCCCTTGGCCACCGCGTCATTCACGTGGCGCTCGATCTTCTGCACGGCGCGGCCGTTGATCATGGGGCCGATCTGCGAGGCCGGGTCGCTGGCCGGGCCGACCTGCAGCGCCGCCACGCGCGCCGCGAGCTGGTGGGCGAACGCCTCGAACACGCGGCGCTGCACGAACACGCGGTTGGGGCACACGCAGGTCTGGCCGCCGTTCCTGAACTTGGCCGCCATGAAGCCGTCCACGGCGGCGCCGACGTCGGCGTCCTCGAACACGATGAAGGGCGCGTTGCCGCCGAGTTCGAGAGAGAGTTTCTTGAGCGTCTCCGCGCTGCGCCGCGCCAGGTGCTTGCCCACGGGGGTGGAGCCCGTGAAGGTGATCTTGCGCACGCGGCTGTCGTCGAGCCACACGTCCACCACCTCGGGAGTCTTCTCGCGCGAGGCGGTGACGATGTTGAGCACCCCCGGCGGCACGCCGGCCTCGTGCGCGAGCAGCACCAGGGCCAGAGAGGTCAGCGGCGTGTCCTCGGCGGGCTTGCACACCACGGTGCAGCCGGCGGCCAGGGCCGGGGCGATCTTGCGCGCGATCATCGCGGCCGGGAAGTTCCACGGCGTGATGGCGGCCACCACGCCCACGGGCTCGCGCAGGGCGAACATGCGCCGGCCCGGCACAGGCGCGGGGATGACCTCGCCGTTCATGCGCGTGGCCTCTTCGGCGAACCATTCGATGTAGCTGGCGGCGTAGGCCACTTCGCCCTTGCCCTCGGCCAGGGGCTTGCCCTGCTCGCGCGAGATGAGCTTGCCCAGGTCGTCCTGGTGGGCCAGCACGAGGTCGTTCCAGCGCTTGATGATGGCGGCGCGCTGCTTGGCGGGCAGCTTGCGCCAGGCGGGAAATGCGGCGTGGGCCGCGTCCAGGGCCGCCAGCGCCTCGCCAGCGCCGGAGTCCGGCACGCAAGCGATGGTGTCGCCGGTGGCGGGGTCGGTCACGTCAAGTCGGGCGCCGGTGGCCACGGTCCATTCGCCACCGATGAAGTTGGCGCTGCGGATCAGCGCGGGGCGGGTGAGGGTCAGGGGCATGGTTTTCAATGAAATAGGCCGAAAGCGCTTGTTCAACAAGCGCAGTGTGCTATGTTTTTGGGAGCAAATTCTCAGGACACGATGCCCAGGTGCCAGGGCACGAACTCGTGGTCGCCCAGGCCCAGGGCCTCGCTCTTGGTGGCCTCGCCGCTCGCGTGGCGCAGGATCTGCTCGAAGATCTTCCGGCCCATCTCGGGCACGCTGCATTCGCCGTCCACGATCACGCCGCAGTTGATGTCCATGTCCTCTTCGAGGCGCTGGTACATGGGCGTGTTGCTGGCCAGCTTGATGGTGGGCGCGGGCTTGCTGCCGAACATGGAGCCGCGCCCCGTGGTGAAGCAGATGAGCTGCGCGCCGCTGGCGATCTGGCCGGTGGAGGCCACGGGGTCGTAGCCGGGCGAGTCCATGAACACGAAGCCATGCTCGGTGATGGACTCGGCGTATTCGTACACCGCGCGCAGCGGCGTGGTGCCGCCCTTCATGGCCGAGCCCAGCGACTTCTCGAAGATGTTGGCCAGGCCGCCGGCCTGGTTGCCATGGCCCACCACGCCGTTGAACTGGGCGTTCTGGCCCGCGGTGTAGCGTTCCCACCAGGCCAGGCGGTCCAGCAGCTTCTGGCCCACGGCGGGGCTGATGGCGCGGCGCGTGAGCATGAACTCCACGCCGTGGATCTCGGGCGTTTCCGACAGGATGGCCGTGCCGCCGTGGCGCACCAGGATGTCCATGGCCGCGCCCAGCGCGGGGTTGGCGGTGATGCCCGAGAAACCGTCCGAGCCGCCGCATTCCAGTCCGATCTTGAGGTGGCTCGCGCTCACGGTGCTGCGCCGCGCCTGGTTGGCGATGGGCAGCATCTCCTCGATGGCCGCGATGCCCGCCGCGATGGTGGCGCGCGTGCCGCCCACGTCCTGCATCACCAGCGTGCGCATGAGCTTGCCTTCCTGCAGCCCTTGCGACTCCACCAGGGAGGCGACCTGGTTGCGCTCGCAGCCCAGGCCCACGATGAGCACGCCCGCCAGGTTGGGGTGGCGCGCATAGCCCGCCAGCGTGCGGCGCAGCACGTCGAAGTGCTCGCTGGGCGAGGACATGCCGCAGCCGCTGGTCTGCGCGAAGGCGGCCACGCCGTCCACATGCGGAAAGTCGGCCAGGCGCTCGGGCGTGAAGTGCGCGGCGATGTTCTTGATCACGGTGGCCGAGCAGTTCACCGACGACAGGATGCCGATGAAGTTGCGCGTTCCCACGCCGCCGTCCGCGCGCACGAAGCCCTGGAAGGTGGCGCGCTCGCCCTCGGGCACATACGCCACGGGCCGCACGTCGGCGCCAAACGCCGGGTCGCGGTAGTGGTCCACCAGCCGCAGGTTGTGGCTGTGCACGTAGTCGCCGGGCTCCAGGTCGCGCGTGGCGACGCCGATCACGGTGTCGTACTTCTTGACCTGCTCGCCCTCGGCGATGCGGCGCGCGGCGATCTTGTGGCCCGCGGGCACCTGGGCGCGCGTGCGCACGCCGAGTTCGGGAATTTCCTGCCCCAGCGCCAGCGCCGTCTTGGCGACGAGCACGTTGTCGTGGGGGTGCAGGTGCAGCAGCGGGCTTGCGAGCAGGCCGGGGGCCGTGGGGGCGTTCATCGTGGGCCTTGTGGTGGGGGTGTGATTCTGGTGGCTGCGGGGCTCAACTGCGCATCAGCTCTCGCAGCTTGAGTTTTTCGATGAGCACGGTCTCCTTGGCGTAGACCGTGTTCACGTACTTTTCGTAGTCAGGGCCGTCCAGGTACAGCAGCGGCGCGTCGAGCTTGTCGGCCACGGCCTTGAATTCGGGGCTGGCCACGGCCTGCTTGAAGGCTTCACGCAGCCGGGCGGCGATGGCGGGGTCCAGGCCCCTGGGCGCGCCGATGCCGTTGGGAGCGTCCACCACCACGTCATAACCGGATTCGCGCAGCGTCGGGACCTCCTTGAAGCGGGCCGTGCGCTGCTCGCCCCAGGTGGCCAGCAGGCGCAGCTTGCCGGCCTCCACATGCGGCGCCCACGAGCTGGAGTCGGCGAGCGCGTCCACGTGGCCGCCCAGCACGCCCTGCAGCGCCTCGGCGCCGCCCTTGTAGGGCACGTGGTTGAGCTGGATGCCCGCGGCGCCCGCGAACTCCTCCATGCCCACATGCGTGGCGCCGCCCACGCCGGCGTGGGCATAGGTCACCTTGCCGGGGTGGGCCTTGGCGTGCTGCACGAAGTCCTTGAGCGTCTTGAACGGCGAGCTGGCGGGCACGGCGATGCCGAAGGTCTGGCCCGAGGTGCGCGCGAGGTAGGTGAAGTCCTTGCGCGGGTCGGCCTGCAGCGTGCCCAGCTGCGAGAAGCGCGTGACCGAGATCGGGATCTGGCCGACGGTGTAGCCGTCGGGCCTGGCCGAGGCCAGCGCCTTGGCGCCGATCATGCCGGACGCGCCCACCTTGTTTTCCACCGCGATGCTCTGGCCCAGCACCCGGCCCGCCACCGCGCACAGCGCGCGCATCGACTGGTCGGCCGTGCCGCCCGCGGGCCAGGGGCAGATGAAGGTGAGGGGGCGCTCGGGCCAGGCCTGGGCGAAAAGGCTGCCGGACGGGGTGGCCGTCAGTGCGCTGGCGCTCAATGCGCCCAGCACGAACTGGCGCCTTGCGATGCGGGGGGTGTTGTGCATGCCTGTCTCCTGTTGTTTGTGGGGTCGGGAGCCGCCATTGTTCAGAACCGGTGCATAACAATCCAATGAAGATATGGACTGGCTTCATTGCCTTGAAGTAATGTATCGAGCCCGCCAGAAAGAAGACCACGATGGCCAAGATCGACCGCGTACTGCGCTCCAACCTCAAGCTGCGCCACCTGCAGATGCTCGTGGCGCTCGACCAGTTCCGCCACCTGGGCCGCGCGGCGGAGTTCCTGTCGGTCACGCAGCCGGCGGTCTCCAAGACGCTGGCCGAGATCGAGCGCATGTTCGGCCTGCCGCTGTTCGAGCGCTCCACGCGCGGCACCGAGCCCACGGCCGCGGGCGCGAGCGTGGTGCGCTTCGCCCGTTCGGTGCTGGCGGGGTATGACCGCACGCGCGACGAAATCGCCGCCGAGGCCAGTGGTGCCGTGGGCCGCACCAGCGTGGGGGCCATGGTGGCGGCCACGCCGGTGCTGCTGGCGCAGGCGGTGGAGCTGCTCAAGGCGCGGTCCCGCCGCACCACGGTGCTGATCGACGAAGGGGACCTCACGCGCCTGCTGCCCAAGCTGCGCCTGGGCGAGCTGGACCTGTTCGTGGGCCGCCTGGAGCCCGGCTATGCCTCGCCCGACCTGGAGACCGAGGCCCTGTATGGCGACCCCATGGTGGCCGTGGCGCACCCCACGCACCCCCTGGCCCGCAAGCGCAAGGTCGGGTGGGCCGAGGTGGCCGCGCAGCCGTGCGTGCTGCCCCCACCCTGGGCGTCGCTGCGGGTGAAGCTGGAACAGCAGTTCTTCGCGCACGGCCTGCACCCGCCGCAGGACATCATCGAATCGGCGTCCTTCCTGTCGCAGATCAGCTTCGTCCAGCAGCGCGGCGCCGTGGCCTTCATGGCGCGCACGGTGGGCCGGCATTACGCCGCGCAGGGGCTGGTGGCCGTGCTTGCGCTGCCCGTGCCGGTGGACCTGCCTCCCGTGGGGCTGATCACGCTGCGCGGGCAAAGGCCCACACCCACCACGGGATTGCTGGTGGAATGCCTGCGGGAGGTGGCTGCGGGCATCCAGGGAAAGGGAACGCGGCGGCCGCGGTGAAGGCGATATGCTGTCCTCATGCCGCCCGTGACTCCGGATCTCATTCCCCCGCGCGAAGACCCCGCCGGCCTGCCGTCCACGCCGGACGGGACCGGCGCGCAGCAGGACCCGGCCCTGCTGCGCCGCCTGCTGCGGGCGAAGGACCACATGGACGCCGCCTCGCACGAAGCGTGGCCGGTGAAGCGGCTGGCCCGGGTCAGCGGCGTCTCCGACGCCCATTTCGCGCGCTCGTTCCGGCAGGCCTTCGGCATTCCGCCGCACCGCTATTTGCTCACCCGGCGCATCGAGCAGGCGACCACGCTGCTGCGGGACACGGACCTTCCCATCACGGAGATCGCCTATGCCACCGGCTGGGAAAGCCTGGGCACTTTCGGCCGCACGTTCCGGGACGTCACCGGAAAAAGCCCGAGCACCCTGCGCATCGACGTCCGGCGCGAGGCGCAGCAGCTGGGCAGCGTGCCCGCCTGTTTTCTGAAGGCCGCGCAGCGCCCGGACCTTGCCACCGCAGTTTCGGAGAAGCGCCGCCGCCTGGCGGAGGGTACAAACCGGCCCTCAACCAAGGAGATGTGATGAGCCAAGGTATCGGTGTGGTGGGTGTGTATGTCAACGACCAGGACGAAGCCCTGGCGTTCTATGTCGACAAGCTCGGATTCCGCGTCCACACGGACGTGCGCAATGGTGCCTACCGGTGGCTGACGGTGCAGCACCCCGAGCAGCCGGCGTTTCAGCTCGGGCTGTTCACGCCGGGGCCGCCGATGCACGACGAGGCCACGGCCCAGGCGTTGCGCGCCATGGTGGCCAAGGGGGCGATGCCGCCGCTGGTCCTGCATGTGCGCGACTGCCGCGCCGCATACGCGCACATGCGCGCCCAGGGCGTGGAGTTCACCCAGGAGCCGGTGGACCGGTTCGGCCAGGTGGATGCGGGGTTCCGCGACCCGGCGGGCAACGGCTGGAAGATGATCCAGGCCGCGGGAGGCCCGCAATGAGCCGGGGCCAGGGCGTGCGGCGGTTTCACCGCTGGGTGTCGATGGCCTTCACGCTGGCCGTCGTCGCGAATTTCGCGGCGATGGCCCTGCGGGAGGGCAGCCCGCCGCCCTGGGTGACCTATGCGCCGCTGCCCCCTCTGGGCCTGCTGCTGCTGACAGGGCTGTACCTGCTGGCGCAGCCCGGCCTCCAGCGGTTCGGGGCGTGGTGGTCTTCTTCTGCAGGGGCACGGCAGGGTCCGCCGCCCGTGTGAACCCACGCCGGCACTGCGCGCGGCCCGGCGCAAATGCCGTGCGCGGGCACGCGCCCTGGGAGCGCGGTGCGAGGGCCTACCCCTTGGAAACCAGCGCCGCGATGGCCGCGCCCACCTGCGTGGTGTCGGCCGAGCCGCCCAGGTCCGGCGTGCGCGGCCCGCTGCGCAGGACCTCCTCGATGGCCGCCACGATGGCATCGTGCGCCTGCCGCCCCGCGCCCTGGCCCTGGGTGAGGAAGTCCAGCATCAGCGCGCCCGACCAGATCATCGCGATGGGGTTGGCGATGTTCTTGCCGTAGATGTCCGGCGCCGAGCCGTGCACGGGCTCGAACAGGCTGGGGAACGTGCGCTCGGGGTTCAGGTTGGCCGAGGGCGCCAGGCCGATGGTGCCCGTGGTGGCGGGGCCCAGGTCGGAGAGGATGTCGCCGAACAGGTTGGTGGCGGCCACCACGTCGAAGCGCCCGGGCTGCAGCACGAAGCGCGCGGTGAGGATGTCGATGTGCTGCTTGTCCAGCGTGATCTCGGGGTAGGCCTTGGCGACTTCCTCGGCGCGCTGGTCCCACCAGGGCATGCTGATGGCGATGCCGTTGCTCTTGGTGGCCAGGGTCACGTGCTTGCGCGGGCGGCTCTGGGCCAGGTCGAACGCGAACTTCAGCAGGCGGTTGGCGCCATGGCGCGAGTAGACCGATTCCTGGATCACGATCTCGCGGTCGGTGCCTTCGTACATGATGCCGCCGAGCGAGGTGTACTCGCCCTCGGTGTTCTCGCGCACCACGTAGTAGTCGATGTCGCCGGGCTTCCTGCCCGCCAGCGGGCAGGGCACGCCCTCGAACAGGCGCACGGGGCGCAGGTTGATGTACTGGTCGAATTCGCGGCGGAACTTGAGCAGCGACCCCCATAGCGAGACGTGGTCGGGCACGGTGGCGGGCCAGCCGACGGCGCCGAAGAAGATGGCGTCCATGCCCGAGAGCTGGGCTTTCCAGTCGTCGGGCATCATTTTTCCGTGGGCGGCGTAGTAGTCGCAGCTGGCCCAGTCGATGGTGTGGCATTCGAGTTCGAAGCCAAAGCGGGCGGCGGCGGCTTGCACCACGCGCAGGCCTTCGGGCATGACTTCCTTGCCAATGCCGTCGCCGGGGATGACGGCGATCTTGTAGGGGGTGTTGGTGCTCATTCGGGGTCCTTGGTGCCTGGGGAAGAGAAAGAAGGGAAAGAAAGCCAGGGGGAATCAGCAGGGATTGTTTGGCAGTGCGGCAAAAAATACAATCCGGCAACTGTGCTCATATTCTTCACACATCGTGCATAAAAATCCGGCCACCGACGACCTGCGCGTGTTCACCGTGGTGGTGCGCAAATCGAGTTTTGGCGACGCGGCGGCGGAGCTGGGCACCTCGCCCGCGTACGTGAGCAAGCGCATCCGCCTGCTGGAGCAGGAGCTGGCCGTGAAGCTCCTGCACCGCACCACGCGGCGCGTGGCCGTGACGGAGGAGGGCGAGCGTGTCTTCCACTGGGCGCAGCGCATCCTGGACGACATGGATCAGTTGCTGCAGGAGGTGGCCATCACCCGGCGCGAGCCGCGTGGTCAGCTGCGGGTGAGCAGCAGCTTTGGCTTTGGCCGCCAGATCGTGGCGCCCGCGCTGTCGCGGCTGGTGGAGCAGCACCCCGGCCTGCAGGTGCGGCTGGAAGTGTTCGACCGGCTGGTGGACGTGGCCGGCGAAGGGTTCGACCTGGACGTGCGCGTGGGCGACGAGATCGCGCCGCACCTGATCGCCCGCCGCCTGGCGGACAACCACCGCGTGCTGTGCGCGGCGCCCGCCTACCTGGCGCGCCACGGCACGCCGCGCGCGCTGGCGGAGCTGTCCAGCCACGACTGCCTGGTGATCAAGGAGCGCGACCACCCGTTCGGCGTGTGGCGGCTGCGCAGCGGCGCGGTGGACGAGACGGTGAAGGTGCGCGGCCCGCTGTCGGCCAACAACGGCGAGATGGCGGTCCAGTGGGCTGTGGACGGGCGCGGCATCGTGCTGCGCTCGCTGTGGGACGTGGGGGCGCACCTGCGTGCGGGAAGGCTGGTGCAGGTGCTGCCCGACTGGCGGCAGGAGGCCAACGTGTGGGCCGTGTACCCCACGCGGCTGGACCGCTCGGCCAAGGTGCGGGTGTGCGTGGAGTTCCTGGAGGTGTACTTCCGCCAGGAAGCGGGGCGCCTGCAGGGCATGCCCGGGACTGCCTGAGGCCGGCCGGGGTTGCCATGGACCGGCGCGGCCCGGGCGCCGCTGCCAGTGCCGCCCCAGGGCGGCCCGCGCCCGCCGTTCAGCGGGTCCCGAGCAGCGCGGGCAGCTGCGCGGCCAGCGCGTCGATGACGACGCGCGTGCGCCGTGGCAGGGCGCGCGCCTGGGGCCAGACGGCGTGCAGCTCGTAGCCGAAGGGGCGCGCCTCGTCGAACACCTTCACCAGCGTGCCGGCGGCCACCGGCTCGGCCGCCAGCCACTCGGGCAGCCGCGCGATGCCCAGCCCCGCCGCCGCCGTGGCGGCCACCACTTCCAGGCTGTCGCAGCGCACGCGCGCGGGCACCGCGAACGTGCGCGGCTCGCCCGTGGCGTCATCGCGGTAGTGCCAGGGCTTGAGCCCGTCGTCGCGTCCGTAGCTGGCGAAGGCGTGGCGGGGCGCCTCGGCCTGCAGCGCCGCCCAGCTTGCCGGCCGGCCGTGCCGCGCCAGGTAGTCCGGCGCGGCATACAGGCCCATCCATTGGTGCCCGAGCGGGCGGGCCGCGAGCGTGCTGCTGTCGTCCAGCACCCCGCTGCGGATGGCCAGATCGATCCGCTCTTCCACCAGGTCCACCCGCCGGTCGCTGAAGTGCAGGTCCAGCCGCAGGCCGGCGTGCTCGCGCGCCAGGCCCAGCAGCACGGGCGCGACGCAGGCGCGGCCGAACAGCGCCGGCATGCTCATGCGCAGGGTGCCCACGGGCTCGTGGCGGCCGGCCTCCACGGCGGCATCGGCCGCGTCGAGTTCGGCCAGCGCGCGGCGGCAGCGTTCGTAGTAAGCCTGTCCGTCGTCGGTCAGGCTCTGGCTGCGTGTGGTGCGGTGGAACAGCCGCACCCCGAGCCGCTGTTCCAGCCGCGCGATGCCCTTGCCCACCGCCGAGCGGGTGCGGTGCAGCCGCGCCGCCGCCAGCGCGAAGCTGCCGGCCTCCACGGCCGCCACGAAGGCCTCGATTCCCTGCAAACGTTCGTTCATTGGAGAATTTTGCTATCCAGCCATGGGAAAAACAAGAACCACTGGCATCCATGAAGCGCCAATAGCATCGAAATCCCTTTCTTTCCCTGGAACTCGACGATGCACGACACACCCGCCACCCTCCAGCGCTGGCAACTGCCCCGCTTCGGCCTCGCCCATCTGGAACGCACCGAGGCGCCCATGCCCGCGCCCGGGCCGAGCCAGATCCTGGTGCGCACCGAGGCCGTGGCCCTCAACTACCGCGACCTGCTGATGGCGCAGGACGGCATGGGCATGCCGCTGGAGTTTCCGTTCACCCCCGCCTCGGACCTGGCCGGCACGGTGTTGGCCGTGGGCGCGGGCATCACCCGCTGGCGCCCCGGCGACCGGGTGCTGAGCACCTTCTGGGGCGGCTGGCTGGAGGGCGAGCGCCCCGCTGCTGCCGTGGCCCTGGGCGCGCCGGGGCCGGGCATGCTGGCCTCGCACGTGCTGCTGGAGGCGGACTGGGCGGTGGCCGCGCCGGCCACGCTGGGCGCCGCCGCCGCGAGCACCCTGCCCATCGCCGGGCTCACGGCCTGGTTCGCGCTGGTGGAGACCGGCCACGTGCGCGCCGGGCAGGCCGTGCT
This sequence comes from Acidovorax sp. GW821-FHT10E04, assembly GCF_059415185.1. Lineage (NCBI taxonomy): Bacteria > Pseudomonadati > Pseudomonadota > Betaproteobacteria > Burkholderiales > Comamonadaceae > Acidovorax > Acidovorax sp. GW821-FHT10E04. The sequence goes on from NZ_JBWKMT010000002.1 coordinate 24,308, forward strand.
CATCCATGGCACCGGCGGCGTGGCGCTGTTCGGCGTGCAGATCGCGCGCCAGCACGGGGCCGTGCCCATCGTGGTCTCGGGCGATGCGGGCAAGCGCGAACAGGTGCTCGCCCTGGGCGCCGCCCATGCGCTGGCGCGCGAGGCCGACTGGCCCGCGCAGGTGCGGGCGCTGACCGGGGGGCAGGGCGCCGACCATGTGCTGGAGACGGTGGGCGGCCCCAACCTGGGCCGGTCGATGCAGGCGCTGCGCCACGGCGGGCGCGTGTCGGTCATCGGCACCCTGGCCGGCGACACGGTGAGTGCGTCGGTCTACAGCTTCCTGCTGGGGCGGGCCACTGTGCAGGGCATCGGTGTGGGCCACCGCCGCGCGCTGGAGGACCTGGTGCGCGCAGTGGATGCCACCGGGCTGCAGCCGGTGATCGCGGGCGAGTATGGCGCCGACGAAGTGCCGGCTGCTTTCGCGCACCTGCAGTGCGGCGCGTTCGGCAAGGTGGTGGTGCGCTTCTGAGCGGGTGCGCCAAGGAGCGCGTGGATGCGATATTTCAAGTAAAAATAGCCACCGGCGCTTGTCGATCAAGCGCTGGCAGCTATTGAATTGATAGTAAATCGCCGGGTGGCGAGGCGGGCGGTCAGCCGGCGAGCGCGGCCTTGACGGCGGCGGACACCTGGCCCATGTCGGCCTTGCCGGCCAGGCGGGTCTTGACCACGCCCATGACCTTGCCCATGTCGCCCGGGCCCGCCGCGCCCAGCTCGGCCACGATGGCCTTGACGGCGGCCAGGGTCTCGTCGGCCGACATGCGCTCGGGCAGGTAGGCCTGCAGCACGGCCATCTCTGCCTTCTCCTTGTCGGCCAGGTCCTGGCGGCCCGCGCCCTCGAAGGCGGTGATCGAGTCCTTGCGCTGCTTGATGAGCTTGTCCACGATGGCGACCACGGCCGCATCGTCCAGCACGATGCGCTCGTCCACTTCCCTTTGCTTCATCGCGGCCTGCAACAGGCGGATGGTGCCCAGGCGCTCGCTGTCCTTGGCGCGCATGGCGGTCTTCATGTCTTCGGTGATCTGGTCCTTGAGGCTCATGATGGCTTCCTTTTTATGGGGTTTCAGACAGGGACGGAGGGTTTGCACAAAGCCCCTCTGGCCAGGCGCAGCGCCGCAGGCAGTAGTCTTCTTGCTACGGCAAGGCGCTGCAACGACGCCAGAGGGGCTTTGTGCAAGCCCGGAAAAGCAAAAACCCGCGCTTGGCGTCCCTAGCGCGGGTTCTGGGACCCAAGCAAGAAGGCTTGGGGCCGAAGATCCATCAGTACATCTTCTTGGGCAGTTGCATGCTGCGAACGCGCTTGTAGTGGCGCTTCACGGCGGCTGCCTTCTTGCGCTTGCGCTCGGCGGTGGGCTTTTCGTAGAACTCACGGGCGCGCAGGTCGGTCAGCAGGCCGAGCTTTTCAATGGTGCGCTTGAAGCGGCGCAGGGCGACGTCAAAGGGTTCGTTTTCTTTTACGCGGATCGTAGTCATTAGCTAATGGTTTCCAAAATGTTGCCCGCAGAGGGTCTTGGGGAGATCGGGCCTCAAGACCGTGCGTGGCGGTTTCCCCGTCTGTAACTAGTATTTGGCCGACGGGGCATTGCCAGCAAAGCCGGAGATTATAGCTGAAGCGGGTTCCGCCTTGGGGTGCTTCGTGCTTCCCCCCTCTCGCGGCACGGGCGGCTGGGCTCCGCCAATCGCCCGGCACGGGCTCCCTGGCAGGGCCGCGCCGACTTTCCGGGGGGCGCGGCGTCGGCGAATCGGGCGCATCGCAGGCGGATCGGCGAAATGGCGTGGAAATTGCTTCATGTTGTAACACTCATCTTCCACCGTCGGTGGGCTGCCCGGGTCATCCGCCCGGGCAGGCCTTCGCCGCAGACACCATGGCATTCATGCACCGCGTATCGGGCTGGCTGGGCCGCCTCAGTGTGGGCCGCAAGCTCATGCTCATCTATCTGCTCGACCTGTCGGCGGTGATCTATGTCTCCAGCATCCTGATCCACGAAAAGTACGTGGCCATCGATTTCACGCGCAAGGAAATCGTGGGCACCACCTATGCGGCGGTGCTGCGCGACGGGCTCATGGGGCAGTTCCTCGATGCATCGCAGCAGCCGCCGCTCGTGGCGGACGTTCTTGCGCGGCTGGCGGGCGTGCGTGCGGCCCACGACGAGCAGCTGCATACCGAGGAGCAGGGCGAGCGCTTCAGCGGGGTGCTGCAGCAGCTGGCCGCCCACCCGCCGGCGGCCACCGATGCGCCGTCCCTCACCCGGCTGCGCAGCCAGCTGCTGCGCGACGGCCGAGAACTGCTCACCACCGTGGGCAACCAGTCCAACCTGATCCTGGACCCGGACCTGGACAGCTACTACGGCATGTCGCTGGTGGTGCTGCGCTTCCCCGAGCTGCTGCAGGCGGTGCACGACACCGTGGTGTTTCTCCATGCCGCGCCCGCGGGGCGCGGGCCGCAGTGGTCTTCCGAGCTGCTCACGCTGGTGGGCCGGCTCGACGCGGTGATGCAGGGCATCGAGTCGGACTACAACCAGGCCTTCATCGCGGGCTCTCCCGAGATGCGCACGGCCCTGATGGGCCAGCGCGAGGCGCTCAAGGCCTCGCTGGAGAGCTTCCAGGCGCTGCTGCAGGGCGTGGCGGCGGGCGAATCGCGCCTGACCCTGGCCCAGGTGGGGGCGCAGCAGGCGCAGGTGCTGGGCGCCCTGCGCGATGCCTGGGCGGTGGGCATCGTCGACCTGGAGCGGTTGCTCAACCGCCGGGTGGACGGGCTGTACGCGCGCATGTGGCTGCACCTGGGCACCGCGCTCGTGCTGCTGGGCTGCATCCTCTCTCTGGTGACGCTGGTGGCCCGGCAGATCGCCAAGCCGCTGCAGCAACTGGCGCGCGTGGCCGATGAGGTGCGCAAGAGCGGCGACCACACCCTGCGGGCCCACTGGAGCAGCAGCGACGAGATCGGCCGGCTGGTCACGGCCTTCAACGACATGCTGGCCCAGCTGGACCGCGAACGCCTGCTGCAGCAGGAGCTGGCGGCCAGCGCCCGCGCGGCCGAGGCCCAGCGCGAGCTGGTGGAGGCCTTCCCCATCCCCATGGTCGTCACCTCCATCCCCGAGCACGAGGTGCTGCATTCCAACGCCCCCGCCGCCCACTGGCTCAATGACCGCAAGACCGACCCCTGGGCCGCAGGGCTGGAGCCGGGCGTGCGCGCGCGCTTCTTCCAGCGCCTGGCGGACCAGGGCTCGGTGGACGAGTTCGAGGTGCGCTGGAAGGGCAGCCCCGAGCCCTCCTGGGCGGTGCTGTCGGCGCGGCGGCTGCAGTTCCAGGGGCGCGACTCGGTGCTCACGGCCTTCACGCCCATCAACGTGCTCAAGGTCATGGAGCAGCGCCTGGAGCTGTGGGCCAAGGTGTTCGAGGCGTCGTCCGAGGGCATCATCATCATGAATGCCGACCAGCAGATCATCAGCGTGAACAAGGCGTTCTGCCGCAGCACGCACTACGACTTCTACGAGGTGCTGGGCGAAGATCTGGGCTTCCTGCTGGAGGAGTCCGGCGGCGAGCCCCTGTCCACCCAGATCCGCCGCACCATGCTCGACAAGGAGTCCTGGCAGGGCGAGGTGCGGTTTCGCCGCCGTTCGGGCGAAACCTACCCGGCCTGGCTCATGGTGTCGGCCGTGCGCGAGGGCAAGGGCGGCGGCGCCGTGGCCAACCACATCGGCATCGCCATCGACATCACGGACCGCAAGCGCAGCGAGGAACGCATCCAGTTCCTTGCGCACCACGACGTGCTCACCGAGCTGCCCAACCGCTCGCTGTGCGTGCAGCGCCTGCAGCTGGCGCTGGCGCAGTCCAGCGTCACCGGCGAGAAGGTCGCCGTGTTGTTCATCGACCTGGACCGCTTCAAGGCCATCAACGACACGCTGGGCCACCACATCGGCGACGGGCTGCTGCGCTCGGTGGCCGGGCGCCTCACGCAGGCCGTGCGCAGCCGCGACACCGTCAGCCGCCTGGGCGGCGATGAGTTCGTGGTGGTGATGCGCGACGTGGCCGGGCGCGAGGACGTGCAGCAGCTCGTGGAGCGGCGCCTCATCCCCCTCATCCGCCAGAGCCACCCGGTGGAGGGGCATGAACTCAATGTGTCATGCAGCGTGGGCATCGCCGTGTACCCCGAGGACGGCGGCGACATCGACGAGCTGATGCGCCGCGCCGATGCGGCGATGTACGAGGCCAAGACCACGGGCCGCGACATGGCGCTGTTCTATTCGGCCGAAACGGACCAGCGCGCGCTGGCCCGCCAGTCCATGGAACAGCACCTGCGCCGCGCGCTGGAGCGCCATGAGCTGAGCCTGCACTACCAGCCCCGGGTGAGCGCCAAGAGCGGCGGCCTGCTGGGGGTGGAGGCCCTGCTGCGCTGGAACAGCCCCACGCTGGGCGCCATCCCGCCCAGCGAGTTCATCCCCATCGCCGAGGAGACCGGCATGATCCGCGCGATGGGCGGCTGGGTGCTGCAGCAGGCCTGCGAGCAGTGGGCGCGCTGGCAGGCACCGCCCGCCGGCCATCCCGCCGGGCGTGCGCCGGCCCACCCGCTGTCGGACGTCTCCATCTCGGTCAACCTCTCGGCCGCGCAACTGGCGGACCCGCAACTGGTGGCCGACATCGAGGCGCTGCTGGCCCGCACCGGCATGCCCGCCCACCGGCTCGAACTGGAAATCACCGAGTCGCAGCTCATGGACAACGCCCACGCGGCCGAGCAGCAGCTGGCCGCGCTCAAGTCGCTGGGCGTGCAGCTGTCCATCGACGATTTCGGAACCGGCTACTCCAGCCTGGCCTATCTGAAGCGCTTTGACATCGACCGGCTCAAGGTCGACAAGTCCTTCGTGCACGACATGCTGAGCAACCCCGCCGACATGGCGATCACGCGGGCCATCATCGCCCTGGGCCACACGCTGGGGCTGCGCATCGTGGCCGAGGGCGTGGAAGACCTGGCCACGGCCCAGGTGCTGAGTGCGCTGGACTGCGAGGAGCTGCAGGGCTACCACTTCAGCCGCCCGCTGCCGCCCGAGGCCCTGCTCGCCTGGGCATTGCAGCACTGCGTGCTCCATGGCGCGCCAGTGCGCGGGCTGGCTTCCGAGTGCATTCAGCCAGCCTCGCTGGCCGGATGATGTCTCCTCAATGCCGCCGTGGTCCCCATCATGCGAGCCGGATGTGCAGCGCAACGGCGAGCCCGACCAGGAGGGCGCCTGGCGAGAAATTGCCCAGACACAGGGAGAGGCGAGAGGTCGAACGGCCCGAAATGCGCGAGTCGGCCCGCAGGTAGGCGTCACCTTCTTCGGTGAGCAGCCACCGCACCATCACCGCGCCCCCGGCCAGCGACCCCATGCCCAGTGCCGCAAGGATCGCGATGAAGATATTCCCGGCCATGCTTGCGGCCGGTACAAGGGCGATCAGCGCGCCCGTGGCCGTGGCAGCCGCTTGCCACCTCTCCGCGCGTTCGAATCCGTCCATGCCGAGGCTCCCCATGGCTGGTAAAGCGTTTGTTTGTGTGTCTGACCGGAGTGCAGGAGCCATCCCCGGGGAGCCACCTGCACAGGCGTCCTCCGCCGCCTCAATGCGCCGCCAGCGGCAGCGCCTGCGCGCAGGCATGGGCGCTGGCCCAGGCCCACTGGAAGTTGTAGCCGCCCAGCCAGCCCGTCACGTCCACCACTTCGCCAATGAAGTACAGGCCCGGCTGCGTCTTGCACTCCATGGTCTGCTGCGACAGCACGCGCGTGTCCACGCCGCCGAGCGTGACCTCGGCTTTCTTGTAGCCCTCGGTGCCGGTGGGCGTGAGCTCCCAGCGCGCCAGCTGTTCGGCCAGCCGCGCCAGGGCCTTGTCGCTGGCCTCGTTGATGGGGCGCTGCCAGTCGGCCTCGCGCTGGGCCCAGGCGTCCGCCAGGCGGCCCGGGACGAGGGCGGCCAGCTCGTTGGCGATCAGCTTGCGCGAACGGGCCTTGCCCTGCGCCAGCGCGGCGGGCAGATCCACCGTGGGCGCGAGGTCGATGACCAGCGGCGTGCCCTCCTGCCAGTAGCTGGAGATCTGCAGCACGGCCGGGCCCGAGAGGCCGCGGTGGGTGAACAGCAGGTCTTCGTCGAAGGCCATACGGGCTTTCTTGGCACCGGTGCTGATTTGCACCGGAAGCGCCAAGCCCGCGAGTTGCGCATACGGCGCCCAGCCCGCGCCATCAAAGGTCAGCGGCACCAGACCCGGGCGGCGTTCGATGAGCGGGATGTTGAACTGCTGCGCCAGCCGGTAGCCGAAATCGGTCGCGCCGATCTTGGGAATGGACAGCCCGCCCGTGGCGATCACCAGCGAGCGCGCCCGCACCGGGCCCCGGTCGGTATCAATTTGATAGCTGCCAGCGCTTGATGGATCAGCGCCAGGGGCTGAAAACACTATATTCTTGACCGCACAAGGCTGCCAGTGCGTCACCTGGCCCGCCGCGCACTCGGCCAGCAGCATGGCGATGATGTCCTCGGCCGAGCGGTCGGCGAACAGCTGGCCCTTGTGTTTTTCGTGGAACGCGATGCCGTGTTTTTGTACCAGCGCGATGAAGTCGGCGGGGGTGTAGCGCGAGAGCGCCGAGCGGCAAAATTGCGGGTTCTGCCCCACGAAGTGCTTGTGGGGCGCGGCGGGATCGAGGTCGCGGTTGGTGAAGTTGCAGCGCCCGCCGCCCGAGATGCGGATCTTCTCGGCCACCTTCTCGGCATGGTCGATCAGCAGCACCTTCAGGCCCCGCTGGCCCGCCTGGGCGGCGCAGAACAGGCCGGCGGCGCCGGCGCCGATGATGACTACGTCGAATGGAGGGGAGGAAGCGTGGGGCACGGTGGGGCGAAGGCGGCGTTGGCGGGCCGCCATTGTCGCCGCAGCGTTCGCACGGGGCGGGTAGGCCCCTCGAACCGGTGCCTATTGCCGGTACACGCCACCCGAGCCCACCACCGCGATGTCCACGAAGTTCGAGCCGTGGTGGTTCTGTGCGCTGAACTGGTAGCCGTAGCCGCCCAGGTCCAGGTTGCCCAGCCCCTGCATGGCCTGCACCAGACTCGCGCGCGTCACGCCGGGCCCCGCTGCGCGCAGGCCCTCGATGAGCACGCGCGCATCCATGTAGCCGGTGTAGCGGTCGTAGTCCACGGGCTTGTCGTGGCGCTTCATCGACGCCTGGAAGTCCCGCGTGAGCGCGATGGTCGGCCGGCTGGGCGAGGGGCCCGTGCGTGCCACGGCCAGGCCGCGCGCGTCTTCGCCCAGCGCCCGCAGCACCGCCGAGCCCGCGCCCAGCGACAAGGTATACACCGGCACGCCCAGGTGTGCGCGGTTGGCGCGCACGTACGCCACCACCGGAGGGCCCGCCGCCACCAGCAGCACGGCCTGTGGCTTGTGCGCGGCCAGCGCCTTGGCGGCATCGGCGGCGTCCTGGCCTTTGGGGTCCAGCGCGTGCGAGCCCGCCATGGTGGCGCCTTCGGCCGCGATCGTTTTTTCAACCAGCGGCAGCAGCAGCTTGCCGAAATCGTTGTTCTCGTAGGCGACGGCAATGCGCAGGGTCTGCACCGCCACCAGGTTGCGCACGATCCTGACCAGCTCATCGGCATAGCTGGCGCGCGTGGTGAACAGGTACGGGTGCTGCTGCGCGCGCACCGCCGGGCTGCCGGTGTACACGGAGATCAGCGGCAGCCTGGCCTGCGCGAGGTAGGGCAGCAGCCCGATGACCTGCGAGGTGCCCGACACGCCGAACAGGGCCACCACGCCTTCTTTTTCACTCAGCTGCACGGCGTTTTCCAGCGTGCGGCGCGGGTCGAAGCCATCGTCCATGGTCACCAGGCGGATCTTGCGTCCCCCGATGCCGCCCTTGGCGTTGGCGTCCTCGATGGCGGCATCCTGGCCTTCATGGATGGGCTGCAGAAACGGTGCCATGCCGCCCGACAGCGCGGTGGACCTGCCGATCAGGATGTCGCCCCTCACGTCTGCGCGGGGCTGCGCCTGGGCCATGGCCGGCAGTGGCGACAGCGCGGCGGCGGCCCAGCACAGCAGGGTGCGGCGGCATGGGCCGAAGGGGGCGCGGGCGGCGCTGGCGGCAAGGGCGAGGCGGGCGTCGGAGGGCGGCACAACGGGCATGGGGTCTCCAGGGGCGGCAGGGGGAGCCCATGGTAGGAAGGTTGCCGCGCGGGCGGCCACGGGGTTTCCCCGCAAGCACCGTCGCCCGGGGGACTGGCCGCGCGGGGCGTTAGCATGCGCCATCCATCCGCCAAGGACTGTTCCATGAATCCGATCCGCTATGCCGCCTGCGCCCTGCTGCTGCTGGGCTTTCTGGCCCCGGCCTGGGCCATCAACAAATGCACGGACGCCGATGGCAAGGTGTCGTTCCAGGACGGGCCCTGCCCGGGCCAGGGCGAGAAGGTCGAGGTGCGGCCCGCCATGCAGGGCGCCACCCCCGTGCAGCCTGCCCCTTCCACCGCGAAGGAAGGCGCTTTCGGCGCGACCTGGCAGCGCAAGCACTATCTGCAGAACCAGGGCGTGCCCCAGGCGCGCGCGGCCGTCGAGCGCAGCCAGCAGGAATGTGCGGCCACGGCGCCGGATACCGCCGTGGCCCACGCCGGCCCGCTGCGGCGCAGCACCCTGGCCTCAGGCTCCCAGTTCGCGCAGGAGCGCGCCGCCGGTGCCGACAAGGACAAGGCCGCGTGCGAGGCGCGAACCAACGAGCTGCGCAACCAGCTGAAGTCGCTCGAAGCCGAGCTCGGCAAGCCGTAGTGCGTCGGACGAACCCGCCTCACCCTTTCCAGGTGAACGGGAACTTGAACTGCTTGACGAACCCGTTGGGCACGTAGTCGCCCAGCACGCCATAGTGCTCGGGCCAGAGCTTGGTGCTTTTCACGGCGGTGCCGAACAGGTAGTCGAGAAAAGCAAAGTGCGCCGCGTAGTTCTTGTCCAGCGCCTCCTGGTCCTGGCTGTGGTGCCAGTGGTGGAAGTTGGGCGTGACCAGCACGTAGCGCAGCGGCCCCAGGCGCACGCTCACGTTGGCGTGGTTGAACACCGCCTGGAAGCCGACGACCACGATATAGGCGTCGATCACTTCCTTGGAAAAGCCCAGCACGTAGATGGGCGCGAGCACCAGGGTGCGCGTGATCAGCAGCTCCAGGATGTGCTGGCGCGAGCCGGCCATCCAGTCCATGCTTTTCACGCTGTGGTGCACGGCGTGCAGGCGCCACAGCAGCGGCACCTCGTGGTAGGCGCGGTGTGTCCAGTACTGCACGAGATCGGCCACGAGCACGATGAGGAACAGCGCCACCCAGAAGTTCAGGCCCTGCACCCAGCCGCGGATGCCGTCGTTGGCGGCCCAGCCGAAGAACTTGTGCACCAGCAGGTTGGTGGCCAGCAGCACGAAGCCCACCACCATGTGGTTCACGATGAAGTGGTGGAAATCGGTCTGCCACTCGGCGCGGAAGATGGGCTGGTCCTTGCGCAGCGCGAACAGCTTCTCGATGAAGATGAAGATCAGCGAGCTGCCCAGCAGGTCGAGGATGAACCAGTCCAGGCCGATGTAGGGCGTGTTGTCGGGAAAGTTCGGGTCCACCTCCACCTTGTGGCCGCCCAGGAAGGCGGCCAGCGCCACCATGGCGAAGGCAAACGTGGCCAGCCAGCGCGAGCGGTTGAACAGGATGTTGACCAGCGAGATGCCGCCCGCGATCGCCATGGCCGCCAGCATGATGGTGCGGATCACCGTCACGTCGTAGCTCTTGCGCAGCTGTGGCGTGGTCAGGTATTCGGGGAAGTGGAAGGCCAGCACGCCCAGGAAGCACAGGATCGCGAGCGTGAGCGCGATCACGCCCGACACCAGTCCGCGCCCCGTGCGCAGCGCGCCGTGGCTTTCGGTGAATTCATTGAGCTTGTCGATTTCGAGCATGTTTTCCCTCCGGCACCAGGTGCCTTGAACTGGCTTGTGTGGCGGGAGTGTAGCGGCCGTGGCGTTGTGCCGCCGAGACGGTGCGGCCCCTAGAATCGCGGCATGAACATCCCTTCCCACCAACTCAGCATGACCGTGCTCATGTCGCCCGACATGGCCAATTTCTCGGGCAATGTGCACGGTGGCGCCATTCTCAAGCTGCTGGACCAGGTGGCCTATTCGTGCGCCAGCCGGTATTCGGCGTGTTACGTGGTCACGCTCAGCGTGGACCAGGTGATGTTCCTGCAGCCCATCCATGTCGGTGAGCTGGTGACCTTCCTGGCCAGCGTGAACTACACGGGGTCATCGTCCATGGAGATCGGCATCAAGGTGGTGGCCGAGGACATCCGCTCGCAGGTGGTGCGCCATGTGAACAGCTGCTTCTTCACCATGGTGGCGGTGGATGAATCGCGCAAGCCGGTGACGGTGCCGGCGCTGTCGCCGTCCACGGCCGACGAACGCCGCCGCTGGGAAGCGGCCCTGCTGCGCAAGGCGCTGCGCAAAGAGCTGGCGCAACGCTTCCAGCAGGTGCGCGAGTCGGCGGGCACCTGACGGCTTGATGGACGGGCTGGCTGGCGGTATGCGCGCCGCCGCGCGACGGCGGCGCGGGGTGATGATCAGCGGACGGCGCAGAAGCCGAATTCGGCCGCCGCTCCGGGAGAGAGCGTCTTGTTCCAGTCCACGCCAGAGGCGTTGAGGTTGCTGCCCGCCTGGGACCAGGTGGCGTTCCACAGGTTGTTGACGGTGCCGCTCACCGGGACGGTGATGGCCCAGTTGCCCTGGGTGGTGCCCGTGTTCACGATCTGGACCCGCTGGCAATAGCCGGAACCCCAGTCGCTGTCCGTCGTCTGCAGGACGGAGAAGTTCGCGGCCGGGGTGGGCGTTGGCGTCGGGGTGGGGGTCGGAGTCGGCGTAGGGGTTGGTGTGGGCGCCGGGGTGGTTGCATCGCCCCACAGCCGTTGCAGCAACTGGACCTTGTCGGCGCGCACGGTGGTCCAGTCGTCATCGAGAATGCCGCCGGTGTCGCCACTGTTGGGGTTCCACGACCAGTAGAAGCCGCTGCGCATGCCCTTGCCGACCATGTAGTCCACCAGCGCGTTCTGCCACAGCACGTCGCGCGCATCGCCACGGCCCAACTTGCCGCCGAACTCGCCCAGCATCACGGCATAGCCCGCCTGCACGAATTGGCCGAAATGCTGGTCCCAGATGGCCGGCATGTTGCTCGGGAAGTTGGAGGCGTTGAAGTAGGGCTGCACGTAGACATCCGGCCCGTAGGTGTGCGGCGCCAGCAGCAGGCGGTTGGCCGGGATGTTCAGCGGCGTGCAGGCCAGGGGTTCCAGATTGCCGCCCCAGAAGTGCGCGTTGCCACCCGAGCAGCTGGGGTTTTCGCCGATGCCTTCCACCGCGATCAGCCACTGGGGCGCCACCTGCAGCACGGCCGCCGCGGCGCGCTCGGCCGCGCGGTTCCAGTCGGTGGCGTTGTTGCCGGTGCCCCAGGTGGCCGCGCCGTGGGGTTCGTTCTTGATGTCGATGCCGATCACGCCGGGCACGCCCGCATAGCGCTGCGCCACAAAGGTCAGGTCGCTGATCCACTGCTGCTCGCTGTAGCCCGGGGTGTACCAGAGCTCGCTGATGGTCTGGCAATCGGGGGTGTGGTGGTCCAGCAGCACATACATGCCGCGGTTGCTCAGCTCGCCGACGACCTTGTCCATCACCTGGATGGCCGACAGGCCCTGCAGGTCGGCATTGCGGCCGTAGTCGATGCTGCTGGGCGTGGCGGAGCCATGCAAGGTGGCGGGGCAGAAGGGCAGGCGCACGGCGTTGAAGCCCTGCGCCTGCATCTGCGTGATCATGTCGGTCCAGTTGCGTGCCCACAGGCCGTGCACCACATGGTTGTTGGTCTCGAAGCCAAACCAGTTCACGCCGCGCAGCTGGATGGCCTTGCCCGCACCGTCCAGCACCTTGCCGGCGTTGATTTCGTAGCTCCAGGCCGCGCTAGCGCTGGCCAGCAGGCAGCCGGCCAACGCCAGGCTCTTGCACAGGGTGGTGATCTTCATGGCTCGCGCATCTCCCGAAAATGGTGTTGTGTCTGGCAGTCAGCGGGAAGGCCCCTGGCGGGCGGGCCTGCGCTCTCGCAGTGTGGGCGCCCCGCGCACCGGCGGCGTTTCCATGGATGCCAATTGTAAGAGGCTGTTCGCGGTCTTCCGGGACGTTCGCGCCATCTTTGCGGAATGGGGGTCAGGCCGCGTTGCGGGTGCGGCCTGCCAGCGACACGGCCTGCAGCGAAAGGCCGTCGATTTCATGGGTGATGCCCGAAAGCACGTTCGCCACCACGGCAAATTCCCGCCCGTGCTGGCCCGCGCGCGCCGCCATGACCTGCGCATTGAAACTGACCACCTTGGCCTCGCGGGCCACCGTCTGGATGGACTCCACGATGCCCGCCAGTTCCGTCATGAGGGTTTCGGACTGGGCCTTGCCCACCTGGTCGAACACCGTGGTGGCGGTGTTGAGTGCCTCCAGCACGCCGTCGGTGGTCTCCACCAGCCGCGCGAGCACTTCCTCGACGCGTGGGCTGCGGCGCTCCGTCAGGTCCAGCGCGGTGGCGACCTGCTGGGCAAAGGCATCGATGACGGTGCCCACGCCTCCGGGCTGCCCATACACCTTGCGGATGCGGTCGGCGTCGGGAGCGTTGAAATGGCGGGGCGTGTCCACCAGCCGGGCCTGGCTGGCGGTGAACAGGGCCAGGGTGCCGCGCGCGGCCTTCAGGTGCAGGTCGCTGCCGCCGGCGGCCAGCACGGTTTGCAGCACCATGCGCTGGGACAGCATGCGCTGGCGGGCGGCGAGGTTGACCAGCGACATCTCGGCATCGCGTGCCGCCGGTGGCGAAGGCATGGGCAGGGTGGAAGGCGGTGCGGACGTGCCCGGGCGTGGGGAGAGGGAATAGGCTGCCATGGTGGTCCTTGTGCTCATTGCATTCAGATACATACTTCAAGCAATAGCCGGGCCAGCGCGTGGCCGCCGGATGGTCGTCGTGCGGGGGAACGATGGGATGAGGCGTGGCCACGGCGCACCGCCAGCGGCGTGCCGTTGGCGGCGGGGCGCACGGTGCGGCGGGGCGGGGGCCCCGGGACGGTGGGGAGGCGGCGTGGCGTCCGCGGCCTACACGGCGCGGCGCGCCAGGGGAGCGTCCTGCGATGCCAGGGCCACGCCGCGCACCACATCGCCCACCACGATCACCGACGGGCTGGCCAGCCCTTCGTGGGTGATGGTGGCATGCAGCGCTCCCAGCGTGGTCACGGCCTGCCGCTGGTGCGGCAGGCTGGCGTGCTGGATGATGGCCACGGGGGTGTCGGCCGGCAGGCCGGTGAGCAGCTCCTGCTCGATGGTGGCAGCGCCACTCACGCCCATGTAGATCACCAGCGTGAGCCTGGCGTCGCGGGCCGTGGCGGCCAGCTGGCGCCAGTCGGTGCCCGCGTCGCCGGGCTTGGCGTGGCCGGTGACAAACACCACGCCGTGGGCATGCTCACGGTGGGTGAGCGGTGCGCCCAGCGAGGTCAGGCCCGCCAGGCCCGCCGTGATGCCGTTGACCACGGTGACGGGCACACCGGCGGCGCGCAGGTGCTCCACTTCTTCACCACCACGGCCAAAGATGAACGGATCGCCACCCTTGAGGCGCACCACGTTCTCGCCTTCGTTCACCGCCATCAGCATCAGTTTCTCGATGAAGGCCTGCGGCGTGCTCTTGCAGCCGCCGCGCTTGCCCACGTAGATGATGCGTGCCGTGGGAGATGCGTGGGCCACGATGGCATCGCTCACCAGGTCGTCCACCAGCAGCACGGTGGCTGCCTGGATCGCCTTGAGGGCCTTGATCGTCAGCAGCTCCGGGTCGCCCGGGCCCGCGCCGACCAGCGTGCAGCTGCCGCCGGTGCCCAGGTGGGGCTTGGAGGGGGGCAGGGTGGCGGGGGGTGTGGGGCGGCTCATGGGGATGTCTCCGAAACTGTTTGATCGGCAAGTTGCAAGATATGTTCCACCTGGCGCGCAATCGCGGGTGGAACCGGCAACTCACCCGCCAGCACGCGGCGCGTGTAGGTGGCGGTCGTGGCGACGTCGATCTCGGCCGGCAGGCCCGGCACTTCGCTGGCCGTGCCGGGCTGCTGCGCTTCCAGCACCTTGTGCACGCCGTGCACGAAACCGTCGTAGCGGGGCGTGCGGCGGGGGTCGGTGGCGACCTCGCCTTCCAGGCCGCGCGAGAGCAGCGCGCTCATGCCCAGCGTGTGGAAGGTGGTCTGCAGCATCTCGAAGTATTCAGGATGGGTGTAGGCCGTGACCACCACCGAGGGCCCCGCGCACGGGCTCATCAGCTTGACCACGCTGTGCCCGGGGTTGCGCAGGCCCACCACCTCGCGCACGGCCAGCAGGCGCGCCAGGCCCGCGTGCAGGTGCTGGGTATGGATGTGGCGCACCGTGCCATTTGCTATCTTTTCAGGAGCTGTCAGCGCAGGTACGTCCAGCGCCAGCAGCACATCCGATGCCAGAATGCGGCGCGCCTCGGTGCGCATGCCATGCAGCAGCACGGGCAGGCCCTCGCGCGCCAGCAGCAGGGCCAGCAGCGGCGTCAGCACGGGCAGCTTGCGCGCACCGTTGTAGCTGGGCAGCACGATGAGCGGTCGGTCGGTGGCGGGCAGCAGGGCCAGGCGCTGGTGCGTGGCATCGAGAAAGCCGCACATCTCCTCCGAGGTCTCGCCCTTGATGCGCATGGCCAGGCAAAAGGCGCCGATCTCCAGGTCGCTCACCTGCCCATCCAGCACCTGGCCGAACAGATCCGTGGCCTGCGCGCGCGCGAGCGGCTTGGCGCCGCGCGCGCCGCGCCCGATCTCCTTGATGTACTGACTGATGCCCATGGTGTTTTTTTGCGGGACTTGTGAAACAGGGCTCCAGCGTCGTTATTTCGGCTTGCCGTACAGGCGTACTGTCTGCGCCGAAAATGCCTAGCTGGAGCCCTGTTGCACAAGTCCTTGTGGGGGTTCTAGGGGGAACTGAGCCGCTATTTTCCTGCAACCCAGAGAACTTTTGGTTATATGGTGGCCTGCGCCAGGGGCTTGGACGCCAATGGGCCGGTGGCGCGCACCATGCGCTTGAGTTCGGGCAGGCACGAGCCGCAGTTGGTGCCGCAGCGCAGCTTGCCTTGCAACTGGGCCAGGCGGTCGTCGTCGGTGCCGTGGCAGCGCGCCAGCTCGGCGGTGATGGCGGTGTCCGTCACGTTGAAGCAGGTGCACACTGATTTGCCGCGCGACTGCACCGCCACGGGTGCCTTGGCGCCGGGGACCAGCAGCAGGCGGCCATAAGTTTGCGCGGGCAGCTCTTCCTGCAGCAGGGTCTTGAGCCAGCCCTCGGCGCTGGTGTCGCCTGCCAGCACGATGCCTTCGAGCGTGGTGGTGTCACCGTGGCGTGCCAGCCGCGCGGCGCGGCGCTGGCCGCGTTTCTTGTCGGCGTAGCGCAGCGTGTCGGTGGTGGCCAGGCCCATCAGGGCTTCGATGTGTTCCACCGTGGCGTCCGGCGGGGCTTCGTGCGCGGCGGCGCGCAGCAGCACACCCACGCGCTCGCGCCCGGGTTCGCCCAGCGGCGTGTTGTTGCTGAAGGGCACGCAGCTGGCAAACGGAAACTGCGCCATCAGCGCGGACAGCGCCTCGCGCGTGGCCTGGGCGCTGCTGGCGGGCAGCCAGGCCATGGCCAGCAGCGTCCAGGGCAGCTCGGCCTTGAGCACCTTCACGGCCGCGTGCTTGAGCTCAGGCTGCTTGGACGTGGGGCAGTAGGCCGAGGTGGTGAGTGCGTTCACGCCCGCCAGCCGCTCGCCGGTGGACGAGCAGCCGCTCAAGAACTCGCTGCCCCAGTGCATCGCCATGAAGGCCTGCGACAGGCCCACCGTGGTGTCGGCCTGCGCGGGCACCACGATGGTGCCGCGCTTGCTTGTCACATAGACCAGGTCGCCGTTCTTCAGGCCGCGCCGCTCCATGTCCTGCGGGTGCAGCTGCACGCTGGGCTCGGCCACGTGGCCGAAGAGGCGTCCCAGCGTGCCGGTGCGTGTCATGCCGTGCCACTGGTCGCGCAGGCGGCCCGTGGTCAGGCTGAAGGGGTAGCGCGATTCGCGTTGTTCGGCCGTGGGCAACCAGGCGTGCGGGGCAAAACGTGCGCGGCCGTCGGCGGTGGGGAACACGCCGTCTTCGTACAGGCGCGCCTTGCCGGTGGTGGCGCCCTCGGGCAGCGGCCACTGTTGTGGCCCTTGGGATTCGAGCATCTCCCACGACAGGCCGGTGATGTCCAGGTCGCGCCCTCGCGTGCTTTCGCGGTGCTCGTTCCACACGGTTTCGGCGCCTTGGTCGGCGTCGTCAGTGGCGTAGGGGAACAGCGTGGGCTGGCCGGGGCGCAGGCGGGCCTCTAGCTGGTGCGCGAACTGCACCGCAATGGCCCAGTCGTGGCGCGCCAGGCCGGGTGCGGGCACGGCAGTGCGCACGCGCGAGATGCGGCGCTCGCTGTTGGTCACCGTGCCGGTCTTTTCACCCCAGGTGGTGGCGGGCAGCAGCAGGTCGGCAAAGGCGCAGGTGGCGGCAGTGGCAAAGGCTTCTTGCACCACCACGAACTCGGCGCGCTGCAGAGCGCGGCGCACGGTGGCCTGGTCGGGCATGCTCTGCGCGGGGTTGGTGCAGGCGATCCACAGGGCCTTGATCTCGCCGTCGGCGGCGGCCTGGAACATCTCCACGGCCGTCTTGCCCGGCTTGCTGGGCACATCGGCCACGCCCCACAGCGCGGCCACTTCGGCGCGGTGCTGCGGGTTGGCCAGGTCGCGGTGGGCGCTGAGCAGATTGGCCAGGCCACCCACTTCGCGCCCGCCCATGGCGTTGGGCTGGCCGGTCAGGCTGAACGGGCCCGCGCCGGGCTTGCCGATCTGCGCGGTGGCCAGGTGCAGGTTGATGAGCGCTGCGTTCTTGGCCGTGCCGCTGCTGCTCTGGTTCAGACCCTGGCAGTACAGGCTGAGCGTGGCTTTGGACTGCGCAAACCACTTGGCGGCGGTGGTCAGGTCGGCCACCGAAATGCCACAGGTCTGCGCCACGCGTTCGGGTGTGTAGTCGCGCACCAGGGCCTTGAGTTCGTCGAAGCCCGTGGTGTGCGCGCCGATGTAGGCGGCGTCGATCCAGCCTTCCCACAGCATGATGTGCAGCATGCCGTTGAACAGCATCACGTCGCTGCCCGGCTGGATGGGTAGGAACAGGTCGGCCATGCCGGCCGTGTCGGTGCGGCGCGGGTCGGCCACGATGACCTTCATGCCGGGGTTGGCGGCGCGCGCGTCCTCGATGCGGCGGAACAGGATGGGGTGCGCCCAGGCCGCATTGCTGCCCACGATGAACAGGCACTGCGCGTGTTTCACGTCGTCGTAGCAGGCGGGTGGTGCGTCGGCGCCCAGCGTCTGCTTGTAGCCCGCCACGGCGCTGCTCATGCACAGGCGCGAGTTGGTGTCGATGTTGTTGGTGCCGATCAGGCCCTTGGCGAGTTTGTTGAAGACGTAGTAGTCCTCGGTCAGCAACTGGCCGCTCACGTAGAAGCCCACGGCGTCGGGGCCGTGCTGCTGGATGGTGTGGGCAAACTTCTCGGTGGCCAGGCCCAGGGCCGTGTCCCATGAGATGGCGCGTGGAGCATCGCTGCGCTGCAGACGTTGCTGCGGCTGCAGCAACCGGGTCTGCAGCGTGATGGGGCTGCTGGCGGTGAGGTGCAGGGTCGAGCCCTTGGTGCACAGGCGGCCAAAGTTGGCGGGGTGGTCCGGGTCGCCCCGCACGCCGGTGATCTGGGGGCCGTCGCTTTCGATGATCACGCCGCAGCCTACGCCACAGTAGGGGCAGGTGGATTTGGTTTCTTGCATGGCGTGGATTCCGGTGTTTTTGTGCTCCAGCGCTTGTGTGGTAAGCGCTGAAAGCTATGAATTTGTTAGCGTTTTCGGGCGACAGGCCTTCTGGCGCGGAGCTGGCTCCGGGGCTTCTTCTTCACGCCGCCACGCCGCGCCGCGCGGGCCCGGCCAGCGGCCGTGCCAGGTCCAGCGCGTGCGAGGCCAGTTCCGTGGCGTCCAGGTACACGCTGCCGTCTTCCACCTTCACGGCGAAACGCGGCGTGCAGCCTTCGTCGGGCGCCGAGGCCTGGCCGTCGCACAGGCCGATGGTCCAGTTGTGCAGCGGGCACGCCACGTGGGTGCCAAACACGATGCCCTGCGACAGCGGGCCGCCCTTGTGCGGGCAGCGGTCCAGCAGCGCGAACACGCCGCCGGCATCGTTGCGGAACACGGCCACGTCCAGGCCCTGGGGGCGCGCCACGCGGCGCGAGCCCAGCTCGGGGATGTCGTCCACGCGGCAGATCAGCTTCCAGTCGGCGGGGGTGGTCGTGGTCATGGTCATGGCGATGATTCCTTCGATTTTTTGTGTTGCGGGGGCGTGGGGGCCGTGGGACGGGGTACCGGACGAACAGCCGGGCTCAGGCGGAAAGCGCGGCGTACAGTCCGGTCACGCGGTCCATGCTGGAGAGCAGGTTCTCGCTGGCCACGAACACCTCGGCCACCTGGCGGTTCACGTTGCCGCCGCCCTGCATGCGCTGCAGCGCGGCGTCGAAAAACACCCACTGCCCGTCGGCCAGCTGCAGCTCCTGGCGGATGCGGCTGGTGGCCTGGGGGGCGTTGCGCAGCAGCTCGGTGGCGGCGATGAATTCGCCGCGCGCCTTGGCGATCTCGGTGGTGGCGGTGGCCGCGTCCACGGGCAGCATGGCGGCCAGGTAGAACTTGGCCATGCGCTGGCTCAGCATGCGCTGGCGGCCCGCAACGTTGACCAATTGGCCCACGGGCTTGCCCAGCGCGGCTTCGTACTGCGTGGTGCCCTGATGGGCCAGGGCCAGCACCTTGGCATCGGCCTGCAGCATGGCGCTGGCGTTGTCGGCGGACGAGGTTTCGGCCGCCAGCGTGGCCTTGTGGGCGGCCCAGGCGGTTTCCAGCTTCACATAGGTCTCGCGGATGGCGGGCGAGGGCGCAAAGGCCTTGAGCTCCGCCAGCTGGCGCTCGAACAGCGCGATGGACTGGCCCAGCACCTGGCGCGCCGTGGGCGTGTCGGCCTTGTGGGACAGGGCCAGCCAGGCCTTGCCCACGCGCTGGCTCAGCATGCGCTGGCGCCCGGCCTTGTTGATGGCGTCGTTGAGGTCGGTGACCTGGGCGTGGGCGTTGCCCAGCGGGGCCAGGGCGCCGCAGGCCGCGGCGGTCAGGAGGGTTCTGCGTTGCATGGGATGTGCTCCGTGGGGACTCAGGCGCCCAGGGGGGCGAACTGGCGGGTGTCCACCGCCGCCTTGTCGAACTCGAACCAGGGGTCGGGCTCGCCGTCGAGCGCGAACTGCAGCTGCTCCCACAGGGCCTTGCGGCCTTCGTGGTCTTCGAGGATGCGTTTTTTGACGTAGTCCAGGCCCACGCGGTCCACGTAGTGCACGGTGCGCTCCAGGTACCAGCCCTCCTGGCGGTACAGCTCGCAGAACGCGCCCGTGTACTCCAGCACTTCTTCCGACGTCTTGAGCTTGGTAAAGAAGTGCGCCACCTCGGTCTTGATGCCGCCGTTGCCGGCCACGTACATCTCCCAGCCCGAGTCCACGCCGATGATGCCCACGTCCTTGATGCCGGCCTCGGCGCAGTTGCGCGGGCAGCCGCTCACGGCGAACTTGACCTTGTGCGGGGCGTACATGCGCCACATGGCGCGCTCCAGGTCCTTGCCCATCTGCGTGCTGTCCTGGGTGCCCATGCGGCACCACTCGCTGCCCACGCAGGTTTTCACGGTGCGCAGGGCCTTGGCGTAGGCGTGGCCGCTGGGCATGCCGATGTCCTTCCACACGTTGACGAGGTCTTCCTTCTTCACGCCCAGCAAATCGATGCGCTGGCCTCCCGTGACCTTGACGGTGGGGATCTTGTATTTGTCCACCGCATCGGCGATGCGGCGCAGTTCGTCGGCCGTGGTCTCGCCGCCCCACATGCGCGGGATGACGCTGTAGGTGCCGTCTTTCTGGATGTTGGCGTGGCTGCGTTCGTTGATGAAGCGGCTTTGCGGATCGTCCCTGGCCTCCTTGGGCCAGGTGCTGATGAGGTAGTAGTTGACCGCGGGGCGGCAGCTGGCGCAGCCATTGGGCGTCTTCCATTCCATGAACCTGAACACGTCGGCGATGGTCACCAGCTTGGCTGTGCGAATCGCATCGCGCACGGCCTGGTGGCCGTGGTCGGTGCAACCGCACATGGCCTTGGTCTTGGGCGTGGCGCTGTAGTCGCCGCCCGCCGTGAACATGATGATCTGCTCCACCAGCCCGGTGCACGAGCCGCAGGATGCGCTGGCCTTGGTGTGCTTGCGCACTTCGTCCAGCGTGAACAGGCCTTTTTCCTTGATGGCCTTGCAGATGGCGCCCTTGGTCACGCCGTTGCAGCCGCAGACCTCGTCGCTGTCCTGCATGGCGGCGGCCTTGCTCTGGCCCTGGTGGCCCGTGTCGCCCATGTTGGATTCGCCGAACATGAGCCGGTCGCGGATGTCGCTCACCGTGCGGCCGTCGCGCAGCAGCTTGAAATACCAGCTGCCGTCCACCGTGTCGCCGTACAGGCACGCGCCCACGAGCTTGTCGTCCTTGAGCACCAGTTTCTTGTACACGCCGCCGAAGGGGTCGCTCATCACGATTTCCTCGGTGCCTTCGCCGCCCTGGAAGTCGCCGGCCGAGAACAGGTCGATGCCGGTGACCTTGAGCTTGGTGGAGGTGAGCGAGCCCTGGTAGCGGCCGATGCCGAACTCGGCCAGGTGGTTGGCCAGCACCTTGCCCTGCTCGAACAGCGGGGCCACCAGGCCATAGGCGATGCCCCGGTGCGCGGCGCACTCGCCCACGGCGTAGATGCGCGCGTCGGTGGTGGTCTGCAGCGTGTCGCTCACCACGATGCCGCGGTTCACGTGCAGGCGCATCTTTTCGGCGAGCTGCGTGTTGGGGCGGATGCCTACGGCCATCACCACGAGGTCGGCGGGCACCTCGGTGCCGTCCTTGAACTTGATGCCTGCCACGCGGCCATCGGCGTTGCCCACCAGTTCCTGCGTCTGCGCGCCGATCAGGAACTGCATGCCGCGCTGCTGCAGCGAATCCTGCAGCATCTTGCCCGCCACGTCGTCCAGCTGGCGTTCCATGAGCCAGCCCGCCACGTGCACCACGGTGACCTGCATGCCGCGCTTCATGAGGCCGTTGGCGGCCTCCAGGCCCAGCAGGCCGCCGCCGATGACCACGGCGTGTTTGTAGGTGGCGGCGGCGTCGATCATGGCCTGGGTGTCGGCGATGTCGCGGTAGGCCAGCACGCCTTGGAGGTCCTTGCCGGGGATGGGCAGGATGAAGGGGTTGGAGCCCGTGGCAAGGATCAGGCGGTCGTATTCGGCGGTGACCACCGTGCCGTCCTTGCTGGTGGCGCTGACCACGCGGCGCACGCGGTCCACATCGGTCACGGTGAAGCCGGTGTGCAGCGTGATGTGGTTGTCGGCATACCAGGACCAGTCGTTCAGAATGATCTCGTCGATGGTCTGCTCGCCGGCCAGCACGGGCGAGAGCAGGATGCGGTTGTAGTTGGGGTGCGGCTCTGCGCCGAACACCGTGATGTCGTACAGATCGGGGGCAATCTTGAGCAGCTCTTCCAGCGTGCGCACACCGGCCATGCCGTTCCCCACCATCACCAGCTTGAGCTTTTTCATCGTGACTCCGTCCGTTGCGCCGCCGGGGCGGCGCGAAAAACAAAAAAGGCGTCCACACGATGCTGCTTCGAATGCGATTCGAAACGGCATGTGGGGACGCCTTTGTCCGTACAACTCCTCGGTGCGCCATTGCACGGCTGAATTGCGGGACCCCGCAGGGTCGTTGCCTACGTTAAGCAATGCTTGTGCCAGTCGCCCTGCACGCATCTGGGGCGCGGGCTGGCGCCGGGCCCGGAGAATGGGGCAGGCCGGGGCCGGACCCGTGCCGCCCCGCGCACCCGGCGGGCGCGGCATGCACCACCTTGGGCATGAAACCTGCATGGAGCTGGTGCATGAGTTTTGAACTGGACTTTGGCTACACCTCGCAGGCCGGGCGCAAGGCGTTGAACGAGGACTTCGCCGCGCTGGTGTCCGGGCAGGGGCGCGAGCGCGAGCGGGGTGCAATCGCCGCCATCGCCGATGGCGTGAGCACGGGCGGCAACGGCCGCGAGGCCGCCCAGACCACGGTCAACACGCTGGTGAACGACTACTTCGCCACGCCCGACACCTGGGATACCACGGTGGCGCTGGACCGCATCCTGTCCGCCCACAACGGCTGGCTCGCGTCCATGAACCGGCGCCGCCAGCCCGCGGTGGGGCTGACCACCGTGACCGCGCTGGTGCTGCGCGGCCAGTCGTACACGCTGGCCCATGTGGGCGACACGCGGGCCTACCTGCTGCGCGGCGGCCGGCTGCAGCAGCTGACCGCCGACCACGTGATGTCGCAGCACGACTTCGCCCACCAGCTCACCCGCGCCATGGGCCTGGATGACCATGTGGTGGTGGACTACAGCCAGGGCGAACTGCACAGCGGCGACCTGTTCGTGCTGCTCTCCGATGGCGTGCACGGCAGCCTTCCCGTGCGCGAACTGCGCCAGCTGCTGCGCCAGGGCGGGCCGGCGCAGGCCCTGAGCGACGGGCTGGTGCAGGCCGCGCTGCGCCGAGGCAGCAGCGACAACGTGACCGCGCTGATCGTGCAGGTGCAGGGCGTTCTGGAGGCCACGCTGCAGGATGAATCCCGCCGTGCGCAGGACCTGCCCGTGCTGCCCCTGCTCAAGGTGGGCGACACCGTGGATGGCCTCACGGTGACGGCCCTGGTGGCCGACAGCGGCATCCACCGCATCTACCAGGTGCGCGACGGGGCTACGCAGCGGCTGTATGCCCTCAAGACCCTGCTGCCCGCGCGCGCCCACGACGCGCAGGAGCGGGCCACGCTGGCGCACGAGGCCTGGGTGGCGCGGCGCATGCAGTCGGGCCAGGCCGCAGCCCATCTGGCGCGGCTCAACGACTGGCCATTGGGCGCCACCGGCACGGGCGACGGCGCGGGGGCCAGCGCGTTTTACCTGCTGTACGACTGGCATTCCGGCGACACGCTGGGGCAGCGCCTGCGCCACCGCCAGCACCTGGCCGTGGGGCAGGCCGTGACGGTGGCCGTGCAGGCCGCGCGCGTGCTGGGCTGGCTGCACCGCCAGGGCGTGGTGCACCGCGACATCAAGCCCGACAACCTGCACCTGGGCGACGACGGCGTGCTGCGCGTGCTGGACCTGGGCGTGGCCCTCTCGGGCCGCGAACCCGAGGCCACGCGCCGCCTGCACGCGGGCACCCCCAGCTACATGAACCCCGAGCAGTGGCCGGGCTACGAACGCAACGGCGATCCCGCCGGCCAGCTGCCCGACGCGGGCAGCGACCTGTTCGCGCTGGGCGTCACGCTGTACCAGCTGCTCAGCCACGGGCGCCTGCCCTATGGCGAGGTGGTGCAGTACCAGCTGGGCCGCTACCACCGCGACCCCGTGGCCCCCAGCCGCCACAACCCGGGCGTGCCCATCTGGCTCGACCAGATCGCCCTGAAGGCCGTGGCGCGCCACCGCGCGCAGCGCTTCGAGACGGCGGAGGAGCTGCTGCTGGCCCTGGAGCGCGGCGCGTCGCGGCCCCTGTCGGCCCCCGGCCCCCAGCCCCTGATGCAGCGCGATGCCACGGCCCTGTGGAAGATCGCGCTCGCGGTGAGCGTGCTGGTGAACCTGCTGCTGATCTACTGGCTGCTGTTCCTGCCCCGGTAGGGGGCGGCAATGGTGGTTGATTGCTATTGAAAACATAGCTGCCGGCGCTGATGGAGAAAGCGCCAGGGCCTGTTTTTCCTTCAAGATAACATCGCGGTGGTGCGCGGCCTCTGAAGCCGCCCCGGCCCCTGCGGGGATGCCGGGCAGGGGCTTTTCCTTTCGGGCGGCCCGTGCCCGCGCCTCCGTGGGCAGGCACAAGGCAAGGCCGCAACGCCTCAGGAGGAAGTCCTGGCCCGTCCGCCGCGTTCGGCCCAGGTCCGCGTCCAGCGGATCTGCATCACGCGCAGCAGCAGCAGCATGGCCAGCGCACACACTGCGATGCCCACGAAACCCCACAGGTAAGTGCCTGTGTACTGGCGCGAGATGCCCATGCCGTTGGGGATGAGGCCGCCGCCCAGCGCGCCGATCTCACCGATCATCGAGCCCGCCACCGCCGTGGTCAGCGGCCAGCGCAGCGGCACCAGCTGGAACAGTGCGCCGTTGCCCGCGCCCAGCGCCGCAAAACACACCAGGAACAGCAGCATGGTGATGGGCAGCGAGTTCTCTGCCAGGCCACACAGCACCATGCTCACGGCCGTGATGGCGAGCACGCCCGTCAGTGTGTTGACGCCGCCCCAGTGGTCCGACAGCCAGCCGCCGAACACGCGCAGGGCCGCGCCCAGAAAGGCCGCCATCATCGTGAGCTGGCCCGCCTGTACCTTGCTCACGCTGAACTGGTCGTAGAAGTAGCTGGGCAAAAAGGCGGTCAGGCCGATGAAGCCGCCAAACGTCACGGCGTAGATCAGGCTGAAGGCCCAGCCGTCCTTCTCGAACAGGCAGGCAATGTGTTCACGAAAGCTGCTGTGGGCCGCGAGGTCTGGAGGTTCTTTGGCGTAGACGGCCATCACCAGCGCGGGGATGGCCACGCTCACGGCGGCAAAGCCATACACGGCCTGCCAGCCGAACTTTTGCGCCAGCGCGGGGGCGAGCAGGGCGGCCACCGCCGTACCCACGTTGCCGGCGCCCACGATGCCCATGGCCAGGCCCTTGTAGCGCGGCGGAAACGAGCCCGAGCCCAGCGACAGCGCCACGCCAAAGCTGGCGCCCGCCACGCCCAGCAGGATGCCCATGGCCAGCAGGTCGTTGTAGGTGTGCACGAACATGTAGCCAAAGCCCATGGCCAGGAAGATGCCGGCCATCTCGACCAGCGTGGCGTTCTTGCGGCCGATGTACTGCGCCAGGATGCCCAGCGGAAAACGCATGAGCGCGCCCGCGAAGATGGGGATGGACAGCATCATGCCCATCTGCGTGGGTGTGAGCTGGAAGGCCTCGCGGATGAACGGCGCCATGGCACCGTTGATCACCCAGATTGCGCACGAGAAACCGAAATACAGAAAGGACGACCACAGCGTGGGCGCGTGGCCGGACTTGAGGAACTCGCGAAATTGAAGCATGGCGATCTTGCGCAAAAGGGCCGTGGTGCCTGCCGCAAGCACACCCCAGCCGGGCAGAAAAACAAAAAGGCGCCTGCATGGACTGCTCGGGCTGTGTCCCAGCCTGTGCCTGCCCATGAAGACGCCAACGTCCTGTTCGCCCAATCCGCCGTTGCACCGGGCTGACACGCGGCCCGCATTGGCCGCAGGCTTCCTCAAGCAATGGCTGTGCCAAGCCGGTGCATTGCCAAAGCGCAAAAGGAACCCAGCCCGGGCGCCGTCATGCGCCAGCGTTCGCTGCGGCTGGGATGGGTGCCCGGCCGGCGGGGTGCCTGGAATGGTGCAGCGCAACGCACCAACCCGGTGTGGGCGCGATGCACCTGTTTGGGGATTTTTGGCGCGGCACGGCCCGAATTTGTTTCAGGATTGCAAGTTCCTGGATTAGCATGGTTTGCATCCGTGCCTGGCGTGTCTCGTGGTGCCAGGGGGCGGTGGACCGAGCAACGGCCTATTCCCATTCTTTGATGAGGGACCCACCATGCGCGTCAATCTGCCCGTCAGCACCCAGGAATATGCGTTTCCCGCCGGCCAGACCCTGGTGTCCACCACCGATCTCAAGGGGCGCATCCTGTACTGCAACCCGATGTTCATCGAGGTCAGCGGGTACGAAAAGGAAGAACTCCTGGGCCAGCCCCACAACATGATCCGGCACCCGGACATGCCCGAGGAGGCGTTTCGCGACATGTGGGACACCATCGCCAGCGGCGCACCCTGGTCGGCGGCGGTCAAGAACCGGCGCAAGGACGGCTCTTTCTACTGGGTGATGGCCAACGTGACGCCCCTGATGCAGGGCGACCAGCCCACGGGCTACATGTCGGTGCGCACCGAGGCCACGCGCGAAGAGATCCAGGCGGCCGACCGGCTGTACCGGCAGATGCAGGCTGAGAAGCAGGCCGGCACGTCCGTGCACGTGCTGCGCGCGGGCCAGCTGGTGAAGAACACGTCCTGGGGGCGCGTCGCCGGCTGGGTGCGCCTGGGGCCCCTGGGCAAGATGATGCTCTGCACGCTGCTGCTGGTGCTCGCCTCGTTCGGGGCCGCATGGCTGGGCGGGCATGCGGTGACGCTCGCGTCCGGGGTGGCGTGGGTGGCCGTGGCGCTGCTGGCGCTGGCCATGGCGGCCTACCTGCACAAGGTCACGGTCGCGCCGCTGGCGCAGATGCTGCGCTGGGCCAACCGCATGGCGGCAGGCGACCTGACGCAGAAGATCAGCGCCACGCGCAGCGACACGGTGGGCGACCTGCAGAAGGCGCTGGCGCAGCTCAACGTGAACCTGCTGTCCATCGTGCGCGACGCGCGCCAGGAGAGCGAGCACATGCAGGTCTCCACCCGCGAGATCGCGCAGGGCAACCAGGACCTGTCGGCGCGCACCGAGGCGCAGGCCGGCAACCTGCAGCAGACGGCCGCGTCGATGGAGGAGATCACCGGCACCGTCAAGCAAACCGCCGAGTCGGCGCGCCAGGCCACGGTGCTGGCCACGCAGGCCACCGGGGTGGCCGAGCGCAGCAGCGAGGCCGTGGATGGCGTGGCCAGCACGATGAAGCAGATCCAGGCCGCGTCGGGCCGCATCAGCGAGATCACGCAGCTCATCGACTCCATCGCGTTCCAGACCAACATCCTGGCGCTCAACGCGGCCGTGGAGGCCGCGCGCGCGGGCGAGCAGGGGCGGGGGTTCGCGGTGGTGGCGTCGGAGGTGCGCAGCCTGTCGCACCGCACGCAGTCCGCCGCCAAGGAAATCCGCCAGCTGATCGACGACTCCGCCACCAAGGTGAGCGAGGGCCATGAAAAAACCGACGCCGCGCAGAAGACCATGGCCGAATCGCTGGAGCTGGTGCGCAGGGTGAACACGCTGATCGGCGAGATCCACAGCGCGTCCAACGAACAGCTCAGCGGCATCTCGCAGGTGAACTCGGCGGTGGCCCAGCTCGACACCATCACGCAGCAGAACGCCGCGCTGGTGGAGGAGAACGCCGCGTCGGCCATGCAGCTCAACGGCCAGGCCCAGACCATGACCGAGACGGTGCAGGTGTTCCGCATCGATGCCTCGGCGCCCGCGCAGACGCGCGATGCGGTGGCGCTGCGCAAGGAGATGAAGGGCGGCCAGGCGGCAAAGTCTTCCAGCCGCGCGCTGGCGCCCGTCTGACAGGCGCCGGGCGGCCGGTTGCGTGGGCGGCGGCCCACGGCCTCGCGGGACATGGGTTCTTGCACGCCCGCCCCCCGCCGGTAGGGTGGCCGCGGCCGGCGGTGTGCGGTAGCCTTCGCGGCCAGGGCAGGGCGCGGGTGCCTGCCTGCTGATGGAGACCATGGCAGTTTCAACCACCGAACGATTCATCGCGACCTGCCTGCATGGCTGCGTGCGCGCCTGCTGCAAGAGAACGCAGGCACCGTTGTGCGGCGCAGGGCTGGTGCCTGGTGCAGCCGTACCTCCATCGGCCCGTGGCCGGGGGCTGGAGTGCGTCGGCAAGCTGGGCAGCCGCCCTGTGCGGGCCGGTGCGCTGAAGGCGTGGCCAAGCGGCACGCCGCTGTTGCCGTACCAGGACGCGCGGGTGTCCGTGGCACGCCACGCCGGTGCATAGTGCGCACATCACAGGAGTCGATCCCTATGGCATACACCTGCGCGAGCTGCGGCAAGGACCACGATGAACTCTCGCCCTACATGATGTGGCGGCTGCCGGACCCGGCCCTCGAGCGTGAGCATGAACTCGTGTTCGACGACGACTTCACCTGCCGCATCGGCGACGAGCAGTACTTCATCAGCTGTGAGCTGGAGGTCCCGTTCAAGGCCGATGACCTCAAGCCGCTGGGTTTCATCTGCTGGGCCCGGGTGGACCGCGAAACATACGACCGCTACCGCGGCTATCGCGAGCACGAGGACACGCTGGCGGAATACGCCGAACTGGTGCCGGGCACGTTGGCCAATCCCATCCCCTGCGTGCCCGGCTCCTCTGGCACGGCCGTGGGCCTCAAGGTGCTGGCTGGCGACCCCACGCCCTACATTCGCTGGGTGGCTCCTGGCTCGGCCGTGGCGCACCTTCTGGCCCGGGGCGCAACGGTCGGGTATTGGCACGAGGCCATGGGCGCGGGCTGAGGATGTGGGCTGGGGGCGCGGCGGGGTTCTTGATGAAATCAAAAACCATAGCGGCTAGCGCTTTGTGCATGAGGGCTGGAGGCCAAAAAGGCTAGAAACCCAGGGTTTCCGGCCCCTGTGCTGCTCCTCCCTTCAGGTGCTCCCCCGCACGGTCAACTCAAAGCCCAGGTCGACCGAGTTCCGCTCGGGCGCCTCGCCGCGCATCAGCGCGAGCAGCATGCGCGCACTGGCCTCGCCGATGGCCGAGCGTGGCGTGCGCACCGTGGTCAGCGGCGGCAGCATCTGGTCGCTGCCGGCCAGATCGTTGAAGCCCGCGATGGCGACCTGGCCGGGCACCTGCAGGCCCAGCCGCTGCGCTGCCAGCAGGCCGCCCTGCGCCAGGTCGTCGTTGCAGAAGAACACGGCATCGACGCCCGGGCGGGTGCGCAGCAGTTCCTCCAGCAGTTCTCCGCCCAGCCGCATGGACGAGGGCTGGGGGCTGAGCAGTTCCAGCTTCGGGTCGTACAGGCCCGCTTCCTTCAGGCAGCGGCGGTAGCCTTCGGCGCGCTGCATGGTGCGGGGGTCGAGCTGGGCCGCGACAAACGCCACGCGGCGACGGCCCCGGGCCAGCAGATGGGCCGTCATGCCGTGGCCACCGTCCTGCTGCGAAAAGCCCACGCAGTACACGCCGGGCGCGGAGGTCATCTCCATCAGGTGCACGCACGGCACGCCACTGGCGGCGATCATCTGGCGCGATGCCTCGGTGCGGTCGAAGCCGGTGACCAGCAGCCCCGCCGGGCGGTGAGCCAGGTAGGTGCGCAGCAGCTGCTCTTCTTCCTGCGGGTCGTAGTGGGTCACGCCGATCAGCGCCTGGTAGCCGTGGGGGAACAGCGCGCGGTGCACGGCTTCCAGCACGTCGACGAACAGGGCGTTGGACAGCAGGGGCACGAGCACGGGTACCTGCACGCTGCGCTGGGAGGCGAGGGCCCTGGCGGCGGGGTCGGGCACGTAGCCCAGCCGCTGGGCGGCGTCTTTCACGCGCTGCACCAGTTCCTGCGCCACGCCGCGCTCGCCGCGCAGCGCGCGGGAGGCGGTGATGGGGCTGACCTCGGCGGCCTGGGCCACGTCGCTCAGTGTCATGCGGCCGCTGGAGCGGCGCCTTGTCTCGGGTTTGTTCAAGGGTTAACCCTCATTGGGGTGCGGATGGATGTGGTTAGGATAGCGCTGTCCAAACGATGGGACAAGGCATTGACGCCCATTTTGGACGAAGTTGCAAAAGTTGCCACGGTTATTGCGGCATCCAGCCAGGGTGCCTTTTTTATGGATCAATTGGATAGCGCTACCAATATGAGTGTTTTGCCGTCGACGGTTTTTCTGGTGGTCATGGGCGTGGCGGGCTGCGGCAAGTCGAGCCTGGGCTCGGCCCTGGCGCAAGCCGAGGGCCTGCCGCTGATCGAGGGAGACGACCACCACAGCCCGGCGAGCCGTGAAAAGATGCGCCAGGGCATCGCGCTGACCGATGCAGACCGCGAGGGGTGGCTCGCCACGCTCGGGCAGCTGCTGCAGGCGCAGCCCCATGGCGCGGTCCTGACGTGCTCCGCGCTCAAGAAGTCCTACCGGGACCGCCTGCGCGATGCCTGCCCGGGGCTGCGGTTCGTTTTCCTGGAGATCGACCGTGCCAGCGCGGGCCAGCGCGTGGCCGACCGTGCCGGGACCCATTTCTTTTCCAGCGCGCTGGTGGACAGCCAGTTCGCCACGCTCGAGTCGCCCGTGGGCGAGGCGGGAGTGCTGCGGCTGGATGCACTGGCCGCCCTGGCCGTTCTTCAACAGCAGGCCTCGGCCTGGATCGCCGCCACGGAGGCCGCATGACCACCCCGGAAGACTCCACCCCCGTGCGGCCCAGCCGGTACGTCGCCGCCTCCCAGGTGCTCATGGCCGCCTGCCTGGCCGTGATGGCCGTGGCCGTGTTCGTGAATGTGGTGCTGCGCTACGGCTTTGGCAGTGGCGTCGTGGCGAGCGAAGAACTCTCGCGCCTGCTTTTCGTGTGGATGGTTTTCATTGGCGCCGCGGCGGCCTACCCCGCCGGCGAGCACATGGCCTTCACCAGCCTGGCGGGCCTGCTCGCCAAGCGTCCCCTGGCATTTGGCGCGCTCACGGCGTTGATCCGGCTGCTGGTGATCGCGGCCTGCGCGATGCTGGCCTGGGGCGCCTGGCACCAGGTGATCGTCGGCATGGACAGCCATTCCGTGGTGCTGGGCTACCCGGCGGCCCTGTTGCCGCTGCCCGCCTTCCTGTGCGCTGTCGCCATCGGCGTCATGGCGCTGATCGAATTGATTCAACGCAAGCCGCTGGACCTGGGTCACGGCGCCGAGGTGGAGTAACCGATGATGTCCCTGGGACCCGAAGCGCAGGCTTTTATTGTTTTCTCCGTGGGCATGCTGGTGCTCATGGGCACAGGCATGAACATGGGCCTGGCCCTCGTGCTCACGGGCGCGGGCATGGCGTGGGTGCTCGACTTCTGGGATGCGCAGCTGCTGGCCCAGAACCTGGTGGCGGGGGTGGACAGCTTTCCGCTGCTGGCCGTGCCGTTCTTCATCCTGGCTGGCGAGCTGATGAACTCGGGCGGCATCAGCCGCCGCATCATCGACATGGCGCAGGCCTGGGTCGGGCACATCCGGGGCGGCCTGGGCTACGTGGCCATCGGCGCGGCGGTGCTCATGGCCAGCATGAGCGGCTCCGCGCTGGCCGATACGGCCGCGCTGGCCACCATCCTCTTGCCCATGATGCGCCAGCAGGGCTACCCGATGAACACGTCGGCCGGGCTGATCGCCTCGGGCGGCATCATCGCGCCCATCATCCCGCCCTCCATGCCGTTCGTCATCTACGGCGTGACGACCAACACCTCGATCTCTGCGCTGTTCGTCTCCGGCATCGTGCCGGGCCTGATGATGGGCGCGGGCCTCATCTTCGCCTGGCGCTGGGTGCTGCGCGGCATGGACCTGCCGCAGGGCGAACCCTTGCCCGTCAAGGACCGCCTGCGCGCCACGGTGCGTGCCTTCTGGGCCATGCTGATGCCCCTGATCATCATCGGCGGCATGAAGTCGGGCGTCTTCACGCCCACCGAGGCCGCCGTGGTGGCCGCGTTCTACGCGCTGGTGGTGGCGTTGTTCGTCCACCGCGAAATGAAGATCGCGGAAATCTACGGCGTGCTGGTGCGTGCGGCCAAGACCACCTCCATCGTGATGTTCCTCTGCGCGGGCGCCCAGGTGGCCAGCTACATGATCACGCTGGCCGACCTGCCCAATGTGCTGACCAGCTGGCTGGGTCCGCTGGTGGAGAACCCCCGCCTCCTGATGGCGGTGATGATGATCGTGCTGGTGCTGATCGGCACGGCGCTCGACCTCACGCCCACCATCCTGATCTTCGCGCCCGTGATGCTGCCCATTGCCGTGAAGGCGGGCATCGACCCGGTGTATTTCGGCCTGATGTTCGTGCTCAACGGCGCGATCGGCCTCATCACGCCGCCGGTGGGCACGGTGCTCAATGTGGTGGCCGGGGTGGGGCGGATATCGATGCACAGCGTGATCAAGGGCGTGAACCCGTTCCTCTTCACCTACGTGCTGATCCTGGCCTTGCTGGTCGCCTTTCCACAGATCGTCACCGCCCCCGTGGTGTGGCTGCGCTGACCGCCCGTTTCCTCCCCTCTTTTTTCCTTTCCCACCCGCTAATGGAGACAACCATGAAAACTTTCCGCCGCACCCTTCTGGCCGCCTTGTCGGTGGCCGCCCTTGCCTGCTCGTTCCAGGCCGCCGCGCAGGACTTCAAGCCGCGCATCATCCGGTTTGGCTACGGCCTCAACGAAGTGTCCAACCAGGGGCGTGCCACCAAGCTGTTCGCCGAAGAGGTCGAAAAGGCCTCGGGCGGCAAGATGAAGGTGCGCGCCATCGGCGCCGCCGCCCTGGGCTCGGACGTGCAGATGCAGCAGGCGCTGGTCGGCGGTGCGCAGGAGATGATGGTGGGCTCCACCGCCACGCTGGTGGGCATCACCAAGGAAATGGCGATCTGGGACACCCCCTTCCTGTTCAACAACGCGAAGGAGGCCGACGTGGTGCTGGACGGCCCCGTGGGCCAGAAGGTGATGGACAAGCTGCAGGAAAAGGGCCTCGTGGGCCTCGTGTACTGGGAGAACGGCTTTCGCAACCTGACCAACAGCAAGCGCCCGGTCACCAAGCTGGAGGACATGAATGGCATCAAGCTGCGCGTGATGCAGAACAACGTGTTCCTCGACAGCTTCAAGACCCTGGGAGCCAATGCCGTTCCACTGCCGTTCTCGGAACTGTTCACCGCCCTCGAGACCAACACCGTGGACGGCCAGGAGAACCCCTACAACACCATCCTGTCGAGCAAGTTCTACGAGGTGCAGAAGTACCTCACGGTGACCAACCACGTCTACAGCCCCTGGATCGTGCTGGTCAGCAAGAAGTACTGGGACGGCCTCAACAAGGCCGAGCAGAAGGTGCTGCTCGATGCCGCGAGGAAGAGCCGCGACTTCGAGCGCCAGGATACGCGCGCCGAGGCCGACAAGGCGCTGGCCGACCTCAAGGCCAAGGGCATGCAGGTCAACGAACTGTCGCCCACAGAAGCCAACCGCATGCGCGAGAAACTGGGGGCGGTCAACACCAGCATTGCCGCCAACGTGGGTGAGGCGCTGTGGAAGGACGTGCAGGGCGCCGTGGCGCAGGCGCGTGGGAGCAAATAAGCCTGGGTGAGACGCGGCTGCCGCAACGCCATTGCGGCTCCCAAAGACAAAAGGCCGAGGCCCCGAAAGGGGCCTCGGCCTTTTTGCATTTGCAACTGCCTGCCCGCACCGCCTTGCGGCGCGGGCCGGACGGATTACAGGGAGCCGATTTCGCCGGACGAGATCTTGCCAGTGCGCAGGGCGTCTGCAGCTTGGGCATTCACCGCGTTGCGGTCAGCGGTGGAGGTGTAGACCAAGGCACGCGAACCGACGGGGATGGCACCGCTGGTTTGGGGCACTGCCGAGGCTTCGGCTTGCACTTCGGCACGGGTGCGGTTCGTCTCGAACTTCGTGGCGAACTGCGAGGCATCGACTTCGTCGGCCTGTGCACCGAAAGAAGCGAAAGCGGCCACGGCGGCGATGGAGAGGAAACGTGCGGTCTTGTTCATGGTGAAACTCCGGTGAAATTCAAAAAAATGAGGGCGATGTACTTGGAAATACGCAGCAGGAGGGGGCCTGGATTCAGCGAATCAAACGCTGATCAACCACGCTCGCCCGAAGGGATCTGGCCGGTGCGCACGGCATCGGCTGCCTGGGCACGCACGGCGGCGCGGTCGGCGGTGGATTGGTAGGTCACCACACGCGAACCTGCGGGCTCGATGGAGCGGGTCTGGGCCACGGTGGCGGCTTCGGCGGCCACTTCGGCGCGCGTGCGGTTGTTGTCGAACTTCGTGGCGAACTGCGAAGCATCGGCCTCGTCGGCCTGGGCACCGAACGAAGCGAAAGCAGCCACGGCGGCGATGGAGAGGAAGCGGGCGGTCTTGTTCATGATGAAATCCTTCAGGAAGAAAAAAGCGTCTCAGAAAAACCGGGACAAAAACCATTTCTGAACCGGGTTCGGTGAGTCGCCTTGCGGGTTCGGCTCATCGATGGGATGAACTGTACGCCGCGGTGGTACAAAGAAAAACTATTTGGTCGCAAACTAACTGTTCCAGTTTTGGAAACAATCCAGACGCCTGTCTTTCTGCCTGCGGCCCGAGGGCCGGTAGCCAGTCGCAAGCGATCGTGGTGGCAGGAGAGGTGGGCGGTGAATCCTTTCGAAAGCGCGTTGGACATGGGCTGTATCGTGCCGGGCGGCGCGGCATGCGTCGTCTCAGCGCGGTTTCGATTCTTTTCGGTTTGTTTCGGGTTCTCCCGAATGCAACAAGTGCGAAACATGTGCATCGAGTCCGTGGGGAACGCGCCAAAGGTGTGGTGAATGGCACTTGCGCGGGTTGCATCGGCAAGGCTTATGGGCTGAAATCACTCTGTACCTGTTTCAGCCATCACGAGGGAGGTTCCAATGACCGTAGTCGCCAAGATTCTTCAATCCAAACCCGATGCCACCGTGCATACCATCGGGCCCGCCACTTCGGTGTTCGATGCGCTCAAGCTCATGGCGGACAAGGGCATCGGTGCGTTGATCGTGACCGAAGGCGCCGACATCGTGGGCATCTTCACCGAGCGGGACTACGCGCGAAAAATCGCGCTCATGGGGCGCACGTCCTCGGTCACCCAGGTGCGGGACGTGATGACGACCGCCGTGCTGTTCGTGCGGCCCGACCACACCAGCGAGCAGTGCATGCAGCTGATGACCGGCAACCGGCTGCGCCACCTGCCCGTGGTGGACGACAGCAGCAAGCTCGTGGGCATGATTTCCATCGGTGACCTGGTCAAGGACATCATTTCCGAGCAGAAATTCATCATCGAGCAGCTGGAGCAGTACATCACCGGGGCGCGCTGACGGCAGGAGATGCCCGGCAGCCCAGGCGCGTGGGCGAGAAAACCGGTTGGCCGGCAGCCTGGATCGGCCGAGAACCCGCTGCTAGCCGGCGACGAGAATCGGCTCGCAAGCCTCACCGGCTTGCTGGCGCTCGAACATGATCCGGTAGGCCGTTTCGAGGTCGCGTGTGAAGCGTTGACCATCAAACAGCGGCGAGTTGGTGCGCAGCCTTTGAAGCTTGGCACGAACGGCCGCCAAGGTCTCGGGTTGGCTGGCAAGTTCAATGGCACGGGCTTCGTAGTCCCGCGGGGTGTGGGTAATCAATTCGGGCAAACCCACTGCGGTGAGCAGGCTGGCGGCCACTCGTCCCGCGAAGGCCTGGCCCGCGAGCGTGAGCACGGGTAGCCCGGCCCAGAGCGCGTCGCTGGCAGTGGTGTGGGCGTTGTAGGGCAGGGTGTCGATGAAAAGATCTGCCGCCCGATGGCGCGCAAGATGGTCGTCCAGCGGCATCCGCTGTGCAAAGACCAGGCGAGCGCCACCCACGCCGCGCTTTTCGGCCTCCTTGACGAGATTCTCGGCGGCGGCCTCGTTGTCCTTGAACAGCCACAAAACGCTGCCAGGTACCGCCTTCAGGATGCGCATCCAGCAGTCAAAGGTGCCCGGAAGAATTTTGTAGTTGTTGTTGAAGCAGCAGAAAACGAATCCGCTGTCTGGCAGGCCCAGTTCCGCGCGTGTGAACTGGCGGTCGGAGATGGGGCGGCGGCTGTCGTTGACCTGGTAGCTGTACGGCATCCAGACTGCTTTTTCAGTGAAGAATCCCTGGTGCTCCGGGGGGATGACGACTTCGTCTGCAATGACATAGTCCATGTAATCGGCACCGGTGGTGCCGGGGTAGCCGAGATAGCTCACCTGAACGGGTGCGCAGCGGTTGGCAAAAATGCCCATGCGCCCATCCCGGGTGAATCCTTTCAAGTCGACCGCGATGTCGATTCCCAGGCCCCGAGCCATGGCGGCGATCTCCTGATCTGTGCGCCCATCGACCTCGTGAAAATGGTCCACACTCTGCTCGATACGGCGGCGGATGCCATCCATCACCTGGGGGCCAAGCGAAAACGCGTGAATCTCGAACTGTTCCTTGGCGTGGCTTTCGAACAGTTCGGCCATCAGGTAGGTGGTGGCATGTGTGAAGTAGTCTGCAGAGAAGTACCCCACTCGGATGCGTCCGGGCCGCCGTGCAGGGAAGCTGTGCTGTGCAGCTTTGTCCAGCCGATGCAATTTCAGATATGCACGCGCCAGCTGGAGGTGAAGGAGTGGGTCGTCCACTATCGCAAGGAAGGGAAAGGGGCTGCTTCTTTGCAGCGCACCCTTGCTCCGCAATTCCTCCAGGTAGGAATCGAATCCTGTCCAGTCGCAGATATGCATGCGCACGGGTTGCGCGACGGCTGGATCGGCGTGGCAATGCGCAAGGCTGTCAATGGCGGCGGTGAATCGCTTGAGGTCGATTTCCGATGCCGCCTTGTGAAAGTGGGCAGCCTCCAGCGCGGGGTCGATTTCCAGGGCCTTTTGGTAGTTGGCGATCGCGTCATCGTGCCTTCCCATTCCTGCCAGAGCCCGTCCGCCGATGACGTAGGCGCTGGCTTGCTGCGGATTGATGGAAAGGGCATTTTCCACTTGCGCAATGGCCTGTTCGTGGAGGTGCAGGTCCAGAAGGCAGCCTGCATGGTCCAGCACCACCTGCGCATTGCCAGGCTGCAGTTCGGCGGCACGCCGCAGCAAAGGTTCTGCTTCTAAAAGCAGGCCCTGCGCAGCGAGCGCGCGGGCTTTGGTCAAACACGCCTCTGCATACTGAGGGTGAATCGCCAGCGCCCGGTCGGCTGCAGCGATGGCCGCATCAAGCTGAGCTGTTTCTATGAGGGCGCACGCCAGGTTGTTGAGGGCCTTGAGGTTTTCAGGGGCTGCCGCCAGCACGTGCTCGAAAGCGGCAATCGCTTCCTCGGACCTTTTCAGTTCCAGCAGGGCAATCCCCTGGTTGACCCGTAGCTCGGGGTGGTCGTGCCCCGCTTCGATAAGTTGGCTAGCGCTGGACAGGGCTTCTTCGTGAAAACCTGCCTTGATGAGGATGCCCACGCGGTTCATTTGTGCGGCGGGCATTTCTGGCTGCAGATCTAGAGCCTGATTGATGCGCTCTAGGGCCTCCTGGGGCTTGCCGCCCCCGGCCAGTGCCAGAGCCAGATTCACGTGAGCACCCGCATCCTGTGGCAACAACCGCACTGCCTGCCCAATCAGCCGTTGCGCGTCTGCAAATGCGCCGCTGCCCAGCGCCACCACGCCCAGCATGTGCAATGCACCAGGATGATGGGGACTCCTGGCCAGAATCTGCTGGTAGAGGTTGGCAGCGCCCTGCAGTTGTCCACTGCGATGCAGGGTCAGGGCCTGTTGGAAGGCTTGGTCAATCTGGAAGGCGGCGCTTGCGGTGGGCTGGTGGGGCCTGAAAAAAGGGGGAGATGTCATGTGGAAAGTCGCCATGGATGCGGGATGCCAGGCCCGTCTTCCACAGGAAGCGAATGCGGCCTGCGGATGGGGCCGCATTGTGCCGTATTGGCCCAAGCCAAGGCCGCTTCCCGATGCCCGCCGGGGAAAAGCCCCGGAGGCTCTGGCCGTCAGGCCGCCTTCTCCACATGCGCCTGCCGCGTGTACAGAAAGTCGATCACCGCCTTGCGGCACTGCACGTAGCGCGGGTCCTCGGCCAGCTCCACGCGGCGGCGGGGGCGGGGCAGGTCGACGGCCAGCACCTCGCCAATGGTGGCGGCGGGGCCGTTGGTCATCATCACGATCTTGTCGGACAGCAGCACGGCCTCGTCCACGTCGTGGGTGACCATGACCACGGTGCTCTGCGTGCGCGCCACGATCTCCAGCAGCTCGTCCTGCAGCTTGGCGCGGGTCAGGGCATCGAGCGCGCCGAAGGGCTCGTCCATCAACAGCACCTGGGGTTCCATGCCCAGCGCACGGGCGATGCCCACGCGCTGCTTCATGCCGCCCGAGATCTCGCCGGGGCGCTTTTGCCCGGCGTGCGTGAGGCCCACCAGCGCCAGCGCCGCATCGGTGCGGGCCCTGAGCTGGGCCTTCGTTTCCTTGCCGCCAAACACGCGTTCCACGGCGAGGTAGATGTTGTCAAAGCAGGTGAGCCAGGGCAGCAGCGAGTGGTTCTGGAACACCACGGCGCGCTCCGGCCCCGGGCCCCTGATCTCCTTGTTGGCGCACAGCAGCGCGCCGTTGGTGGGCGTGGTCAGCCCCGCGATCAGGTTCAGCAGGGTGGACTTGCCGCAGCCCGAGTGGCCGATCAGCGCGACGAACTCGCCCTTGGCGATCGTGAGGTTGATGTCGCGCAGCGCCGGGAACAGGCCCTTGGCGGTCTTGAAGGTCTGCTCCACGCCATGGACTTCGATGAACTTGGTGGTGAGAGAGGTGTGCATGAGGAACTCCGGGTTGTTTCGAGGACCGCCGCGGCACCGGCTTGGCCGGGCCACTGGGGGGGCACCTGAGGGGATGACGCGCCGCAGGCGCGGCTCAGGGGTGGGTCAGGTTTTGACCTCTTCGAAGGTGAACGCAGTGGCCAGCTTGATGAGCGCGAACTCCAGCACCAGCCCGACGATGCCGATCACGAAGATCGCGATGATGATGTTCTTGACGTTGAGGTTGTTCCACTCGTCCCACACCCAGAACCCGATGCCCACGCCGCCAGTCAGCATCTCGGCCGCCACGATCACGAGCCACGCGGTGCCCACGGCCAGGCGCACGCCGGTCAGCATGTAGGGCAGCACGGCGGGGAACAGGATCTTGGTGGCGATCTTCCACTCCGACAGGTTGAGCACGCGGGCCACGTTCATGTAGTCCTGCGGCACACGCTGCACGCCCACGGCGGTGTTGATGATCATGGGCCAGATGGAGCAGATGAAGATCGTCCAGATGGCGGCCGGGTTGGCACCCTTGAACACCAGGAGGCCGATCGGCAGCCAGGCCAATGGAGACACCGGGCGCAGCAGGCTGATGAGCGGGTTGAACATGCGCGACAGGAAGTTGAAGCGCCCGATCACGAAGCCCGCCGGAATGCCCACCAGCGCCGCCATGCCAAAGCCCACGGCCACGCGTTCGAGCGACATCAGCACGTTCCAGCCCACGCCCTGGTCGTTGGGACCGTTGCGGTAGAACGGGTTGCTGAAGATTTCCAGCGCCTGCTTCCAGGTTTCCACCGGGCCGGGAATGCTGTTGCCCGTGGTGGCTGACACCACGGCCCACAGACCCACCAGCAAGCCCAGGCCACACAGCGGCGGCAGCACCGCCATCCAGAAGCCGCGCGACAGCGCCGCCCAGTCGCGACCGGCGGGGGCTGCAGATGCCGTGGGCGCAGGGCTTGCCGCCATTGCCGTTTTTGACTGTTTTTGGCTTCTGGCGCTTGCGGGGGAAGCGCTGCTAGCTACATTATTCATAGCGTTCTGTGCAACCACGGGGGCTGCATCCAGCGGGGAGTGAAAGACGGCACTGACCATGGTGTTCTCCTGTACAGGGTGGACGGGGCAGGGCGCTTACGCCTTGATCTTGAAGCTGTCGGCGTACTTGGCGGGGTCCTTGCCGTCCCACACCACGCCGTCCATGAACTTGCTCGTACGCATTTCGCTCTTGGGCAGCGGCGTCTTGGAAGCGGCTGCCGCCTGCTTGTAGACGTCGATGCGGTTCACGGCCTTGGCCACGTTCAGGTAGTCGGGGTGGTCCTTGACCAGGCCCCAGCGCTTGTGCTGCGTGAGGAACCACATGCCGTCCGTGAGGTAGGGGAAGTTCACCGTGCCCTCGTTGAAGAACTTCATGTGGTTGGGGTCGTCCCAGGTCTTGCCCATGCCGTCCTGGTAGCGGCCCAGGATGCGCTGGTTGATGGCATCGACGCCCGTGTTCACGTAGGCCTTGCCGGCAATGGTCTCGGCCATCTTGTTCTTGTTG
Source organism: Acidovorax sp. GW821-FHT10E04 (assembly GCF_059415185.1). Taxonomy (NCBI): domain Bacteria; kingdom Pseudomonadati; phylum Pseudomonadota; class Betaproteobacteria; order Burkholderiales; family Comamonadaceae; genus Acidovorax; species Acidovorax sp. GW821-FHT10E04. Next base: position 64,192 of record NZ_JBWKMT010000002.1, read on the forward strand.
GCCAGGCCTTCGTCGATCCACTTGCTGGCCTCCAGGATGGCGGCCGTCACGGCACGGGCCGTGTTGGGGTACTTCTGCACGAATTCGGACGTGGTGCCCAGCACCTTCTCGGGGTGGTCCTTCCAGATGTCCTGCGTGGTCGTGGCCGTCACGCCGATGCCGTCCATGATGGCGCGGTGGTTCCAGGGCTCGCCCACGCAGAAGCCGTCCATGTTGCCCACGCGCATGTTGGCCACCATCTGTGGCGGGGGCACGGTGATGACCTTGGCATCCTTCATCGGGTTGATGCCGTTGGCCGCCAGCCAGTAGTACAGCCACATGGCGTGCGTGCCGGTGGGGAAGGTCTGCGCGAAGGTGTACTCGCGCTTCTCGCTGGCCATCAGCTTGGCCAGGCCCGCGCCATTGACGGCGCCCTTGTCGGCGAGCTTCTTGGACAGCGTGATGGCCTGCCCGTTGTGGTTCAGGTTCATCAGCACGGCCATGTCCTTCTTGGGCCCGGCCAGGCCCAGGTGCACGCCGTAGACCAGGCCGTACAGCACGTGGGCGAAGTCGAGTTCGCCGTTGACCAGCTTGTCGCGCACACCGGCCCAGGAGGCTTCCTTGGTGGGGATGATGGTCACGCCGTACTTCTTGTCGATGCCGAGCACCGAGGCCATCACCACGCTGGCGCAGTCGGTCAGCGGGATGAAGCCGATCTTGACTTCCTTCTTCTCCGGCGCGTCCGAGCCCTGGGCGTGCACCAGCGCACGCAGCGCGGGGCTGACGCCGACGGCGCCCACGGTGGCGGCCTGCAGCACGGTGCGGCGGTTGAGGCTGGTTTTGAGCAGATCGGTCATGGGGCACTTCCTCATAGCGTTGAAAACAAAAAAGGCGTCCTCCCGAGCAGCCTGCATACATGCAGCACCGGTCGGTGAGGGACGCCTCTGTCCATGGCGATACCCGATGAAGGGCTCGCCCAGCACCGGCCCGCCTTTGGGCCCGTGCTGTGTGGGGGTGAGACCGCCATTGGTCTCGCAGGGGTTAATGCAAGTGGCGTGCCAGGCCTTGCCGCACGGGCTCCGCATCAGTTCGGCGCATGGTTTGCTATTGAATTAATAGCTGCTTGCGCAAATGGATCAAGCGCTGGGGGCCTTTTTGACCTGCAAACGCGCGGAGGTTGTGCGCGCGGTGAATGCCGCACTGCCTTTGTGCGGCGCACCATCCGGGAGAAGCCGGTGGACCTGGGCGTGGCCCAGGCCGGGGATGCCGGGCAAGGACCGCTGCGCAGCGAGGGGATCGTCCCCTTTCCCGAGCCGGGCAGCGATTCGAGAGGAGGGGCCAAGGGCCGCGGCTCCAAGACTGCCTGCGCAGTCTGGACGTCCCCAGGAGCGGGCGGCCTCTGGCGGCTGCACCGATGCGCGCAGCGCCTCAGGAGGGTGTCACCTGCTTACCCGAGCAGGTCCATCACGTCGAGCATGCGCTGGGCCACATCCACGAGCTTGAGGCCCTTGTCCATGGCGGTCTTGCGCAGTTTCTCGTACGCGGCCTGCTCGGTCAGGCCCTGGCGCTGCATGAGCAGGCCCTTGGCGCGGTCGATGGTCTTGCGGTCCTTGAGCTCGGTCTTGGCATCGGCGAGCTCGGCGCGCAGCGCCTGCTCGTGCTGGAAGCGCGCCATCGCCACGTCCAGGATGGGGCGGATGCGCTGGGGCGCGAGGCCGGCCACGATGTAGGCCGACACGCCCGCGGCCACCGCGTCCTTGACGTGCGAGGTGTCCTCGTCGTTGGTGAACATCACGATGGGGCGGCGTTCGTCGCGCGTGGCCACCACCACGTGTTCCAGCGCGTCGCGGGCCTCGCTCTCGGCGTCCACGATGATCAGGTCGGGCTGCAACTGGGCGATCCGCTCGCTCAGGAACACATCCGCGGGCAGCGTGGCGATCAGGTTGAAATTGTTCTCCAGCAGCCCGATGCGCAGCGCCCGCGAACGCTCCGCCTGCAGCACGGCGTGTTCGTCGTCGGGGTCGGCAATGGCCAGGTCCGGGGCCACCACCACGATGCGCAGAGACTCGTTCATACCCCGGAGCATAAGCAATTTTTACGCCACAAATTGGTGCGCCGAAGCGGTGCGCCCCGGGCAGGCGCCGGGTTCCGGCAAGGGCCTTGCCTTGCAGGGTCTGAAACTTGCTAATAGTTTGCCGATTGGCAGGGCATACCCGATAGCGCCTTTCCTCCGTCGTCGCATATACATCTGGTCACATTGACATATTGATGAGGATTCCGCATGAACAAGCATATTGACCGGCGCCGTTTCGCCGCCGGGCTGGCCTTGACCACCGCCGCGTCCATGGCGCTGCTGCTCCTGTCCGGGTGCGGCAAGGTGCCCGACACCATCAAGATCGGCGTGGCGCAGCCCTTGAGCGGCCCCCTGGGCGCCCTCGGGCAGGACTTGCTCAATGGCGTGAACCTGGCCGTGGCCGAACTGAACAAGGGCGGCTACACCGTGGACGGCAAGCGGGTGACGCTGGAGGTGGTGGCGGTGGACGACAAGGCCGACGCGGCCACCGGCAAGACGGTGGCCCAGCAGCTGGTGGATGCCGGCGTGGTGGCCGTCATCGGGCACCTGAATTCGGGCGTGAGCATCGAGACCGCGCCCATCTACGCGGCCAAGGACATCGCGCAGATCGCCATCTCCACCAACCCCAAGTTCACGCAGCTGGGTTTTTCCACCACCTTCCGCATGGTGGGCAACGACACGCTGCAGGCGCGCGCCATCGGCTCGTTTGCCGCCACCCAGCTGGGCGCCGCGCGCTATGCCGCGCTGGACGATGGCACGCCCTACGGCAAGGGCCTGGCCGACGGGGCCGCCGCGCAGCTCAAGGCCGAGAAGAAAGAGGTGGTGGTGCGCAAGTCGTTCGACGACAAGACCACGGCATTCGACGAACTGGCCGGCGAACTCAAGGCCGCGAAGGTGGAGGTGATCGTCTCCACCCTCAATGACTTCCAGGCGCTGGCGTTGCTGGAAGCCCTGCGCAAGGTGGGGCACACCAAGGTGAGCCTGCTGGGCGGCGACACCATCAAGACCACCGACATGACCAAGGGGGCCGGCATCGTCGAGGGCGTCTATGCCACCTCGCCCGTGCTGGAAGCCAAGGAGTTTTCCACGGGCAAGCCCTTCCTGGAAAAGTACATCGATGCCTACAAGAAGCCGCCCGCGTACGGCGGGCACTACAGCTACGACAGCATGTACGTGCTCTCGGCGGCCATCCAGAAGGCCAAGTCCGCGGACCCCAAGGACATCACCAAGGCCATGCACGGCATCAACGGCTACGCGCCCGTGATCGGCACGATGACCTGGGATGACAAGGGCGAGCAGCGCTACGGCGCGGTGGGCGTGTACGAACTGCGCAGCGGCAGCTGGGAGCTGCGCATGCGCTCGGACCGCTGGTAGGCGCGGCCTGCGACCCTGGGGATGCACGACCCCTGCCGGCCACCGCCGGCAGGGGTTTTTGCATCAGGCCCCCCGCGAGCCCGGGTTTTACACTCGGGGCATGAGTCTGTTGATCCTCGGAATTGAATCCTCGTGCGACGAGACCGGCGTGGCGCTGGTGCGCTCCACGGGCGATGCCGTTCCCACCCTGCTGTCCCACGCCCTGCACAGCCAGATCGAGATGCACCAGGCCTATGGTGGCGTGGTGCCCGAGCTGGCCAGCCGCGACCACATCCGCCGCGTGCTGCCGCTGACCACGCAAGTGTTGACGGAGTCCGGCCAGACGCTGGCGGACGTGGACGTGGTTGCTTACACGCGCGGCCCGGGCCTGGCGGGTGCCCTGCTGGTGGGGGCCGGCGTGGCCTGCGCGCTGGGCGCGGCGCTGGACAAGCCGGTGCTGGGCGTGCACCACCTGGAGGGGCACCTGCTCTCGCCCTTCCTGAGCGCGGACCCGCCCGAGTTCCCCTTCGTGGCCCTGCTGGTCTCCGGCGGCCACACCCAGCTCATGCGGGTGGACGGCGTGGGCCGCTACGAGATCCTGGGCGAGACCATCGACGACGCGGCGGGCGAGGCCTTCGACAAGTCGGCCAAGCTCATGGGCCTGGGCTACCCGGGAGGGCCGGCGCTGTCACGCCTGGCCGAGCAGGGCGATCCGGCGGCCTTCAAGCTGCCGCGCCCGCTGCTGCACAGCGGCAATCTCGACTTCTCCTTTGCCGGGCTCAAGACCGCCGTGCTGACCCAGGCCAAGAAACTGGGCGACGGGCTCGAAGCGCGCAAGGCCGACCTGGCGGCCAGCACCGAGGCCGCCATCGTCGAGGTGCTGGTGAAAAAGACGCTGGCGGCGCTCAAGCAGACCGGACTCAAGCGCGTGGTGGTGGCCGGTGGTGTGGGCGCCAACCGGCATCTGCGGGCGCAGCTCAATGCCGCCTGCGCGGCGGCCAGGGTGCGGGTGCACTACCCCGAATTGCACCTGTGCACCGACAACGGGGCCATGATCGCCATGGCGGCGGCAATGCGGCTGCAGGCGGGGCAGCAGGAGGCGAACACCGACTATGCGTTTGATGTGAAGCCGCGGTGGCCGCTGGATTCCATCGTGCCAGTCGGCTGAAATGGGCTGGTCATTCCAGCCCCGTCGACAAAACTATCCTGCAGAACCGCGCTGTTGCCTGCGCAGTCCCATCCAACCCAGGATGGCAGCCAGTGCAGCCAGTGCCCACGGGTTGTTGACCGGGATGCTGGTGGGATCAGAGCCCAGTGCCGGAGCCAGCGGATCGCGGATACGCCCTGCGGCAATGTCTGAATCACCTATGCCGTTGTCAGTGATGCTGTACGTCACTGTGCGGCGGTCCGGGCTGAGCACTGCCTCGGTCCATAAGAACCAGGTGGAGGTCTGTGCTCCTGCCGTAGCCGGTCCGAACTTCCAGAACTGCACGCCTTCAGGCAACGGAGTCGGGTACGTGATGGAGATGGTGACGCTGCCGGTGCAGCCGGTGGCGAGGAACTCGAACGCGCCATGAGGCAAGGTGCGGTTGGCGGGGGCCGTAGAAGGCACCGTGAATGCGGAGCTGGAATCCAGCGTACAGCTTGCGCCTCCGCCAGCGAGGGTGACTGAGCCGGTGCCTGACATGCCAGGTACCGTGCCGGTCACCGTCGAAAGTGTTGGTGTGACCACATTGCTGATGCCTGCGGCGGAAGGCCCCTTGTTGTTGGTAGCCACGACGCGGAAGCTGTACGCCGATCCGTTGGTGAGGCCAGAGACCGTGCAGCCGAGCGCACCCGAGGTCGTACACGTTTTGCTGCCGTCTTGCACCGCTGTGACCGTGTAGCCGGAGATGGCGCTGCCGCCATCGTGGGATGGTACTTGCCAGTTCACGGTCGCTTGCCCGTTGCCAGCCGTGACGCTGACGTTCTGGGGCGCACCAGGCACGTTGGCCTCGACCTGGATGGAGTAGGACTGCGAACCCGAACAGCCGCTGGCGTCCGCGACTGTCACTGTGAAGTTGAAGGTTCCAGTGGCCGTTGGCGTGCCGGAGATGGTGCCACTACCACCCAGCGTCAACCCGGGGGGCAAAGCACCAGCAGTCACCGCATAGCTTGGCGCTCCCAGTGCACCCGTCTGTGAAAGGGGGGTGCTATAGGCCTGACCCCAGACAGCCGGGGCCAGCGCGCCCCCCGGTGTCATCGTGAATGCCGGGCACACATAGGGTGTGTACACCGTGTTGTCGATACCGATGTAGTCGGAATTCGTTCCGAGAGCACCGGCCGAGGTGACGAAATAGCGAAACGCCATGCGTCCAGAGGTGGGGGCTGGAAGTCCCGAGATAGTGATGGTGTATTGCGTCCAAGTCTGGGGATAGCCGCCGGCCACCAGCGTTGGATTGACGCTGAGCAGCAGCGCCGTGAAGTCCCCCACGGCGGTGGCGCCTGATCCCACATTTGTGCTTGCGCCATTGGTGCTCAGCCGGACTTCCAGCCGATCGGGATAGTCGGTCCCCGTGGGTTTTCTTGTGAAGAAGGTCAGCACATCCCCATTGCGCAGCGTCCGGTTTGGCATCGCGAGCCAGTTGCTGATGGTGCCGGTGCTGCCGGTGTTGTTGTAGTTGGCGCCAATGTATGCATTGGCTGCGCCGCTATACGCGTTGAAGGGGCCGGGGGTTGGCGTCGCTGTGGTTGCTGTCCCCTGGAACCAGCTGGTTGAGCCGGCCGGGGTGCTGTTGTTCTGCATGAACCATCCATTGCCCGTGAGCAACGTGATGTTGTCAAAATCCTCTGTGAATGCCTGGGCCCAGGCCTGGCTGGAAAAACCAACCACAAAGAGAATCATTGTGGCAATACGAAAACAAATCCTGCTCATGTCTGGCTGTCCGCTGTAGTGATTGACAACGCTGATGCGTGTCCGCTCCCGTGGGAGGCACATTTGCGGCGGTTCGTTTGTCGCGCCATTCATGCTGGACAGCACATTGCGCGAATCTAGTGTGCTGTCACCGCTCAAGCCACATGTTCACGAAATCGGATTTTCACACTCGGTACCGCACTGCAAGTCCTCGATACCGCTGCGGTGGTCACTGAGGGGGGCGCCTGCTTTTTTGAGAATGAAGCCATCGACTTCGTTGCATGCAGCTATTTCCGGGCCGGCGCACTAGCCGATGAATGCTGAAACAATCGCTAACAACCTTATGGGGTGGGCTACCAGCTGTCAAGAAAAAAAGCGCAGGCATCGGCGATGCCCGCGGGGTTGTGCGACGGGCGCTGATTTCTGTGCACCTTTCCCAGAAACCTTTGAATACGCCTCTCAAGCTCGGACGCAGGGGGGTGAATGGCGGCTTGACCGACATTGACCAGGCGCGCGGCATTCAGGTGGACGCTCATGCCCGTCCACCGTACATGGGAGCCGTTTCAACGCCCTCAAAATGGATAGTGCCTCGGGGTTGTCTGCACCGTGATCCAGCGCAGCTCCGTGAACTCCCGCACCCCCGCCATCCCCCCAAACCGCCCGTACCCCGAACTCTTCACCCCACCGAACGGCATCTGCCCCTCGTCATGCACCGTCGGCCCGTTGATGTGACAGATCCCCGACTCGATGCGCGCCGCGACGTTCCACGCCTTGGCCACATCGCGGCTGAACACGGCGGATGACAGGCCGAACTCGTTGTCGTTGGCGCAGGCAATGGCTTCTTCCACGCCATTCACGCGCACCACGGGCTTGACGGGGCCGAACGACTCCTCGCGGTAGATGTCCATCTCGGCCGTCACGTGGTCGAGCACGGTGGCCTGCATCAGCGTGCTGTCGCTCTTGCCGCCGCACACCAGCGTGGCGCCCTTGGCCAGCGCGTCGTCGATGAGCGCGTTGCAGCGGTGCACCGTGGCCATGTCCACCACCGAGCCGAGCACCACCGGGCCCTTGCGCGGGTCGCCCAGGGGCAGGGCCTTGGCGCGCTCGCCGAGCTTGGCCACGAACTCGTCGGCCACGGCGTTGTCCACGACGATGCGTTCGGTGGACATGCAGATCTGGCCCGAGTTGGCGAACGAGCCGAACACGGTGCCGGCCACGGCGGCATCGACGTCCGCATCGTCCAGCACCAGCAAGGGTGCCTTGCCACCCAGCTCCAGCACCACGGGCTTGAGGTACTTGGCACACGTCTGCGCGATGATGCGGCCGACCTTGGTCGAGCCCGTGAAGTTCACGCGGCGCACGGCCGGGTGGGCCACGATGGCCTCGACCACGGCACCGGCGTCTGCGGGTGCATTGGTCACGAAGTTCACCACGCCTGGCGGCAGGCCGGCCTCCTGAAGCGCCTCGATGATCAGGCCGTGCGTGGCCGGGCTCAGCTCCGAGCCCTTCAAGATGACCGTGTTGCCGCAGGCCAGCGGCGTGGCAATGGCGCGCACCCCCAGGATGATGGGCGCGTTCCACGGCGCGATGCCCAGCACCACGCCCGCGGCCTGGCGCACGCCCATGGCCAGGCTGCCGGGCACGTCCGACGGAATCACCTCGCCTGCGATCTGCGTGGTGAGGGCCGCGGCCTCCTGCAGCAGTCCCGCCGCCAGGTGCACGTTGAAGCCGGCCCACAGGCCCGATGCGCCGGTCTCTGCGGCCATGGCGGCAGCAAAGGCGTCGCCCTTGGCTTCGAGTGCGTGCGCCGCCTTGAGCAGCAGCGCGCGGCGCGCATTGGGGCCCAGGGCCGACCAGGCCGGGAAGGCCTTGGCGGCTGCGTCTGCTGCGGCCTTGGCATCGGCCACGGTGGCGGCGGGCGCGGTGGTGGCCACGGAGCCGTCGAGCGGGTTGCGGCGCTCGAAGGTAGCGCCGCTGGCGGCCTGCACGCGCTCGCCGTTGATCAGCATGGAAATGGCAGTCATTGAATGTCTCCTGGATGAATAGGAAGGAAAAGTCGATGGGGATGGGGTGCGGGACGTTCAGGCAACGCCCAGGTAGGCCTGGCGCACGGCGTCGGACTGCAGCAGCGTGGCGGCATCGCCCGAGGCCACGATGCGCCCGCGCTCCAGCACATAGCCGCGCTGGGCCACCTGCAGCGCCTTGCGCACGTTCTGCTCCACCATGAGCACGGTGACGCCCTGCGCCGCGATGCGCTGCACGATGGCCAGCAGCTCGTCCACCATGCGTGGGGCCAGGCCCAGCGAGGGCTCGTCCAGCATCAACAGGCGCGGGCCGCTCATCATGGCGCGGGCCACGGCCACCATCTGCTGCTCGCCGCCGCTCATGGTGCCGGCCAGTTGCTGGGCACGCTCCTTGAGGCGCGGAAAGTCCTCGAAGGCCTGGGCCAGGCGCTCGGCGCGCGTGCGCGAGGGCACCAACCAACCGCCGAGCTCCAGGTTCTCGGTCACCGTCATCTGTGGAAACAGCTGGCGGCCCTCGGCCACCAGGGCCAGGCCGCGTTGCACGCAGGCGGTCGCATTGAGGGCCGGCACGGCCTGGCCGTCGAGCTGCACCGTGCCCTGGCGCGGCAGCAGGCCGGCCAGGGCCTTGAGCAACGTGGTCTTGCCGGCGCCGTTGGGGCCGACGATCACCGTGATGCCGGGCTGGGCCTCAAGCGACAGGTCCTGCAGCACCTGAAAGCCGTTGTAGCCCGTGACCAGCCCTTGTACCGTGAGGTGTGCGCCGCTCATGCCGTGGCTCCTTCGGGTGTTGCCTGTGTGCCCATCTCATCGCCCAGGTAGGCCTCGATCACCTCCGGGTTGCGCACCACCTCGGCGGGCGTGCCATCGGCGATCTTGCGGCCCTGGTGCAGCACCAGCACGCGCTCCACGTACTTGAGCAGCGTGGTCACCGCATGCTCGATCCACACCACCGTGAGGCCCCAGTCATCGCGCAGGCGGCGGATGCGTTGGGCCATGGCGTCCACCTCGGCCTCGGTCAGGCCAGCGGCCACCTCGTCGAGCAGCAGCAGGCGCGGGCGCGTGCCCAGGGCCATGCCGATCTCCAGCAGGCGCTGCTGCGAGGGCGTCACATCGGCGGCAGGGCGCTCGGCCAAGGCCGACAGGCCCAGCATGGCCAGGATCTCGTCCTCGCTGCGCAGGCCCACGGGCCCCTGGCGGTGGCGGCCCGCGAACTGCATGCCAAAGCGCACGTTGTCGCGCACCGTCATGTCCGGGAACACGCGCGGCGTCTGGAAGGTGCGCGCAATGCCGTGGGCCGCATAGTGGTGCGGGCCCTTGCCGGTCAGGTTGTCGACACCGCAGTGCAGCGTGCCCGAGGTCGGTGGCTGCACGCCCGAGATGGCGTTGAAGAACGTGGTCTTGCCCGCGCCGTTGGGGCCGATGATGCCGATCAGCTCGCCTGCGTGCAGGCTGGCGCTCACGCCGTCCACGGCGGTCAGCCCGCCAAAGCGCACGGTCACGCTGTCGATGGTCAGCAGGGCTTCAGACATGGCTGGCCTCCGTTGCAGGCGTGGCCGCCCGCTTGCGCTGCCACAGCGTGGCCAGCCCGTTGGGCAGGTACATCACGCACAGGATCAGCAGCAGGCCCAGCACCATCATGTAGCCATAGGGCAGCTGCAGGCGCAGCGTCTCGGCCAGCAGGCTGAAGACGATGGCCGCGAGCACCGGCCCGCCGATGCTGGCCGCCCCGCCGATCAGCGCGATCAGCACCGTCTGGAAGCCGATGAAGGGGCTGAACACGGCGGCCGGTTCGATGTAGGTCCAGCGCACGGCCATGGCCGCGCCCACGGCGCCCGCAAACGCGGCCGTGATGCCGAAGCCCGCGATCTTCGCCAGGCGCGTGTCCACGCCCAGGGTCTGCGCACGCTGCTCGTCGGCCCCGATGCCCGAGAGCGCCAGGCCGAAGCGGCTGCGCTGGATGGCGATGGCGGTCGCAATGGCCGCCGCCGCGATCAGCAGCACCGTGAGGTACACCGTCTCGTTGCTGGGCACCACCGTGAGCACACGGCCCACCGTGCCCGATACCTGCTTTTCGACAAAGGTCACCGCGTGGCGGATCAGCTCCGTCATGCCGAAGGTCAGCACCGCGAAGTAGGTGCCGCGCAGGTGCAGCACGGCGGCCCCCATGACCACGGCCACCACGGCGGCGATCAGCGCGCCGGCCACGATCACCAACGGCCAGGGCAGCACTTCTAGCAGCGTGGCGCTGGCGTACGCGCCGATGCCGAAGAAGGCCGATGTGGCCAGCGAGAGGTAGCGCGTGGCGCCGCAGAACAGCGACCAGCTGGTGGCCAGTGCGATGTACATCAGGCAACTGAGCAGCACCGAGGCCACGAACTCGGACACCAGCCAGGGCAGGGTGCCGACCACGGCCGTGCCCGCGGCGAGCGCCAGCCAGGGCTTGTTGGAATGGAGAGATTTCATTTTTTGGAAAAGAGGCCGTTGGGGCGCCAGATCAGCACGCCGATGAACACCGCATAGCTCAGCAGCATCTTGAGGGAGGGGCTGCTGAAGTGCATGCCCAGGGCCTCGACCACACCCAGCAGCAGGCCGCCGGCCAGGCTGCCCGCCAGGCTGCCGAAGCCGCCCAGCGTGATCACGATCAGCGCCGTCACGGTATAGGGCTCGCCCATCGAGGGGGAAATCTCGTAGGTCATCGACAGCAGGGCCCCCGCCACGCCCGACAGGCCCAGGCCGATGCCGAACATCATCGGGTGCAGGCGCCGGGTGTTGATGCCTACCAGCTGTGCCCCCGTGGGCGACTGCATCAGCGCCCGCACGGCCTTGCCCAGCAAGGTGAGCTTGAGCAGCGCGATCAGCGCGGCCGACAGCGCCAGCGCCACGCCGAACAGCACCAGCTTGTTCTCGGTGAAGCGCATGCCCGCCACTTGCACCGGGTCGGCCAGGTACTCGTAGCCGCGCAGGTCGCCGCCCCAGATCAAGAGGGCGGTGTTCTGCACCAGGAACATCAGGCCGAAGCCCACCATCAGGCTGCGCGCCTCGAACACGTCCACGTTCGGCGCGCGCGCCGCCAGGCGCTTGAAGCACAGCGCATGCACCGCCACCCCCAGCACGAACAGCGCGATGAAGGCGATGGGCATCAGCAGCAGCGGCGACCAGCCCCAGGCGGTGTGCGCCCACCAGGTGAGGAAGGCGCCGAGCATCAGGAACTCGCCATGCGAGATGTTCATGATGCGCATCAGCCCGTACTGCAGGTTCAGGCCCATAGCCACCAGCGCGTAGATGCCGCCGGTAATGAGGCCGCTGGCGACCAGTTCGGCCCAGGAGGTCAAGGACATGCCGTCTTACTTCCAGGCAGGCTTGTTGGTGTTCAGCTGCGCCGTGGCGCGGTCCTTGGGCCACACCACCTCGAAGTCGCTGCCCTGCCACTGGCTCACCGTGCCAGGGATGGAGGCGTTCTCGCTGCCTGCAAAGCGGATGCCGCCCAGGATGGTCTTGAACTCGTTCTTGGCGATGTGCTCGCGCAGCGCCTTGCGGTCCAGGCCCACCTTCTCCACGGCCTGCTGCAGGATCTGCAGGCCCGCCCAGGCATGGCCACTGGCCCAGCGGTCGGGCTCCTTGTTGAACTTCTTCACGTGGGCGTCGAAGTAGGCCTTGGCCTCGGGGCTGGTCTTCACGCTCCACGATCCCATGCCGATCACGCCTTCGGTGTTGGCCTGCATCACGTTCTTGTACAGCTGGAAGGCGGTGCCCACCGAAGCGTAGAAGAATTTGGGGTTCAGCCCCACCTCGCGCGCCTGGCGGCTGACCAGGATGGTGTCGGGCGGGTAGGTGATGCCGATGAAGGCGTCGGGGTTCTGGTCCTTGATGCCGCGCAGCACGGGCGCCAGGTCCTTCACGCCCAGCGGGTAGCTCTTGCGCTCCACCACCTGGATGCTGGTCTTCTTGAGCGCGTTGTTCAGCGCCGCGAAGTTTTCCAGGCCGAACAGGTCGTCCATGTAGACGATGGCCACCGACTTCACGCCGTTGGCCACCAGCATGTCCACCAGCGCGCCCATCATCTTGTCGGGCTGCTGCAGCAGCGAGAAGAAGTAGGGCAGGTTCATGTCGATCAGCTTGCGCGACAGGGCGGTGGGCGCCAGCAACGGGTAGCCAAAGCGGTTGGCCAGCGGCGCGATGGCGAAGTTGGCGCCCGAGCCCCAGGGCGGCAGGATCAGGTCCACCTTGTCGCTGCCCATGAGTTTCTCGAAGGTGCGCACACAGGTCTCGGTCTCGCTGCGGTCGTCGTAGCCGATGAGCTCGATGGGGCGCTTGGCGCCCTTGATGCTCAGGCCGCCCGCCGCGTTCACCTGTTCGGCCCACAGCAGGTAGTTGGGCTCCTGGCTGACCTGGGCGCCTGCGGCCCAGGGGCCTGTGCGGGCAATCGCGTAGCCGATGCGCACGGGGGCGCTGCCACTGCCTTGGGCCAGCAGCTGCGGCGCCACGGCCAGCGCGCCCACGGTGGCGGCGGCCCCCTTGATCCATTGGCGCTTGGAGGGTTGGGATGGTGAATGCGTTGTCATTGTGTGTCTCCTCGGATGGGAGGCCCGCGCAGTGCAGGCCGTACCCGGATCGTAGGAAGACGCCGCCCGGTACGCTGGGCTGAGCGTGCACAAAAGCCTTGTCCCAGCGTGCACGGCGCAGGGGGTTTACCCGGATTTCCGTGCCCGCCGCAGGAATAGCGGCGCGGCCGATAATCCCGCTGAGACAGGCGGCACCGTCTGCATGACGACTGGAGACACCCATGGCCCACCCTCTGACCGAGGTATCGACCGACACCGTGCCACCGCGCGACCGCCTGCACCTGTGGGGCGATGCGGTGTGGCGCCTCATTGGCGGGCTGGAGTCCGATGCCTTCGGCGACGAGGCCTTCGCGGGCCACATCACGTCGGGCCAGGCAGGCTACGTCAACCTGTGCCAGCTCGACGTGAGCCGCCACCGTGTGGTGCGCACCCCCAGCCTCATCCGCAGCAGCGACCGGGCCTACATCAAGGTGGTGGCGCAGCTCGAAGGGCGCGCCTGCTTCGAGCAGAACGGCCGCCAGGTGTGGCTGTCGCCCGGCGAGTGGAGCGTGTACGACACCACCCGCGCCTACGCCGTGAGCAACCCCGAGGCCGTGCGCCAGATGGTGCTGATGATCCCCAAGGAACAATTGCCCGAGCGCAAGCTCAAGCTCGACGACCTGATGGTGCAGCGGTTTTCAGGCACCACGGGCGTGTCGCGCCTGGCGTGGGACACCATGCGCGCTGCGTTCACCGAGCTGCCCAGCATGTCCGACGCCGCTGCCGACGGCGTGGCCGACGTGATCACGCACCTGGTGCAGCTGTCGCTGCTGGAGCGCAACGGCCAGCACAGTGCCGTGTCGCAGCGCGAGGCCCTGCGGGACCGCATCGGCCAGTACATCGACCGCCACCTCGCAGACCCGGACCTCACCATCGACCGTATTGCGCAGGCGCTCAACTGCAGCAAGCGGCACCTGTACAACGCGGTGGCGGACGAGGAGAACACGCTGGCCACCATGATCCAGCACCGGCGGCTGGAGGCGTGCCTGCAAGACCTGCGCAGCAGCGCGCAGGCGCAGCGGTCGGTCACGGACATCGCGCTGTCCTGGGGTTTCTCCAACAGCGCCCATTTCAGCCGTGTGTTCCGCGCACATGTGGGCTGCAGCCCCAGCGAATACCGCATGCGGGCCCGGGTTCCGGCATTGCCACACTGAGCGCGCTCTCCGGCCGCTGCGCAGGCCTGTCGGCAGGTCGTTTCATAAGAAAAAACGCCCCTGCCGCTTTCAGCTATTGAATCAATAGCGGTCGTGCTGGCGGCAGGCGGCCCGCCCTGCGCGGGCGGGCGGGTAACTGTGCAAGCGCAGCCGTTTACTGGATGCTCAGCGACGTGGCCCGGCTCGCGGGCTCCAGGCGGGCCAGCGTCAGGGTCAGCACGCCGTTTTCCAGCTTGGCGGAGCTGTTGGCCACGTCGATATCAGTGGCCAGCTCCCAGGCGCGCTGCACCTGACGGGGCGCGCCCTCCACGCTTTGCAGGCGCACCTGGTTGCCTTCGATGCTGATGGACAGCTGCTCGCGGGCCAGGCCCGGTACATCCAGCTGCAAGGTGGTGGTCTTTTCGTCCTGCGTCACGGCGCAGCCGGCAGAGGCCGGGGCTGCGGGTGCGGCCAGTGCGCCCATCAGGAAACGCTGCAGCGCCAGGTCGGCGGAACGGGGGGACTGGGCATAAGCGGCACGGCGGATCACGGGGGCGAAGATCATGGGTAACTCCTATAAACTGCGCGGCTCTCGACGTGGTCGCCGCATGCCAAGGAGTTGTGTACGGCCGGGTTGCTTTTCAAGGGAAAAATGGCATGAATAAATTGCGCTCCGTGGGCTTGAAAACAGGCGCAGCGGCATTACGTCAACCGGTTTTGGCGCTGGCCACGGCGCTGGTCTGCGCTGTGGCCCCCCTTTCCGCCAGCCATGCCCAGACCGCGCCCGGCACCACGGCCGCGGCCCCGGCCAAACCGGTGAAAGTGGCGCTCATCGAAAGCCTCTCGGGCGCGTTCGCCAACACCGGCGAGGCGGTGTACCGCAACGTCTACTGGGCCATGGAGCGTGTGAACGCACGCGGCGGCGTGCAGTTGCCCGCCAGCAGCGGCGGCCCCCGCCCGCTGGCGCTGGAGCGCTACGACAGCAAGGGCCAGAACGAAGAGGCCTTGTCGGCACTGCGCGCGGCCATCGACGACGGCGCACAGGTCATCCTGCAGGGCAATTCGTCGGCCACGGCGGCGGTGCTGATCGAAGCCATCAACAAGCACAACGAGCGCGAACCGAACAAGCGCGTGATCTTTTTGAACTACTCGGCGGTGGACCCCATCCTCACCAACGAGAAGTGCAGCTTCTGGCACTTTCGCTTCGACGCCCATGCCGACATGCGCATGGCCGCGCTCATGGAAGTGATGCGCGAAGACAAGGGCCTCAAGAGCGTCTACCTCATCGGCCAGGACTACAGCTTCGGCCAGGCCGTGCTGCGCGAGGCGAAGAAGCAGCTGGCCGCCCAGCGCCCCGAGGTGACGGTGGTGGGCGACGAGCTGCACCCCATCGGCCGGGTGAAGGACTTCGCGCCCTATGCGGTGAAGATCAAGACCAGCGGCGCGCAGGCCGTGGTCACGGGCAACTGGGGCAATGACCTCACGCTGTTGGTCAAGGCCGCGCGCGAGGTGGGCTACGAAGGCAGCTTCTACACCTTCTACGGCAACGCCCTGGGCGCGCCCGCCGCCATCGGCGACGCGGGCATCGGCAAGGTGGTGGCCGTGGCCGACTGGCTGCCCAACGTGCCGGGCGCGCAGAGCGAGGCGTTCTACCAGTCGTTCCGCACGCGCTTTCCCAAGCCGCAGGATGACTACGTGCACATGCGCATGCAGCTCATGGTCGAGGCGCTGGCCCAGTCCATCGAACGCGCGGGCGGCACCGACGCCGTGGCCGTGGCGCGGCAGATGGAGAGCGCGAATGTGCAGCTGTCGGGCCAGGGCGGAAGCATGCGCGCGGCGGATCACCAGTTCCAGCAGGCGCTGGTGGTGGGCGTGATGGACAAGAAGGGCGCACCGGGCGTGAAGTTCGACGTGGAAGGCTCAGGCTACGGCTTTCGCGTGGTGCGCCAGATCGCCGCCGCCAAGGCCCAGCAACCCCACAGCTGCACCATGCAGCGCCCCTGACCCACGGCGCGGGCGGTATGCGGCGCAGCGCGCGCCGCATATCGATATGAAAAGTTAGCGCAACCGGTGCAGGCCGTCGGGCCACAGAATTTGTCGCATTGATCACCCATGCGCGAATCGCTGCCTCCACCGTGTCCTACACCCTCTCCCTGCTCGACAAAAGTCCCATCCCCGACGGGGCCACGGCGGCCGAGGCGCTGCAGCGCACCGTAGCGCTGGCCCAGCGTGCCGAGCAACTGGGCTACCGCCGCTTCTGGGTGGCCGAGCACCATGGCAACCCGGGCCTGGCCGGCTCGGCACCCGAAGTGCTGGTGGCCCACCTGCTGGCGCGCACCTCGCGCATCCGCATCGGCTCGGGCGGCGTGATGCTGCAGCACTACAGCCCCTTCAAGGTGGCCGAGGCGTTCAAGGTGCTCGCATCACTGGCCCCCGGCCGCGTGGACCTGGGCGTGGGCAAGGCGCCCGGCGGCCTGCCGCTGTCCACCCGGGCGCTGCAGGCGCTGCAGGACAAATCCAGGCCATCCGACTTCGGCGCGCGCTTTGCGGAGCTGGATGCCTTTCTGCACGGCACGTTGGACCCTGAGCATGCGCTGGCGGGTGCCGTGGCCTACCCCGCACCGCCCAGCCTGCCCGAGCGCCACCTGCTCGGCGGCAGCCCCGACAGCGCGGCGCTGGCGGCGCGCCACGGCTGGCACTTCACGTACGCGGGCCATTTCAACGGCGACCCCGTCAACATCGAGCGCACGGTGCGCGTGTACCGCGAAGCCGCTGGCCGCGCCCCCTCGCTGGCGCTCTATGCACTGGTGGCCCCGACACAGGCGCAGGCCGACAGCTTGGTGGGCGCCTTGCGCGTCTTCAAGCTGCATTTGTCCACCGGGCAGAGCGTGAACCTGCCCAGCGCGCAGGCCGCCGCGGAGTTTGCGCGCCAGGCCGGCGTGGCGGATTACCGGCTCGAGGAAACCCGGCCCCACGTGATCGCCGGCTCGCCCGAGCATGTGCGCGGGCAACTCGATGCGCTCAGTGGGCGCTACGGCATCGAAGAGTTCGTGGTCGACACGCCGGTCACGGGCTTTGCCGAGCGCCTGGCCTCGGTCGAACTGCTGGCCGGCGCCTACGCCACCGCCGAGGCCTGACCCGCTGGCCGCCCCCTTTTTCCCAGGAACAGACACCATGAGCAACACCCCACAACCCATCCGCTTCGGCGTCATGCTGCACGGCGCTGGCGGCCACATGAATTCGTGGAAGCACCCCGCAGGCCCTGCGGACGCGAGCGTCAACCTCGACTTCTACATCGAGACCACGCGGAAGGCCGAGGCCAACGGCATCGCCTTCGCCTTTGTTGCCGACGGGCTGTTCATCAACGCGAAGTCCATCCCGCACTTTCTGAACCGCTTCGAGCCCATCTCCATCCTGTCGGCGCTGGCCGTGGCGACGTCGAAGATCGGGCTGGCGGGCACCATCTCCACCTCTTACAGCGAGCCATTCACGGTGGCGCGGCAGTTCGCGTCGCTGGACCTCATCAGCAAGGGGCGCGCTGGCTGGAACGTGGTGACCACGCCGCTGGAGGGCACGGCCAGCAACTACAGCCGCAACCACCCCGACCATGCGCTGCGCTACGAGATCGCCGACGAGTACCTGCAGGTGACGCAAGGCCTGTGGGACAGCTGGGACGAAGACGCCGTGGTGCGCAACCGCGCCACGGGCCAGTTCTTCGACCCCGCCAAGCTGCACACGCTGAACCACAAGGGCCGCTTCTTCCAGGTGGCGGGGCCGCTCAACATCGGCCGGTCGCCGCAGGGGCAGCCGGTGATCTTCCAGGCGGGTTCCTCCGACGCCGGCATCGGCCTGGCGGGCAAGTACGCCGATGCGGTGTTCACCCACTCGCCGTCGGTGGAGGAGACGCGCAGCTTTCTGCGCAAGGTCAAGGCCAGCGCCGTGGTGCATGGCCGCCAGGCCGACGATGTGAAGATCTTCCCCGGCATCGGCCCCGTGGTGGGCGCCACGCAGGAAGAGGCGGACGCCAAGTACCAGGCCATCCGCGAGCTGCTCACCGTCGATGAAGCGCTGGCCTACCTGGGCCGCTACTTCGACCACCACGACTTCAGCCAGTACCCGCTGGACGCGCCCTTCCCGGACCTGGGCGAGATCGGCCGCAACAGCTTTCGCTCCACCACCGACCGCATCAAGGCCGATGCCAAGGCGCGCGGCCTGACCCTGCGCCAGGTGGCGCTGGAGGCCGCCACGCCGCGCTCGCAGTTCGTGGGCACCGGCGAGCGCGTGGCCGACGAGATCATCCGCTGGGTGGACGAGGGCGCGGCCGATGGCTTCATCCTGGGCTTCCCCGTGCTGTCGCAGGGGCTCGACGATTTCATCACCCACGTGATCCCCGTGCTGGAGGCGCGGGGCCGCTACCAGCGCACGCTGCCGGGCCACACGCTGCGCGACCACCTGGGGCTGCCACGCAAGGCCAGCCGGTATGCGCAGGCCGTTGTGGATGCAGCCGCGGCGGCAGAGAAGAAGGCCGCGTGATGGGAGCCGCATTGCCTGCAGCGGCTTCCGCGCACGACGTGCAGCGGGTGAAAAGTGTGGAAGAGGGCATTGCCGCCTTCATCCACGAGTTCCAGGCATTGCGCCGGGACCTGCACCAGCACCCCGAGCTGTCGTTCCATGAGCACCACACCTCGGCCATTGTGGCTGAGCGCCTCGCGTCCTGGGGCTATGAGGTAACCACCGGCATCGCGGGCACCGGCCTGGTGGGCACGCTGCGCAAAGGGCAGGGCACCAAGACCCTGGGCATCCGTGCCGACATGGACGCACTGCCCATCACCGAGGCCACGGGCCTGCCCTATGCCAGCCAGAACGCCGGTGTGATGCACGCCTGCGGGCACGACGGGCACACCACGGTGCTGCTGGCTGCGGCGCGCTTCCTGGCCGAGTCGGGCCGCTTCGACGGCACGCTGAACCTCATCTTCCAGCCCGCCGAGGAGAACGGCGGCGGCGCCCACCGCATGATCGGCGAGGGCCTGTTCGAGCGCTTTCCGTGCGACGCGGTGTTTGGCCTGCACAACTGGCCCTGCGTGGGCGAGGGGCACTTTGGTTGCGTGACGGGGCCTGCCATGGCCTCGGTGGACCAGATCACCATCACCGTGCGCGGCAAGGGCGGCCACGGCGCCGCGCCGCACGAGACGGTGGACCCGGTGGTGGCCAGCGCGCACATCATCACCGCGCTGCAGACGGTGGTCTCGCGCAATGTGGATCCACTCGACATGGGCGTGGTCACGGTGGGCTCGATCCACGGAGGCAACGCACCCAACGTGGTGCCCGAGAGCGTGGAGCTCAAGCTCACGGCCCGCGCCTTCAAGCCCGAGGTGCGCGAGGTGCTCAAGGAGCGCATTCCGGCCATCGCCCGCGCGCAGGCCGAGAGCTTTGGCGCCACGGCCGATGTGTTGTACCGGCCCGGCTACCCGGCCGTGCTCAACCATGAAGCCGAGACGGAACTGGCACGCAGCGTTGCGCTCGACACCTTTGGCGCAGCCCGTGTGGAGGCTGGCTTTCGCCCGCGCACGGCCAGCGAGGACTTCGCCTTCATGCTGCTCAAGCGCCCGGGCAGCTACGTGTTCGTGGGCAATGGCGATGGGGCATCGCTGCACAGCCCGTACTACGACTTCAACGACGCCATCCTGGCGCCCTCGGCCACGTACTGGGTGCGGCTGGCTGAGCGGTTTCTGGCCTGAGACCCTTTCACGAGAAAGCCCTCCCCATGAATGACAGCTTCATCTACACCTCGCCCGCCGATCCCCTGGCCCGCCCGCTCATCGAAGAGCTGTCGCACGAGTACGAGTCGCGTTACGGCGAGTTCTACGACCGCGAAGGCGGGCAGCGTGAGATGGAGAAGTACCCGCCCGAGCTGTTCACGCCGGAGCATGGCGGCAACTTTGTACTGCTGCTGCGCGGCGGACAGGCGATTGGCGGCGGTGCCTTCAAGCGCCACAGCGACGCGCTCACGGCGGAGCTCAAGCGCGTGTGGACGCACTCGGCCCACCGCCGCCAGGGGGTCGCCGCCAAGGTATTGCTGGAGCTCGAAGCGCAGGCGCTGCGTCAGGGCTATGCCCGGCTGTACCTCACCACCGGCTTTCGCCAGCCCGAGGCCGTCGGGCTGTATCTGGGCCATGGGTACACGGCGCTGTTCGACACCACGCTGCCGCACGCGACGTACCGCCACCTGCCGTTCGAGAAGACTCTGCGCGCCGTGGACGGCCTGGAGTCCACCCCCACGTTGACGGCACACGCCACACCGCACGCCCTGGGCGTGGGACCCGCTGCAGTCGTGGCGCAAGCGGCCTGAAGCCCGCCACAGACACCTGCCCAGCCCACCCCGCTCTTTTCCACGAACCTCGACAGACCGCGAGACCTCACCACCATGTCCACCTCCACCACCCTGGACGCCGCTGCCGGTCTGCCGCTGGGCCCCGGCCATGCCGCGCCCCCTGGTGTCCACAGCCATGCGCTCAGCACGCCTGCCCCGACACCCTCGTCCTCCCCCGCACCTGCCCCGGTGAAGGGTGACTATTCGCACTACAAAGTCGTGCCCGCGCGCTACCGGGCACGGGCGGCCGGCACGGTGTTTGCCGCCGTGGTCATTGGGCTGGTGCTGTATTCGGTGTTCACCAACCCGCGCTGGGGCTGGAGCATCTTCGGCGAGTATTTCTTCTCGGAGCCCGTGCTGGTGGGCCTGGGCCGCACCCTGCTGCTCACCGCGCTGGGGGCGTTGTTCGGATTCACGCTGGGCACGGCGCTGGCACTGGCCCGGGTGTCGCGCTCGCCGCTGCTGGCGGGGCTGTCGTGGACGTTCATCTGGATCTTCCGGTCCATCCCGGTCATCGTGCTGCTGCTCATCATCAACAACCTGGGCTACCTGTACGAGACCGTGAGCCTGGGCGTGCCTTTCACCGGCTGGACGTTCTTCTCGTACCCCACCGCGCAGCTCATCAGCCCGTTCGTGGCGGCGTTGATCGGCCTTACGCTGAACCAGGCGGCCTTTGCATCGGAGATCGTGCGTGGCGGCATTTTGTCGGTGGACCAGGGGCAGCTGGAAGCGGCCGCCGCACTGGGCCTGCCGCGCCGCCGCCAGGCGTTCCGCATCGTGCTGCCGCAGGCCATGCGGTCCATCTTGCCGGCAGGCTTCAACGACATCATCGGGCTGGCCAAGGGCACGTCCAACGTGTACATCCTGGCCCTGCCCGAGCTGTTCTACACCATCCAGATCATCTACCGCCGCAACCTGGAGGTGATCCCGCTGCTGATGGTGGCGACCGTGTGGTACCTGGTGATCCTCACGGTGCTGTCGCTGCTGCAGTACTACATCGAGCGGCATTTTTCCAAGGGCGCGCTGCGCAGCCTGCCGCCGTCGATCTTCAGCGGCATTGCGCAGCGCCTGCGGCCTGCGCGGCGCGTGGCCGTTCAAGGTGATACAGCCGTGACCGCACCGGCAGCGGCGCCCACGCCCGCCGTCGCCACCGTGCCGCGCTGGACGGGCGAGCGCAACCGCGGTGGTGAAGTCACCATCCACGGCGTGTCCAAGAGCTACGGCGCCCTGCGAGTGCTCAAGGACGTGACGCTGACGGTGCCGCCCGGCAGCGTCACGGTGATCCTGGGGCAGTCCGGCTCGGGCAAGTCGACCTTGCTGCGCACCATCAACCACCTGGAGCGGGTGGACGATGGTTTCATTGCCATCGATGGCGAGCTGATCGGCTACCGCCAGGACGCGGACACCCTGTACGAGCTGGGTGAGAAGGACATCCTCCAACGCCGGGTGGACGTGGGCATGGTGTTCCAGAACTTCAACCTGTTCCCGCACCTCACCGTGCTGGAGAACATCGTCGAAGCCCCGGTCACCGTGCGCAAGCTGCCGCGTGCCGAGGCTGAAGCGCTGGCGCTGGAGCTGCTGGCGCGTGTGGGCCTGTCCGACAAGGCGCACAGCTATCCACGGCAGCTTTCCGGCGGGCAGCAGCAGCGCGTGGCCATTGCACGGGCCCTGGCGCTCAAGCCCAAGGTGCTGCTGTTCGACGAGCCCACGTCTGCGCTGGACCCGGAGCTGGTGGGCGAGGTGCTCGATGTGATCAAGGAACTGGCACGCACCGGCACCACGCTCATCATCGTGACGCACGAGATCGGCTTTGCCCGCGAGGTGGCCGACACGGTCGTCTTCATGGAGCAGGGCCGCGTGCTGGAGACCGGCACGCCCGCCAAGGTGTTCAGCCAGCCCGACCACCCCCGCACGGCGGAGTTCCTGGCCAAGGTGCTCTGAGCCGCCACACATTCCCCCACCCGCAGCGGCCTTTCTGGGGCAGCCGGCCTTTAGCCCAGGCCGGGCTGCGGCATGGGCGCCGCTGTGATCTGCCGATTTTTTGCTTCCTTCATTTGCCTGTTTTCCTGACCTATCCATTTCATCCCCGGAGCCGATCCATGACCCTTGTGAACCGAACCCTCGCAGCCCTTGCACTGGCCGCTGCGTCCATCGCCGCACTGGCGCCCGTCCACGCTGCTGCGCAGGCCATCGACCTGAGTC
Source organism: Acidovorax sp. GW821-FHT10E04 (assembly GCF_059415185.1). NCBI lineage: Bacteria > Pseudomonadati > Pseudomonadota > Betaproteobacteria > Burkholderiales > Comamonadaceae > Acidovorax > Acidovorax sp. GW821-FHT10E04. Next base: position 86,821 of record NZ_JBWKMT010000002.1, read on the forward strand.
CCGAGCAGCCCACGCGTCCCCGCTCGCAGAAGGTGGACGAGGCGATCAAGCTCGTCGCCAAGGATTTCAAGTTCGCCAAGGACGGCGTCCTCACCGTGGGCACCACCACGGGCCGGCTGCCATTCGGCGCCTATGCCACCGACAACAAGACGCCCGTGGGCAACGCGCCGGACATCGCACAGCTGGTGGCCGACAGCCTGGGGCGCAAGCTGGAGCTGGTGTCCGTGGCCTGGGCCGACTGGCCGCTGGGCCTGCAATCCGGCAAGTTCGACGTGGTGATCTCCAACGTCACCGTGACCGAGGAGCGCAAGGAAAAGTTCGACTTCTCGACCTACCGCAATGACCAGCTGGGCGTGTATGTGAAGGCCGACAGCAAGATCACGTCCGTCAAGGAGCCCAAGGATGTGGCGGGCCTGAAGGTGGTGGTCGGCGCGAGCACCAACCAGGAGCAGATCCTGCTGCGTTGGAACCAGCAGAACATCGCCGCAGGCCTCAAGCCGGTGGACATCCAGTACTACGACGACGATGTGGTGTTGTACTTGGCGCTGGCCTCGGGCCGCGCCGACGCGTACCTGGCCCCCAACGGCATCGCCGCGCACAACGCGCGCGATGGCAAGACGAAACTGGTGGGAACCTTCTCGGGCGGCTGGCCGCAGGCGGCCGAGATTGCCGTGACCTCGCGCAAGGGTTCGGGCATTGCCGACGCGATCACCACGGCACTGAATGCGCAGATCAAGAACGGCAACTACGCCAAGGCGCTCGAGCGCTGGAACCTGCAGTCCGAGGCCATCCAGGTCTCGCGCACCAACCCTCCCGGCTTGCCCAAGAAGTAAGCCTGCAGCCTTCAAGGACCATCCATGATTCTGACTCTCCATTCCCTGTCGCGCCGCAGCCTGGTGGCCCTGGCCTCGGCGTGCGCGCTGTCCTGCGCGTGGACCGTGGCCGGTGCTGCCACCGCGTTTGACTTCAGCCCCGAGCAAATGGGCCGCATCCGCGCCGAGAAAGACGCAGCGGCCGTCCAGGCCATTCCGAAGAATTTCAAGTTCGTGAAGGAAGGAGTCTTCACCGTGGCGATCGCGCCGTTTGCGCCCCCCATCGCCACGTATGCCAGCGACGCCAAGACGGTGGTGGGGTTCGATCCGGACTATGCACAGCTGATTGCCGACGCACTGGGGCTCAAGCTCGAACTGCTGCCGATTGCCTGGGCCGACTGGCCGCTCGGGCTCACCTCGGGCAAGTACGACGCGGTGATCTCCAACGTGGGCGTGACGGAGCAGCGCAAGGAGAAGTACGACTTCTCCACCTACCGCCTGGGCCTGCACGGCTTCTATGTGCGCGCCGACAGCAAGATCACGTCCATCAAGGAGCCCAAGGACATTGCGGGGCTGAAGGTCATCACCGGATCGGGCACCAACCAGGAGCGCATCCTGCTGGAGTGGAACAAGCAAAACGTCGCCGCAGGCCTCAAGCCCGTGGAGCCCGTGTACTTCGACGACGACGCCGCGCGGCTGCTGGGCGTGGTGTCGGGCCGGGCCGACGCCAACTTCAACCCCAACGCGCCGCAGGCCTACCACGCGGCCAAGGACGGCAAGATCAAGCTCGTGGGCACGGTGAACGCGGGCTGGCCGCTCAAGTCCGACGTGGCCATCACCACGCGCAAGGGCTCGGGCCTGGCCGATGCGCTGACGCTGGCCACCAATGGGCTCATCAAGAACGGCAAGTACACGCAGGCGCTGCAGCGCTGGAGTCTGCTGGAGGAAGCGTTGCCCAAATCGGAAACCAATCCCCCGGGCTTGCCCAAGTTCTGAAGCCCTCTGAGCCGCTGCGCGACTTCCCCCTCAGGGGGACGCACCCGGTGGACTGGCGGAGCCAGATCCACGGGTGCGCTGGCGTGGGGGCGCGCCGGTTGCGGGCGTCTGTCGGTCTGATCGGCGTCTGTTGATCCTTTTTCTTTTTCATCCATGGCTATTTCTCATCTCGCATTTCTGACGCCGGGCAACTATGCCGAGGACAGCCCGCTGCAGGGTTTGGAAGACACCTTGCGGCTGTTCGAGCTGGGGGAAGCGCTGGGCTACCAGGGCGCGTGGGTGCGCCAGCGGCATCTGGAGCGGGCGGTGTCGTCCGCGGCCACGCTGCTGGCCGCCGCCACGCAGCGCACGGGGCGCATCGCGCTGGGCACGGCGGTGATCCAGATGGGGTATGAGAACCCTTTCCGGCTGGCCGAGGACCTGGCGACGGTGGACGTGCTGTCGCGCGGGCGCCTGCAGGTGGGGCTGAGTGCGGGGGCGCCACCCTACGGGCCGCTGCTGGGCGGGCGTTTGTTCGACGGCGATGCGCAGGCCATCGATTTTTCGCACGCGCGGGTGGAGCGGCTGCGCAGCAACCTGCGCGGTGATTATTTCGGCGACGACGACTTTTTCGTGGAGTCGCCCGCAGGACGCCAGCGCCCGCGGGTGCAGCCGCATGCGGCGGGGCTCGTGGAGAGACTGTGGTACGGCGGCGGGTCGCTGAAGTCTGCGCAGTGGGCGGGTGCCCAGGGCTACCACCTGCTGATCGGCAATCTCAACCGTGGTGAGCAGACAGACGATTTCTTCGCGGCGCAGCGCAGTCAGCTCGAACTGTTTCATGCCCACTGGTCGGCTCCCCACGCCCCGCGTGTGGCGCTGGGCCGGGTCGTCGTGCCGCTGGACAGCGCAGATGCTGCGAGCCGGGCGCGCTACCGAGCCTGGGCGGCGCTGCGCGAGGTTCGCACGATGGCACCCCAGGGCGAGCGCCGTACGCTGTTTGCGCGCGATCTGGTGGGGACGTCCGATGAGATCCTGGAAAGCCTGCGCCAGGACCCGATCGTGCCGCGCGTGCAGGAGCTGCGGCTGGAGCTGCCATATGACTTCAACGTGCACGAGTACGCGCAGATCCTGAGCGACACCGCGCAGTACATTGCGCCGGAGCTGGGCTGGGTTCCAGCGGCGGCCGGCCCGACTGTCGACGGCTACTGCGTGGACCGCGCAGCCGCGACGTCGCTGCCCAGCTCGATCACCGACATGGCGTAGCAGATCGACCGGTTGTAGCGGGTGATGGCGTAGCGGTTTTCGGTGCCCGGCACGTAGCTCGGCGTATCACCGCCGTTGTGTAGTTCGACGAGGCCAGGGGCGCGGCGGCGCCATCCAGCACGCCGCCCTTTGCTTGTATGCTGGCAGCGCTGAAGGTGGGCAGGAGTCTTGCGGTAAGAGGTGATCCAGTTGCAGCAGGCTCAGACCGAACGGGTTGTTTCAAGTTCAAAATGCTGACTCTATGAAGCACCGCCCAGCCCACGTCTTGCGGTGCGTTCAGCGCCGGATGCGCCGTCCCGTCTTGAACACCCACCACACCACGACAAGGCACAGGGCCATGAACACGAACGTCATGCCCGCGCTCACGCCGATGTGGACATCGGCCTGGCCGTAGAACGCCCAGCGCAACCCGCTGATGAGATAGACCACCGGGTTGAACAGCGAAACGGTCTGCCAGAACGGCGGCAGCATGCTGATGCTGTAGAACGCACCGCCGAGAAACGTCAGCGGTGTGATGACCAGTAGCGGTATCACCTGCAGCTTTTGAAAGCTGTCAGCCCAGAGGCCGATGATGAATCCGAACAGGCAGAACGTGACGGCGGTGAGCACCAGAAAGCCCACCATCCACACCGGATGCGCCACTTCGTAGGGCACAAACACCCTGGCGGTGGTGAGGATGAGCACCGATACCAGCAGCGACTTGGTGGCTGCGGCGCCGACATAGCCCAGCAGCACCTCGACCCAGTTGACCGGCGCGCTGAGCAGCTCGTAGATGGTGCCGGACCACTTGGGCATGTAGATGCCAAAAGCCGAGTTGGAAATGCTTTCGGACAGCAGCGACAGCATGAGCAGGCCGGGGATGATGTAGGCCCCATAGCTCACGCCGCCGATGTCGCCCATGCGCGAGCCAATGGCCGAGCCAAAGACGATGAAGTACAGCGCCGTGGACAGCACCGGTGCGATCAGGCTTTGCATCCAGGTGCGAAAGGCACGGTTCATCTCGAAGCGATAGATGGCACGCACGCCATGCAGGTTCAGGCCGGTCATGCTCGGGATGCTTTCTGTTGCGACGGGGCGTGGTCCTGGTCCTTGTCCTGGTGCACCAGGCCCACAAAAATGTCTTCGAGCGAACTCTCGCTGGAATGCAGGTCCTTGAAGTCAATCCCGTGTTCGGCCAGCGCGCGCAAAAGTGCGGCAATGCCTGTGTCTTCTTGCTGGGTGTCAAAGGTGTAGGTGAGCATGGTGCCACCCTGGCTAAGCACCAGTGGCCAGCGGGCCAGCGACGCGGGTATCTGCTGCATCGGTTGCTGCAGCGTGAGTGCAAGCTGCTTCTTGCCCAGCTTGCGCATCAGCACATTTTTGTCCTCCACCACGATCAGCTCGCCCTTGCGGATCACGCCGATGCGGTCGGCCATGTCCTCGGCTTCCTCCAGGTAATGCGTGGTCAGGATGATGGTGGTGCCCGCATCGCGCAGCGCCCGCACCAGGCGCCACATGTCGTGGCGCAGCTCCACGTCCACGCCCGCGCTGGGCTCGTCGAGGAACAGGATCTTGGGCTCGTGCGACAGCGCCTTGGCGATCAGCACGCGGCGTTTCATGCCGCCCGAGAGCGCGAGGATCTTGCTGTCCTTCTTGTCCCACAGCGACAGGTCCTTCAGGATCTTTTCGATGAAAGCAGGGTCGGGAGCCTTGCCGAACAGCCCTCTGCTGAAGTTGACCGTGGCCCACACGGTTTCAAACGAATCGGTGTGCAGCTCCTGGGGCACGAGGCCAATGGCCGCGCGGGCGGCGCGGTAGTTCCGCACGGTGTCATGGCCATCGGCGCTGATGGAGCCCGCCGTGGCATTGCTCATGCCGCAGATCACGCTGATGAGCGTGGTCTTTCCCGCGCCGTTGGGCCCGAGCAGGGCAAAGATCTCGCCGCGCCGGATGTCCAGGTCGATGTTCTTGAGTGCCTGGAACCCGCCAGCGTAGGTTTTGCTCACGCCGCGCACACGGACGATCGCGTCCGCAGCGGGCATGGAAGAAGGTGATGCAGGCATGGGATGGTGGTCAGGAATAGTGCGTGCCGCCGCGGCGGTTGCCGGGCAAGCGGGGGAGCGACGCATTGTGGCTTGAGTTGCGCAACCGTGCTGGCAGGCGCTGGCAAACCCCGCTTTGGCCCTGCGGCCAGGACAGGTCTTTCCCCTTCGCCACCGGATGCGTGCGGTGCGGGTAGTACAGCTGGCTCCGATCCGCAGAGCCCCACCAGGCAGTTCGGCTCGCGAAGGGTATTGCGGGCCATCCGGTGCTCGGCCCCTCGGTCGACCCTGTGCGCCTGCTCCGGCCGCCTCAGCGCCAGGATCAGCGCGCTCGCGCCGCCGCCACCTCGCGGCCCAGCTCGATCACGGCCATCGCGTAGTAGCTGGACCAGTTGTAGCGCGTGATGGCGTAGAAATTCTCGGTGCCTGCCACATAGCTGGCGGGCTCGCCGCCGTTTTGCAGTTCCACCAGTGCCAGCGGGCCGGTGTGCTGCGCGCCCTGGGCATCCAGCACCGCGCCTTTGGCTGTCATGCTGGCCACGCTGAAGGTGGGCAGGATGTCGGGTGCCAGCAGGTCGTCGAGCTGCAGGCGCGCGGCGTCGAACTGCACGCCAAAGTGCGTGGGCATGCCTGGCGTCCAGCCATGGCCGCGGAAGTAGTTGGCCACCGAGCCGATGGCGTCCGCCGGGCTCTTGAACAGGTCCACGCGGCCGTCGCCATCGAAGTCAATCGCATAGCGCACCCAGCTCGACGGCATGAACTGCCCCAGGCCCATGGCACCGGCGTAGCTGCCACGGGGCTCGAACGGGTCGGTGTCGCTGCGGTTGGTGAGGCTCAGGAACTGCTCCAGCTCACCGCGGAAAAATGCGGTGCGCTCCTTGGCACGCGGGTGGGTTGACGGGAAATCAAACGCCAGCGTGGCCAGCGCGTCCATCACCCGGAACGTGCCCATCTGCTGGCCGTAGATGGTCTCCACGCCGATGATGCCCACGATGATCTCGGCGGGCACGCCGTACTCGCGCTCGGCTCGCTCCAGCGTGGCCTCGTTCTCCTGCCAGAACCGCTGGCCGGCGCGGATGCGGATGGGGTCGATGAAGCGGCTGCGGTACACGCGCCAGTTCTTGGCGGTGCCTTTGGCTGGCGGCAGCATGAGGCGGGGGACCTGTGGCAGGAAGTGCGCCTGCCCGATGGCCTGGCGTACCCATTCGCGGTCCAGGTCGCGGCGCGCGGCCAGGTCGTCGGCAAACTGCAGGGCCTCGGGGCGCGATGCATAGGGCACCGCGGGCTTTTGCTTCGTGGCGGTGGGTTTAGAGGGTTTTTGGGGGCTGGCGCTTGCTGTTATTGCGCAAGATGCTATTAAAAATATAGCAATATTGGCCCATCGGGCTGTCTTCTTCATGTCGGTTGTTCGTTACTTTGTTGTGTCCCTGCGCCGCGCAACCGGCGCGGCCCGGGCCGGCGTCACCGCGCAAGGGCAGCCCTGCCGCGCTGGCGGCGCCCCCCTTCGTGGCGGAGCCGAGAGAAGGGGCTGGAGGCCGCGGATCCAGGCCTGCCTGCGCAGGCTGGGACGGCCCCGAAGGGCTGCCGTCTCTGGCGGCTGCACGGAGCATCGAAGCCGCTCAGGGGGATGATTCATTTCCTTGGCCAGGGCAGGGTGCGGAATTCGCGCCGCAGCGTGCCCAGTTCGGTGTCGGGGTGGGGGGCGTAGCGCAGTCGCTCCAGCCGCAGCAGCCAGTCTGCCACTGCGTCGGCTGGCGCCCCGAATTGTGCCCGCACCCGTTCGGCCATCGCGCGCGGTGGCAGGGTTTCCGGCAGTGGCAGGCCCGCGCGCGCCAGGCGCTGGCGCGTGCGGGCCAGCAGCCGCAGCCAGGGGTCGTGCTGGCTGCGTTCCCACAGGCTCCAGCCCATGCCGCCCAGCGCGGCCGCGATGACCAGGGTGCCCAGCACGGTGGTGAGGTCCTGCCAGCTGGGGGATTCAAACCCCAGCGCCTTGAGCAGGTCCATCTGGCGGCTCTGCGTGTAGTTGAGCACCCACTGGTTCCAGCTGTTGTTGACGGCTTCCCACACGGCGCGCAGGTTCTGCACCATGCCCGGGCTGAGGGTGCCCATCGCGGCCGCGAACGCGCCTTGGGGCGCCTGCAGGCGCTGGAACGCCCCCACGCGGCCTGGCGAGACGGCGCCCGTGGGGTCCACGCGCACCCAGCCGCGGCCTTCCATCCACACCTCGGCCCAGGCGTGGGCATCGGCATTGCGCACGGTCCAGTAGCCGTCCACGGGATTGCGTTCACCCCCCTGGTAGCCCGTGACGATGCGTGCGGGCACATCCAGGGCGCGCATCAGCACCACGAAGGCCGAGGCAATGTGTTCGCAAAAACCTTCCTTGCGGTCAAACCAGAACTCGTCGGCGGTGTGTTCGCCATAGACGCCGGGATCGAGGGTGTAGGTGTAGCCGCCCGTGCGCAGGCGCTGCAGGGCCGCATTGACCAGCGCGCTTGTTCCGCCGCTGGCCAGCGCGGGGTCTGCGCGCATTTGCGCGGCCAAAGCCAGGGTGCGGGGGTTGAAGCCGGGGGGGAGCTCCGTGTACACGCGCAGCTGCCGCACGGACTGCTGGGGGCCATGGCGGTACTCGGGGTAGCTCACGGCCTGGTAGCGCATCACCTCGGTGATGGGGCGTGAGGTCATCCACTGCAGGTCCTGGGTCATGTAGGCCCGCACGTTGTTGGGCAGCTCGGGCGCCTCGGGGGTGGCTTCCAGCACCATCAGCCAGGGTTGCCGCTGGGGCTCGAGCGTCACTTCGTAGCGCACGGCCGGTCCGCTGACCTGCAGGTTGGCTGGCGGGGCCGCGCGTGCGGCCCAGGCGCTGTCTTCCCGAAACGGCTCGGCCTGCCATTGCCGGCCATCGAACGCCGTCATGACGGGGCCGCGGAAGTACAGCGCCGATTGGGGCGGGACATCGGTGGGCGCCCCCGCGAAGCGCAGGCGGATGGCCACGCGTTCGTCGAGCGCGATCTCGGCCATCTCGCCGATCTTCATGGTGCCCGACAGGCCGCTGCGCCCCGTGAGGTTCTCCCCGGGCATGCCCCACAGCGGCGCCATGCGCGGAAATAGCATGAACAGTGCCACCATGATGGGGGCCCCCAGCAGCGCCATGGTGCCCGCCATGCGAAAGGTCTGCGCCAGGGGCGGGCGACCCACCGGCATGTGGGCATTGACCAGCGCCATGAGCAGGCCCAGCAGCGCCACCAGCATGGCGGCGGCGGTGAGCAGCGACTGCGAGAAGAAGAAGTTGCTGAGCATCGTGAAGAAGCCCAGGAAGAACACCACCATCGCGTCGCGGCGCGCGCGCAGCTCCAGCATCTTGAGCGCCAGCAGCATGACGACCAGGGTGACGCCCGCATCGCGCCCGAGGATGGTGCGGTGCGTGAACAGCGTGCCCGCCACCGCCACCACCAGCAGGGCGCCCACGGTCCAGCGCCCGGGCAGGGGCCGGCCTTTCCAGGCGAGCCAGCCGCGCCACAGCAGCAGCCCGCCGGCCAGCAGGCTGGTCCACACCGGCAGGTTGGACACCTGCGGTGCGATGACCCAGACGATCACGAACAGCAGAAAGAGCGTGTCGCGGGCGTCGCGCGGCAGGGAAACAAGGGTCCGGAGCAGGTTCATGGCAAGGGTCCAGGCCCGGCTTGGAGTGGTGGGCATGCTATAAAAAATATAGCTGCCTGCGCTTTGCCTGTATGCGGCAGGGACCCACTGGATACGGATTTTGAAGCGGGGTTCAGCACAGCGCCAGTGCCTCCAGGCAATTTCGTCGGTGCGCCGCACCCGTGTCCGGGGCGATCTCGACACCCGGCAGGCGCAGGCCATAGTCCAGCCCCAGCCGGTCGGCCTGCAGCACCCAGGCGGCCAGGCGTGAGATGCGGGCTTCGTGGTCGGGCAGCGAGGCGCGGGCCAGGTCCAGCCACAGTTCGTGCCGCTGGGCCTGCTGGGCGTCGCGGCTGACCAGGTCGTCCGTGCCGGTGCCCAGCGATTTGGCGGCCTTCTTCCAGACCACGAGCTTGAGCGGGTCGCCCCGGCGGTAGGCGCGCACGCCGTCGAATTCGCCAATGCCCTGCGTGGGCGTGTTGCCGGCGCCGCCCGCGCGCGGTTCGCCGGTCGGCAGCGGCGGTGCCGGGGTCTCGGGCGCGGGGTAGACCAGCACCTGGGCCGCGGGCCGCCAGTAGGTCCAGACGCGGAAGGTGCCGAGCGGAAAGCGCGTCTCGGCCGTCAGCGTGGGCACGCGGTGCAGGCCCCGGCGCGGGGGCTTGAAGGCGACCTGCACGCTCGACTGGCCTTGGGCGGGCACGTCGGTCCAGGCCCAGTGGCGTGCCTCCTTGCCCGTGCCGTGCACCGACAGGGCGATGCCGTAGCGCGGCGTCTTGCGCTCGCTGGACAGCTGGATGTCAAACGCCGTGCTGGTGCCCATGAAGTGTGGCTCGGGCGCCTTCAGGTGCAGCGTGAGCCCGCGCAGGTTGGCGTGGCAGATGTGCATGCCCACCACGGCGCTGCCCGCCAGCAGAAAGGTCAGCAGGTAGCCCAGGTTGAGCTGGTAGTTGATGGACGCGATGAGCAGCACGATGAGCGTCAATGCCAGCATCCAGCCCGAGCCGGTGGGCAGGATGTAGACATTGCGCTGCGTGAGCGCGAGCGTGTCGCTCAGCGGCAGGCGCGCCTGCCACCAGCGCTGGAAGCGGCGGCGCAGTGGCGCAAGCGGGCTCACCCGGGCCAGGATGGCGCGCCAGCCCCCGGTCGGGCGGAGCGTGGCGGGGGGATGGGCGGCTGTCATTTCACGGCAGCGGCACGGCCTCGACCATGGCGCGCACCTGTTCCACCGCGCCGCGTCCGGCATCGCCCACGGGCACCAGGCGGTGGGCGATGGTCTGGGGCAGCACGGCCTGCACGTCGTCGGGCGCCACGTAGTCGCGCCCGCTGATGAGGGCCTGCGCCTTGGCAGCACGCACCAGGGCGATGCCCGCGCGGGGCGAAAGGCCCTGCAGGAACCACCGGCCCGAGCGCGTGGCGGCGATGAGGTCCTGCACATAGTTGAGCAGCGGGTCGGCCGCATGGATGGCCTGCACCTGGCGCTGCAGCTCGGCCAGTTCCTCGTCGGACAGCAGCGGCAGCATGGTGTCCACCATGTCGCGCCGGTCCGCGCCCGCCAGCAGCACGCGCTCGGCCGCGCGGTCGGGGTAGCCGATGGAGATGCGCATCAGAAAGCGGTCGAGCTGCGATTCGGGCAGCGCGAAGGTGCCCAGCTGGTCGTGCGGGTTCTGGGTGGCGATCACGAAGAAGGGGTGGGGCAGGGCGCGCGTCTCGCCCTCTACCGACACCTGCTTTTCCTCCATGGCTTCGAGCAGCGCGCTTTGCGTCTTGGGGCTGGCGCGGTTGATTTCGTCGGCCAGCAGCACCTGGGCGAACACCGGGCCAGGGTGGAACACGAAGGCTTCCTTGCCGCGCTCGTAGACCGAGACGCCCGTCAGATCGCTGGGCATCAGGTCGGCCGTGAACTGCACGCGCGAGAACTGCAGGCCGAAAGTGCGCGACAGCGCATGGGCCAGGGTGGTCTTGCCCACCCCCGGAACATCCTCGATGAGAAGGTGCCCGCCGGCCAGCAGGCAGGCCACGCAGTCCTGTACCTGGGCCTGCTTGCCCACGATCACCGTGTTAAGCTGATCCAGAAGCGATTTGATCTTGTGCTGTGCATTCATTGTCATGGCGCGACGTTATCCGAAAACCATCCAAAAAAATACGAGACACGGGGATTGACTGTGAGCAAGACGGGCTATTTCACCCATCGGGATTGTTGGAAGCACGAGATGGGCCCGGGCCACCCAGAATGCCCCGAAAGGCTCGATGCCATCGAAGACCGCTTGCTGGTCACCGGGGTGGGCGATGCGCTGGAGCGCTACGAGGCCCCCGAGGCCTCGCTGGCCGACATCGAGCTGGCGCATGGCCGCATGCACATCGCGGCGCTGCGGGGCCTGTCCGACCGGCTCAACGAAGAGCTGATGGCGGGCGGCCCGAGCTACGCGCAGATCGACACCGACACCTCCATCAACGCCCACACCTGGAAGGCGTCGCTGCGCGCCGCGGGTGCCGCGCTGGCCGCCACGGATGCGGTGATGGCCGGCGAGGTCGAGAACGCGTTCTGCTCCGTGCGTCCGCCCGGGCACCATGCATGCCGCGACAAGGCCATGGGTTTTTGCTTCTTCAACAACGTGGCGGTGGCCGCCAAATATGCGCTGCAGCGCTACAACCTGCAGCGCGTGGCGGTGGTGGACTTCGATGTGCACCACGGCAATGGCACCGAGGACATCCTGGCGGGCGACCCGCGCGCGCTGATGGTCAGCATCTTCCAGCACCCGTTCTACCCGTACAGCGGCGACCAGGACCCGGCCCCCAACATGGTCAACGTGCCCGTGCCAGCGTACACCCGTGGCATGGACATCCGCGAGATCATCGAGATGATGTGGATGCCGCGCCTGGAGGCCTTCAAGCCCGAGATGATCTTCGTCTCCGCCGGCTTCGACGGCCACCGCGAGGACGACATGGGCCAGCTGGGCCTGACCGAGCAGGACTACGCCTGGATCACCCAGCGGGTCAAGGACGTGGCGCGGCGCTATTCCCAGGGCCGCATCGTGTCGTGCCTGGAGGGCGGCTATGTGATGGGGCCGCTGGCGCGCAGCGTGGAGGCGCATCTGCGCGTCCTGGCTGATCTTTGACTCCCCCTGAGCCGCCTGCGGCGTCTTCCCCCTGAGGGGGACGCCACCCGTGGCCTGGTGAAGCCAGTTCCACGGTGGCACTGGCCTCATGCGCGCCTGTTTCAAACGCCCCTCGCATTGCTGTGCACAGGAGAAACAACATGACGATTCCAAATTCTGACGAGCTGCTGCTGATCACCCGTGATACGCGCGGTGTGATCACCCTCACTTTGAACGACCCTGCACGCTTCAATGCGTTGGGCTCTGAAATGCTGACAGCCCTGCAACAGGCGCTGGACGAAGCGCACCGCGACGAATCTGTGCGCGTGGTGGTGCTGGCCGCAGCGGGCAAGGCCTTCTGTGCCGGGCACAACCTCAAGGACATGGCGGCGAACCCGGAGCTGGCGTACTACCAAAAGCTGTTTGCCCAATGCAGCCGCATGATGCTCACCATCCACAAGCTGCCCGTGCCCGTGGTCGCCAGGGTGCAGGGCATGGCGACGGCGGCGGGCTGCCAGCTGGTGGCGCAGTGCGACCTGGCCGTGTCGGCCGACAGCGCGAGTTTTGCCACCAGCGGCATCCACTACGGCCTGTTCTGCGCGACGCCCAGCGTGCCGCTGGTGCGCAATGTGCCAGCCAAGCGGGCGATGGAAATGTTGCTCACCGGCGATTTCATCGATGCCCCCACCGCGCTGGCACAGGGCCTGGTGAACCGCGTGGTGCCCGCCGATGCGCTGGACGCCGAGGTGGAGATGCTGGTGCAGTCCATCCTGCAAAAGCCCCGCGTGGCCGTGGCCATGGGCAAGGCGCTGGTGTACCAGCAGCGCGAGCTGGGCATGGATGCCGCCTACCAGCTGGCGGGCCAGGCCATGGCCACCAACATGATGGACGAGGCGGCGCAGGAGGGCGCGCGCGCCTTTGCGGAAAAACGCCAGCCCCGCTGGAAGCGCTGAGGATCGCCACGATGGACAAGCCGATGCTCGACGATGTGGGCCTGTGGGTGCAGTCCTTCCTCAGCCCGATGGTGCTGGTGGAGCTGGCGGCCTTGGCGGGGTGCGTCGCCCTGGCCTGGGGCCTGGTCTCGCTGCTGCAGCGGGGCCTGCACCGGGGCGATCCACGCTCCATTCTGTTTGGCACCCGCATCGTGGATGGCGCGCTGTTTCCGCTGGTGCTGCTGAGCCTGGCCTATGTGGCGCGCACGCTGCTGCACTACTGGGTGGCGCTGGCCGCCTTCAAGCTGGCGATCCCGGTGCTGGTGGCGCTGGTGGTGATCCGCATTGGCGTGAAGGTGCTGCAGGTGGCATACCCGGACGCTGCCTGGGTGCGGCCCATCGAACGCTCCATCTCCTGGCTGGCCTGGCTGGGCATGGTGCTCTGGGTCACGGGACTGCTGCCGCTGGTGCTGGAGGAGCTGGACCAGATCCACTGGAAGGTAGGGGGCGCGACGCTGTCGGTGCGCACCATCATCGAAGGCGCGCTGACCGCCGGTGCGGTGCTGCTCATCGCGCTGTGGATCTCCGCCGCCATCGAGTCGCGCCTTCTGCGCTCGGCCACGGGGGCGGAACTGTCGCTGCGCAAGGCGGTGAGCAATGCCGTGCGGGCGCTGTTGATCTTCGTCGGGCTCATCATGGCGCTGTCGGCCGTGGGCATCGACCTGACGGCGCTGTCGGTGCTGGGTGGCGCCGTGGGCGTGGGCATCGGCTTTGGCCTGCAGAAGCTGGCGTCCAACTACGTGAGCGGGTTCGTCATCCTGGCCGAGCGCAGCATGCGCATCGGCGACAACGTGCGCGTCGACAATTTCGAAGGCCGCATCACCAACATCAATGCGCGCTACACCGTGGTGCGTTCGTCCACGGGGCGCGAGTCCATCGTGCCCAATGAAATGCTGATCACCCAGCGGGTGGAAAACCTGTCATTGGCCGACCCCCGCGTGTGGCTGTCGACCGTGGTGAGCGTGGCCTACGAAAGCGACGTGGACCTGGTGACCCGGCTTCTCGCGGACGCCGCGCTGGCCAGCAGCCGGGTGCTGCGCGATCCCGCCCCCAGCGTGGCCCTCTCGGCGTTTGGGGCCGACGGGCTGGAGTTCACGGTCGGCTTCTGGATCGCCGACCCCGAGAACGGCTCACTGGGCCTGCGCTCGGAGATCAACCGCGCCATCCTGAGCGCCTTGCGCGCCCACCAGATCGAGATTCCCTACCCCCAGCGGGTCATGCACGTGCAGGTCGAAGGGGGGCTGGCGGCGGCGCTGTCACCCGGCGCGCCAGCGGCGCCTGGGGCTGCCACCGCGCGGTGACCGGGCCCCGGGGGCTGCGAACGGGGTGCCGCATGCGACAGCAGACTCTAGACAGGCGCCCGGTGCACTCGCCTATAATCGACAAAAAGCACGATCGTTCTTTTTTGGAATCGTGAGGTCTGTGTTCCGGCCCCGTAGCGCTTTCGTTGCAGTGCGGCATAGAATGTTCTAGTTTACGTAAACGTCAATTCAACCAACTCTATCTAGGAGCCGCAGCAATGAAGGTCTTGGTCCCTGTCAAGCGCGTGGTGGACTACAACGTGAAGGTCCGCGTCAAATCGGACAACACGGGTGTGGACATCGCCAACGTGAAGATGAGCATGAACCCCTTTGACGAAATCGCCGTCGAAGAGGCCGTGCGCCTGAAAGAAAAAGGCCTGGTGACCGAAGTCATCGCAGTCTCCTGCGGCGTGGCCCAGTGCCAGGAAACCCTGCGCACCGCCATGGCCATTGGCGCCGACCGCGCCATCCTGGTGGAAACCGACGTCGAGTTGCAGCCTCTCGCCGTGGCCAAGATCCTGAAGGCCCTGGTGGACAAGGAGCAGCCCGGCCTTGTGATCCTGGGCAAGCAAGCCATCGACGACGACGCCAACCAGACCGGCCAGATGCTGGCGGCCCTGGCCGACCTGCCCCAGGCCACGTTCGCCAGCAAGGTTGAACTGGCTGCAGACAAGGTCAGCGTGACGCGTGAAGTGGACGGCGGCCTGGAAACCCTGGCCTTGACCCTTCCAGCGGTCATCACGACCGACCTGCGCCTGAACGAGCCCCGCTACGTCACCTTGCCCAACATCATGAAGGCCAAGAAGAAGCAGCTCGATACCGTCAAGCCCGAAGACCTCGGCGTGGACGTGGCTCCGCGCCTGAAGACCCTGAAGGTCACCGAGCCCGCCAAGCGTGGCGCTGGCATCAAGGTGGCCGACGTGGCCGCCCTGGTCGAGAAACTCAAGAACGAAGCGAAGGTGATCTAAATGTCGGTACTCGTTATTGCTGAACACGACAACGCGTCCATCAAGGGCGCCACCCTGAACACCGTGACCGCCGCCGTGGCCTGCGGTGGCGACGTGCACGTGCTGGTCGCCGGCCACAATGCAGGCGCTGCCGCAGCCGCCGCGGGCCAGATCGCTGGCGTCGCCAAGGTCATCCACGCAGACGCCCCTGGCCTGGAACACGGCCTGGCAGAAAACGTGGCCGCCCAGGTGCTGGCCATTGCTGCCAACTACAGCCACATCCTGTTCCCCGCCACCGCCAGCGGCAAGAACGTGGCGCCCCGCGTGGCCGCCAAGCTCGACGTGGCCCAGATCAGCGACATCACCAAGGTGGTCGCCGCCGACACCTTCGAGCGCCCCATCTACGCGGGCAACGCCATCGCCACCGTGCAAAGCGCCGACAGCGTGAAGATCATCACCGTGCGCACCACCGGCTTTGACGCCGCAGCCGCCACCGGTGGTTCCGCCGCAGTCGAAGCAGCAGCAGCCACGGCCGACGCAGGCAAGAGCAGCTTCGTGGGCAGCGAGATCGCCAAGAGCGACCGCCCCGAACTGACCGCCGCCAAGATCATCGTCTCCGGTGGCCGGGCGCTGGGCAGCAAGGAAAAGTTCGACGAAGTGATGACCCCGCTGGCCGACAAGCTGGGCGCGGCCCTGGGCGCCAGCCGCGCCGCGGTGGACGCGGGCTACGCCCCGAACGACTGGCAAGTGGGCCAGACCGGCAAGATCGTGGCGCCGCAGCTGTACATCGCCGCCGGCATCTCGGGAGCGATCCAGCATTTGGCGGGCATGAAGGACTCCAAGGTGATCGTGGCGATCAACAAGGACCCCGAGGCACCGATCTTCAGCGTGGCCGACTATGGGCTGGAAGCCGACCTGTTCACGGCGGTGCCAGAGCTGGTCAAGGCCCTGTAAGAACGCCCCTGTGCATACAAAGGCATCGCTTGCGATGCCTTTTTTTTGACGAAATTTCCCGGAGACATCCATGAGTTACACCGCACCCCTCAAGGACATGCTGTTCGCCATCGAGCACCTGGCCAACATTGAACAGATCGCCCAGATCCCCGGCTTTGAAGACGCAGGGCTGGACACGGCCGCCGCCGTGCTGGAAGAGTGCGCCAAGTTCAATGAAGGGGTGCTGTCTCCGCTCAATTTCGAAGGCGACAAGAACCCATCGAGCTGGAAGGACGGTGTCGTCACCACCACCCCCGGCTTCAAGGAAGCCTTCCGCCAGTACGGCGAAGGCGGCTGGCAGGGGTTGCAGCATCCGGCCGACTTTGGTGGCCAGGGCCTGCCCAAGACCATCGGCGCGGCCTGCATCGAGATGACCAACAGCGCCAACATGAGCTTCGCGCTGTGCCCGCTGCTCACCGACGGGGCCATCGAGGCGCTGCTCACCGCGGGCAGTGACGAGCTCAAGGCCACCTACCTTGAAAAGCTGGTCACCGGCGAATGGACTGGCACCATGAACCTGACCGAACCCCAGGCGGGCTCGGACCTGGCCCTGGTGCGCACGCGTGCCGAACCCCAGCCCGACGGCACCTACAAGATCTTCGGCACCAAGATCTTCATCACCTATGGTGAACACGACATGGCCGAGAACATCGTGCACCTGGTGCTGGCACGGGTGGCGGGCGCGCCCGATGGCGTGAAGGGCATCAGCCTGTTCGTGGTGCCCAAATTCATGGTCAACCAGGACGGCAGCCTGGGCGCGCGCAACGACGCCCATTGCGTGAGCATCGAGCACAAGCTGGGCATCAAGGCATCGCCCACGGCGGTGCTGCAGTTCGGCGACCACGGCGGCGCCGTGGGCTACCTGGTGGGGCAGGAAAACCGGGGCCTCGAATACATGTTCATCATGATGAACGCAGCCCGCTACGCCGTGGGCATGCAGGGCATCGCGATCTCCGAGCGCGCCTACCAGAAGGCCGTTCAGTACGCCAAGGACCGCGTGCAAAGCCGCCCCGTGGACGGCAGCATCAACGCCAGCGCCGCCATCATTCACCACCCTGACGTCAAGCGCATGCTCATGACCATGCGCGCCACCGTGGAGGGCTGCCGCGCCATGGCCACCGTGGCCGCTGCCGCGTTCGACGCAGCCCACCACCACCCCGATGCCGAGACGCGCAAGCAGAACCAGGCCTTCTACGAATTCATGGTGCCGCTGGTCAAGGGCTACAGCACCGAGACCAGCCTGGAGGTGACCAGCCTGGGCGTGCAAGTGCATGGCGGCATGGGTTTCATCGAAGAAACCGGCGCCGCGCAGTACTACCGCGACGCCAAGATCCTGACCATCTACGAAGGCACCACCGCCATCCAGGCGAATGACCTCGTGGGCCGCAAGACGGCACGCGATGGGGGCCAGGTGGCCAAGGGCATCGCCGCGCAGATCGAGACCACCGAAGGCGAGCTGCTGGCCAGCGGCACCCCGGCCGCACTGGCCGTGGCCAGGCGCCTGACGGCCGCGCGCAAGGCGCTGCTCGACGTGATCGACTTCGTGGCCGGTGGCACCAAGGCCCAGCCCAACGCCGTGTTCGCGGGCAGCGTGCCCTACCTGATGCTGGCAGGCAACGTGGTGGCGGGCTGGCAGCTGGCGCGCAGCCTGCTGGTGGCGCAGGACCTGTTGCACAAGGGACAGGACGCAGCCTTCATGCGCGCAAAAATCACCACGGCCCAGTTCTATGCCGAGCACATCCTGGTGAAGGCACCGGGGCTGCGCGACAGCATCGTGGACGGCGCCGCCAGCGTGACCGAACTGGCGCTGGACGCCTTTTGAAGGTTGAGCGTGTTGTGAGGAGACTGACTGCCCGCAGAGCGGGCAGCTCATTGATATAAAAATGATAGCTGCTAGCGCTTGATGAATAAGCGCTAGAGCCCTATTTCATCCAAAAACCTGTTCAGGAAGTTGTCGCCATGTCCAAACTGCCTCCCGTGTTGCAAAACCTGTCGCTCCCCGTCATCGGCTCGCCGCTGTTCATCATCAGCAACCCCAAGCTCGTGATCGAGCAGTGCAAGGCGGGTGTGGTGGGCTCCATGCCCGCGCTCAATGCCCGCCCCGCCGAACTGCTCGATGAATGGCTGGCCGAGATCACCGAGACCCTGGCGGCCTACAACAAGGCCCATCCCGACAAGCCCGCCGCGCCCTTCGCCATCAACCAGATCGTGCACAAGAGCAATGACCGGCTGGAGCACGACATGCAGGTGTGCGCCAAGTACAAGGTGCCGATCATCATCACCAGCCTGGGCGCGCGCGAGGACGTGAACCAGGCCGTGCACGCCTGGGGCGGCGTGGTGCTGCACGACATCATCAACAACAAGTTTGCGCACAAGGCGATTGAAAAGGGCGCCGACGGCCTGATCGCCGTGGCCGCCGGTGCGGGTGGCCATGCGGGCGTGAAGAGCCCGTTTGCGCTGATCCAGGAGATCCGCCAGTGGTTCGACGGCCCCATCGCGCTCAGCGGCTCCATCGCCAGCGGCGACGCGGTGCTGGCGGCGCAGGCCATGGGCGCGGACTTCGGCTACATCGGCTCGGCCTTCATCGCCACGCACGAGGCCCGCGCCAGCGATGACTACAAGATGGCCATCGTGGAAGGCAGCTCGGACGACATCGTCTACAGCAACCTGTTCACCGGCGTGCACGGCAACTACCTGGCGCCGTCGATCCGCGCGGCGGGCATGGACCCCGACAACCTGCCCGAATCGGACCCGAGCAAGATGAACTTCGGCGGCGACGCGAAGAAGGCCTGGAAGGACATCTGGGGCTGCGGCCAGGGGATTGGCGCGATCAATGCGGTGACCAGCACCGCCGAGCTGGTGGCCCGGCTGCGCGCGGAGTATGAGGCTGCCCGGGCGCGCCTGAAGCTCTGATCCCCGGCGAGGCCTGCCTTGTGCGCCCGCAGCGTGCCATGCGCTGCGGGCGCAGCCGTTTGTGCAGCCCCGTGGGGCGGGTGTGGGCTGGTCGCGACAGGGCAAACCCTCAATGGACGGCAGCGCATGCCGTGGACAATGATGATGATTAATAACCAGATGGGTGCCGCGTCGTGTGGCGCCGTCCGTCATCGTCGCGGGGAAGGTGCCATGCTTCGTTCATGTTTGCTGGGGCTGATGCTGGCCCTCTGTGCCAGCCAGGGGGCGCACGCCCGCAATGAGGGCGTGACCGGCGACGAGATCCGCCTGGGCGCGTCCGCCGTGCTCTCCGGGCCGCTCGGCGCTCAGACCGCGCAGTATGGGGAAGGGTCGCGGCTGATGTTCGACGCCGTGAACGCGCAGGGTGGCGTGCACGGCCGCATGATCCGCTACACCACGCTGGACGACGGCTTCGACACCCAGAAAGCCGTGGAGAACACGCGCCAGCTGCTGGAGAACGACAAGGTCTTCATGATCTACAACAGCACGGGCACGGCGCAGACGGCGGCCATCCTGCCCCTGGTCAAGGAACACCGCACGCTGCTGTTCGGGCCGGTCACGGGGGCCTCGGCGTTTCGGGAAACCTTGAATCCCTATGTCTTTCACGTGCGGGCCGGCTACGCCAGCGAGGCCGGCAAGATCGTCTCGCAGCTGCGCCACCAGGGCATCAGCCGCGTGGCGGTGTTCTACCAGGACGACGGCCTGGGCAAGACGCTGCTGGCCGAGCTCAAGAAAGCCTCCGAGGAGGAAAAGCTCGCCTTCGTCGCCGAGATCAAGGTCGACCCCAAGCAGCCCGACTTCGCGGCCGCCGCGCAGGCCACCGACAAGGCACAGCCCCAGGCCGTCATCGTGGCGACGGCGGGCACCACGTTCACCAGCTACATCAAGGCGGTGCAGTCCACGGCGGCGCGGCCCGCGTACTACGGGTTTTCCGTGGCCAGCATGGACGTGATCCACCGCGAGCTCAAGGACAAGGCGCGCGGCATCATCCTGGCGCAGATCATGCCCTCGCTGCGCAGCACCACGGTGCCCGTGGTGGCCGAGTACCTGGCCCTTCTGCGCGCCAAGTCACCAAGCGCCCAGCCGTCGGCCTCGCAGTTCGAGGGCTTCGTGCACGCCCGGCTGCTGGTGGAGGGCCTGCGCCGCACCGGGCGCAACCTGAGCACGGAGTCCTTCATCAAGACCATGGAGGATGCGGGCGATATCTCGTTCGGGCGCTTCAACGTCAAGTATTCGCCCAGGAGCCACAACGGCTCCACCTATGTGGAGCTGGCCATCGTGGATGCCGAGGGCAGCTTGCGGTATTGATCCCATATCTGGGGCGCAGCGCGCCCGCCTCCAGGGGGAAGCCGCCCGTGCTGCGGGCGGGCCACGGCGCCCTGGCAGCGGGCCTGGGCGCGTGTCACAGCCCGTAGGTCAGCTCCCGCGCCTTGCCCCAGAACACCCGGTACATGAAGACCGTGTAGACGATGATGGCCGGCAGCGTGATGGCCACCCCGATGCCGATCACCGCGAGGGACTCCGGTGCGCTGGCGGCTTGCCACACCGTGAGGCGGTCGATCACGATGTACGGATAGATGCTGTAGGCCAGCCCGAAGAAGGCCAGCACGAAGATCAGCACCGTGGCCGCGAACACGATCCAGCCATAGCCCGCCTCGACCACGCGGGGCGTGGCCAGCACGTGGCGGATGGCGAAGAAGGCGGCCACGCAGGCCAGCGGTATCGGCAGCAGGGCGAACAGTTCGGGCAGCACGAACCACTTGGCGAACACCGTGTGGCTGACCAGCGGCGTGGCCAGCGAGATGCCCATGAGCGCAAACCCCATGGGCCACAGGGCCCCCTGGCCCCAGCGGGCAGCCTTGCGCTGCAATGCGCCGTCGGTTTTCATGAGAAGCCAGCCGGCGCCGAGCATGGCGTAGGCCGCGGGCAGGGTGATGGCGATGCCCGTGGAAAACAGCAGGCCCCAGGTGTCGTTCTGGAAGCCGGTGACATAGGCGCCCAGCATCCAGCCCTGGGCCAGGGTGGTGACCAGCGAGCCCGCGGCAAACAGGCGGTTCCAGGCCGTCTTGTGCGAATCGCGGGCCTTCACGCGGAAGTCGAACGCCACCCCCCGCAGGATCAGGCCCACCAGCATCACGGCCACGGGCAGGTACAGGGCGGACAGCACCACGCCGTGGGCCATCGGAAAGCAGATCAGCAGCACGCCCACCCCCAGCACCAGCCAGGTTTCATTGGCGTCCCAGAACGGGCCGATGCTCGACACCATGACGTCCTTTTCCGCATCGCTCGCGAAGGGCAGCAGGATGCCCACCCCGAGGTCATAGCCGTCCAGGATCACGTAGGCGAGCAGCGCCAGGCCCATGATGGCCATGAACGCCAGGGGCAGGGTGTGGGCCAGGGTCATTTCCATGGTGTCCTCCTTACAGCGGATGGGGTGGCGCGGCGGGCGGCGCCACGGCGGGAACCGGCATGGCCGAGTGCTCCGCCATGTACTTGATCACCCCGATGTAGGCCGCGAGCAGCAGCACGTACACGGTGAGGTAGGCGGCCAGGGTGGAGGCCACCATCGCCGGAGGATGCGCCGCCACGGCGTCGGCGGTCTTGAACAGGCCATAGACCAGGTAGGGCTGGCGGCCGATCTCGGTCACGTACCAGCCGGCCAGGGTGGCCACCCAGCCGGAGAACGTCATGCCCACCAGCGCGTACAGCATGGGCCGGGGCAGGGTGGCCAGGTCGTGCCTGCGGCGGCGGTACAGCACGACAGCACCCGCCCAGGCGACCGCGAGCATCAGCATGCCCACGCCGACCATCACGCGGAACGCCCAGAACACCGGCGCCACGGGGGGATGGGCGCCAGCAAACTCGTTCAGGCCCTTGAGCTCGGCATCGATGTCGTGCGCCAGGATCAGGCTCGCCGCCTTGGGGATCTGGAGGGCGTAGTCGGTGCGGCCTTCCTTTTCGTTGGGCAGCCCGAATAGCGTGAGGGGCGCGCCCCGCTCGGTGTGCCAGATGCCTTCGATCGCCGCGATCTTCGCGGGCTGGTGCTCCAGCGTGTTCAGGCCGTGCATGTCGCCCATGAGGATCTGCAGCGGGATCGCCATGGCGACGGCGGCGACGGCGGTGCGCAGGGCCTTGCGGGTGCCTTCGGTGGCCGTGCCCTTGACGAGCTGCCAGGCGCTCACCCCGGCGATGAGAAAGCCCGCGGTCAGGGCTGACGCCAGCAGCTTGTGGCCCAGCCGGTAGGGGAAGGAGGGGTTGAAGACGATCGCCAGCCAGTCCACCGCGTGGAACTTGCCGTCGATGATTTCGTAGCCCACGGGGGTCTGCATCCAGGAATTCAGGCTCAGGATCCAGAACGCCGACAGCGTGGTGCCAAACGCCACCATGAGTGTCGCGACGAGGTGCATGCGCTCGGACACGCGGCCCCGGCCGAACAGCATGATGCCCAGGAAGGTGGCCTCCAGGAAAAAGGCCGTGAGCACCTCGTAGCCCAGCAGGGGCCCGGCGATGTTGCCCACGTGCTCCATGTAGCCCGGCCAGTTGGTTCCGAACTGAAAGCTCATCGTGATGCCCGAGACCACGCCCATGGCAAAGGTCAGCGCGAACACCTTGGTCCAGAAGTAATAGGCCTGCTCCCAGCCCGGCGCGGCCGGTGTGCCGCGCGTGGCCGAGTGGCGCAAGCGGAAGAACACCAGGAACCAGCACAGCGCGATGGTGATGGTGGGAAACAGGATGTGAAAGCTGATGTTGGCGGCGAACTGGATCCGCGACAGCATGAAGGTGTCCATGGTTTCAGGCTTCCTGGTGGTTGCTCTTGCCCTTGGCGGGGCCGCCCTTGCCGGTCAGCCGGTCCTTGAATTCGAGCACGCGGGTGACGGCGGTGCCCATGCCCATGAGCTGCATCGCCGTCTCGGGCGCGAGGCGCTGCACGTCGTCGAACCAGGTCATGAGCCGGTCGATCAGTTCGTGCATGTCGCGCATGCGCTCCTGGGCATGGCGCTCTTCGTCCGATCCGGGCTCCTCGAGCAGCGCCATGCGCAGCATCGACAGCGTGGGCTCGATCTCGCGGCGGCGGCGCTCCTCGGCCAGCACGCGAAAAATCTCCCACACGTCCTTGGGCGCCTCGAAGTACTCGCGCCGGTCGCCGGGCTGGTGGCTCAGCTTGACCAGGCGCCAGGCCTGCAGCTCCTTGAGGCCCATGCTCACGTTGGAGCGCGAGAACTCCAGCGTCTCGGCGATCTCGTCCGCGTTGAGCGGGCGCGGCGACAGGAAGATGAGCGCATACATCTGGCCCACGGTGCGGTTGATCCCCCACCGGCTGCCCATCTCGCCAAAGTGGGCGACGAACTGGCGGTTCAGGGGTGGCAGATGATTGATGTAGGTCATGGACACCGATTGTGCCTCATTTCCTGAATTTTCAGTAAATACTGAAAATTCAGGAAATTGTGGACTGCAGGGCTGGGTTATCCGGCAAGACACCTGGGCGACCAGCATCGAATCCGAAGGACGGCGACAATAGAGGGTTTTGGGCTGTGTTCCTGTAGGTGCACGGCTTGCCCACTACCTGCCGCAGCATGTCCTCTTCCCTTTCCCGCACGCCCGTCATCGACATGGCCAAAGGCCTGGCATGCATCGCTATCGTCTGGCACCACCTGGCCTTCTACGGGCCCATGTCGGACATCGCGCAGCCCCTGGCCCCGGGGCTCATCGCCTGGCTGTACGACTACGGCCGCATGGCGGTGCAGGTGTTCCTGGTGATCGGCGGCTACCTGGCCGCCGCCAGCCTGGCGCCGCAGGGCGTGCCGCGCTTCGACCACGCAGGCCACGCGATCGCCAGGCGTTTCGTGCGGCTGGTGGTGCCCTATGCCGTGGCGCTGCTGCTGACGGTGGTGGTGGCCGCGCTGGTGCGGCCGTGGATGGAGCACGCTTCCGTGCCGGACGAGCCCACCCTGGCGCAGCTGCTGGCCAACGCGCTGCTGCTGCAGGACATCGTCGGCGAGAGCGCGCTTTCCGCGGGCGTCTGGTACGTGGCCATCGACTTTCAGCTGTTCGCGGTGAGCGTGCTGGCATGGGCTGGAGCGCGCGCGTTGCCTGGCGCCTGGGCCCGGCGGCATGCGGCGCGGCTGGCGCAGGGCGCGATCGTGGCGGGCGTGGCCCTGTCGCTGTGGGTGTTCAACCGCATGCCCGAGCTGGACATGTGGGCCGTGTATTTCTTCGGCGCGTACGGGCTGGGCATGCTGGCCTACTGGGCCGTGCGGGCGCGCCAGGCGTGGGGCTGGCTCGCCGCGATGGTGCTGCTCGGGGGCGTTGCGCTGGCCATTGACCACCGTGGCCGCATCCTGGTGGCCCTGGCGACGGCGCTGTGCCTGGTGGCCGCCCTGCGCTCTGAAGGCGTGCGGTCATGGCGCGGGGTGGGGCCGCTGGTGCAGCTCGGGCAGATGTCGTACTCGGTGTTCCTGGTGCACTTCGCGGTGTGCCTGCTCGTGAACGCGGTGGTCAGCCACCTGTGGCCCGCATCGCCGGTGCCCAACGCGCTGGGCATGCTGCTGGCGTTCGTGCTGTCGCTGGCGGCGGGGCGGCAGCTGTATCTGCGCGTGGAGCGCCACGTGCCCTCCTGGACCACGGCCTTGCGCTGGCAGATGGGGCTGGTGGGGGCGGGCATGCTGGTGGCGGTATCCAGCAACTGGGCATGAGGCAGGAACAGGTTCTGGGGGCCGCAGCAAACCCCTGAGGTGCCGCGCGGCGGCACCTGGCGCAATCAGCCTCGCAGCTTGCGTTCCCGGCGCTTGCGCTGGCGGTCGAGGAACCAGGCCATGAAGGGCAGGATCAGCATCGATCCAGGAATCACCCAGATGAAAAGGTAGGGGCTGACGGAAGACGCCGACCGCATCACATCGCGCAGGTGCGTGCGTTCGTCGGCGGTCCAGTTGCCCTGGCGACGCTGCTGCACCAGCCACACCACCGAGCCCTTCATCGTGGCCATCTCGCGCTTGAGGCGGCTCTTCTCGCGGCTGTTGCCGGCCAGGAACGAGCAGAACCATTCCGGCGCGCGCTCCATCCGCCTTTGAAAGGCGACGGTCGAGTCCGGGTCGAACGTTTCGATGAGCGGGTTGTCGGGGGGTGGAGGCGGGCTGGTCATGGCGGATGCCATTGTCACTGCATGTGGCGGTGGCACCAAGCGTGGTGCCGCCAGGCGACGTTTCGTCGCGCGGTCAGCGGTGGAGTTCGCCCGCGCTTTCGGGCTGGTACAGAAGGTCCTTCACCCGCACCGTCATCGACTTGCCGCCCGGGCCGGGCCAGGCGAGTTCGTCGCCCACGGACAGGCCCAGCAGGGCGCTGCCCACGGGCGCGAAAATCGAGATCCGGTCCGCGCTGCCGTCCATGTCGCGGGGGTAGACGAGCGTCAGGCAGAACTCCTTTCCCGTCTCCAGGATCGAGAACTGCACGGTGGAGTTCATCGTGACCACGTGCGGCGGGATTTCTTCCGGGGCCACCACGTCGGCGCGGTCCAGCTCCGCCTGCAGTTCGGCCTTGCCCGGAAAGACGCTGGCCGGAATGGCTGCCAGAAGGGCCTCGATGCGGTCAACGTCCAGGGACGACAGGATGATCTGGGGCTTGCGCGCCATGGCGGTACCTCGGTGGTGTGTTGCAAAGCGCGGGACTGTAGACCATCGCCAATCTCGCACTGCCGCGCACGGTCATTCGGGGCGGCCCCACGGCGGCCCGCCCGCTTCCCCCGGTGGGGACGGCGCTGGGGGCCCGGAGGGTCAATCCCCCTGGATGTTGCGCGCCTTGATCAGCGCTCCAAACCGTGTGCTGTCGATGGATGCACGGGCGTTGAAGTCGGCCGGGGACATCGGTGCGGGAACGCCTCCGAGTGCCGCGATGCGCTCCTTCACGGCCGGTGTGGCCAGCACCTTGTTGATCTCGCGGTTCAGGCGGCTGACCACCTCGGGCGGCGTGCCAGCCGGGGCGTAGAAGCCGAACCAGGTGTCGGCATCGAAGCCCTTGAGGCCCACCTCTTCGAGCGTGGGCACGTCCGGGAACAGCGGCGAGCGCCTGGAGCTGCCCACCGCCAGCAGCTTGAGCTTTCCCGCCTTCACGTGCTGCAGGCCGATGCCGGGGTCGAACATGAAGTCCACCTGCCCGCCCAGCAGGTCCTGCATGGCGGGGGCCGCGCCGCGATAGGGCACATGCACCGCGAACACGTTGGCCTGGGCCTTGAGCATCTCGGCCGCCAGGTGCGGCGAGCTGCCGTTGCCCGGCGTGCCGAAGGTCAGCTTGCCGGGGTTGGCCTTGAGGTACTTCAGGAACTCCTGGATGTTGTTGACCGGCAGCGTGGGCCGGACCTCCAGGAACACCAGCACCCGCGCCGCGGCGGCCACCGGGACCAGGTCCTTGGCGGGGTCGAACGGCATCTTGGGGTACAGGTGCGGGTTGACCGACACCATGCCGCCCGAGCTCATGAGCAGGGTGTAGCCGTCCGCCGGCGACTTGGCCACGGCTTCGCCGCCGATGTTGCCGCCGGCGCCGCCCCGGTTCTCCACCACCACGGGCTGCCCGAGCGCGGCCTGCAGCGGCACCGTGACCGCGCGGGCGATCTGGTCTGCCGCGCCGCCCGCCGGGAAATTGACCACCACCTTGATGGGTTTGCCGGGCCAGGTGTCTGCGCGTGCCGCGGCGGGCAGCAGCAGCAGGCTGGACGCGGCGCCGGCCAGGGCTAGCGCGCCCAGCAGGCGGCGCGTGGTGCGAGGGGGAAATGAATGCATGCTTGTCTCCAGGTGTGGCCCGGGCGTGCCGGGTCTTGTGTGCTTCTTTTGCGGGGTGAAACCAAGGGATGGCGGGGCTCGCCGTGGCGGTCGTGTCAGGCCACGTCCACCTCCACCAGGATGGCGCGCGGATGGGCCAGCGCCGTGCGCAGCACGTCCGGCAGCTCGCTGGCGTCGCTCACGCGCACGGCATCGCAGCCCTGGCCCCGGGCCAGCGCCAGGAAGTCCAGGTCCGGCAGGTCGGTGCCCTCCAGCTTGTCACCCTCGTGGAAGCCGAAGGTGGGCGCGAACTCCTGCAGCGCCGCGTACCGGCGGTTCTTGAGGATGATGAACGTGATGGGTAGCTCGAGCTGCGCGGCGCTCCACAGCGCCTGGATGGAGTACATCGCCGAACCATCGCCGATGAGGCCGATGACCTTGCGGTCGGGCCTGGCCAGCGCCACGCCCACGGCGGCGGGCAGGCCGTAGCCCAGGCCGCCGCTGCACATGGTGTAGAAGGTCTCGCTCTGCAGGATGGGCAGGTAGGCGTGCATGGCCGCGCGGGAGCTGGGGGCTTCCTCCACCACGATGGAGGCCGCTTCGCGCACCTCGGCCAGCGTCTGCATCACATAGGGCACGCTCATCAGGGCGGAGGGCTCCGCGCGCGGCCGTGCGGCGCGCGCGGGGGGCAGGCCGCGCACGGCGGGCGCGGGGCGTGCGAGCAGATCCTGCACGCCCAGGCGCACGCTGCCCACGGCCGAGGTGCCCTCGGGCGTCCAGGCGGCCGTGCCGGGGTCGTCGATCAGCTGCACCAGATGCGCGCCGGGGGGCACGTGCGGCCCGAAGCCTTCGACGTGGTAGGTGAACGCGGCGGCGCCGAGCGCAAAGACCAGGTCATGGCCGCCGAGCAGCGACACGATCTTCTCGCGCATGGCCGGCAGCACGCCCGCGAACAGGCGGTGGTCCTGCGGAAAGCCGCAGCGGCCGGACATGGGGGCGATCCATACGGCGGCGCTGTGCCGCTCGGCCAGGGCCAGCACGTCGTCCCAGGCGCGGTCGCGGTCCACGGCGGCGCCCACCACGAACACGGGGCGCCGCGAGGCGTCCAGTGCGTCGCCGATGGCCTGCAGCACGCGGGGCTCGGGGCGCGACCCGGTGCTCACGGTGCGGGCCTGCAGCGGCTCGCAGGGCTTGTCCCAGTCGTCCGCGGGGATGGACACCAGCACCGGCCCGCGCGGCTGCTGCATGGCGATGTAGTAGGCGCGCGCGATGGCCAGCGGCACGTCCTCGGCGCGGGCGGGCTCGATGCTCCATTTCACATAGGGCTTGGGCAGCTCGGTGGCCTGGCCCGAAAACAGGAACGGGTCGAACGGCAGGATGGACCGCGCCTGCTGCCCGGCCGTGATGACCATGGGCGTGCGGTTCTTGTGCGCCGTGAAGATGTTGCCCATCGCATGGCCCACGCCGGCCGCCGAATGCAGGTTCACGAAGGCGGCGTTGTGGCTCGCCTGCGCATAGCCATCGGCCATGCCCACCACCACGGATTCCTGCAGGCCCAGGATGTAGCGGAAGTCGCTGGGGAAGTCGAGGAACAGCGGCAGCTCCGTGGAGCCGGGGTTGCCGAAGATGGTGTTGATCTCGAAGCCGCGCAGCAGGTCGAGCACCACCTCGCGCACCGTGGGGCGGCTGGAGGGGGCGGGCGCGGCAGGGGCCGTGTTCTTGGGGAGAGCCTGGAGCATGGGGCGTGGCGGTGCTGAAGAGGAAGGCCCTGATCTTCGGCGGGCCTGCGTCATCCATCAATACAATGAAACGACTAAGCGGTATTCATCCAATGCATATCAAGGACATCGACCTCAATCTGCTGCGGCTGTTCGACGCGGTCTATCGCACGCGCAACGTGAGCCGGGCTGCGGAGCTGCTGGACCTCACCCAGCCCGCCGCCAGCCAGGCGCTGACGCGGCTGCGCCTGCTGATCAAGGACCCGCTGTTCGTGCGCGCGGGCGGCGGCGTGGAGCCCACGCCCAAGGCCGACCGGCTGGCCGATGCGGTGCGCGGCGCGCTCGGACTGCTGGAGGAGGCGCTCAACGAGTCCGCGCTGTTCGACCCGGCGAATTCGCGCAAGGTGTTCCGCATCCACATGAGCGACATCGGCGAAGGCCGCTTTCTGCCGGACCTGATGGTGGCGCTGCGGCGCGAGGCACCCGGCGTGCGGCTGGAGACGCTGCCCGTGCCGCGCAGCGAGATCGCGCAGCGGCTGGACAGCGGGCGCATCGACTTCGCCTTTGGTTTCCTGCCGACGGTGAAGGACACGCAGCGCGTGGAGCTCATCCAGGACCGCTACGTGGTGCTCCTGCGCGCCGGCCACCCCTTTGCCGCGCGAAGGCGCGCCGGGGCCGGCCTGCTCAAGGACCTGCGGCAGCTGGAGTTCGTGGCCGTGCGCACGCATTCGGACACGCTGCGGATCCTGGAGATGCTGCAGCTCGAAGACCGCCTGCGCCTGACCACCGAGCACTTCATGGTGCTGCCCGCCATCGTGCGGGCCACGGACCTCGCGGTGGTGATGCCGCGCAACATCGCGCGCACCTTCGCGGCCGATGGGGGCTACACCCTCATCGAGCCGCCCTTGCCGCTGCGGGATTTCACGGTGTCGCTGCACTGGAGCCGCCGGTTCGAGAGCGATCCGGGCAACCAGTGGCTGCGGGGGGTGATCGAAAGGCTCTTCCGCGAGTAGGGTGTGGTGGGGGGAGGGCGGTGCGCCTCGCTTCAAATAACTGTATATTCATACAGTCATGAAGCCAAACCCTGCCGCCGACCCCGACCTGCCTGACGCACCGGCGGAAGTGCGCGTCCCCCTGCAGGCCATCCGGGGCCGGGGGGCCTCCACGGCCATGCCGCACCGGTTCAGCCGCGATGTGCGCGAGGTGGTGGATGATGGCTGGAACCACGGCCCGCAGGGCGCGGGAGGGGCGGATGGGGATGATGATGGCGGCGGGCCCGCCCCCGCCACCACGGTGCACCTGGAGACGGCCCGCAGCGCCATCTGCGCCAACGACTCCCCCGACATTTTTTTCGAGCTGTCCGTCAATCCCTACCGGGGGTGCGAGCACGGCTGCGTGTACTGCTACGCCCGGCCCACGCACAGCTATCTCAATTTTTCGCCCGGGCTCGACTTCGAGACCCAGATCGTGGCCAAGCACAACATCGCCGAGGTGCTGCGCCGCGAACTGGCGCAGCCGCGTTATGTGCCGCGCCTGCTCAACATCGGTTCGGCCACCGACTGCTACCAGCCCGTGGAGCGCGAACTCAGGCTCACGCGCGGCCTCATCGAGGTGATGCGCGATGCACGGCACCCGTTCTCGCTCATCACCAAGTCGAGCGGGGTGGAGCGCGATCTCGATCTGCTCGCGCCGCTGGCAGCGCAGCAACTGACGGCGGTGTACGTGACGATCACCACGCTCGACCCGCTGCTGGCGCGCCGCATGGAGCCGCGCGCCGCCGCCCCCCACCGGCGCCTTCGCACGCTGCGCACGCTGGCCGAGGCCGGCATTCCGGTGGGCGTGAGCGTGGCCCCGCAGATCCCCTTCATCACCGAAGACATGGAGCAGGTGCTGGAGGCCGCGCGCGATGCGGGGGCCAGGAGCGCGTTCTATACCGTGCTGCGCCTGCCGTGGGAGCTGGATGCGGTGTTCCGCGAATGGCTGCAGGTGCACTACCCGCAGCGCGCGGCGCGCGTGATGGCACGGGTGCAGGATTTGCACAATCTCGATGCGGCCCAGCGCAGCGCGGGCAAGAGCTACGACAGCAGCTTCGCCACCCGCATGAAGGGCAGCGGCCTGTGGGCGGACATGCTGCGCCAGCGGTTCGCGGGGGCGTGCCGGCGGCTGGGGCTCAACCGGGAGCGGCTGGAGCTGGACCTGTCGCAGTTCAGGCCGGGGCTTGCGCGGGGGCAGGGCAGCCTGTTCTGAGCCAGGCCGGGCTGCGAGGGAAGTGGAAGTGGCCGGAGCTGGCCGGAACGCACAAGTCCGGCTTGCTCGCCGTCACAGCCTGCGGCTGCCGCCGGGGGGCGCGGCCATCGCCTGTGCCTGGTGGCGGCAGGCGGTGAACATGTCCAGGTCCGGGTTGTAGGCCCCCGTCGTCACGTCCAGGAGGCCGAGCACGGAGTGAAAGTAGTTGTCGTGCGTGATGCGCCGTTCGGCCAGGTCCTGCTGCAGGCAGCCCGTGGCCGCACCCGTGCGCGATTGCATGGCGGGCGAGAGCCAGGTGATCCAGGGCACGTGCTTTTGCACGTCGGGCGCGATGGCGTAGGGCAGGCCGTGCAGGTAGAGGTTGTTCTCGCCCAGTGATTCACCATGGTCTGCTACATAAACCATAGCTGTCTGCGCTTGTTCGGAGAGCGTGGAAAGCCATTTGAGCACTGAGTCGAGGAAAAAGTCGGTTTCCACGATGCTGTTGTCGTAGGCGTTCACCACCTGCTGGCGTTCGCATTCCTGCAGCGCCGTGGAGGTGCATTCGGGCAGGAATTTCTTGTGCTCGGGTGACGAGCGCTTGGAGTAGGCGGGCCCATGGCTGCCGATCTGGTGCAGGACCACCACGGTCCCGCGCTGGCGCTGCTCGGCGGGCAGCGCGGCAATGCGGGCGTCCAGGTCCTTGAGCATGATGCGGTCCAGGCATTCGCCCCGGGTGGGGCACAGCGCGGGGTCCTGCAGTGCCGACGTGTTGGTGTCGCCCAGGCGGTCGCACACCCCCTTGCAGCCCGACTGGTTGTCCACCCAGAGCACGGCCAGCCCGGCGTGGTGCAGCACATCGACGAGGCTCTCGAAATTGGCGGCGCGCGCCTCGTAGCCGGTGCGCCCCAGGTGCGAGAACATGCAGGGCACCGACGCGGCGGTGCTGGTGCCGCAGGACCACGCGTTGCGGGCGCTCACGAGGTCGGTGCGGGCCGAAAGAAGCGGCGTGGTGCCACGGCCATAGCCGTTGAGCCCGAAGTTGCCGCTGCGGCCGGTTTCGCCCAGCACCAGCACCAGCAGGGGCGGTTGTTTCTGCCCCGCATAGCTTGCGCCCAGCCTGGCATCGCGCCCCAGCGGCAGCAGTTTGCTGGTGTCGATGCGCAAGGGCCTGGTGGCGATGTTGCCCAGCGCGTACACGCTGTTGAGCGGGTTGATGAGATAGCGCAGCTTGGTGTGGTTGCGCATGGTGGATGCGAAGTCCTGGAACACCATCAGCAGGCACACCACGATGACCGCGATGGCCCCGAGCAAGAGCGCGCCGTTGTGGGCCGCGTGCCGCAGGCCGCCCAGGCGCTGCACCGGAGTGCGGTAGAGCCACGCCAGCGGCGGTACCGCCAGCGCCAGCACGGTGCCCGCCATGCGCCAGCCGAGCAGGTCGCCCGCCTCGTGGGCATCGGTCTGCAGCACGTTCACGAGCATGCTGGCATCGATGGCGATGCCGTAGGCGAGCATGAAGTAGGCCCCGAAGGCTGCCATCACCACCAGCACCGCTGCCGCGGGCTTGAGCGTGCCCCGCCAGGCCAGGAGGCTCAGCAGGGCCGCGTTGCCGGCGGCCACGATGACCACGAACGCCGCGGCAAAGGCCCAGCCGCGCGCGCTGCCGTGGCCGGGCAGCTCGGCCACCTCGCGCCACAGCGGCACGTTGCAGGCCGTGGCCAGCCAGGCGCTGATGAGCACCACCACCCAAGCGGGGTGCAGGTGGCGCGGTGCGGGTGCGGAGGAAGCTGGGGCTGGAGACCGGGGCCCGGCGCCCGTGGCTGCATGGGAAAGCAGCAGGCGCTGCAGGATCAAAGGCATGGGCGCACTGTGGCGCCCGAGACTTAAGGCCGCATTAACGTCCGGGGGCCTGCAGGGTCCTGGCGTGGTGCCTCAGGTGGTCGGCCATGAAGCTCTGGATGAAGTAGTAGCCGTGGTCGTAGCCTTCGTGGCGCCGCAGGGTGAGCGGCTGGCCGATGGCCTGGCACGCCTCCTCGAACAGATGCGGGTGCAACTGCGTGGGCAAGAACTTGTCGGCCAGGCCCTGGTCGATCAATATGCCGGCCGGGTAGGGCGCCACCGGCTGGTGCTGCATCAGCACCGTGGCGTCGTGCTCGATCCAGCCCGTGCGGTCTGGCCCCAGGTAGCCCGTGAAGGCCTTTTCGCCCCAGGGGCACTGCGTGGGCGCGCAGATCGGCGCAAAGGCCGAAAGGCTCTTGAACCGCCCCGGGTGGCGCAGCGCCAGCGTGAGCGCGCCATGGCCGCCCATGGAGTGGCCGCAGATGCCCAGGCGCTCGCCATCGATGGGCAGTTGCGCCGCCACCTGCGGCAGCAGTTCCTTCATCAGGTAGCTTTCCATGCGCCAGTGGCGCGCCCAGGGCGCGGCCGTGGCGTCCAGGTAGAAGCCCGCGCCCACGCCGAAGTCCCAGCTCTCGGCCTCGCCCGGCACGTTGGCACCGCGTGGGCTGGTGTCGGGCGCGACCAGCGCCAGGCCCAGCTCGGCCGCCAGGCGCTGGGCACCGGCCTTGACCATGAAGGTTTCTTCCGTGCAGGTCAGCCCCGCCAGGTACAGCATGGCGGGCACAGGGCGCTGCCGCGCCTGCGGCGGCAGGAAGACCGAGAACTTCATCGGCAGGCCGATCTCGGCAGAGGCGTGCTGGTAGAAGCGCTGATCGCCGCCAAAGCAGGCATGGCTGCCGAGCAGGTCCAGGGAGGTGGTCATGTGGATTGCTTCAAAATTGATAGCTTGCAGCGCATGAAGGATAAGCGCTAGGGGCTGTTTTTACCTTGATTGATCGCCTGCGGGGCAGGCTCAGGCGGCATACTTGACCACGGAGCGGATGGACTTGCCCTCGTGCATCAGGTCGAAGGCTTCGTTGATGTCCTTGAGGCCCATGGTGTGCGTCACGAAGGGCGCCAGCTGGATCTTGCCGGCCATCGCGTCTTCCACCATGCCGGGCAGCTCGCTGCGGCCCTTGACGCCGCCAAACGCCGTGCCCAGCCACTTGCGGCCGGTGACGAGCTGGAAGGGGCGGGTGGAGATCTCCTGCCCCGCGCCCGCCACGCCGATGATGACGCTCTGGCCCCAGCCGCGGTGCGCGCATTCGAGCGCCGCGCGCATCACGTTCACGTTGCCGATGCACTCGAACGAATGGTCCACGCCCCAGGTGGTCATCTCGACGATGACCTGCTGGATCGGCTTGTCGAAGTCCTTGGGGTTGATGCAGTCGGTGGCGCCGAAGGTGCGGGCCAGGTCGAACTTGGAGGGGTTGGTGTCGATGGCGATGATGCGCCCGGCCTTGGCCAGCTTGGCGCCCTGGATCACCGCCAGTCCAATGCCGCCCAGGCCGAACACCGCCACCGTGTCGCCTTCCTGCACCTTGGCCGTGTTCTTCACCGCGCCCAGGCCGGTGGTCACGCCGCAGCCCAGCAGGCAGACCTGCTCGGGGTTGGCGTCGGGGTGGATCTTGGCGAGCGAGACCTCGGCCACCACGGTGTATTCGCTAAAGGTGCTGCAGCCCATGTAGTGGTAGATGGGCTGGCCGTTGTAGCTGAAGCGGGTTGTGCCGTCGGGCATCACGCCTTTGCCCTGTGTGGCGCGCACGCTCACGCACAGGTTGGTCTTGCCGCTCTTGCAGAACAGGCACTCGCCACATTCGGCGGTGTAGAGCGGGATCACGTGGTCGCCGGGCTTCACGCTGGTCACGCCTTCGCCCACTTCCACCACGATGCCAGCGCCTTCATGGCCCAGCACCACGGGGAACAGGCCCTCGGGGTCGTCACCGCTCAGGGTGAAGGCGTCGGTATGGCACACGCCGGTGTCGGTGATGCGGATGAGCACTTCGCCCTTTTTGGGCGGGGCGACGTCGATCTCGACGATCTGCAGGGGTTCTCCGGCCTTGAAGGCCACGGCGGCTTTGGATTTGAGGGTCATGGTGGGTCAACGGGTTGGTCGGGGAAGGGCGGCGGCGAGGCTCTTTGGCCGGCAGCGCGCAGGGGGACCGCATGACTGTAGGCCATGTGCAGGGCCTGGTGGAGCCCGTGGCCGCAGATCCTGGGGTTATGGCCGGATTCGACGGCATGGGCGGCAGCCGGACATTGCCTCCCGTATAGTCGGGCGCCTTTCATTTCCGCTCTGCCGACCGACCCCATGGACCACCACCACGCCAACAGCCCGCACCGCGTCGATCTCGTGGTCTACCCCGGCTTCAAGGCGCTGGAGGCCGTGGGCCCCATGTCCGTGTTCGACTATGCCAACGTGCACCTGCGCCAGCATGGCCGGCCCGACGGCTACGCGGTGCGCGTGGTGGCCGCGCAGGCGGGCGCGGTGCCATCGGACACCTTGATGGCACTGAACGCCACCCACACCCTGGCCGAACTGGAGCAGGGCGGCGCGGGTTGCACCGTGATCCTCGTGGGGTCGCGCAATATCGAGCAGGTGCTGGCGGCCTCTCCCGAACTCGTGGCCTGGGCGGCAAGCGTGGCCCCGCGCGTGGACCGCATGATCGCCCTGTGCTCGGGCAGCTTCTTCCTGGCCGCCGCCGGCCTGCTCGACGGCCGGCGCGCCGCGACGCACTGGAGCGTGGCGGCCCTGCTGCGCCAGCGCTATCCGGCCATCGAGGTGGACCCGGACGCCATCTACGTGCGCGACGGCCCCCTGTGGACTTCGGCCGGCGTCACCGCGGGCATCGACCTGGCCCTGGCGCTGGTGGAAGAGGATTTTGGCCACGCCCTGGCGCTGGAGGTGGCGCGCGACCTCGTCATGTACCTCAAGCGCCCCGGCGGGCAGTCGCAGTTCAGCGTGCAGCTGGCCAGCCAGGGCACGGGCCACCGCGACATCCAGGCGGTGCAGAACTGGGTGCTGGAGCATCTTGCGGAGCCCATGCCGCTGGCGGCCCTGGCGGCACGCGCGGCGATGAGCGAGCGGCATTTCCGGCGCGTGTTCACGCAGGAGACGGGGCAGACCCCCTCGGCCTTCGTGGAGTCCGCGCGGCTGGAAGGAGCGCGGCGCCTGCTCGAGTCGCAGGCCGGGTTGCCGCTCAAGACCGTGGCCGCGCGCATGGGCATGGGTTCGGAGCAGGCCTTGCGGCATCTGTTCGTGCGCCATCTGGGGATCACGCCGCTGGCGTACCGGGAGCGGTTCAGCAGGGCGGGCGGCTAGTGGCCGCCGGACGGGCAGCCCGGCCGTAGCACGCCCGCATCCGGCGTGGCCCACGCTCATGCAGCAGCCTGCGCCGTGCTGCGCGGCGGTGCCGCGAAAACCTCGCGCGCGGCGGCCAGCCCGTTGAGCGCCGCGGGAAAGCCGGCGTACACCGCCATCTGCATGATGACCTCGACGATTTCCTCGCGCGTGACGCCCACGTTCAGCGCCGCCTGCAGGTGCACCTTGAGCTGCGGCGTGGCGTTGCCCATGGCGGTGAGCGCCGCGACGACGGCGATCTCGCGGCTTCTGAGGTCCAGGCCGGGGCGTGAATAGATGTCGCCGAAGGGAAACTCGATCAGGTAGCGGGCAAAGTCCGGTGCGATGCCGGCGAGGCTGTCGATGACCTGTTCGCCAGCCTCACCGTCGATTTCGCGGAGTTTGGCCAGCCCTTGTTCGTAGCGTGTGCGGTGGTGCATGGAGGGTGCTTTCATCAGGGGTGGATGCGGTGTCCAGGGAAACCTCGACCGCCCGGTAGTGCGCGATCTTGGCCTGCAGCACCTGGGCCGACTGCTGCATCGCCGCGATGGCGGCCTGCACGTCGTTCAGGTGCGCTTGCAGCATCGCGCGCCGTTGCGGCACCGTGGCATCCCCTTCGCCGCGAAGCCTGGCGAAGGCCTGCATCTGCCCGATGGGCATGCGGGTCTCGCGCAGGCGCAGCAGGAACCCTATCCACTCCATGTCCGCTGCCGCATAGCGGCGCTGGCCGCCCGCCGCGCGGGCCACTGGTGCGATCAGCCCCGCGCGCTCGTAGTAGCGCAGGGTGTGCGCCGTCAAACCCGTGCGCCGTGCGACATCGTTGATGGTGAGGTGGGATTCCATGAAAGCGATCCTAAAAGTTCGAGTGCACTCCAAGTCAAGGGGCATCTTGCGCCGAGGTGCGCAGGAGGGGCCCCCGCGCGCCATGCGGCGGGGCGCAGGGCCTGGGGCCTGGGCCGCGAGGGGCGGCCCCGGCGCTTGCGCACAGGCAAAGAAAAAGCCCGCCAATGGCGGGCTTGGGGAGGTTGTCGCGGATTGGCGCCCCAGGGAGCGCCGCGCCGCCAGCCAGCCAGCCGTGGACGGCTGGCGCGCGGCCGATCAGCGCTTGGACAGGGGCGGTACGTCGCGGCGTTCGGAGCCGGTGAACAGCTGGCGGGGGCGGCCGATCTTGTACTCGGGGTCGCCGATCATTTCGTTGAGCTGGGCGATCCAGCCCACGGTGCGGGCCAGCGCGAAGATGCCGGTGAACAGGTTCACGGGGATGCCGATCGCGCGCTGCACGATGCCGGAGTAGAAGTCCACGTTCGGGTAGAGCTTGCGCTGCACGAAGTAGTCGTCTTCCAGGGCGATCTTTTCCAGTTCCTTGGCCAGCTTGAACAGCGGGTCTTTTTCCAGGCCCAGCTCGGCCAGCACTTCATTGCAAGTCTCTTGCATGAGCTTGGCGCGCGGGTCGTAGTTCTTGTACACGCGGTGGCCAAAACCCATGAGCTTGACGCCGGAGTTCTTGTCCTTGACCTGCTTGATGAACTCGCCGATCTTTTCCACGCCGCCCTGGGCCTGGATGTCGTACAGCATGTTCAGCGCGGCTTCGTTGGCGCCGCCGTGGGCGGGGCCCCAGAGGCATGCCACGCCGGCGGCGATGGCCGCGAACGGGTTGGTGCCCGACGAGCCGCACAGGCGCACGGTCGAGGTCGAGGCGTTCTGCTCGTGGTCTGCGTGCAGGATGAAGATGCGGTCCAGCGCGCGTTCCAGCACGGGGTTGACCTTGTACTCTTCGCAGGGCGTGCCGAACATCATGCGCAGGAAGTTGCCTGCGTAGGAGAGGTTGTTCTGCGGGTACATGTAGGGCTGCCCCATGCCGTACTTGTAGGCCATGGCCACCAGCGTGGGCATCTTGGCGATCAGTCGGATGGCGGCGATCTCACGGTGCTGCGGATTGTTGATGTCCGTGCTGTCGTGGTAGAAGGCCGACAGGGCGCCCACCAGGCCGGTCAGCACCGCCATGGGGTGCGCGTCGCGGCGGAAGCCACGCAGGAAGAACTGCATCTGCTCGTTGACCATGGTGTGATTGGTCACGCGGCTGGTGAAGTCGGTCTTCTGCGCTTCGTTGGGCAGGTCACCGTACAGCAGCAGGTGGCAGGTTTCCAGGAAGTCGCAGTTCTGGGCCAGCTGCTCAATGGGGTAGCCGCGGTACAGCAGTTCGCCCTTGTCGCCATCGATGTACGTGATGGCCGACTGGGTCGCTGCCGTCGACAGGAAGCCCGGGTCATAGGTGAACATGCCCGTCTGCGCATACAGCTTGCGGATGTCGATGACATCCGGGCCGATGCTGCCCTGGTAGACCGGCAGGTCCACGCTGGGGCTGCCGTTGCTGAAGGACAGGGTGGCTTTGTTGTCAGCTAGCTTCATTGTTACTTTCCTTGGGTAGGTTGCCGATAATGATCCGGTCTTGGGGCATGCACCTTGGCCGCGTCAGGCGTGGAAAGCCGTCATCGCGCCACCGCTTTGTCTCAGCATGCCGAGCACTTCGCGCGCTTCTTCTGTGTCTTGTTCGCCCTGCGGCTCGCGCCGCCGCAGCAGCAGGTCCAGCAGGTCGTTGTCCGCCAAGTCCATGAGCGCGCGCAGGCCCTGCGCATGGCGCTGGGTGAGCGTGGGCTCGTAGCGGGCAAAGAACTGTTCGATGAACAAGTCGTTTTCAAGCAGGCCGCGCCGGCAGCGCCAGTGCAGCTTGCTCAATTCGCGCTCGTCCAGCAGCGGCGAGCCCGCTGCTGGCGCGATGGATGGAGTGGACAGGATTTCCATGGACTGGCGTCTGGGAGGGGGGGTGCCAGGTCAGATGGCGCGGCGCACCATCAGTTCCTTGATCTTGCCGATGGCCTTCGTGGGGTTCAGGCCCTTGGGGCACACGTCCACGCAGTTCATGATGGTGTGGCAGCGGAACAGGCGGTACGGGTCTTCCAGGTTGTCCAGGCGCTCGCCGGTCGCGTCGTCGCGGCTGTCGGCGATGAAGCGGTAGGCCTGCAGCAGGCCGGCGGGGCCCACGAACTTGTCGGGGTTCCACCAGAAGCTGGGGCAGCTCGTGGAGCAGCTGGCGCACAGGATGCACTCGTACAGGCCGTTGAGCTCTTCGCGCTCTTCAGGCGACTGCAGGCGCTCGCGGTCGGGGGCCAGTTCTTCGTTGATCAGGTAGGGCTTGATCGAGTTGTACTGCTTGAAGAACTGCGTCATGTCCACGATCAGGTCGCGGATCACGGGCAGGCCCGCCAAAGGCTTCAGGACGATGGTGCCCTTGAGCGTGTTCATGTTGGTCAGGCAGGCCAGGCCGTTCTTGCCGTTGATGTTCATGGCATCCGAGCCGCAGACGCCTTCACGGCACGAGCGGCGGAACGACAGGGAGGGATCCTGTTCCTTGAGCTTGACCAGTGCGTCCAGCAGCATGCGTTCGTGGCCGTCGAGTTCGATCTCGATGGTCTGCATGTAGGGCTTGGCGTCCTTGTCCGGGTCGTAGCGGTAGATTTGGAATGTGCGCTTTTGCATGTTTCTTCTCTCGTGGGGCTACTGTTTAGAACGTACGGACCTTGGGGGGCACGCTGTCCACCGTCAGGGGCTTGAGGTTGACCGGCTTGTAGTCGAGGCGGCTGCCTTCGCTGTACCACAGGGTGTGTTTCATCCACTCCTTGTCGTTGCGGCCCAGCGGGAACTCTGCGTGGTCGGCAGGGTGCTCGTAGTCGTACACGGTGTGGGCGCCACGGCATTCCTTGCGGGCCGCTGCCGAGACCATCGTGGCCTGCGCCACTTCGATCAGGTTGTCCACTTCCAGCGCTTCGATGCGCGCGGTGTTGAACACCTTGGACTTGTCCTTCAGGGTCACGCTGCCGACGCGGCTGCGGATCTCGGCGATCTTCTTGACGCCTTCGTCCATGCTGACCTGGGTGCGGAACACGCCGGCATGCTGCTGCATGGTGGCGCGGATGTCGCCCGCCAGGTTCTGCGCGTAGATGCCTTCGTTCGATTGGTCGAGCTGGTTCAGGCGCTCCAGCGTGCGGTCGGCCGCATCCTTGGGCAGGGGCTTGTGTTCCTTGTTCTTGTTGTTGAACTCGACGATGTGGCGGCCGGCGGCCTTGCCGAACACCAGCAGGTCCAGCAGCGAGTTGGTGCCCAGGCGGTTGGCGCCGTGCACCGACACGCAGGCGCATTCGCCCACGGCGTACAGGCCATTGACCACTTCGTTGTGGATGCCATTGGCCTGGCGCACCACCTGGCCGTTGATGTTGGTGGGCACGCCACCCATCTGGTAGTGGATGGTGGGCACCACGGGGATCGGCTCCTTGGTGATGTCCACGTTGGCGAAGTTGACGCCGATCTCGTACACCGATGGCAGGCGCTTGTGGATGGTGTCCGCGCCCAGGTGGTCGAGCTTGAGCAGCACGTAGTCCTTGTTGGGACCGCAGCCACGGCCTTCCTTGATTTCCTGGTCCATCGAGCGGGACACGAAGTCGCGCGGGGCCAGGTCCTTCAGGGTGGGCGCGTAGCGCTCCATGAAGCGTTCGCCATTGCTGTTGAGCAGGATGGCGCCTTCGCCGCGGCAGCCTTCGGTCAGCAGCACGCCGGCGCCGGCCACGCCGGTGGGGTGGAACTGCCAGAACTCCATGTCCTGCAGCGCGATGCCGGCGCGTGCCGCCATGCCCAGGCCGTCACCGGTGTTGATGAAGGCATTGGTCGAGGCGGCGAAGATGCGGCCCGCACCGCCGGTGGCCAGCAGCACGGTCTTGGCTTCCAGGATGTACAGGTCGCCGGTTTCCATTTCCAGGGCGGTCACGCCCACCACGTCGCCGTCGGCGTCGCGGATCAGGTCCAGGGCCATCCATTCGACGAAGAAATTGGTCTTGGCCTTCACGTTCTGCTGGTACAGCGTGTGCAGCATGGCGTGGCCGGTGCGGTCGGCGGCGGCGCAGGCGCGCTGCACGGGCTTTTCACCGTAGTTGGCCGTGTGGCCGCCGAAGGGGCGCTGGTAGATCGTGCCGTCGGGGTTGCGGTCGAATGGCATGCCGAAGTGTTCCAGCTCGTACACCACCTTGGGGGCTTCGCGGCACATGAACTCGATGGCGTCCTGGTCGCCCAGCCAATCGGAGCCCTTGATGGTGTCGTAGAAGTGGTAGTGCCAGTTGTCCTCGGACATGTTGCCCAGCGAGGCGCTCACGCCGCCCTGTGCCGCCACGGTGTGCGAACGGGTGGGGAACACCTTGGACAGCGAGGCCACGTTCAGGCCTGCGCGGGAGAGTTCAAGCGCGGCACGCATGCCGGAGCCGCCTGCGCCGACGATGACGACGTCGAACTTGCGCTTGGTGATGTTAGCGTTGGTGTAGCTCATTATTTTTTGCCTTCAGTCGGGGGATTCAGAGACGCCACAGAACCTGGATACCCCAGCCAGCACAGCCGACCAGCCAGACGATGCTGAACACCTGCAGCGCCAGGCGCAGGCCCACGGGCTTGATGTAGTCCATCAGGACTTCACGCAGGCCGATCCACGCGTGCCAGGCCAGCGCAATGATCACGGAGAAGGTCAGCACCTTCATCCACTGGGCCGAGAAGATGCCAGCCCACTTGTCGTAGCCGATGGGGCCCTTGGAGAAGATGACCTGGGCCAGCAGGGCCAGGGTGAACAGGGCCATCAGGACCGCCGTGACGCGCTGGCTGAGCCAGTCGCGCAGGCCATAGTGGGCGCCGACGACGACGCGCTTGGAACCGTAATTGACGGACATGGAGATTTCCTATCGTTTTCGGCGGGCACTGCCTGGCAGCAGCCACCGTTTCATGGGTTGATCGATCAGTACAGGCCGAAGAGCTTGGCGCCCAGCACCAGGGCCAGGGCGATGCTGATCGCGAGCACGGTCAGGGCCGAGGTCTTGCCGAATTCCTTGTTCACCGCGCTGTGGCTCACATCCATCCACAGGTGGCGCAGGCCGGCGGTGAAGTGGTGCAGGTACGACCAGATCAGCGCCAGCGCCACCAGCTTGATGAACCAGCCGGGCACGAAGCCGATGCCGATGCTGAACGCCGAAGTGAATTTGGCGAACGAGATTTCGGACGACACCGAGGTGTCGAACATCCAGATGATGAAAGGCAGCAGCAGGAACATGATCAGCCCGCTGCCGCGGTGCAGGATCGAAACCCACGCTGCAGGCGTCATGCGGTAGGTGGTCAGGTCCTTGAAGGCATTGATGTTGCGGAATTCAGGCCGTTTCTTGGCGAGTTCTGTCATGTTGTGTGCTTTCGTGGATGTAACTGCTTTGTAATTTGAAGATGCAAAGAACGCAAAATTCTATTGCAACGCAACAAGCATGGGTTTGTCGCAGGTGGAATGTTCGACGTTTCCGCTCAGGTGCCAGGGTGGTGTCAGCTCAGTTCGTTACGGTAGTGGTGGGTATCGGTGAGGTAGAGGCCCCGCCGTAACTCCATGGGAACGTCGTTGTAGGTGTAGGCGATGCGCTCCACGCTCAGCAGCGGCGTGGCCTGCGGGATCTGCAGCATGGCCGCCTGGTCGGCGTCGGGCAGCACGGCGCGTATTTTCTCCTCGGCGCGCACCATGCGCACGCCAAAGTCGAGCTCGAACATCGCGTAGGTGGGCCCCTGGTAGCTGGCGAGCTGGTCGGTCGTCAGCCCTTTGAAAGCCTGGCCCGGCAGCCAGATGTCCTCCAGGATGGTGGGGACGCCCGCAAACGACAGGATCCGGCGGGCCTGGATCACCGGGTCGGCGCTGCGCAGGGCCAGCGCCCGCGCCACGTCAGCGCTGGCGCGCACGCGCCGGCAGTCCACGACCTGGCGCTGGGCGCGGCCTTCCACGCGGGCATCGCCCGTGTCGGGCATGAGCTTGAGGAAGCGGTATTGCACATGCTGCTCGGCATGGGTGGCCACGAAAGTGCCCTTGCCCTGGCGGCGCATCACGAGGTTTTCGGCCGCCAGCTCGTCGATGGCCTTGCGCACCGTGCCCTGGCTGACCCGAAAGCGCGCGGCCAGGTCCATCTCGCTCGGAATGGACTCGCCGGGCTTCCATTCACCCTGCTGAAGGCTTTGCAGGATGAGACCCTTGATCTGCTGGTACAGGGGGCTGAACGCGGGCGTGGCAGAGCCTGCGCCCGCCGAAGGCTGTGCAGGGGTGTCGGCGTTGAGCGGAAGCGAGGACATGGCGATCAGAAAAATGGCGCGCTGCGCACGGGGGGTGTGCGAGCTTGTTCCAGTCTTCAATCATATCTTATATAAGACATAAGACAAATTGACCGGGGTGCCCAATCGGCGGTACACTCCAAGGCTGTTTTGCGGGGCACGGGCTGCTGGTAACAGGCGCTGGTGCTTGCGTTGCACACACACCTGTTT
The DNA here is from genome assembly GCF_059415185.1 of Acidovorax sp. GW821-FHT10E04. Lineage (NCBI taxonomy): Bacteria > Pseudomonadati > Pseudomonadota > Betaproteobacteria > Burkholderiales > Comamonadaceae > Acidovorax > Acidovorax sp. GW821-FHT10E04. The sequence continues at coordinate 130,095 of NZ_JBWKMT010000002.1, forward strand.
TCCTCACTTCCCTGGAGTTTTCACCATGAGCAAGAAGCCTGTTCGCGTAGCCGTCACCGGTGCCGCTGGTCAAATCGGTTACGCACTGCTGTTCCGTATCGCCTCCGGCGAAATGCTGGGCAAGGACCAGCCGGTCATCCTGCAATTGCTCGAAGTCCCTGTCGAAGGTCCCCAGAAGGCGCTCAAGGGCGTGATGATGGAACTGGACGACTGCGCATTCCCGCTGCTGGTGGAAATGACCGCTCACAGCGACCCCATGACCGCCTTCAAGGACGCCGACTACGCCCTGCTGGTGGGTTCGCGCCCTCGCGGCCCCGGCATGGAGCGTGCCGAGCTGCTGGCCGTCAACGGCGCCATCTTCACGGCCCAGGGCAAGGCCCTGAACGCCGTGGCCTCGCGCAACGTGAAGGTGCTGGTCGTCGGCAACCCCGCCAACACCAACGCCTACATCGCCATGAAGTCGGCACCTGACCTGCCGCGCAAAAACTTCACCGCCATGCTGCGCCTGGACCACAACCGCGCCGCCAGCCAGATCGCCGCCAAGACGGGCAAGGCAGTGGCTGACATCGAGAAGCTGACCGTCTGGGGCAACCACTCGCCCACGATGTACGCCGACTACCGTTTCGCCACCATCAACGGCGAAAGCGTCGCCAAGATGATCAACGACCAGGAATGGAACGCCAACACCTTCCTGCCCACCGTGGGCAAGCGCGGCGCCGCCATCATCGAAGCGCGCGGCCTGTCGTCGGCTGCCTCGGCCGCCAACGCCGCCATCGACCACATGCGCGACTGGGCCCTGGGCACCAACGGCAAGTGGGTCACCATGGGCATCCCCTCGGACGGCCAGTACGGCATCCCCAAGGACACCATGTTCGGCTTCCCCGTCACCTGCGAAAACGGCGAGTACAAGATCGTTGAAGGCCTGGAGATCGACGCCTTCTCGCAAGAACGCATCGACAAGACCCTGGCCGAACTGCAAGGCGAGCAGGACGGCGTGAAGCACCTGCTGTAAACCAGGGCCCACCATGCAGCCGACGCCACAGGCATCGGGCCTTCGGGCCGCCTCCGTCCCCGCGCAGGGGCAGGGCGCTGCGCTGCCCCATCCGCGCGATGTGCTGCTGGGCGCCCAGGCGCAGACCGGCTTCCTGCCGGTCTGCGACCACTACAGCGGCGTGGAAGCGCGCATGCGCAAGAGCCTGCAACTGCAGGCCGACCTGGCCCGGGAGTTCGGCACCTGCGTCTTCGACGTGACCCTCGATTGCGAGGACGGCGCTCCGATCGGCCTGGAGGCCGAGCATGCCCGCCTGGTCGCCAGCCTCGCCCTGGGCACTGCGGACGGCGCGCGTGTGGCGGCCCGGGTTCATGCGGTGGACCACCCGGCATTCGCCAACGATGTCGCCACGATTGCGGGCACGGCGGGCCACAGGCTCTGCCACATCATGGTGCCCAAGGTGGAGTCCGTGGACGATGTCCTGCGGGTGGAACGGGCGCTGGAGCAGGCATCTGCCGCCCAGGTGCCCATCCATGTCCTGATCGAGTCGCCCGCCGCGGTCCATCGCGCCTTCGAGATTGCCGCCCACCCGCGCGTGCAGAGCCTGAGCTTCGGGCTCATGGACTTTGTGTCCGCCCATGGAGGGGCGATCCCTGCGGCAGGCATGACCTCCTCGGGGCAGTTCTCGCACCCGCTTGTCGTGCGCGCCAAGCTGGAGATTGCAGCGGCCTGCCACGCCCACGGCAAGGTGCCGTCGCACTGCGTGGTGACCGAATTCACCGATACCACGGCCATGCAGGGCGCCGCCAGCCGGGCGGCGCGGGAGCTGGGCTACACCCGGATGTGGAGCATCCACCCGGCGCAGATACGTCCCATCCTGCAGGCATTTGCGCCGCAGCAGGATGACATCGAAATTGCTGCAAAAATAATAGCTGCTGCCGCAGATTCCGACTGGGCTCCGATCAGTTTTGACGATACCTTGCATGACCGTGCCAGCTACCGTTTTTACTGGCAAGTCCTTGAGCGCGCCCACCGCACCGGGCGTGCGCTTCCTCCCGCCGTGCGCCATTGGTTTGACGCCCCGGCCTCCGTTCCGTCGTGAACATTCCTGACTGCTTCCCCGCAGGACCTTCCATGAAATCCTTCATCGCCTCCGCCCTCATGCTGCTGGCCCCAGCCTTCGTGATGGCGCAAACGCCGGCCAAGCCCGAGGCCAAGCCCGGGACCAAGGCCGCCGCGAAGCCGGCCGCCAAGTCCGAAGCGAAAACCGCCAAGACGGCGGACAAGGCCCCCGCCAAGAAGGCCACCGTGGCCAAGAGCGAGGCGACCAGCAGCCGCACGCAGCTCAAGAGCGCCACCAACCAGGTGGCCACCGGCATCATCGCCGCAGAGGCGGCCCTTTCCCCCGAGGAGCTGGCCATCGCCGACCGCGTGCACGTGGGCCGCATTCCCTGCGAGCTGGGCGCATTCGTCACGGTGACGGCCGACCCGGCCACGCCAGGGCACTTCCATGTGGAAGGCAAGGGCTTCAAGTACTTCATGTCGCCCGTGGCCACGACCACCGGCACGGTGCGCCTGGAAGACCAGAAGGGCGGCGCGGTCTGGCTGCAGATCGCCAACAAGTCCATGCTGATGAACCAGAAGCTCGGCCAGCGCCTGGCCGATGAGTGCATGAGCCCGCAGCAGCTGGTGGTGGCCGAGGCCATCAAGAAGAACCCGCCCGTGAGCGTGCTGGAACCCCTGAAATAAGCGCGGGCCTGGCAGGCCTCTTGCAAAGAACGAACGACGAACACGATTGCGCGTGCAGGCGTAGCGGCCATGGGAGCCGCCTGCACCGCGCGCCGCCCCACTTTAGAACGCAACCGGAGAAAAATGATGTTGAAAGCCTACCGTGACCATGTGGCCGAGCGCGCCGCGCTGGGCATCCCACCGCTGCCCCTGACGGCCAAGCAGACCGGCGAGCTGATCGAGCTGCTCAAGAACCCGCCCGCTGGCGAAGAAGCCACGCTGGTGGACCTGATCACGCACCGCGTGCCTGCCGGTGTGGACGACGCCGCCAAGGTCAAGGCCAGCTACCTGGCCGCCGTGGCCCACGGTACCGAAGTCTGCACGCTGATCGGCCGTGAGCGCGCCACGCAGCTCCTGGGCACCATGCTGGGCGGCTACAACCTCACCCCCCTGATCGACCTGCTGGACGACGCGGCCGTGGCCTCCGTCGCCGCCGAAGCGCTCAAGAAGACGCTCTTGATGTTCGACCAGTTCCATGACGTCAAGGAAAAGGCCGACAAGGGCAACACCTTCGCCAAGTCCGTGCTGCAAAGCTGGGCCGACGCCGAGTGGTTCACCAGCCGCCCCGAAGTGCCCCAGAGCATCAAGCTCACCGTGCTCAAGGTCACCGGCGAAACCAACACCGACGACCTGTCGCCCGCGCCCGACGCCTGGAGCCGCCCCGACATCCCGCTGCATGCCCTGGCCATGCTCAAGAACAAGCGCGACGGCATCACGCCCGAAGAAGACGGCAAGCGCGGCCCCATCAAGTTCATCGAAGACCTGCGCGCCCGTGGCAACCTGGTGGCCTACGTGGGCGACGTGGTCGGCACCGGCTCCAGCCGCAAGTCGGCCACCAACAGCGTGCTGTGGTTCACGGGCGAAGACATCCCGTTCGTGCCCAACAAGCGCTTCGGCGGCGTGTGCCTGGGCAGCAAGATCGCTCCCATCTTCTACAACACCATGGAAGATGCCGGCGCACTGCCCATCGAGCTCGATGTGAGCCAGATGAACATGGGCGACGAGATCGAGCTGCTGCCCTATGCCGGCAAGGCATTGAAGGACGGCCAGGTCATCGCCGAGTTCACCGTCAAGAGCGAAGTGCTGTTCGACGAAGTGCGCGCCGGTGGCCGCATTCCGTTGATCATCGGCCGCGGCCTCACGGCCAAGGCCCGCGAGGCTCTGGGCCTGGCGCCTTCCACCCTGTTCCGCCTGCCCCAGGTGCCTGCCGCCACCGGCAAGGGCTTCACGCTGGCGCAGAAGATGGTCGGCCGCGCCTGCGGCCTGCCCGAAGGCCTGGGCGTGGTGCCCGGCACGTACTGTGAACCGCGCATGACCTCGGTCGGCTCGCAGGACACCACCGGCCCCATGACGCGCGACGAACTGAAAGACCTGGCCTGCCTGGGCTTCAGCTCCGACCTGGTGATGCAGTCCTTCTGCCACACGGCCGCTTACCCCAAGCCCGTGGACGTGAAGATGCACCACGAGCTGCCCGACTTCATCAGCACGCGCGGCGGCATCTCGCTCAAGCCCGGCGACGGCATCATCCACAGCTGGCTCAACCGCATGCTGCTGCCCGATACCGTGGGCACCGGCGGCGACTCGCACACGCGCTTCCCCATCGGCATCAGCTTCCCCGCCGGCTCTGGCCTGGTGGCGTTCGCTGCCGCTACGGGCGTGATGCCCCTCGATATGCCTGAATCGGTGCTGGTGCGCTTCAAGGGCAAGATGCAGCCCGGCGTCACGCTGCGCGACCTGGTGCATGCGATCCCCCTGTACGCCATCAAGGCCGGTCTGCTGACCGTGGCCAAGCAGGGCAAGAAGAACATCTTCTCGGGCCGGATCCTGGAAATCGAAGGTCTGCCGGACATGAAGGTCGAGCAGGCGTTCGAGCTGTCCGACGCATCGGCCGAGCGCTCTGCCGCCGGCTGCACGGTGCGCCTGAACAAGGAGCCCGTGATCGAGTACATCAACTCGAACATCGTGCTGCTCAAGAACATGATCGCCCAGGGCTATGCCGACGCACGCACCATCGGCCGCCGCATCAAGGCCATGGAAGCCTGGCTGGCCAATCCCCAGCTGCTCGAACCCGATGACAACGCCGACTACGCCGCCGTGATCGAGATCGACCTGGCCGAGATCACCGAACCCATCGTCTGCTGCCCCAACGACCCCGACGACGCCAAGACGCTGTCGGACGTGGCCGGCGCCGCGATCGACGAAGTGTTCATCGGCTCGTGCATGACCAACATCGGCCACTTCCGCGCGGCCTCCAAGCTGCTCGAAGGCAAGAAGGACATCCCCGTCAAGCTGTGGATGGCACCGCCCACGAAGATGGACGCGCACCAGCTCACCGAAGAAGGCCACTACGGCGTGTTCGGCGCGGCCGGCGCCCGCATGGAAATGCCTGGCTGCTCGCTGTGCATGGGCAACCAGGCCCAGGTGAAGGAAGGCGCCACCGTGATGTCCACCAGCACCCGCAACTTCCCCAACCGCCTGGGCAAGAACACCAACGTCTACCTGGGCTCGGCCGAACTCTCGGCCATCTGCTCCAAGCTGGGCCGCATTCCTTCCAAGGAAGAGTACCTGGCCGACATCGGTGTCATCAACCAGAACGGCGACAAGATCTACCAATACCTGAACTTCGACAAGATCGCCGAGTTCAAGGAAGTGGCAGACGGCGTGGCCGCCTGATTGTTTCCCTCCGGGGAGTGATCCACTGCAAAAAGCGGCCTGCGGGCCGCTTTTTTCATGGCGTTGCGGGTGCCCCGCGCCACGCGCTTGCCACGCCGTGGCCATGGTCCAGACATTTTTTTGTCATGCAAATGTCATGATGGAGTCGCATGCTTGCCGCATAACAACAACAAAAGAAATGGAGGTACATCCATGGCAAGAGGGACAACCGGCAAGGCCGGCACGTTCGGCGCGCGCCTCGCGGTGCTGCTGCTCAGCGCCGCCTTCGCCCTGGGCTTTGGCCTGGGTGGTTACTTCGTCGGGCTCAAGCCGCTGGCCCTGACCCTGCGGGCAGCGTGGGCGGTGCGCGGCTGGCAGCCCGTGCAGGCCCAGGTGCTCGCGGCCGACCTCGCGCGCCACAGCGACGGCGACGGCACCACCTGGCAGGTGCGGGCCCGCTACCGCTATGAATTCGCGGGGCGGCCATACGAAGGCTCCCGCGTCGGGCTCGATCCCACGGAGACGGCCGACAACATCGGCGACTGGCACCAGCGCTGGCACGCGCAGCTGCAAGGCGCCCAGGCCCGCGGCGCGCGCATCACCATCATGGTCGACCCGCGCGAACCCTCGCGTTCCCTCATCGACCCCTCCATCCGCTGGGCCCTGCTGATGTTCCGCCTGCCCTTTGCCCTGGTGTTCACTGCGGTGGGGCTGGGCGCGGCCTGGGTCTTCCTGGCCACCCTGCCAGGACTGGGCACGTCCAGGGAGCCGCAGGGGCAGGGCGGTGGCCGCCCGGGGCCGCAGGCCGGGGTTTCTGCCATCCCCTTGCCCATGGGCTCTGCCGGCAGCCCGCTGGGCGCCGTCTGGTTCTTCACCTTTTTCTGGTGTGGCATTTCCTTTCCCATGGCCGGCATGTTGTGGACCAACCCGCAGTCGCCCTGGTTCGCCAAGGCCTTCATCGGCCTGTTCGTGCTGGTCGGAATGGCCCTGCTGGCCCTTGCGGTGCGACAGACCCACATGGCCTGGCGCTATGCGGGCGCGACCCTTGTCCTGCTGCCGTCAGCACCGCGTGCAGGGCATCCGCTCGAAGTGACCCTGCTGCTCCCCGGGCGCGCCGCCGCCTACCAGCAGGGGCACAGCCTGCAACTGCGCCTGGCCCAGTACCGGGTGGACGAGTCGAGCTCCGGTTCGCCCGAGCGGTGCGTGGAGTCGTTCACCGAAGCCGCGCGCATGCAGCACACGTCCGATGGCGGGTTGCGGCTGGTGGCACGCTTCGAGGTACCGCCCGATGCGCCCCCGCACGGCAGCCAGCGCTCGGGAGAGCGCGTGGACTGGCGCGTGGAACTGCTGCACAACCCGGACGGCGCCGTCGAGCTGACTTACGACCTTCCCGTGCAGGCCGCACCCCGCACCTTCGGTGGGGACGAACTGCCGGATCGTTTTGACCGGCGTGCCGCCTGGCAGCAGGAGGTTCCCATCGTGCCCCTGGGCGAGCAGGAAGAGGAAGAAGAAGGCTCCCGGCCTCTGCCCGCTTCGGTCACGCTGCGGGAAACCCCGCAGGCCTGGCACTACGAATTCGCCCAGGGCGGCTGGCGCTGGGCCGCGGGCCTGGTGCTGGCCGCGCTGTTGCTGGAGTCGGCCATCCACGGCCGGCTGGGCCCGCAGGGGCTGATGCTGCCCCGTGGGTTCTTTGCCGCCGGCGCGTGGATGGCCTTGGCCGCCTTTGCCCTGCATGCGACCACCCGCCACTGGACCCTGACCGTGCAGGACGGCGGCATCACCGCGCGCCGCCACTCCTGGCTCTGGTCGCGCGCCGACACGGTGTCGGGCGCTGCCAGCCGCACCCTGGTGCACAAGCTGCTGCACTCCACGGGCAGCGGCGGCAGCGAGCACCGCTACCACGCGGTGTACGCGCGCGGTGCGGGCGGTGAGCTGGTGCGCCTGACCCCGGGCCTGGCAGGCGAGGCGGCGGCCACGGCCCTGGGGCAATCGCTGGGCCAGGCGTGGGCGCACCGGCGGGGCCGTTTCGCCGCCGGCATGCAGCGGCCCGTGCGGGCGCAGCATTCCCGCCCGGCCTGGGGCGCACTGCTGGTGCTGGCCCTGCTGGGCTGGTGGATCGTGGGGCCCCAGGCTGGCCGCACCGTGGGCCGCGTTGTCGGGGCCGAGGCTTCCGCTTCGGCTGCAACCGCGCCGGCCGTGCCGTATTCCCTCGCGGAGGGTCGCTTGCTCGATGCACAGAATGCCGGCGACGCCCCTGCGCTGCGGGCCGCGCTGTCCGCCGGGGCGAATCCCGACCTGCTCGCGCCCAATGGTTCCTCGGTGCTCATGCTGGCGGCCCACCGTGGCCAGCTCGAGCACATCGAGGCGCTGCTGGGCGCGGGTGCCCAGCCCGACCTGCGCCAGACGCGCAAGGACAGCGAGCGGGGCGACACAGCCCTGCTGCGTGCCTTCTACGGCGGCCATCTGGCGGCGGCACGGCGCCTGGTGCAGGCAGGTGCCAGCCTCTCGGCCCGCAACCGCTGGGACTGGGGGCCCGTGCACATGGCCGCGCAGGGCGGCTGCATCCCATGCCTCGAATGGCTGGATGCGCAAGGCCAGCCGCTCGACGAACCCGCGCCCGCCAGCCGGGGCGAGACCCCCGCGATGCTGGCCGCAGGCAGGGGCCGCGTGGAGGCGCTGCAATGGTTCGCCGACCGTGGCATCGACCTCGCGCGCACGGACGCCCACGGCAAGACCGCGCTGGACTGGGCACGCTTCAAGCAACAGGCCGAGGCCGAGCGGTGGCTGATGGGGCGTGTGCGCTAGGCGCGGCTGGCCGCTCACCGTGAAGCGGTTCCGGCCAGGGCGCCGCACTGCGGGCGGTGCGAGGCGCACGGCAGGGAACAGCAGCGGCGCGAGAAGGGTTTCGTCGGCCGCTCCAGGGCTTTTCAGCCCAGCGCCGGCAGCAAATGCTGCACCAGCTGCTGCGCATGCTGCGGCAATTCGTCGAGCTCGCGCAGGCACAGCACCAGTTGCCGGTCCGCCCAGGCATCGGTCAGGCGCACGGCCTTCACGTGCTGCGCCCGGCTGTGGCGTGCGGCTGCCGCGCGGGGAATGATGCCCACGCCCACGCCCAGCCCCACGAGCTGGCACACCGCCTCGAACTGGCGCAGCCGCACGCGGTAGCGCAGCCGCCGCCCCTGGCGCTGTGCCTGGCGCACCACCAGGGCCTGCAGCGCGCTGCCCTCGGCCAGGCCAACGAAGTCCAGGTGCGCGACGTCGGCCAGCGCCACGCTGCGTTGCGCGGCCAGTGCGTGCCCCTGGGGCACCACCAGCACCAGCGGGTCGGGCCGCAGCACCCGCGTGGACAGGCCTTCGAGGTCCACCGCGTCGGACACCAGGCCCATGTCGCACAGCCCGGCGCGCACCGCATCGGCCACCTCCTGGCTGGAGCGCTCCTCCACGTCCACCGAAATGCGCGGGTGCCGCGCCAGAAAGCCTGCCATGGCCCGCGGCAGGTACTCGCTCAGCGCCGAGCTGTTGCACAGCACGCGCACATGGCCCGCTAGGCCCGCGCCATATTCGCCCAGGTCGCCGCGCAGCAGCTCCATCTGCCGCAGCACCAGCCGCGCGTGGTGCAGCAGCGTGTGGCCCGCGGGCGTGGGCTGCACGCCGCGTTGTTCGCGCAGCAGCAGGGGCACGCCCAGCGCGTCTTCCATGCCGCGTATGCGCTCGCTGGCCGAGGCCAGCGCCATGTGGCTGCGTTCTGCGCCCCCCGTGATGGTGCCTGCTTCGTGCACGTGCACGAAGAGACGCAGGTCGGTGAGGTCAAAGCGCATGGGGCAAACGTACCACATGGCAGGCTTCGGCCGCGCCTGAGGCGGGCTACGCGGCTTCCGCATTTCCAGGGGCGGGGCCATCCGAAACAATGGCCTTTGGCACTGCGTTGCTGGACATGCGGCGGGTGGGTTTCGGACCAGGGGATACCGATGGAACTTGTGATGAATCAGCCGCCTTCCGGGGCGGGGCGCTCATGAACGGGGTTGCCGAGCTGTGGGGCCACGGCATTGCGCCGGGCTGGCTGGCGGGGGCGGCCGCCATTTTCTGGCTGGCCGGCACGGTCAAGGGCGTGGTGGGGCTGGGCTTGCCCACGGTGGCGATGGCCCTCTTGGCCATGCTGGTTCCGCCGGCCCAGGCGGCGGCGTTGCTGGTGGTGCCTTCGCTGGTCACCAATGTCTGGCAGATGCGCCCCTGGCCCGCCGTGTGGCCGCTGGTGCGGCGCCTGGGCGGCATGCAATGCGGAATCTGCCTGGGCACCTGGCTGTGCGCCTGGTGGCTGGGGGCGCCCGCGGGCCCTGGGTCGCGCTTGGCGCTGGGGCTGGCCCTCGCGCTGTACGGCGCCTGGGGCTTGACGGGGACGCGGCGCGTGCTGCCCCTGCCGGCCCAGGGCTGGCAGGGCCCCCTGGTGGGGTTCGCGACCGGTGCCATCGCCGCCGCCACGGGTGTTTTCGTGGTGCCCGCCGTGCCCTATCTGCAGGCGCTGGGCCTGCAGCGCGATGCGCTGGTGCAGGCCATGGGGCTGAGTTTCACGGTCTCCACACTCGCGCTGGCCGCCGGCCTGGCATTCAACGCGAGCTATCCCATGGCGACCGTGGGGCTGTCGGTCGTGATGCTGCTGCCTGCGCTGGCGGGCATGGCGTGTGGGCAGCGGCTGCGGGCCCGGATGTCACCCGTGTGGTTTCGGCGCAGCCTCATGCTGGGCCTGCTGGCCCTGGGCGTGGCCATGGTGGTGGATGTGCTGGCATGGCATGGTTTTGCGTCGCGCTAGGGCGCTGCGCGGGGCGCTGTTTCCTCGCCCGCCCGCCCGTTACCGGACCTGCTTTTTCTCCAGCTTGCGGGTGAGGGTGCGGCGGTGCATGCCCAGGCGCCTTGCCGCTTCCGAGAGATTGAAGCCGGTTTCGGCCAGCACTTCGTTGATGCGCTCCCATTCCAGGGTCTTGATGGAGCTGGACCGGTTCGTCAGCTCCACGTCGGTGTTGCCCGCCTTGAGCCCGAAGGCGGCCTCGATGTCGTCGGTATTGGACGGCTTGGCGAGGTAGTGGCATGCGCCCAGCTTCACGGCCTCCACCGCCGTGGCGATGCTGGCAAAGCCTGTGAGCACCACGATGAGCATGGCCTCGCTGGCCGCATGCAGCTTCTGCACGCAGACCAGGCCCGAGGCTTCGCCCTTGAGCTTGAGGTCCACCACCGCATAGCCGGGCGTGTGCTGTGCGAGCAGGGCTTCGACCTCGGGAAGGCCCGTGGCCTGCAGCACGCGGTAGCCGCGCCGCTCGAACGAGCGCGCCAGCGTGCGGGCAAAGGCCTCGTCGTCTTCCACGATCAGCAACAGGCGTTCTTCTTTTTCTGTGTCGGTATCCATGATGCGCGTCAGGCTCCAGGCAAGGCGATCGCTGCCAGCGGCAGCTCTATGGTGACTTCGGCACCCCCTTCGGGGCGGTTGTGCGCCGTGACGCTGCCGCCCAGCGTGCGTGCCACGTTGAGCACGAGGTACAGGCCCAGCCCGCCCCCGGGGCGCTCCTTGGTGGACTGGTAGGGGGTTCCCAGCCTTGCCAGCATGCCCGGCGCAAAACCGGGCCCTGCGTCGGTGACGGTGATGCGCAGCGCATCGGCGCTGCGCGTGATGGCCAGGCGCACCCATGCCGGCGAGGCGTCGCGCGCATTGTCGAGCACATTGAAAACCATCTGCTGGAGCGTGGTGTCCGACACCATGGGCGTGTCGGCGCCGAAGTCGTTGTCGTACACGAACCGCGGCATCGACCGCGTGCTGCGCCATTCCTCTGCCAGGGCATCGACGAAGGTGCGCACGGTGGTCTGCACCGAAGCTTCCCCGCGGGTCTCTCCGGCCGAGAGCAGGATGCCGCTCACGATGCTCTTGCAGCGCTGCACCTGGGCCTGCATCTCGCCGATGTCTTCCTGCAGCGGTTCATGGGCCGCCAGGCGCTCATCGCGTCGCCAGTCGCCCAGGATCACGGCCAGGGTGGACAGCGGGGTGCCCAGCTCGTGCGCGGCGCCCGAGGCCAGCAGCCCCATGCGCACGATGTGTTCCTCTTCCACGCGGCGCCGGCGCGCGGCCGCCAGGCGCGCATCGCGCTCGCGCAGGTTCAGGCTGATGCGCGTGATGAAGACGACGACCAGGGTGGCATTGAGCGCGAAGCAGACCAGCAGCCCGATCACGTACAGGCTGGACAGGCCCTGGTGCAGGTCCTGCGGCAGCTCCAGGGGCAGGTGGTAGACGGCCAGCAAGCCGAAGCACAGCAGCGTGGTGATCACGATGGACCAGATGTAGGCGCCGCGCAGCAGCACGGCCCCCAGCGTGATCTGCAGCAGGTACAGAAACACGAACGGGTTGCTGGTGCCGCCGCTCAGGTAGAGCTGTACCGTGAGCACGGCGACGTCGATCAGCAGCGCCAGGAAAAGCTCCACGTTGCGCACCACCACGGGGCCCATGCGCAGGCGCAGCAGGCTGGCCACGTTGAAAAGCGCAAGGCATCCCACCACCAGCAGCATTTCGCGCTGCGGCAGCACCAGGCCCAGGCTGTAGTGCGCCATCTCGATGGTGAACACCTGTCCGACCACGGCGATCCAGCGCAGCTGGATCAGCTGCTGGAGGTTCTTGATGCCCGCCGCGGCATCGGCCGAGCGGGCATTGCGCTGCGGCAGGGCGGTGGCGGCGTCAGGGCGAAGGGGGTTCATCGGTGGTCGTGGGGCGGCGGGAAGGGCCATGCCGGCGGCGTTCATAGCGTGCCACATACCAGCCGGCGCCTGCAACCATGAGCGCGAGCCCGTACCAGGTCGCCGCGTACACCAGATGGCTGTTGGAAAAACGGATCACCGTCATGCCCGGGCGGGGCCAGGTCTGCACGGAAGGCGCGCCGCCAGCGGCGGGCAGGCCCGCATCCACGAAGAAGGGCGCGGCGCGGGGCAGCCCCAGTGCCTGGCTGATGGCGGCCACGTCGCGCGAGTGCCAGCGTTGCTGCGCGGGATCATTGGTCCGCAGAAAACCGCCGCCAGGCTCCGAGATCCTCAGCAGTCCTTCCACGGTGGCCACGGGCCGGGGTGGCTGCGCCCCTCCCGTGAGCCACTGGTTGCGCTGCGCCTGCGGTACAAAACCGCGGTTCACGAGCACCTGCGTGCCGTCGTCCAGCTGCAGCGGGGCCATGACCCAGAAGCCCGCGCCCAGCTCCGTCACCGCCTGGGTGAGGACCGTCTTGTCTGCCAGCCACCGGCCCTGCAGGGTGACGGCAAGGTATTCGTGGTCTGCCGCGTTGACCCGGGGCCACTGGCTGGCCGGTGGCGCCGCCACGGGAGCCGCATGCACCCGGTGCTCCACGCGCTCCATGAGCGCGAGCTTCCACGCGCGGCGCTGGACCTGCCACGTGCCCAGGGCGGCAAATGCCGAGAACAGGGCGATGCCCACGAGCACGAGGGCCGCTTGGCGGAGCCGCCGCTGGGCGAAGGGCGCGTGCGCGGGGGAGGGCTCTGGCGTCAAGGTGTCAGGGCGTCGAATGCCCCGGCGCTTCGTGCGCCGGCGGCGTGGGAGTGGGGTGCGCGGGCATCATGTTGGCATTCATGTGGAACATGACCCACAGCGTGCCGCTGATGGCGATGGCCACGAATACCACGGTGAAGATGGTGGACAAGAGGGTCCATCCCCCCTCGACCTTGCCGTTCATGTGCAGGAAATACACCATGTGCACCAGGATCTGCACCACGGCGAAGGCGCCCAGCACCAGCACGGCGGTGTTGCGGTCGGCGATCACCTTGGCCATGACCAGCCAGAAGGGGATGGCCGTGAGAACGACCGACAGCACGAAGCCGATCGTGTAGTCGCGCAGGCTGCTGTGCGGCCCCACCTCATGGGGGTGATCGCCGTGGCCGTGGGCATCGTGTGCGTGTGTGTGTTGCGCGCTCATGGTTACAGCACCCCCATCAGGTACACAAAGGTGAAGACGCCGATCCAGACCACGTCCAGAAAGTGCCAGAACATCGACAGGCACATCAGGCGGCGCTTGTTTTCATGGATCAGGCCATGCTTGCCGATCTGCACCATCAGCACCACCAGCCATACGAGGCCGAAGGTCACGTGCAGGCCGTGGGTGCCCACCAGCGTGAAGAAGGCCGACAGGAAGGCGCTGCGCTGGGGCGTGGCGCCCTGGTGGATCAGGTGGGCGAACTCATAGAGTTCGAGGCCCAGGAAGCACAGGCCGAAGAAGCCCGTCACGGCCAGCCACAGCAGCGTGCCCTTGGCGTCGCCCAGCTGCTTGCGCAGCATGGCGAAGCCGAAGGTGATGGACGACAGCAGCAGGAAGGCCGTGTTGATGGCCACCAGCGTCAGGTCGAACAGCCGCGCGCCGGTGGGGCCGGCCGCGTAGCTGCGGCCGAGCACGCCGTAGGTGGCGAACAGGGCGGCGAAGATGAGGCAGTCGCTCATCAGGTAGAGCCAGAAGCCCAGGGCCGTGCCGTTCTCGGGATGGGGCTCGTGCGCCAGGTGGTAGTCGCGCGGCGCGAGCGCCGCGCTGGCGGCGCCTGCCGCGCCGGGGGTGTATCGGATATCAGACATGGCTGGCACGCAGTTGTTGGGTGCGGTGGTTTTCCGTCTTGGCCACGGTGGAGGCCGGGATGTGGAAGTCGCGCTGGTAGTTGAACGTGTGGATGATGGCCGCCAGGACCACGGCCGCGAACGACACGCCCGCGAGCAGCCACATGTGCCAGATCAATGCGAAGCCCAGCACCAGGGACAGGGCCGAGATCACGGCGCCCGATCCGGTATTGGCAGGCATGTGGATGGGCTGGAAACCGGCGAGGGGACGCCGGTAGCCATGCTTCTTCATGTCCCACCACGCGTCAATCTCGTGCACCACGGGCGTGAATGCGAAGTTGTAGTCGGGCGGGGGCGAGGACGTGGCCCATTCCAGCGTGCGCGCGTCCCACGGGTCGCCCGTGTGGTCGCGCAGCTCTTCGCGCTTCAGGTAGCTCACCACGATCTGGATCAGGAAGCAGGCAATGCCGGCCGCGATCATGGCCGCGCCGACGGCTGCGATCACGAACCAGATCTGCAGGGACGGGTCTTCGAAATGGTTGGCACGGCGCGTGACACCCATCAGGCCCAGCACGTACAGCGGGCCGAACGCCACCCAGAAGCCCACCACCCACAGCCAGAAGGAGCGCACGCCCCAGGTGCGGTCCAGCTTGTAGCCGAAGGCCTTGGGGTACCAGTAGTTGATGCCCGCGAACAGGCCGAACAGCACGCCCCCGATGATCACGTTGTGGAAGTGGGCGATCAGGAACAGGCTGTTGTGCAGCACGAAGTCGGCCGGTGGCACGGCCAGCAGCACGCCGGTCATGCCGCCGATGGCGAACGTCACCATGAAGGCCACGGTCCACATCATGGGCAGCTCGAAGCGGATGCGGCCCTTGTACATGGTGAACAGCCAGTTGAAGATCTTCGCGCCCGTGGGGATCGAGATGATCATCGTCGTGATGCCGAAGAACGTGTTCACGCTCGCTCCCGAGCCCATGGTGAAGAAGTGGTGCAGCCACACCAGGTACGACAGGATGGTGATCACCACCGTGGCATACACCATGGAGGTGTAGCCGAACAGGCGCTTCCTGCAGAACGTGGCCACCACTTCGGAGAAGATGCCGAAGCACGGCAGGATCAGGATGTACACCTCGGGGTGGCCCCAGATCCAGATCAGGTTCACGTACAGCATGGCGTTGCCGCCCAGGTCGTTCGTGAAGAAGTTGGTGCCGGCATAGCGGTCCAGCGACATCAGCACGAGCGCGGCCGTGAGCACCGGGAACGAGGCCACGATCAGCGCGTTGGTGCACAGGGCCGTCCAGGTGAAGACGGGCATCCTCATCAGGTTCATCCCCGGCGCGCGCATCTTGATGATGGTGACGATCAGGTTGATGCCCGAGAGCGTGGTGCCCACCCCCGCGATCTGCAGCGCCCAGATGTAGTAGTCCAGCCCCACGCCGGGGTCCTGCGCGCCGAGGTTGGACAGGGCCAGCCAGCCGGAGGTGGAGAACTCGCCCAGGAACAGCGACACCATCACCAGCACGGCGCCGGCCGTGGTCATCCAGAAGCTGAAGTTGTTGAGGAACGGGAACGACACGTCGCGTGCGCCGATCTGCAGCGGCACGAGGTAGTTCATCAGGCCCGTGACCAGCGGCATGGCCACGAAGAAGATCATGATCACGCCGTGGGCGGTGAAGATCTGGTCGTAGTGGTGCGGCGGCAGGTAGCCCATGTTGTCGCCAAAGGCCATGGCCTGCTGCAGGCGCATCATCACGGCGTCGGCAAAGCCGCGCAGCAGCATCACCACGCCCAGGATCATGTACATGATCCCGATCTTCTTGTGGTCGATGCTGCAGATCCAGTCGCGCCACAGGGTGCCCCACAGGCGGAACCTAGTGATGGCGGCCATCACGGCCAGCCCACCCAGCACGGTGGCGACAAAGGTCCAGAGCACGATGGGCTCGTGCGCCATCGGTATGGAATCCCAGGTGATGCGGCCCAGGGCCCAGTGGGGTGCGGTAACAGGTGAGGAGGACATGGCGGTCAGTCTTCTTGGGCGTGGGCGCCGGCGGCCGGCAGGGCGGGGCTGGGGCGGGTCATTGGGCGGCGGTGCTGCGGGTGGAAATGGCGTGGCGCGACTCGAGGGCGGCCACCACCTGGGCGGCGTTCTGCGAGGTGCACACGTCCTGGGGCAGGTTCAGGCCCATGGCGCGCACGTAGGCATCGCCACCGTTCTCGTCGATGGCCATCATGTGGTGCATGCACATCTTGCCGTCCTCGACGCAGCGGTTGAGCACCTTGTCGTACAGGCCTTCTTCCACGCTGGCAAAGCGCTGCACGGGGTCGCGTTCGCTGGGCTTGGCCAGGGCCATGTAGGCCTGGCGGGTCAGGGGCTTGCCCTCGGACCGGGCCCTGGCGACCCACTGCTCGAAGTCGCCCTGGACCAGGCCGTGGAACTTGAAGGTCATGCCCGAAAAGCCCGAGCCGCTGTAGTGTGACGCCATGCCGTGGAACACGCCGGGCTGGTTGATCACGGCGTTCAGCTCGGTCTGCATGCCGGGCATCGCGTAGATCATGCCGGCGAGGTCGGGCACGTAGAAAGCGTTCATGGTGGACGTGGCCGTGAGCTTCAGGAGAATGGGCCGGTCCACCGGCGCCGCCAGTTCATTGACCGTGGCGATGCCCAGCTCGGGATACAGGAACAGCCACTTCCAGTCCATGGCCACCACCTGCACTTCCATGGGGGTGGATTGCGTGTCCAGGGGCTTGGTGGCCGAGATGCGGTCCAGCGGACGGTACGGGTCGAGCTTGTGCGTGCCGATCCAGGTCAGCGCGCCCAGGGCGATGATGATCATGAGCGGCACCGTCCAGATCACCAGCTCCAGGGTGGTGGAATGGTGCCAGTCGGGGTCGTAGTCTTCCTCGGTGTTGGCGGTGTTGTTCTGGCGGTACTTCCAGGCAAACCACAGGGTGAGGGCGATCACCGGCACGATGATGATGAGCATCAGCAAGGTGGCCTGGATGACCATGTGGCCCTGCTGGGCCGCGATGTCGCCCGCCGGGTTGAGGACCACCGCCTTGCTGCAGCCGGCCAGGCCGCCCAGGGCAGCAGCGGCGGCGAGCCAGGCAGGCCCGCGAAAGTGAGGAAGTTTGAACATGTGAAAGGCGCTACCAAGGCGTTGATTCGAGGGTAAACGCGGATGTCGGGATACCGCAGAATGTAATATCGCTAGCTTTTTTGTCCATTGGACATTTTGTCCAGGGTCAAAGGTTGTTGCCCCCCATCCAGGGCATGGGGGCAGAGCCGGCGTTGTCCTGCACGGCGCCCTGGCCCAGGCGTACTTGTCCCGGGGCAGGCTTGCGGGTAAAACCTAGGTACCCGGTGCCTTTGCGGGCAGCGCGATCACTGAAAATCAGGCGGACGAGCCCAGCCGTCCTGGTTTTTTCCGACAACGACAAGGAGTCCTGTTCATGAGCAGCCCCGCCTCTGCCACCTACCCCGCGGCCGGCTTCGAAGAAAGCCCAGCCTCTCTCTCCCGGGCGGACACGCATGAAGATGTCACTCCCAGCGAAATCGCCGTGGGCGTGATCATCGGGCGGTCGTCCGAGTATTTCGACTTCTTCGTTTTCGGGATCGCCTGCGTGCTGGTGTTCCCGTCGTTTCTGTTTCCCTTCATGTCGCGCCTGGATGGCACGCTCGCCGCCTTTGCGCTGCTGGCCGTGGCGTTCGTGGTGCGGCCCGTGGGCACGGCCATTTCCATGGCCATCCAGCGGCGCTGGGGGCGGGGCACGAAGCTGACCATCGCGCTGTTCCTGCTGGGGGTGTGCACGGTGGCCATGGCCTTCCTGCCGGGTTACAAGGACGTGGGCATGACCGCCATCGTGGCGCTGCTGATCCTGCGCATCGGCCAGGGGCTGGCGCTCGGCGGCTCGTGGGACGGCCTGCCGTCGCTGCTGGCGATGTCCGCCCCCCGGCACCGCCGGGGCTGGTACGCCATGATCGGGCAGCTGGGCGCGCCGCTGGGGTTTGTCTTGGCCGCGGGCCTGTTTGCCTATCTGTACAGCAGCCTCACCGTCGAGGAATTCCTGGCCTGGGGCTGGCGCTATCCGTTCTTCGTGGCGTTCGCGGTGAACGTGGTGGCCTTGTTCGCCCGCCTGCGCCTCGTGGTGGGCCAGTCGTACGCCGAACTGCTGCAGGAGCGCGAACTGCAACCCGTGCCCGTGAGCCGCGTGGTGCGCGACGAAGGCAGCAATGTGCTTTTGGGTGCTTTCGCCGCGCTGGCGAGTTTTGCGCTGTTCCATCTGGTCACGGTGTTCCCGCTGTCGTGGATCACGCTGTACTCGGAACAACCCGTCACGCAGATTCTGGGGGTGCAGATCGTGGGCGCCTTCCTGGCGGCGGGGGCCATCATGGTGTCGGGCTGGCTGTCGGACCACCTGGGCCGCCGCAAGCTGCTGGGCGGCATGGCGGTGATGATTGGCGTGTTCAGCTTCATGGCGCCGGTGTTGCTCAACTCCGGCGAGGTGGGCAGCACCATGTTCCTGCTGCTGGGCTTCGTGCTGCTGGGCCTGTCGTACGGCCAGGCTTCTGGCACGGTGACTGCCAATTTCTCGCCCCAGTACCGCTACACGGGCGCCGCCTTGTCGGCCGACCTGGCCTGGATCATTGGCGCCGCCTTCGCGCCCCTCGTGGCCCTGTACCTGTCCTCCCAATTCGGGCTGCTGGCGGTGACGGTGTATTTGCTGTCCGGCGTGGCCTGCACATTGGGTGCCCTCAATCTGAACCGCCGCATGGAGCGGCGCGACCGGTAGCAACGGCGGGTATTTTGCTATCGAATAGATAGCTTCTGGCGCTTACCCATCAAGCGCTGGAGGTCAAAAAGCAAAAGAAAAAGCGCCCGGAAGTACCGGGCGCTTTGTTTTGGGGGCTCAGTCCTGCGGCCTGAAACCGATGGTCAGGGAAGGCGGCACGCGTCCATCCACGTCGCGCGGCAGGGTCTCGGTCTTGTCCAGCGCGCGCAGCACGGCTTCGTCCCAGGCCTTGTTGCCGCTGGACTGCACGAGGCGCTTGCCGACGATGGTGCCATCGGGCGACAGGCGCACCTCCACCTCCGCGCGCGGGTTGCCCGAGATCGCATCGGGGTACACGATGTTGGGCTTGACCTTGGCCGCCACCTTGCCGCCGTAGCTGCCCGAGGGGCCGGCGCTGCGCTGCGCGGTGCCGGTGGCATTTTCGCTGCCGGTGGCGCCCGCCAGGCCCTGCATGCGCCGCAGGTTGTCCTCGCGCTGCTTGGCCAGCTGCTTTTCCTCGGCCTCTGTCCTGCGCTTGGTGGCTTCTTCCGCCTTGCGCTTGTCTTCGGCCAGCTTCTTTTGCTTGTCCTGCTCGGCCTTCTTCTGCTCGGCCAGCTGCTTTTCACGCTGCTCTTTTTCCTTTTCCTTTTGCAGGCGTTCCTTCTTCTCCTGCTCCAGGCGGTCGCGGCGCTCGTCTTCCTTGCGTTCACGTTCGCGCTTTTCACGCTCCTGCTGCTGTTCGCGGGCCTTTTTTTCCTGTTCCAGGCGCTTCTTTTCACGCTCGATGGCGATGTCGGCCTCGCGCGTGTCCGGCGGTTCCACCGCGCGGGGCGGTGGCGGTGGTGGCGGCGGCGTGGGGGTGCGGACTTCGGGGGGAGCGGGCGGCGGTGGCGGGGGCTCCACGGCACGGGGCGCGGCCTGCTGGGGCACGGCGGCCCAGAGCTCGGCCTCCACCGCGGGCTGGTCGGCGCTGCTCTTCCAGTTCACGCCCCAGGTCAGCGCGCCGATCAGCACCGCGTGCACCAGCACCGCCAGCGTGATGGCGCGCAGGCGTGCCGGCGGGCGGGGCGGGGCAAACTGGTCGCGGTCGGTGTGGGCGTGCATGGGCGGTGAGAGTGCGGAGCGCGGTTTCGGTTCAGCCGCCCTGCTTGACGGACAGGCCCACCCGTTGCACGCCCGCCTTCTGCAGGGCGTCCATCGCCTTCACCACGTTTTCGTACTGCACACCCTTGTCGGCGCTGATGACCACCGCGCTCGCGCTGTCCGCGCCCTGGGCCTTCTGCCAGCGGCTGGCGGCATCGCCGATCTCGCGCTGGCTCAGGCTGCGCGTGGCCTCGGGGGTCTTGAACTGGAGCGAGCCGTCCTTGTTGACGATGACCTGGGCCACCACCTTGGGCATGTTCTTGCCCTTGCCCACGCTGGGCACGTCGACCACGCCGGGCGTGAGCATGGGGGCCGTCACCATGAAGATGATGAGCAGCACCAGCATCACGTCGATGAACGGGACCATGTTGATCTCGTTGATGGTGCGGCGGCCTCGGCCGCGGGATGCCATGGCGGGCATGGTGTGGCGCTCCTGCGGTTAGTGGCCGGAGGCCGATGGGGCGGGGGCCGCCGGGTGCGCGCCCAGGTTGCGCTGCAGGATGTTGGAGAACTCCTCGATGAAGGTCTCCTGGTGCGTGGCCACGCGGTCGATGTCGCGCGCGAAGCGGTTGTAGGCGATCACGGCCGGGATGGCGGCGAACAGGCCGATGGCGGTGGCCACCAGGGCTTCGGCGATGCCCGGCGCCACGGTGGCCAGCGTGACCTGCTCCATGCCGGCGAAGCCGGTGAACGCATGCATGATGCCCCACACCGTGCCGAACAGGCCCACGTACGGCGAGACCGAGCCCACCGAGGCCAGGAACGATAGGCTGGATTCGACCACGTCCATCTCGCGCTGGAAGCTCGCGCGCATGGCGCGGCGTGCGCCGTCGAGCAGGGTGCCGGGGTCCACGATGCGGCGCTCGCGCAGCTTCTGGTACTCGCGCATGCCGCTGGCGAAGATGCGTTCCATGGGGCCGGCCTGCTTGGCGTTCTGCGCGGCGCTGGCGTACAGGTCGTTGAGGCTGGTGCCCGACCAGAACTCGCGTTCGAAGTCGTCGTTGAGCGTCTTCACGCGCTTCAAGGAAAACAGCTTGCGGAAGATGGCCGCCCAGCTGGCGACCGACACGCCCAGGAGCAGCAGCATCACGAGTTGCACCACCCAGCTGGCGTGCAGCACCAGGGAGATGATGGACATGTTTTGGGAGTTCATGGTGAGAGTTGTTCCAGGAGGGTGCTCGGTATTCTTGCAGGGCGCATCGTCGCGGCATCGACCCATCCGATGCGGATGGTGCCTTCGGTCAGCAACAGGGGAGGCTGTTCGGTCATCTGCTCTGGTTTCAGGAGCGCCTGCTGCACTATTGTCAACGATGCGCGGCCTGGGGCCTGCAGGGCGGCGGTAACAATCAGTTCATCGTCCAGCCGGGCGGGCCGGTGGTAGCGCAGCTGCGCATCGGTTACGACAAACATGCCGCCGGTTTGTTCCCGCAATCGCTGCTGGCCCACGCCCAGCGAGCGCAGCCATTCGGTCCGGGCGCGCTCGAAGAACTTGAGGTAGTTGGCATAGAACACGATGCCGCCGGCATCGGTGTCCTCCCAGTAGACGCGGATGGGGAACTCAAAGCCCATGGTGTCACCCGAGGAGCCTGCGCAGCCGTTCCACCGATTCCTGCAGCTGGGCCATGGAGTTCGCGGTGGAGAAGCGGATGAAGCGCTCGGGCTCTGCCGTGCCGAAGTCACGCCCCGGCGTCACCGCGATGTGGGCGCGGCGCATCAGCTCAAACGCGAAGTCCCAGCTGCCGTTCACGCCCAGGCGCTGTGCGGCCTGCGTGCAGTCGGCCCAGGCGTAGAAGGCGCCGTCTGGCATCACGGGCACGGAAAGGCCCAGCGATTGCAGCGCGGGGATGAAGAAGTCGCGCCGGGCCTTGAACTCGGCGCGGCGGCGTTCGTACTCGGCGATGCTCTCGGACTCGAAGCACGCCAGCGCGGCATGCTGCGACACGGTGCTCGCGCAGATGAACAGGTTTTGCGCGAGGCGCTCGACCACGGGCACCATGGCCTCGGGGACCACCATCCAGCCCAGGCGCCAGCCCGTCATGTTGAAGTACTTGCTGAAGCTGTTGATGCTGATGATGTTGTCGTCGATGGCCAGGGCCGTGTGGCCAAACTCTTCCTCGTACGACAGGCCCAGGTAGATCTCGTCGATCAGGGTGATGCCATCGTGCGCGCGCACCACGTCGTGGATGCGGCGCAGCTCGCCGGGGGCGATGGAGGTGCCCGTGGGATTCGATGGCGATGCGAGCAGGACACCCCGGGTTTTTTCGCCCCAGGCGGCGCGCACCTTGTCGGCGCTGAGCTGGTAACGCTCGGCGGCCGTGGTGGGCACGAGCACGGCCTTGCCCTCGGCCGCGCTCACGAAGTGGCGGTTGCACGGGTAGCTGGGATCGGGCATCAGGATCTCGTCGCCCGATTCGATGAGCGCCAGGCACGCCAGCTGCAGCGCGGCCGAGGCGCCGGCCGTCACCACGATGCGGCGCGCGGGCACGTTCACGCCAAAGCGGCCCTGGTACCAGCCGCTGATGCGTTCGCGCAGCGCATCCAGGCCGAGGGCGTTGGTGTACTGGGTCGCGCCGCCGTGCACGGCGCGCATCGCGGCCTCCTGCACCAGCGGCGGCGCTGTGAAGTCCGGCTCGCCGATGTTCAGGAAGATCATCGGCTCGCGCGTGCCCGCCACTTCGCGCGCCAGGGCCTGCGCGGCCTTGGCCACCTCCATCACATAGAACGGTTCGATGCGCTCGGCGCGCGTGGAAAACTTCATGGAAAGGCGTCCTGCCCGTGCTGGCCGGGTGTCGTTTGAAATGGAAGGGGGAATGGGGGCGCGCCCGCCGCCGCTCCGTGGCGGCCCGGCGCGCCCGGGAGCTCAGGCGCCGTCAGCGGATGCCCCGGATGGGGGGGCGGTGGGGGCGGCCGCCGCGCCGCCAGCCTTGTCCGCCGCCACTTCCAGCGCGCGCAGCTGGGGGGCCAGGCCGTTGAGCACGGCATTCACATACTTGTGGCCGTCGGTTCCGCCAAATTCCTTGGCCAGTTCGATGCACTCGTTGAGCACCACGCGCCAGGGCACGTCCAGGCAGTGCTGGAACTCGTACACGCCGATCCACATCGTGGCGTGCTCGATGGGCGAGATTTCGGCCATCTTGCGGTCCAGCAGCGGGGTGATGAGCAGGTCCATGTCGGCGGCGGTGGCGATGCAGCCGTGCAGCAGGGCGTCGTAGTGCACCGAGTCCGCCTTGTGAAAACCGGCCAGGTCGCGCGTGAACGCGTCGATGGCGTGGGCGTCGTTGCCGCCCACCAAGTGCTGGTAGAGCGCCTGCAGCGCGAACTCGCGCGCGCGGCTGCGGTTGGACTTGGAGGCGGCCTTGCGCGTGCCCGTGGACTTGAGCCCGGTGCGGCCCTGCTTGGGAGGGCGCGCCGAGGAGGGCGTGGGGGTGTTTTCGCTCATGACAGGTCGTCCAGCAGGTTGGCCATTTCCACCGCCACGCGGGCTGCATCGGTGCCCTTTTCGGTCTGGCGGGCCACCGCCTGATCGAGGTTCTCGGTGGTGATGATGGCGTTGGCAATCGGGATCTGGTAGTCCAGCGACAGGCGCGTGACGCCCGCGCCGGATTCGTTGGCCACCAGTTCGAAGTGATAGGTTTCACCGCGGATGATGCAGCCCAGGGCGATCAGCGCGTCGTACTCATCGCTTTCGGCCATGGCCTGCAGGGCCACGGGCACCTCGAGGGCGCCGGGCACGAGCACGTGCCGGATGTTCTTTTCCTGCACGCCCAGGTTCAGAAGCTCGGCACGGCAGGCCGCGGCCAGGGTATTGGTGATGCTTTCGTTGAAGCGGGCCTGCACGATGCCGATGTGCAGCTTCTTGCCGTCCAGCTTGTCCGCTGGTCCTTTTTCTGCGCCAAACATGTTTTTTACTCTTTCGGAATGAAGCCGGTGATTTCGAGGCCGTAGCCCATCATGCTGGGCATGCGGCGTGGCTGGCCCATGAGCGCCATCTTGTGCACGCCGCATTCACGCAGGATCTGCGCGCCCACGCCGTAGGTGCGCAGGTCCATGCGGCCGCGCTCGGGGGCCTGCGCCGCGCGGGCCGTGCCCTCGAACTGCGAGAGCAGCTGGCCGGCGGTCTCGCCGCAGTTGAGCAGCACCGCCACGCCCTTGCCCTGTTCGGACAGGTATTGCAGGCTGGTGTCCAGGCTCCACGAGTGCATGGAGCGGTTGACTTCCAGTGCGTCCAGCACCGACAGCGGTTCGTGCACGCGCACGGGCACCACGTCGTCGGCGCCCCACTGTCCCTTGACGAGGGCCAGGTGCACGGCCTGGCTGGGCTTGTCGCGGAAGGCGTGGGCGGTGAAGGCGCCAAAGGCCGTCTGCAGCACGCGCGTGCCCACCTTCTCGACCAGCGATTCGGTGCGGCTGCGGTGCTCGATCAGGTCGGCGATGGTGCCGATCTTCAGGCCGTGCTCGGCCGCGAAGAGCTGCAGGTCGGGCAGGCGGGCCATGGTGCCGTCGTCCTTCATGATCTCGCAGATCACGGCGGCGGGGCTGCAGCCGGCCATCACGGCCAGGTCGCAGCCGGCCTCGGTGTGGCCCGCGCGCATGAGCACGCCGCCTTCGACGGCCTGCAGCGGGAAGATGTGGCCGGGCTGCACCAGGTCGGCGGCCACGGCGTTGGGGGCCACGGCGGCCTGCACGGTGCGGGCGCGGTCGGCGGCCGAGATGCCGGTGGTCACGCCCTCGGCCGCCTCGATCGATACGGTGAAGGCCGTGCCCATCTTGGTGCCGTTGCTGGCCACCATGGGCGGCAGGCGCAGGCGTTCGCAGCGTTCGCGTGAGAGCGTGAGGCAGATCAGGCCCCGGCCGAAGCGGGCCATGAAGTTGATGGCCTCGGCCGTCACATGGTCGGCGGCCAGGACGAGGTCGCCTTCGTTTTCGCGGTCTTCTTCATCCACGAGGATGACGATGCGGCCGGCGCGCATCTCGGCCACGATGTCCTCGACGGGCGAGATCGGCACGGGAGTGAGGGGGGAGTTCATGGAAGGCTGGGCTTTCTGAGGGGACCGCTGGCGGTGGTGCCGCAGCGCAGGTCCCCGTGGCCGGAGGCCGCCACGCTGTGCGCACCCCCAAGAAACCGCCCAAAGAACATGCGATGCGGCGCTGCCGCTCGTCAAAGGGGCATATTGCCCCAGAAGGATGGGATTTTAGTGCACCGGGCCGCGCCGTGCCCGGTGGGGCGCCCCGGGGCTGATGCAAATCAGTTCCCCGTGGGTTGGGCAGGCTCCCCAGACGGGGGCGCCCCTTGCCGGCGCCGCCCTGCCGTCGGGCGGTGCGGCGCGGCTGCGAGGGGCTTCAGACCATGCTGCCCTGCAGCACCACGTCCGATGTGGGATAGGCCACGCAGGGCAGCACGCAGCCTTCGTCTTTTTCTTCGGCCGTGAGGCCCGGCCATTCGATGGCGTAGCGCACGGTGCCCTCGGCCAGCTGGCCCATGCAGGTGCGGCAGGTGCCGTTGCGGCAGGAGCTGGGCCAGTCGATGCCGCCCTGTTCCAGCGACAGCAGCAGCGGCTGCTCGGGCCAGGCGTCGCATTGCTGGCCGCCGGGCTCTACCGTGGCGATGAAGAAGGGCGCGGTGTTGGGTGGGGTGCTCATGGGTGGTGCGTGGTGTCGGGGTGGGCGTCGGGGGCGGGGGTGGCGCGTGTCCACACCAGCAGGAGGTTGTTGGCGGGCATCGCATGGCGGGCCGCCAGCCGCAGCCCGGCCCCGGCCGCCACGGCGGCCACGTCGTCGATGCGGCGGATGCCCCAGGTGGCGTCCTGGGCGCGCAGGCTGGCGTCAAACGCCAGGTTGCCCGCGGCGGTGGGCACGCCGTCTTCCAGGTACGGGCCGTAGGTGACCAGCAGGCCGCCTGGCGCCAGGTGGCGGGTCGCCCCGCGCATCAGGCCCGCGCAGCACGCCCAGGGCGCGATGTGCAGCATGTTGGCGCAGTAGATCAGGTCGAACGGCTGGCTGAACGCCGGGCCATCGGCGGGCCAGGCGGGCTGGAGCACGTCGAGCGCCACGGGTGTGCGCACGTTGCGCGCGCCCGTGTGCGCGGCCCAGCCGGCGATGGCGCCGAAGTGCGTTCCCTGCAGGTCGGTGGGCTGCCAGCTCCAGCCGGGCAGGGCGGCGGCAAAGTGCGCCGCGTGCTGGCCCGTGCCGCTGGCGATCTCCAGTGCCGCGCCTTCCGGCGCCAGCAGGGACTGCAGCACCGCCAGGATGGGGCCCTGGTTGCGTTCGGCGGCGGGACTGTGCGGGAGCGGAGGGTGGGACATGGGATGATTTTGCTCATGCGCGCTGGACTGGCGGGCGCTGGCTGCTATTAAAAATGTAGCTATGCAGGGGGCGCCGATGGGAACTGTATCCCAGCCGGCGCGTGGCGGGGCAGTGCCTGTTTTTTAAGCGGTGCAAGGATATTCCTTGTAAATCAGGCACTTACCCCCGCCATACAAGGCTTGTCCAGGGTTATCCACATGATTGTCCAGTGCGGGCAGGGATAACCGGGGCGGACTGGGGGGTGGCAAGGGGCTGGGCGCGGTGCGCGGAATCCCTGGGCGTGGTTGCCGCTTTTTTGGGCAATGCAAGGATATTTCTTATAAATCAATCACTTAAGGATGTCATACAAGACTTCTCCAAACTTATCCACATGATTGTCCAGTGCGGGCTGGGATAACCGGAGCCAGTGCGGGATCGATTGCCTAAAAAAGAGGCGTCGCAGGCCTTGGCCTTATGAATCAAGCACTTGGCGCTGCCATACAGGACTTGCCAAAACTTATCCACATGATTGTCCAGCGCTGGCAGGGATAACCCTGGCCTCCTGGTCAGGCGGCGACCTTCACGCCCTTCCAGAACGCCACGCGGCCCCGGATTTCTTCGGCCTCGGGCTTGGGATCGGCATAGAACCAGGCGGCGTCGGTGTTCATCTCGCCGTTGACCAGCAGCGACAGGTAGCTGGCCTGGCCCTTCCAGTGGCAGGTGGTCTTGTGGTTGCTGAAGGTGAAGAACTCGCGCTTGAGCGCGCTTTCGGGAAAGTAGTGGTTGCCTTCGACCACCACGGTGTCGTCGCTCTCGGCGACGACCACGCCGTTCCAGACTGCTTTCATGGTATTTCCTTTCAATTGAATGCCGCGCAGCGCTTGACGGACAAGCGGTGACCGCGATGAATGTGCGAGCAATGGCCCCACGGGCCTTGCGGGGCGGCCCGCGCTGGCCAGAATGCGGGCATGAGCACCTTACCCGATTATTCCCAGGGGGCCGCCTGCGTGCGCGGCCAGTACGTTCCCATTGGCGACGCGGCGATTCCGCTGACCGACTGGGGGTTTCTGCGCTCCGACGCCACCTACGACGTGGTCACCGTCTGGGACGGCGCATTCTTCCGGCTCGACGCGCACCTGGAGCGGTTCCTGGCCAGCTGTGCGCGCCTGCGGCTCGACCCGGGACGCTCGCCCGCCGAGATCGCGGCGGTGCTGGAGCAGTGCGTGCGCCTGTCGGGCCTGCGCGATGCGTATGTGGAGATGATCGTCACGCGCGGCCAGCCGCCCTGGGGTTCGCGCGACCCGCGCCAGGCCGTGAACCAGTTCTACGCGTTCGCCGTGCCCTATGTGTGGATCGCCAACGAGGCGCAGCGCGAGCGGGGCCTGAACCTCATCGTGAGCGACGTGCAGCGCATCCCCGCCAGCAGCGTGGACCCGCGCGTCAAGAACTACCACTGGAACGACCTCACCATGGGGCTCCTGGGGGCGCTGGACGCCGGGGGCGACACCGTCGTGCTCACCGACGGAGCAGGCCATGTGGTCGAAGGCCCGGGCTTCAACGTGTTCTGCGTGGATGCGCAGGGCACCATCGCCACGCCCGCCCAGGGCATGCTCGAAGGCATCACGCGCCGCACGGTCCTCGAGATGGCGGCGTCGCTGGGCCTGCCGCTGCAGGCGCGGGCCTTGCCGGCGGCCGAATTGCGCGGTGCGCGCGAGGTGTTCCTGTCCACCTCGGGCGGGGGCGTGCTGCCTGTCACCCGGGTGGACGGGCGGCCGGTGGGCGATGGCGCCGTGGGGCCGGTGGTGCGCCAGCTGGTGCGGACCTACTGGGACTGGCACCGCGATCCACGCTACAGCCAGCCCGTGCGCTATGCATGAAGCGGCGACCCCCTGAGCGGCGCCGTTGCTTCCCCCTTTTCTCCCGCGCTGTGCATGGCAAGAGAGGCGCTGCCAGCGCACGCACGCCAAGGCCGCCGGGGCGCCCGCGGGCCCTGGTGCGGCGTCTGCCGGCCCGGGCCGTGCCTGCGGCATGCGTGGCGCGCGGGCGCCATGGGCCCCTGGGCCCGAGTCGCCTGCGCAACCATGCACCCGTGCCGCGTGGCTTACAGTGCCACGCGCGGCGCGCGTGCGCCAGCCAACTTTTTCACAGACACAACAGGAGAACCTTGCATGGACATCGAATTCAAGGGCCGCGTGGCCATCGTGACGGGGGCTGGCGGCGGCCTGGGCCGCCAGCATGCACTGGCCCTGGCGGCGCGGGGCGCCAAGGTGCTGGTCAATGACCTGGGCGGCGCGGTGGACGGCAAGGGTGGTTCGGTGGGCGCGGCGCAGGCCGTGGTCGACGAGATCATCGCGGCCGGCGGCGAGGCGATCGCCAACGGCGCCTCGGTCACCGACTACGCGGCCGTGCAGGCCATGGTGCAGCAGGCCATCGACGCCTGGGGCCGGGTGGACATCCTGGTGAACAACGCCGGCATCCTGCGCGACAAGTCGTTTTCCAAGATGGAGATGGACGACTTCCGCCTGGTGGTGGACGTGCACCTGATGGGCGCCGCCCACTGCTGCAAGGCCGTGTGGCCGCACATGGTGGCCCAGCAGTACGGCCGCATCGTGATGACCACGTCGTCCACGGGCCTGTACGGCAACTTCGGCCAGGCCAACTACGGCGCGGCCAAGCT
Organism: Acidovorax sp. GW821-FHT10E04; assembly: GCF_059415185.1. Taxonomy (NCBI): domain Bacteria; kingdom Pseudomonadati; phylum Pseudomonadota; class Betaproteobacteria; order Burkholderiales; family Comamonadaceae; genus Acidovorax; species Acidovorax sp. GW821-FHT10E04. Next base: position 158,979 of record NZ_JBWKMT010000002.1, read on the forward strand.
GGCGCAGGTGGGGCTGATGCAGACCCTGTCCATCGAGGGGGCCAGATACCACATCCACGTGAACGCCCTGGCACCCACCGCCGCCACGCGCATGACCGAGGGCCTGATGCCCCAGGAGGTGCTGGACGCCCTGAAGCCCGAGGCCGTGGTGCCCGCCATGCTGGTGCTGGCGCACGAGAGTGCGCCCACGCGCACCATCCTGTGCGCGGGCGCGGGCACGTTCGAGGCCGCGCACATCACGCTCACGCAGGGCATCCACTTGGGGCTGGGCGCCGACGTTCCCGAGCAGCTGGCGGCCCGCCTGGCCGAAGCGACGGGGCGCGCGGGCGAACAAGTACCACAAAGTGGCGCGGCGCAGGGAACCAATGAAGTGAGCAAGGCCATGGCGGCGAGGGTTTAAGCCAGGTCCATACGCGCAATCCTGCTCCGTGCTAAGTTCCGGGCCGACAGAAGACGGATCGGTATAAACATATGAGCAAATTGCACGAGAGACTGGCCGCCTACCCGGCGCAGGCCCTGGGAGGGATTCGCCGCGGCATTGAAAAGGAGGGGCTGCGGGTGCTGCCCCACGATGGCCTGGCCCTCACGCCGCACCCGCTGGCGCTGGGCTCGGCCCTCACGCACCCCCTGATCACCACCGACTACAGCGAGTCCCAGCTCGAACTCATCACCGGCGCCCACAAGGGCGTCCAGCAGTGCCTGGATGAGCTGACCGAGGTGCACCAGTTCGTGCACCACACCCTGAAGAACAGCGGCGGCGAGCTGCTGTGGGCGTCCAGCATGCCCTGCGGGCTGCCCACCGACGAGACCATTCCCATCGGGCGCTACGGCGGCTCCAACATCGGGCGCGCCAAGAGCGTGTACCGCATGGGCCTGGGCCACCGCTATGGCCGGCGCATGCAGACCATCTCGGGCATCCACTACAACTGGTCGCTGCCGGGCGTGGACAGCGAGCAGTATTTCTCGCTGATCCGCAACTTCCGCCGCCATGCCTTCGTGCTGCTGTACCTGTTCGGCGCCTCGCCCGCGCTGTGCCCGTGTTTCGTGGAAGGGCGCGAACACCGCCTGCAGCAGATGGAGGGCGGCAGCGCGCTGTACCTGCCGCACGCCACCTCGCTGCGCATGGGGCGTCTGGGTTACCAGAGCGACGCGCAGGCCACGCTGGCCGTGAGCTACAACGGCCTCACGGGCTACGCCAACTCGCTGCACGAAGCACTCACCAAGCCGTACCCGGCCTACGAAACCGTGGGCGTGCGCAACCCGGGTGGCGACTACAACCAGCTGGGCACCAGCCTGCTGCAGATCGAGAACGAGTTCTACGGCACCATCCGCCCCAAGCGCACCGTGCGCACCGGCGAGCGCCCGCTGCACGCGCTGCGTGAACGCGGTGTCGAATACGTCGAGGTGCGCCTGATGGACCTGGACCCGTTCGTGCCCGTGGGCATCACGGCGCCCACCATGCGGCTCCTGGACGTGTTCTTGCTGCACTGCCTGCTGTCCGACAGCCCGCCCGACACGCCCGAAGAGATCGCCGAACTCAAGCAGAACCAGCACCTCACGGCCGAGCGGGGCCGCGAGCCCGGCTTGCGGCTCTCGCGCAACGGCCAGAGCGTGCTGCTGACCGAATGGGGCGCCGAGGTGCTGGCCGCGTGCGAGCCCCTGGCCGCCGCGCTGGACGCCACCCACGGCACCCAGGATTACAGCGCCGCGCTGCGCGACGCCCGAGCGCTGATGTCCGCTCCCGGGCGCACGCCATCGGCCCGCGTGCTCGACAGCATCGTGCAGGAGCATCACCACAGCTTCGAAGCCTTTGCCCGCCAGCAGTCCATCGCCGCGCGCGACGCCTTGCTGGGCCTGCCCTGGACGGCCGAGCAGCAGGCGCGCTACCTGGCCATGGCCGACGAGTCGATCGCGGCGCAGAAGGCCATCGAGGCGGCGGACACGCTGCCGTTCGAGGCCTGGCGCGAGCAGTACATGTCGGTGAAGGAATTGACCCCTTGAGCGGCTGCGCCGCTTCCCCCAAGGGGGACGCCACCGGTGGCCTGGCAGAGCCAGTTCCACGGTGGCACTGGCCTTGGGCAGCGCCAGTTTGAGGCGACGTCTGCTACAAGGCAGAGTTGTTCGGTACTCTGAATTTGATAGCTTCCAGCGTTTATTCATCAAGCGCTAGAGGCCAATTTGGCTTGAAATTCAGCCCTCCAGCCGCAGCAGCGCCTCTTGCCGCCAGTACTCGGCGGCGTCCAGAAACCCCTCCCACACGCAGCCATTGCAGCCGCGGCCGCAGCAGGTGGTGGGCTCGGGAGGCGGGTTGCGCAGGGCGATGCCCGCGTCCGTGGCGCGCTGCTGCAGCCACTGGAACATCCGCTGCGCGGAGGCACCGTCCACAGCGCGGGCCGGGATGGTGGCGGTGTTCGATGTCATCGTGGGCGGCGCCCGGCCCGGGCGCGCCGCATGCCGTACTGCGCCACGAACGCGATGCCCAGCACCAGCGCGAACCAGCCCACCAGGGCCGCCTGGCTCATGAGATCGCGCACGCTGGTGGAGCGCGCCACATGGGGCGCCAGCAGGATGACCAGGCCGATCAGGGCGCAGGTCACGCCCTTGAACAGCACTTCCTTGTCGGCCTTGCTGGCGGTGGGCTTGGAGGGCGACGGAGTGGGCAGCGGCATGGTGGGCAGGGCGGCGCAAAAACGCGCCAGATCATGAAAAGATGAGACCGCGATTATCCTTGCCACCCTTGGATTGATTCAAATACAGAAGAAAGTACCCCCGCATGGCCATCCAGTGGTTCCCCGGTCACATGCACCTGACCCGCAAAGCCATCACCGAACGCATCAAGGACATTGACGTGGTGATCGAGGTGCTGGACGCGCGCCTGCCCGGCTCCAGCGCCAACCCGCTGCTGGCCGAGATCACGGGCCACAAGCCCACGCTCAAGGTGCTCAACAAGCAGGACGTGGCCGACCCGGCACGCACGGCCTTGTGGGTGGACTGGTACAACGCCCAGAGCGACACGCGCGCCTTGCCGCTCGATGCGTCCGACCCGGCCCCCACGCGCAAGCTCATCGACGCCTGCCACCTGCTGTCGCCCAACCGGGGCGGCATGGCCAAGCCCATGCGCGTGCTCATCTGTGGCGTGCCCAACGTGGGCAAGTCCACGCTGATCAACACCCTCTCCAACAAGCGCCAGGCCAAGACCGGCGACGAGGCCGGCATCACCAAGCTGGAGCAGCGCATCACGCTGGCCGACGACTTCTACCTGTGGGACACGCCCGGCATGCTGTGGCCGCGCATCATCGTGCCCGAAAGCGGCTACAACCTGGCCGCCAGCGGCGCGGTAGGCCGCAATGCCTTCGACGAGGAACTGGTGGCGCTGGAGCTGCTGCGCCGCCTGCAGCAGCACTACGCCCCGCTGCTGGAGGCACGCTACAAGCTGGGCCTGCCAGCCGGCGCCATGGCCACGATGCAGGACGACGAACTGCTCGAGGCCATCGGCCGCAAGCGCGGCGCCATGCTGGGCGGCGGCCGCGTGAACCTGCAAAAGACGGCCGAGATCGTGATGACCGATTTCCGCACCGCGATCCTGGGCCGCATCACGCTGGAAACCCCGCAGGAGTTCGAGGCCTGGCGGGCCGCCGGGCTGGCCGAGGACGCCAGGCGCCAGGCCCGCAAGGACGCGCGCGCCAAGGCCAAGGGCAAGGGTTCGGGCGTGCGCGAACCGGCGTCCGGCGACGCCGAGTAGGCCCCGCGCCCGGGGCCGCGGGCGCCGGCCAGGGCATCCCGGGCGGTGGGCGCGCACGGCAGGCTCGGTGGCCGCGGGGTATCGCGTTACCATGCCAGCCTGGCTGTTACCGCCTGAAACCAATGCCCGCTGCTGTCCCTTCCTCGCCTTCCGAACGAGACGATGCCACCACCGAGCAATTGGTGCGGGCTGGCTCCTGGACGGTCATGGTCACGGGCACCGTCATCGCCGCCCTGCTGCTGCTGGACCGGCCCCTGTCGTGGACCCACGTGCTGCTCAACCTGGGCGCGGGCGCGATGGGGGGCGTGGCGGTGCTGCTGGGGCGCCTGCGGCGCTGGCACCAGGCGGCACTGGTGCTGATCTGGGGCGTCTGGGGCGTGGTCGCCATCGTGGCCGCGACCAACGGGGGCCTGCGGGGCCCCAACCTGCTCAACTTTCCCGTGCTGATCGTGTTCGCCGGCTGGATCCTCGGCGCGCGGCCCACCCTGGTGCTGACCGGTGCCACGGGCGTGCTGTTCCTGTTCTTCGTCTGGGCCGACCTGCGGGGCTGGCTGCCCGCGGCGCGCTATGGCAACCGGCTGGCCTATGTCGCCTACCTGAGCGGAATCCTGGCGGTCACGGCGGCGGCCACCCTGCTGTCGCGCCGCAGCTATCTGCGCCGCGTGCAGGAGGCACAGCGCACCGCCGTGAACCTGGCCACCATCGATGCCGAGCTGCGCAAGCTGCAGCGCGCGGTGGAGCAAAGCCCCGAGAGCATTGTCATCACCGACCTGCAGGGGCGCGTCGAATACGTCAACGCCGCCTTCCTCGCGCGCACCGGGTACGCGCGCGGCGAAGTGCTGGGCCAGCCCTCCGCGCTGGTGTCCAGCAACGGCATGGCGCCCGCCCAGCGCCAGGGGCTGCGCGACACGCTGGCGCGCGGCGAGAACTGGGCGGGCGAGCAGCTCAACCGCCGCAAGGACGGTGCCGAGATCGCCGAGGCCGTGGTGGTGGCGCCGATCCGCCAGCCCGACGGGCACATCAGCCACTACGTGGAGCTCAAGCAGGACGTCACCGAGCGCAAGCACGCGGCGCAGGAGATCCACCGCCTGGCGCACTTCGACAGCCTCACCAGCCTGCCCAACCGCTTCACGCTGGTGGAGCGGCTGTCCGCGCTGCAGGGGCGCCCGGGCCGGGCACCCAGCACCCAGCATGCGCTGCTGCTGCTCGACCTGGACCGTTTCACCACCTTCAACGATGCGCGCGGCAGCGAGATGGGCGACCGCCTGCTGTGCGCGGTGGCGCTGCGCCTGTCCGAGATCCTGCCCCCCCAGGGCCTGCTCGTGCGCGTGGCGGGCGATGAATTTGCCGTGGTGCTGCATGGCCTGGGCGCGGACGCCTCGCTCGCGGGCCGGCATGCGCTGGCCTTCGCGGAAAAACTGCAGTCGGCGCTGCTGCGGCCGCTGCGCCTGCAGGACAACGATGCCGAGGAGGCGCAACTGGGCGCCAGCGTGGGCATCACGCTCTACCCGCAGAGCGCCAACGACGTCGCGCACGACGCCCTGCGCCGCGCGGGCACCGCGCTGCACCGCGCCAAGCAGGCGGGCGGCGGGCGCGCGGCCTTCTTCGAGCAGGGCATGGGCGAGGCGGCCGAGCAGCGCTTTCGCGTGGAGCGCGAGCTGCGCCAGGCCATCGGGGCGGACGAGCTGCGCCTGTACCTGCAGTCGCAGGTGGACGTGCAGGGCCAGCTCACCGGCGCCGAGGTGCTGGTGCGCTGGCAGCATCCGCGCGACGGCCTGGTGCCGCCAGGCGTCTTCATCCCCGTGGCCGAGGAATCGGACCTCATCGTGAGCCTGGGCAACTGGGTGCTCACGCACGCCTGCGCGCTGCTGGCGGGGCCGGTGTTCCAGGAGCGCCGCCTGCGGCTGTCGGTCAACCTGAGCGCGCGGCAGTTCCGGCAGGCGGGTTTCGTGCCGCAGCTGCGCGCGGTGCTGGCGGCCACGGGCGCCGACCCGCGGCTGTTGACGCTGGAGGTGACCGAGGGCCTGGTGATCGATGATTTCGATGACGCCGTGGCCAAGATGGGGCAGCTCGCGGCGCTGGGGGTGGACATGTCGCTGGACGACTTCGGCACGGGCTACTCGTCGCTGGCCTACCTCAAGCGCCTGCCCATCCAGGAGATCAAGATCGACCGCTCCTTCGTGCGCGACGCGCCCACCAATGCCGACGATGGCGTGCTGGTGGAGGGCATCCTGGCGGTGGCCCGCCACTTCGGCCTGCGCGTGGTGGCCGAGGGCGTGGAGACCCGCGACCAGGCCGAGTTCCTGAGCCAGCGCGCGCCCGACATCGTGTACCAGGGCTACCTGTTCGGCCGCCCCGAGCCCGATACCGACTGGCTGGCCCGCACGGCGCGGGCCGACGCCCCGACCACCCGGAACTGATACGCAAGGTTCAAATGAAAATAGCTGCCAGCGCTTGATGGCAAAGCGCTGGCAGCTATTGATGTGATAGCAAGAAGGTGGTGGGCGCGTGCGCGCCACCGCGTTACTTGTTCTTTTCCTTGCCACGCGGAATGACGGAGGTCACCGGTGGCATGGGGCGGTCAGAACCGCCGCTTTCCTTGGGCAGCGAAGTGTCCTTCTTGGGTTTCTTCGCCATCTTGTTGCTGCGTTGTTCGCCTTTTGCCATGGGGCCTCCTGTAAGGGTCTCGGAATGGGACCGTGCCGGCATGGTACGTCACAAACGGGGTGCGTTCGCGGCCACCTTCGCGGTGCTCATGCAGGCATGGCGGCCGTGGCCTCGATTTCTATGAGCATGCCGTCAAGCGCCAGCCGGGGCACGGGGATCAGGGTGCAGGCCGGTGCCGCCCCGTCGGGCCACAGACTGCGCACCGCCTGGCTGAACAGGGCCAGCCGCTGTTCGGTGTGGTCCACGACCAGCACGGTGAGCTTGGCCACATCGTGCACGCTGGCTCCTGCCCCGACCAGTGCCATGCGCAGGTTGGTGAACGCCTGCCGCAACTGCTCGCCAAAGTCGGCGGAAAGCTGTCCCGCCGCGTTTTCGCCGCCCTGGCCCGCCACGTAGACGGTGCGCGCCTGGGCAGGCGCCACCACCACGTGGGTGTAACCGTTGGCGCGCGGGTCGTACAGGCCGGGCGGGTTGAGGAAGCGGAGCTTGGAGGCGGCCGTGGCGGGGCGCAGGGTCGTCGCGGAATCAGGGCGCATGGTGCAGGAGTCCAGAGGTGGGTGGTGAAGTGAAGCCAAAGGTGGAATGGCCAGGGAAACCAGGGCGGCCGCCGTGGGCTCGGCGGCTTCTCCGGTTTCATGGGCTAGTATCAAACCTCAAGTTAAATTGAGGTCAAATGCCGTGGAGAAAAACCCTGCAGGAGTTGTTGTGAAGCCAGGCAAGCGCGTCGTCCCCATCGTCCCCCTCGCCCCCGGTGTGCAGGGCGCCCCCGTTCCCGACGTGCCGGTGAACGAACAGTCCGAGCTGTCGGTGGGCGAGGTCGCCAGCCGCAGCGGCCTGGCCGTCTCCGCGCTGCATTTCTACGAGTCGCGCGGGCTCATCGCCAGCGTGCGCAATGCGGGCAACCAGCGGCGCTACCCGCGCTCCGTGCTGCGCCGCGTGGCGGTGATCAAGGTGGCGCAGCGCATGGGCGTGCCCCTGGCCGCCATCGCCGATGCCTTGCAGGCCCTGCCCGCCGGACGCACTCCCACGGTGGCGGACTGGCGCCGCCTGTCGGCCCGCTGGCGCGACGACCTGGACGAGCGCATCCGCACGCTGACGGCATTGCGCGACCAGCTCGACGGCTGCATTGGCTGTGGCTGCCTGTCGCTCAAGGTCTGCCCGCTGCGCAATGCGCACGACACGCTGGCGCAGGAAGGGCCCGGGCCGCATTTTTGAGCGCAGGTGCGTGATTTGCTGCGCCTGCCGGCGCGTGGTGAGCGGGTGGCGTCGCTTGTGCCCGTGGTCAGCAACAAGCCGCGAAGGCAGTGGCTGCCGCAGGTTGGTGGAAAAGGGGCTGCCATGCGGTGATTGCTGCAGGCGGATGGGGTGCGAGGGCAGAATGGGGCCAGGAGCGGACGCTCGATACACTCCCGCGCACTCCACAAGGCATCTGATCTCCATGACCATCGCACTTAGCACCCTAATCATCTATGCGAAGGACATGCATCGCACCGCCCGGTTTTACAGTGAGAACTTTGGCTACGAGACAAGTGGCGAAATCAGTGAGGGACTTATCGAACTTCGCCCGATTGCCGGCGGCGCCGAGATACTGATCCATCAGGCCGCCAAAAGTCTTAGGCTTGGCTCCGCCGCCATCAAGATGTCATTTGCGGTGACTGATGTGCAAAAGTTCGTCGCGGCCGCCAAGGCAACGGGCGTTGTCTTTGGGGCCATCCATCAAGCAAACGGCTACGCATTCGCCAACACAAAAGATCCAGACGGGAACTCGGTCAGCGTTTCAAGCCGCAAGTTTCGCGATTGACCGAGTTGGGGCCCGAGGCCGCCGCTGGACGAAACCACCCCAAAGCTGGCGTTGATTCACTGCCCGCTGGCTTGCGGCCCAAACTGCGCTGTCCAGGTGTCCGGCGCCTGCCTACTGGCAAGCTATAGTTTGCCGAGGTGATGCCTGCCGGGCTTGTCGGAAATTTGATATGTGTGCTTTTGAACAGCGCACTGGCCGCAAGCCCCATCTGCAAGCCACTTCCAGGAGGAATCAGTGTCCAGAATATTCCGCAAGGTGCAGTTTAGCCCGCAAGTTTTGCGGGATACATCACGTTAGACCGCACTATGAGCCACTTCCCGGAGCTCGAGACTCAGAATCTCCTTTTGCGGGAGATCGTTGACACTGATGCTGAAGATCTTTTGAGCATTCATGGCGACGCCCAGCACATGAAGTGGTTTGGATCGGATCCCTTGACAGACATCGACGGGGTGAGAAGTCTGATCCAGACGTTTGCGAAATGGCGTGAGGAACCTGCGTCCGGCACCCGCTGGGGCATACAGCTAAGAAGCGTCCCCGGCCTGATTGGAACTTGCGGCCTGTTCCGCTGGAACCGAAACTGGCGAATGTGCGTGGTGGGCTATGAAATCTCTCCACTGCACCAGGGACGCGGCTACATGAAAGAGGCATTGGCTTCGGTTCTCGCTTGGGGATTCGGAGAGATGGGGTTGAACCGTGTAGAAGCACAGGTGCATCCCGACAATCGAGCCTCCTTGGCCGTGCTCGGAAAGCTTGGCTTTGTGGAGGAAGGGCGCCTCAGAGAGGTTGGGTATTGGGCGGGGTCCCATCATGACCTGATGCTGCACTCGCTTCTGAAGCGGGATTGGAGGAGCGGCGGTGCGGCCTGACAGGCCGGTCAACTCCGACGTTGAGCACCCTGTCGTCCCAGGATGGGGTCAAGAATGGACGAAGGTCAGGACGGCGAGAAGCACCACCCCGGCCACAAAGAGGAGTCCGTCGAGCAGCAGGACGCTGCGGACAGCAAGACCAGGAACTCGGCTGGCGAACTCTCGCAATTGATCGGCGACCGCATGGCCGCGCGGAAGCACCGCCGCGGCGGCAAGAAGGCCCGCGACGACCAGAACGGCCAGCAGCAGCGTTGCAGCCAGGTACCCAAGCAGAAAGCCAAACGCATTCATCATGGTGCCCCCGGCGCCTCGCATGCTATTGCCACATCGGCTACCAGCATAACGGCGCCGCCTCGCCACGCCAGAATATCCACCGCCGCGTCTCCGCATACGGCGAGGTGCCGATGGAGTAGGGGTCCATGCCTGTCTCCAGGCGCTCCAGTTGCACCAGATAGCCGCCGTAGCTGGCCGCCCACAGCGTGCTGCCGTCGGGCGACGCCTCCATGGCGCTGATGGTGCTGCCGATGTGGTGGCGCCACAGCGGGCGGCCGTCGTCCCCGAGGGCGTGCAGGTAGCCGTCGGCATCGCCCAGCACCACGATGCCGGGCAGGGTGGCCGAGGCGTACACGCGGCAGCGTTCGTCCAGCGGCGGGGCGTCTTCGTCGCCCGCAGCCCCTTGCGGCGGCCCTCCGAGGGGGACGGAGCGGGTGCCGCCCCCGTACAGGTGGCACGAGTTGGCGAACAGGCGCGTGCCATCGTGCGAGAAGGTGGCGTGGTGCGGGTAGGACGACAGCGTTTCGTATTCGGCCACCACGTTGCCCCGTGCATCGAGCAGGATGTGCTGGCTGTCCTGGTCGCCCACGGCGATGTGGCGCTCGTCCGGCGACAGGGCCATGTGCAGCATGTCGAGCGCCAGCACCGTGACCTCTGTGCCATCTACCGATTCTTCCTGCTGGTTCTTGGGCCAGGTGTAGGGGCCATCCTCGTCGAAGGTCTGGGGGTGCAGGCGCTGTACGCCGGGGCTCCCCTGACTGCCCTGGCTGGCCAGCAGGTAGATGCCCGTGGGGTTGCGCAGCAGCACGCGCTGGCCGTCGTTGAAGGGGATCAGCTCGTCGCAGCGCTGGCCCGGCGGGCCTGCCGACACCGGCACCTGGGGCGGCAGCCCTTCGTTGCCCTGGGGCAGTGCAAACCGGGCGATCACCGGGCCGTCGAATCCGTCGTGGGTGGTGATGTGCTGGCCGTCGCTCCGGGCAAAGCAGCGCCGGTTGGGCGAGCGGCCCAGGCCGTGCAGCGCGGGCAAGGGGGTGCGCCTCACGCCCTGCAGTTCCACCCAATGGGCGGCATCGTCGCAGGGCGCGCCGATGCGCGCCAGCACGCGGCCATCGCCCAGCGCGAACACCGGGCCGATGAAGCTGCCTGCATCGGCGGCGTGGCGCACGAAGGCGTCGGGCGCGAACGCGAAGCGCCGGCGAAAGCGTCCGGCCAGATCCTCGTCGGCGTGGGTGTGGACCACGCGCGCCAGCTGCAGCACCGTGGCGGCAGCCGCCTTGCGCGGGTCGGAGGGCAGGTGGCTGTCTTCCTCGGTATCGCCTTCGCCTTCGCCGTCACGGTCGCCGTCTGCCGGGTTGCCGCCGTGGCCTTTCTGCGCAGCGGCCGCATCCAGGGCGCGCTGGTGGGCGCGGATGGCGGCCACATAGCCTTGTCCGTCGGCCTGCCACTGGCCGGACAGGGCCATCAACTCGGCGGGGAAGACCGCCGCATCGGGCGCATCAGGCGCCAGCGGCGGCGCGGCCAGCAGGTGCACGGCCGCCGCGATGCGCTGGGCCTCGGCCTGGCGGGCCTGTTCCTGTTCGTGGCGCGCGCGCACACGGGTCTCCACCCCGCCCGCGAAGCGCAGCAGCCGCGCGATGTGGTCGGCCGCGCCGCGGGGCAAGGGGGCGCGGGCATCGCTCTGGCGCTGTGCGTAGGTGAACTCCACCACGGCGGGCCCGTCCAGCGCGGGCTCCACATTGATCTGGTAGGCGCTGTGGGCGTTGTCTTCTTCGTCGCCGGGGGCGCCTTCGCCGTTTTCCCAGCTGAGCTTGAAGGCGCGGCCCCAGGGCTCGCCGCCGTGCATGCAGGGCTGGCGCGCGCCCACCCACACGTCGCCTTCCCACCAGCCGTTGCGGTCGCTGTCCCACCAGTCGTTGTAGCGCTCGGTGAACACGGGCAGGCTGGTGAAGTCCTCGATGCGTTCTGCGGTCAGCGCGGCCACCAGGCGCTGGTGCAGCGGGTAGCGGGCGCGGTGCTGGCCCACGGCCTTGCGCAGGTAGTCCAGCACGCCGCGCCAGGCCTGCGTGCAGGCCCGCCAGGCCTCGGGGGCGGTGTCGGGGGCCAGGGGCAGCCACTCGCCGGGCTCGCCTTCGCGGTAGGCGCGGTACACCAGCGTGGGCCGCGCGGTGGTCGGCACCTTGCGGCCCAGGACGGCGGCGGCCAGGCGTGCCAGCAGCCCCTGGCGCTCGGGCACCTGCGACACCGACAGGTAGAAGTCCCAGGTCTTCCACACGGTGATGAACACGTTGTCATCGCGCTGGTCGCCCTCCGCGTCCACATGCCGCTGGCACAGCGAAAAATCGGTCTGCCGGAACCATCCCGTGGCCGTGTGCTCCTTGGGGCCGATCACCGGCGTGTGTGTTGCGCCCAGGATGTTGCGCACGCTGACCGCTTCATCGGCGAACAGGCCCGCCTCCAGGGGCAGGGCGGCATGGATGTCGTCGCTGCCGCGCGTGGCGCTTTCGCCCGCGCGCACGGCGGCCACCACGCGGGGCCGGTCGAGCATGCAGCCGATGCCATTCTCGCCATCGTCCGTGCCGTCATGGAACACGGGCGGGAACACGATGCCCGCGATCTCGCTGGAGAACTCCGCCCGGTGCGGTATGCCGCGCACCTCGTCCATGAGGAACTCCACCTGCTCGGGGCCGGTGATGTCCACGGGATAGGCATCCGTGAACAGCGCCACCCGGGCCTGCACGCCGCCCCGCACGGCGAGGCCGCCATGGCGGCCGTCGCCCCAGAGCAGGTCGGCCACCCGCAGCGCGCCCTGCACATGCAGCCGCTGGCCACCCACCACGGCGTTGCGCAGGCTCGCATCGCCCAGCACGGCCAGGTGGGCGGCGCCCCCGGTGCCGTCGCAGGTGAGCGCGCCGTCGATCTGCAGGCACCCCTCGATCAGGATCAGAAAGGGCTGGCCCGCGAGGGCGGGGTGGGCCGGGTGCGCGCCGCCACCCTGCAGCAGCGTCCGCAGCGGGCTGCCGCTGGCCAGGGCCGCATCCAGGTGCAGCGCGGTCAGTTGCACATCGCCCGCGATGCAGAGCACGGTTTCGGCGGCCAGGGCGGCCGGGTCCTGCGCCAGGCGCCCGGCGATCCAGCTGTCGGCGGGCAGACGGTCGGCCACATCGGCCAGCGTACAGAGTCGGGCGGGGGGCATGTGCATCGGTGCGGGAGGAGGGCGTCCGGCGGGCATCGTACACCGCGCCCTGCACGGTTCCTGCTTTGCGCGGACAATCATGTGTTGTCTTATCAATGGACCGCCATGACACAGAATCCCCCCGCCTTCGAAGTGCTGCCGCGCGACCTGTCCGCCTACCGCCAGGGCAACGTGGGCATCGACTACGTGCACCGTTTCGAATCTGGCCAGCCCGGCCCCCATGTGCTCATCAATGCGCTCACGCACGGCAACGAGATTTGCGGCATGGTCGCCGCCACGCACCTGCTGGACACGGGCGTGCGTCCGCGCATCGGCACCCTGACCATCAGCTTCGCGAACGTGGCGGCGTACGAGTCGTTCGACCAGGCGCGCCCCTTCGAAAGCCGCCAGCTCGTGCACAACCTCAACCGCATCTGGTCGGCCGGCGAGCTCGACGGCACGGACGAGAGCCCCGAGCTGCTGCGCGCGCGCGCCCTGCGCCCCGTGGTGGCCGCGGCGGACCACATCCTCGACATCCATTCGACCAGCCAGGACGTGGAGCCCTTCTGGGTGTACCCGGCCTACCCGCGCAACGCGGACGTGGCGCTGGCCCTGGGACGCCCGCCCGTGCACCTGGTCATGCCCAGCGGGCTGGGGTCGGGGACGCCGCTCATCCAGCACGGCCGCCATGGGCTGGCCGACAGCCAGGGGGTGGCGCTGGTGGTGGAGTGCGGCCAGCATTTCCTGCAGTCGGCGGCCGACATGGCGACGGCGGTGGCACTGGATTTCCTGGCGCACTTCGGCCTGATCGAGGCAGCTGCGGGCCGGCCCGTGCCCGGTCCCCAGCGCCGCTACGAGCTGCTGGAGACCTGCATGGTGCGCACGCCCGGTTTCCGGTTCACACGGCCGGTGCAGGGGTTCGAGGTGTTCGCGAAGGACGAAGTCATCGCCACCGATGGTCCGCACGAGATCCGCGCGCTCTGTGATGACTGCACGGTGCTGATGCCCACGCGCGAACCTATCGTGGGCCGCGAGGCGGTGTACCTCACGCGGCCTCTCGCGGTCTGAGGGTCTTCGGGCGCCCCCGCCGGCTCAGAACGATGAGCCGGGCTGCGCGAGAAAAGCGGTTTCCTGCGCGGTGGAGCGGCGCCCCAGCACGACGTTGCGGTGCGGATACCGGCCAAAGCGCGCGATGATGTCGCGGTGGCGCAGCTCGAACCGCAGGTCGTCTTCCAGGCCGGGCTGGTCGAACAGCGCCATCGCCTGCGCGTGGATGGTGCTCGACTCGCTGTGCATGTAGGGCATGTACGCAAAGGCGCGCTGGGCGGTGGGCAGGTCCCGGTCATGCCGGCCGGCCACCAGTTCCTGGGCGAGAGCCAGCGCCTGCGCGTCCTGTGCGAACGCCAGGGGCGAGCCGCGGTGGATGTTGCGGGAAAACTGATCGAGCACCAGGATTTCCGCCAGGCGCCCGCGCGCCGTGCTGCGCCACGTCCACAGCTCGCAAAGGCGCGCGGCCTCCCAGGTGGCGCCGAAGCGTTCGCGGATGGTGGCGTCCAGTGCATCTTCCTGGGCGAAGTGTTGCGCGGGCGTGAGTTCTTCGAACCAGAAATGAAGGACGTCTTCGGCTTGCATGGGGCGTTCTCTGGATGGAATGGGCAGCAGGCGCCGGAGCGTGGTGCCTGGGGTGCTATGGATGCAATGCGCGCATGTTCGCCGCAGGCCTGGCAGGGAGGGTGCCTTGCAGTCGATGGCTTGCTTACTTGCCTGTTTCCTTGTCCAGGCGGATCTTGCCATCCCGCACGTACTGGTTGAACTGGTCGCGGGGAATGGCGGCCGAACCCACGGCGTCATTGTCGGCCGTCCAGCTCAGGGTGGTGCTGTCCTTGGCGGGCTCGATTTCCACGGGGCCCTTGGGTATGGTGAGCGGTGCGCCGTCACCCGGGGTGTAGGTAACGTGGCCTGCGATGGTGGCGTGCTGTGTCATGCGATCTCCTTTGGCGGGGTGCCGCCGCAATACTGGTCGCTTCATTGGACCGCCAAGCGCGCCGCCGCGCTGTAAGACCATGCCGTGCATCGGCGCGGGCCGTGGCCCAGATCCACCCATCCCGGACCCCTCGTGCCCGGTGTCAGGGCGGCAGCACGGCCTGCGTGCGTTCCTGCCGCACCAGGTACAGCCCGCTGCCGATGATGATGGCGCCGCCCAGCAGCGTGGAATAGCCCGGCACGGTCTGCCACAGCACCCAGTCCAGGCCCATGCCCCAGGCCAGCGCCGTGTATTCAAACGGCGCCACCACCGATGCCTGCCCGTGCCGGAACGCCTCGGTGATCGCCAGCTGGCCCAGGAAGCCCGTGACCGCCAGGCCCGCCACCAGCGGCCAGTGCGCTTGCGCCACACCCACCCAGCGGGGCCAGGCCAGGGCCCCCGCGCCCAGCGCCAGGAAGGCCGTGGTCCAGAACACCAGGCTGGCGCTGGAGTCCGTGCGGCTGAGCACGCGGCCCGTGATGGCCGACACGGCGTACCCGCACGCCGCCCCCAGCACGGCCAGCGCGCCCAGGGTGAAGAAGGCCTCCTGGCTCGGCCGCAGGGCCACGACGACGCCCACCATGCCCAGCGCGATCGCCACCCAGTGCGCGGCGCGCACCTTCTCGCGCAGCACCACGGTCGACAGCGCCGTGATCAGCAGCGGTGCGATGAAAAACAGCGTGTAGGCCTCGGCCAGGCCCAGTTCCTTGAGCGCATAGGTGAACAGGCCCAGCATGGTCACGTTGAGCACGCCGCGCAGCAGGTGAAGGGGCCAGCGCACCTGGAGCAGGCGGCCCGCCTCGCCGCGCCACAGCACATACAGCGCCACCAGCGGCAGCGCCGCCCAGCCGCGCAGCGCCGCCACCTGCATGGCCGGGTAGCTGGCCGACAGGGTCTTGAGCAGTGCGTCCATCAGGGAGAAAAAGCCTACGGCCGCCACCATGGCGACGATGCCGCGCAGGTTGCCCGTGGCCGCCGTGTGCGCCGCCGTGGGCGCGCGGGGGGGGCCGGCCTGCGTCATGGGCGGGCCGCCAGGTGGGAGCGGCGCGCGCGAGGTGCGGGCGCCGGGCTGCGGCAGGGCGGGGGAAAAGGCTGCGCGGGTGGGGTGTGCATGTGCGATGCCGACGGCATGCTGGTGGCGCCGCGGGCCCAGGTGGCTGAGGGCCAAAAAGTGTAGCGCACGCGCGGTGCCGGAAATGGCTGGCCCGGGCTGCGCCCGCTCAGTCCGGCTTGTGCTGCGGCCGGGTGCTGGCGCGCGCCATGCGGTCGTGCACCAGCGGCACGGCCCACAGCACCAGCAGCGCCAGCAGCGTGCTGAGCACGGCCGTGGTCTCCCGCCCCAGGCCCGCCGCGACCCCGATGGCGGCCGTGAGCCAGATGCCGGCGGCGGTGGTCAGGCCCCTGACCTGGTTTTCGGCGTCGCCCTTGAGGATGGTGCCCGCGCCCAGGAAGCCCACGCCCGCGATGATGCCCTGCAGCACCCGGCTGTTGTCCGCGGGCGCGATGCCGGCCTGCTGCGCGACCAGCACGAAGAGCGCGGCGCCCATGGCCACCAGCATGTGGGTGCGCACGCCGGCCGCCTTGCCCGCGTGCTCGCGCTCCCATCCAAGCAGCCCGCCCAGCACCGCGGCCACTGTCAGCCGCACGACGATGCGCGTGGCCTGCGCGGCGTCGGAGACGTCCGAAAACTCGGACGCCACGGCGGCGGCGATCTCCTGCCAGAGGTCAGCCATGGGGCATGCCCCGGTGGCCGGTGGCGGGACGGGCGCTTGCCGCCGCGCGGCGGTGGCTGGAGGTGCGGAGTGTTGGCATGGTGGGCAGGCAGGTGGTGCGGCAGCGATGGTGCTGGTTCACGACTGTGCCGCCCGCGCCAGGCCGTGCCTACCGGCGGCGGGCGGGCCCGGGGGTAGGACGCTGCCGACGCGACGCCTTGCCACGCCATGGTGGCGGCCACTGAAATGAGGATGAAAATGCCATGAAGCGCTTGATGGAAAAGCGCCAATAGCTATGAAAATCGTAGTAAATGGCGTGGCGATGAACGGACCTTGGACCCCCGCCCGGAACCGGCGCCGTCCCTGTGCCACGGGCCGCTTGCACGCAAGGGTGGCGCGTGTCACGATTTGCTCCGGGCCCCCCACGCCACCGTTTGCCCGGGCCGCCGCCACGGGGCAGGCGCGGCCCAGTGAGGAGTTCGCCATGACCCCGCAGCGCATTGTTCTGATCCAGGGACATCCCGACGCGAGCGCGCCGCACCTGTGCCATGCGTTGGCGCAGGCCTATGCCCGGGGGGCCACCGGCGCTGGCCACGAGGTGCGGCAGATCGACGTGGCCGCCATTGACTTCGCGCTGCTGCGCAGCCAGCATGAGTGGGAGCTGGGCCTGCTGCCCGCCAGGCTCAGGCCCGCCCAGGACGACATCAGCTGGGCCCGGCACATCGTGCTGTTCTTTCCGCTGTGGCTGGGCGACATGCCGGCCCTGCTCAAGGGTTTTCTGGAGCAGGTGGCGCGGCCCGGCTTCGCGTTCACCACCGAGGGCAGCAACCCGTTCGGCCGCAAGGGGCTCACGGGCCGCAGCGCGCGGGTGGTGGTGACCATGGGCATGCCCGCGATGGTCTACCGCTGGTATTTCCGCGCGCACAGCGTGAAGTCGCTGGAGCGCAACATCCTGGGTTTCGTGGGCATTGCGCCGGTGCATGAAACGCTGGTGGGCAGCGTGGAGCAGTTGGGCGAGGACGGCGTGGCCAAGTGGACGGCGCGCATGCAGGCGCTCGGCGCCAAGGCGGGGTAGGCGGGGCCCTCAGTCCTGCCACGGCAACCGCGCCAGCAGGCGCTGCCAGTCTGCCGTGGGCCCCGTGGCCTGCGCGCCGTCCCCGGTACCCGGCGCGGGGCCCGCGCCGCCCTGCGGGGCCACGGGCCATGGCAGCCCGCTTTCGAACGTCGTGGCCAGGCCCGTTGCCGGGTGCGGCACCGTGAGCTGCCAGGCGTGCAGCCACAGCCGCTGCTGGCCCAGCCGCTCGGCCCACCAGCGGTTGAGCGGGCCCTTGCCGTGCGTGGCGTCGCCGATGATCGGATGGGCCAGGTGCTTGAGGTGGCGGCGGATCTGGTGGCGCCGGCCCGTGGTGGGCACGGCCTCGACCAGCGAGGCGCGCGTGGAGGCGAAGCGGGGGTCGCTGGCCTCGGGCAGCGTGAGCCGCGCCAGGCGCCGAAAGCGCGTGTGCGCCTCCTGCACGGCCGTATCGGCCGGCGCGTCGTCGGGCCGGAGCGCGTGGTCCACCGCGACGGCCTCGGGCGCCCAGCCGCGCACCATGGCCAGGTAGCGCTTGTGCGTGGCCTGCTGCTCGAAAGCCTGCGACAGCGCGCGCGCCGCATCGCTGTGCAGCGCCATCACCAGCACGCCGCAGGTGCCCTTGTCGAGCCGGTGCACGGGGAACACATGCTGGCCCAGCTGGTCGCGCAGCACCTGCATCACGAAGCGCGTTTCGCCGGCATCGAGCCCCGTGCGGTGCACCAGCCAGCCGGCCGGCTTGTAGACGGCCACCAGGTGCTCGTCGCGCCAGAGGATGTGCAGGGGAGGGTGCATGGAAAGAAAAGTGGCCTGTGCCGCGGGCCGGGTAGGGAAGGCGCGCATTGTGCAGCACGCCGCGCGCTCTACACTGCGCCGATCCCGTTCATGCAAAGGATGCAGTGGTATGTCGGCTGGAGACTGGAAGGACATGTACGCCGCCGCCGTGGCCGGCGATCTGGCGCTGGTGCGCTACCACATCGGTGCGGGCGTGAACCCCAACTACCAGCACCCCGAGATCCTGTGCACGCCCCTGGTGGCCAGCCTGATCCACGGGCATGCCGAGATCACGCGCTACCTGCTGGCCCACGGCGCCGACGCCGGGCTGAGGTCCGACTTCGACGACATGACGCCGCTGGAGGCCGCGCGCCGCCACGGGCGCACCGAGTTCGTGCCGCTGCTGCGGGCCCGGGGCGGCAAGGAAGAGCGCAAGCCGTTCTGGTGGCGCTGGCTGCCCATCTAGCGGCGCCGGTCAGCCGCCGGCGGCGGCGAAGGGGCCCGCCGATCCGCGTGCGGCGGCCGTGTCCGGATGCCAGGACTGTCTGCCCGCCGCTGGCGGCCCTCCAAGGTCTTCAGGCAAGGCGTGCAGACTCCTTGGCCCGCATCTTGGCGGCGATGTATTCGCCGTGCGTGACATGCAGCAGGCCGGCCACCTTGCTGATGGTGTGCATCTCGTTCTCGTCCAGGCGCGCGTCGGCGTACGCCACCTGCCACATGGCCTCGACCAGTTGCACCTTCTGCGGCTGTGTGAAGTGATCGTTCAGGCTGCCCGTGAAGCGTTGGTAGTCGTAGGCGCTGCGGGAGGTGTCGACGGCCAGCTCCAGCAGGCGATCCAGTTCATCGTCGGCCAGCGCGAACTTGCCGCGCAGGGCGGTGACCATGGCCGTGCGTTCGGCCGCATCCATGGCCGCGTCGAACCGCACCACCTCCACCAGCAGCACGGCAGCGGCCAGTTGCACGGCGTGGGCCTGCTCCTGGGCGGAAGGGGTTGCCGGGGGTTGCATCAGGCTGTCGAGCAGGTCTTTGAGTGTCTGGAACATGGAGGGTGCTTTCGATGGGGCCGCGGCATGCAGGATGGATGGAGGTCGCACGGGCGGTCTTGGTTCCCCCGCCCTGGTGCGGCCGGGCGGACGGCCGCCGTGGCGATACAGTGCTCGCCCCCCGCCACCACCCCGGCGACAATTGGGGGCCATGACGAAGAAAACCATACTCCCCCTGCAACTGCTGGTTGCCCCCGCCAAGAATGATCCCTCGCCCCTGGTCCTGTACCACGGGCGCTATTGCCCCGACGGCTTTGGCGCCGCGCTGGCCGCCTGGCTCTACTACGGCGACAGCGCCGAGTACGTGGGGCTGGACCATGGCGATGTCAACACCGTGGACGACCTGCCGCCCGTCGCGGGCCGCGCGGTCTACATCCTTGATTTCTCCTTCTCGGCCGAGGTGCTGCGCGCCATCGACGAGCGCGCGGCCAAGCTGGTGATGCTGGACCACCACAAGAGCGCGGCCGAGAAGCTCACGGGCTTTGCCTGCCGCTGCGGCGTGGTGCATTTCGACATGGGCAAGTCGGGCGCGCGCCTGGCGTGGGAGTTCTTCCACCCGCACGAACCCGTCCCGGCGCTGCTGCAGTACGTGGAAGACCGCGACATCTGGAAGTGGGAGTTCGCCGAGAGCGCGGGCTTCCTGTCGGCGCTCGACATGGAGGCGCAGACCTTCGAGCGCTGGCGCGAGATCGCATCCTTCACGCCGCAAGAGCTCACGCTGTTCATGGCGCGGGGCGCGGCCATGGATGAAAAGTACCGCAAGCTCGCGGCCGACATCGCCGAGGGCGCGCAGCCGCTGGTCTTCAACGGCATCGAGGGCCTGATGGTGAACGCCCCCGGCATGTTCCACAGCCTGGTGGGCGACATGCTGTCGGCGAAGACGGGGACCTTCGCGCTGATGTGGAGCGCGGGCGCCAAGGGCGTGAAGGCCGGGCTGCGCGCGCAGCGCAATTTCGACTGCATCGCGCTGGCCGAGAGCATGGGCGGGGGCGGCCATGCGCAGGCCTGCGGTTTCAAGATGAAGGTGGAGCGCCTGCCCGAGCTGCTGACGGGCACCTTCAACGCCTGAGGCCGGGGCCACGCCCCTGGGTCGCTTCGCGCCTTCCCCCTTCTCTCGAATGCTCCGCGATGCGGGAAGGGAAACGCAGCCAGTGCGGCGGGGCGGCCCTTGCACGGATCTCTCCCGGCCCAGGGCGGGCGTGTGCAAACGCCCTGCGCAGCTCTGGGGCATCGTCGGGCCAGTGCCATTGACCCCCGAGGCTACGCCAGCCGCAAGTCGGCCGCCTTTGCCCCCGGAAACACCCGTGCCACGGCGGCGGCGTTCAGCCCGTACATCCGCGCGAACAGCCCGCCTAGCACGCTGCGGTAGTCGTTGAGCACCGGGTAGTCGCGGTTCTGGAACAGCGTGGCGGCGCTCAGGGCCTGCTGCTCGCCCGCGATGCGCCCGCCATTCACGCCACCGCCCAGCACCCAGAACACGGTGCCGTGGCCGTGGTCCGTGCCCCGGTTGCCGTTTTCTCGGAAGGTGCGGCCGAACTCGCTCACCACCACGACCACGGTGGATTTCCATGCGGGGCCCATTTCGTCGGCAAAGCCGGCCAGGCCCCGGCCCAGCTCCTCGAAGCGGTTGGCCAGTGCGCCCGTGGCCGCGCCCTGGGCCACATGGGTGTCCCAGCCGCCTACGTCCACAAAACCCAGCTGGTAGCGCGTCTGCATCAGCCGCGCCATGCGCCGGGCCGTGCCCTCGAAGCCCTTGGTGCTGAGCGCGTTGCGGCTGGCGGCCTCCATCTCGCCCTGCATGGTGCGGGCCACTTCCTCGCGCGTGGCAAAACCCTCGGCCACGGGCGTGGCCAGCGGGGTGCCCCGGTACATGGATTCGATGAGCTGGGCCTGCCGCGCGTCCACGCCGCTGCGGCCCGCGACCGCGCTCAGCAGGGTGTTGGGCACGTCCACCGCGCCGCGCAGCACCAGGGGCAGGGTGCTGGTGAAGGCCATGGGCTGCGGCGTGGCTGCTGCGCCGGCCGCCGGAGCGGCGAGTTCGGCCACCAGCCGGTTCAGAAAGCCCGAGCGGTAGTCGCGCCGCCCGCCCACGGGCTGGCCCAGTTCCATGCTGTCCTGGGTGTCGAAGTGGCTGCGCGAGAGGTCGTCGGTGCCCGCGAAGGGCACGAAGGCCAGCTGGCTTTTCTGGTACAGCGGCAGCATGGAATCCGCGAGCGCGGGGTGCAGTCCCCAGTCGGGCGTGAGCGCCAGCGCGCCGCCGTCCTGTCCGGGGCGGGCGATGGCGATGTTCGGCCGCGTCTCGTAGTAGTAGCTGCTGGCCGTGGGCACGAGCAGGCTGGCGCAGTCGTAGCCGCCGCGCAGGAACACGAGCAGAAACCGCACGTCCTGCGCGCGCGGGGCGGCCAGAACGCTTGCACTGGCGACGCCGAGCGCGCTGGCGCCCAGGGCCTGAAGAAGGTGTCTGCGTTGCATGGTGTTCTCCTCATCCATGCATGAATTCGGGTGATGCGAGGAACAGCAGGTTCCATTCGCGCGGCGACGCCGCCTGGGCCAGCGCGTTGCGCGTGGCGGTGGACCAGGCGGGCTGCAGGGCGCGCACGTAGGCGCTTTGCGCCAGCGGCGGGGGTGTGCGCTGCGGTGCCGCTGGCCCGGCCATCCCGTCCTCGCGCGGGGCGGGGGCCGTGGCGGCCCCGGCGCCGATGGCCCGGGCGATCTCGAAACGCGTGGACATCTGCCCGGAGCCCGACCACGCGGCCGCATCGAGCGGGTAGCCGTCGGGCGTGGCGCGGCCGTACAGGGGCTCGGCCAGGCGCTGCAGCCAGGCGAGCGCGGGCTCCGCGCCGGGCAGCACGGCGTCGCCCTGCGCCAGGCGCAGGGCGGCCAGCACATAGTGCACCGGGTCGCGGAAACGCTGGCCCAGCGATGCGCGAAATCCGGGGGCGTTGAAGAGTGCTTCCAGCACGGCGGCGATGTCGCCATCGGTGCGTTCGAAGGTGCGGGCCAGCGTCTGCAAAAGCGCGGGAGGCGGGTTGTCGCCCACCAGAAAGAGCGCGATCTTGCGCGTGACGAAGCGCGCGGTCGCGGGAGCGCGGGCCAGGCGGTCCAGCGCTTCGTCCACCTCGGCCAGGCCTTCGGCGCGCAAGGGCTGGCCCAGCAGCGTCTTGGGGTCCCAGTCGTGGCGCTGGGGGTTGAACTCAAACAGCCCCTGGCGCACGTAATGGCGGCGCAGTGCGGGCTTCATGCGCGGCGGCTCTTCGCCGGGCGGGCGCAGCGATACACCCACGCCGGTCAGCACGCGCGCCAGCTCCTGCACGTCCTGCTGGCTGTAGCCGCCGTCCACGCCCAGCGTGTGCAGCTCCATCAGCTCGCGCGCATAGTTTTCGTTGATGCGGCCGGCTGCGTTCTGCGCGTTGTCCAGGTAGCGCAGCATGGCCGGGTGGCGCGCGGTGGCGCCCAGCAGGTCGCGAAAGCGGCCCAGCGCATGGGGGCGCACGGCACGCTCCTCGTAGTCGCCCACCAGCGCGCGCAGGCTGCCCTTGCCCGCGAACACGTTGAAGTGGTTCATCCAGAACCAGGTCATCTTCTCGCGCAGCTGCGCGGGCGTGTACAGCGCGCGCAGCACGAAACGCTCGGCCGCCTCCTGCTGCAGGGCGCGCATGTCCTGCTGCCAGGCCTTGAGCGCGGCCTTGCGCGCGTCTTCGGTGGGCAGGGCCTTGGCGGCGCGGTGGCGTGCGTCCATTTCCAGGGCCAGCGCCTCGGCGGGCACGCGGGAGATGGTCATCGCGTCGATGCGGGCCTGGGCTTCGCGCGGCAGCGCGGCGGGCGGGGGGCGTAGCTGGGCGGCCAGACAGGCCTGCGCGCCCTGGGGGGCCAGCGCCTGCGCGCCCTGGGCGGTGCAGCCCCAGGTGACGCGGTCCAGCAGGCGGGCCAGGGTGGGCTCGTCGGCGGTGCTCCATGCCTCCATCCCCGTCGCGCAAGCCATGCCGGGGAGCGTCCCGGCCGCCGCGCCCAGCAAGCCCGCGAGCACGGTGCGGCGGCGCAAGGGGGCGGGGCGTGGTGGCGAGGTCATGAAGAGGTTGGGCGGCAGGCCAGGTGCAAGTGGGCGCATGGTGCGCCGCCCCGCACCGCCGCGCAAGCCTGTGCGGCGGGTTTTACCTGCGCGACACAAACGGCCCGGAGGATGTGTCGATTGGTTTCCGCCCGCCTGCTACCGCGCGCCCGCGGGCGCAGCGCCGGTGGCCTGCGCGGCTTCCTCGAAGCGGTCCACCGTGCGCAGCGTCTTGAACGCCAGCATCCAGCCGCCCACCACGCCCAGCGTGCACAGGCCGCCCACCACGGCCGCCGGCACCACGCCCAGCCACGACGCGCTGGTGCCGGCGCGGAACTCGCCCAGTTCGTTGGACGAGCCGATGAACAGCATGTTCACCGCGTTCACCCGCCCGCGCATGGTGTCGGGCGTGGAGAACTGCACCAGCGCGCCGCGGATGTACACGCTCACCATGTCGGCCGCGCCGGCCACCATCAGCGCCGCGAACGACAGCCAGAACCAGCTGGAGAGCGCGAACACCAGGTTGGCCGCGCCAAACACCGCCACGGCGATGAACATGGTGCGTCCCACATGGCGGTTGAAGGGGCGCATGCTCAGGTACAGCCCCGCGCCGACCTCGCCCCCGGCCATGGCGCTGCGCAGCGCCCCCAGGCCCGCGGGGCCCACGTGCAGCACCTCTTGTGCATAGATGGGCAGCAGGGCCACCACGCCGCCCAGCAGCACCGCGAACAGGTCCAGCGAAATGGTGCCCAGGATGATCGGCCGCGAGCGGATGAAGGTGATGCCCGCCCCGAAGCGTTCGAACATCGTCCCCTGCGTGGGCCCGGGCGCCGTGGCGTGCGCCACCACCACGCGCAGGAGCAGCGCCACGCCCAGCCCGAAGCAGGCGCAGCACACGGCGTAGGTCAGTTCGCCGCCGCCGAGCGCATACAGCAGCCCGCCCAGCAGCGGCCCGCCGATGCTGGCCACGCGCATGAGCATGCTGTTGGCCGCGATGGCCTGCGCGAGCTGGCCGCGCGGCACGATCTGCGGCAGCAGGCTCTGCATGGCCGGGCCCGAGAACGCGCGCGAGCAGCCGTACAGCACCAGCACCGCATAGATGCCCGCCACGCCGCTGGCCCCGTGGCCCGACAGCCACCACAGCAGGGCGCTGCACAGCCCGCCCACGCTCCAGCTGATGGCCAGGATGCGCTTGCGCTCGAACCTGTCGATCAGGTCGCCCGCCGGCAGCAGCAGGCACAGCATGGGCAGGAACTGCGCCAGGCCCACATAGGCCAGCGCCAGGGGCTCGCGCGTGAGGTCGTACACCTGCCAGGCCACCACCACGGCCTGCACCTGCGTGGCCACGACGGCCACCACGCGGGCGATCAGAAAGGAAACAAAACCGGAATGGCGGTAGACGCTGGCGGCGGGCGCCATGGGCGTGGGCTCAGGGGTGGACATGGGCGGGGGAGGGGTGACGGATCGGCCCGGTGCGGTGCAATGCGCCGCCAGGCCTGGTGCGAAGGACCCTGGATGCTACCGGTTGTGCGGCGCCGCCCGGGCCCGCGCCGCGCAAATCCCTCAAAGTGGCGCCGTGCTGGGCCGGCCGCGCCGCCGCATCCTCCGCCGTGTCGCGCGTGCGCCTTGCCCAGGGGGCGCGGAAGGCTTCAGCGGCCGTGCCGGTGCCGGTAGTCCCAGGGCGCCAGCGGGCGCCGCTGGGACCACAGGCCCGCGCCGCCGCCCCGCGCCTGCTGCTGCAGCGGCGCCAGGTGCGGGTGGCTGGCGGCGTAGGGCGTGTACACCCAGGCCAGGCCGGCCCGCACCTGGGCCGCGGCCACGTCGGTGCCTGCGCAGCGCACATTGGCCACCGTGCGGCCATAGCTGTCCCGGTCCAAGGCCTGCAAGGTGGCGCGCTGCCTGAAGCACAGCCGCGCCAGGTTCTGGCGGGACTTCTGTCCGAAGGCCTGGCGCGACTCGGGTGCGTCGATGGCGGCCACGCGCACCTTGACCTGCCGGTAGGCGCCGGGCGTACCGCAGCGCGCGGTGAGGGTGTCGCCGTCACTGATGGCGACGACCAGGCACAAAAGGGTGGCGAGCGGCATGGATGGAGCGAAGCGGGGAAGCGGGTCGGGCCGAGGGGGCGGCGGCGGTGCTCACCCTCCTGCCATTTTGATGGACGGACCGGAGGGTGGCGCTTGATATTCAATGGATTCTAGCTATCAATAGTGTAGCTTTCCGGCACTCTGCTCCCACTCCGGTGGCGGCTGCGTGTGCGTCGTCTTTGCCCGTCCGGTGGCCGCTGTGGCGGGCACGCATCAACGCGCCACCGTTGAACCGCCGGGGCGGGGTTCAGGCAGGGTTTTGGGTGGTCATTGTGAGAAAATGTTTCACCCGTGGGGCCAGGGCCTGCGACCGTGATTCGGCACGCAAGCGCCCACCTGCGCGGCCGGGCCGGTGGGCGAGGGCGCAAGCCTGCCACGGCCGCCCTCCAGGCGGGGTGTGCCGCCCCGCTGCAATGGTGTGCCCGCGCGGCCGCCATCCCCCGTCGCCGCAAGGCAAGAAATCACCGAAGAAAGAGCTTCCGACCATGTCCTCCCCGCGCGTTCATGCCAGCCCGTTGTTCCTCAGCCTGCTTGCGGCCGCGATGTGGGGCCCTGCCGCGCAGGCGGCGGACGTCACGATCCGGCCGGCGGCGGGCTCGGGGTTTGCCGTCAAGGACGCCAGCGGAACGCAGATCCGCTTTCGCGTGGATGAGGGCGGCGCCATCGCCGCACCGGGGATCGGGGCTTCTCCGGCGGTGGCCAACCGGGTGTGCTACGGAGCGGCCGGCGTGCTCGGTCCGTGCCAGGCTTCGGCCGTGGGGGCCACGGGCGCCACCGGCCCCACGGGGCCGACCGGGCCCCAGGGGCCCGCGGGGGCCACTGGCGCCGCCGGCGGTGCGGGGCCTCAGGGGCTTCAGGGGCCTGTGGGGGCCACGGGGCCCGCAGGCGCGGCAGGAACCACGGGCACCGCGGGCCCCGCCGGTGCGACGGGGGCCACCGGGGCGGCCGGCTCGTTTGCGGGCAGCTACATGGGTGCCTGGTCCGCGGCCACGGCGTATGTCCCCGGCACGCTGGTCAGCCAGGGCGGCTCGACCTACCTGCAGGTCTCGGCTTCGGACTCGATCAACGCCGACCCCTCCGTGAGCCCCGCCGTCTGGGCGCTGGTGGCGCAGGCAGGCGCGGCTGGCGCCACGGGAGCGACGGGCGCCACCGGCTCCGCCGGCGTCGCAGGGGCGGCTGGCGCGGCCGGGCCAGCGGGTGCGGCCGGTCCCGCGGGAGCCACGGGCCCGGCCGGGGCCACCGGCGCGACGGGAGCCACTGGCGCCACGGGCGACCTAACGGGGGCCGTCCAGTTCGCGCCCGCTGGGCAGCAGGCTGCCACCACGGCCAGCGCGCTCGTCAACCTCAAGCTGGTCGGTGCCGCCACGCTGGGTTCGGCCGGCAATACGCCACTGCTGTCGCTGTCTGCCAGCGGCCTGTACCTGGATGGTCAAAACCACGACAAGGAGCGTGTGCGTGTGGACAACGACGGCGCCATCCTGTCGGTGGGCGACTTTTCCAACGGCATGGGGGGCGCGCCGGCCGAAGGCCCGGGCACGCGGTTCCTGTGGTATCCGCAAAAAGCGTCCCTGCGCGCCGGGCAGATCGACGGCACCCAGTGGGACGACGCCAACATCGGCATGTATTCCACGGCGTTCGGCTACAACGCCAGGGCTTCGGGCGACTATGGCTTCGCCGTGGGGCAGGGTACGGTGGCGGCCAACGGCAACTCCGTGGCCATGGGGCTGTACAACGTCGCCTCCGGCTTCGCGTCGGTGGCGCTGGGGATGGGCGCGCATACCAACGCGCGGCAGGGCTCGTTCGTTTTTGCCGACCGTTCGTTTCCCACCTTCTGCGACGGCGGCGTGTCCTGCTCGCCAGAAACCTACTTCCGCGCGGGGGTGAACAATTCCTTCAATGTGCGGGCCGCGGGCGGCGTGAACCTGTATACGAATGCCGCGGCCACCACCGGCCTGCGCATGAGCTATCTGTCCACCGGCGGGTCCAACTTCTACGGCAGCTTTGTGTGGACCGACCGCTCCAGCGATGCCGCGATCACCCCGTCGGGCACCAACCAGGCCATCTTCCGGTCCTCGGGCGGCTTCACGATCTACACCGACGCGGGCCTGGCGGCCGGGGTCACGGTGGGCGCGGGGGGCGGCTCGTGGTCCTCCGTGTCCGACCGCAATCTCAAGGAGAACTTTGCGGCGGTCGATGGTGAAGACGTGTTGCGGCGCCTGCGCGCGGTGCCGGTGACCACCTGGAACTACAAGACAGAAGGCCTAGCGGTGCGCCACATGGGGCCCATGGCGCAGGATTTTTCCGCCGCTTTCCGCCTGGGGGACAGCGATACGAAAATTGCCACCATCGATCCTGACGGCGTGGCGCTGGCGGGTGTTCAGGCGCTGGACAAGCGCACGGTGGCGCAGCAGCAAAGGATCGATGCGCTCCAGAAGGACCTGCAGGTCAAGGAGGAGGCACTGGCCGCCATGGCCCAGCGCCTGCAGCGGCTGGAAAAGCTTCTCTCCCAGGCCAGGCCCTGAGGCGCGGGCGCAGCGGTGCGGACCAGGGCGCAGCAATTTGATACCTTGTGTGCGGGGGAACGGGCTGCCCGCTGACATCGCCACCCCGCCATGCGGGCCATACTGCGAAGCCATCGCAATGGGCCGCCGCCGGCGACCCCGTTGCCTCGCGCAAGGGAACCGCGGGCGGCCTGGCCCGTCACACCACCTCTTGGGCTGGCGCCCGCTTGCGGGCAGGCGCGGCCGATGATGATCCATGACACAAAAGGAGTGCCGGTTTGAGCTTTCCTTCGACCACCCCCATTGATCCAGGCGCCCTGGGCGCGCCTTCCTCCCGCGGATTTCCCGGCGGGGCACCGGCTCTGCGCCGCGCCCGGACTTTCGTGGCGGCCCTGGCGGCAGGAGCCGCGGCGCTGGCTTTGCCAGGTTGCTCGGCCACGGGTGCCAAGACCTTCGCCGTGCCGGAGAACTTCGGATCGGTGGCCACCTACTCGCGCCTGTTCGATGCCACCCCGCAGCAGACCTGCGAGGCCTCGCGCCGCGCGCTGCTGAGCCAGGGCTACATCATCTCCACCCACCAGACGGAGCTGGTGGAAGGCAAGAAGAGCTTCCAGCCGGAGGCCGAGTCGCACCTGCAGATGGTGGTGCGCGTGGTGTGCCTGCCGGAGGCCAGCGATGGCAAGGTGAGCCTGGGGTTCGTGACCGCGCTGCAGGACACCTATGCGCTGCGCAAGACCAACAACTCCGCCAGCGTGGGCGTGGGCGCCATCGGCTCGGTCTCGCTGCCGTTTTCCGCCAGCAGCGAATCGCTGGTCAAGGTGGGGAGCGAGACCATCTCCAAGGACACGTTCTACGAGAGCTTCTTTGACCTCGTCAAACGGTACCTGGCGATCGACCAGGCCCAGGCGGCCGGAGGCTGAGGCCCCTTGCGGGATGCGCGCGGGGCCTGGCGAAGCCGGGCGGCGGCCTCACTGCCCGCGCCAGCGCGCCACCTGCTCCCATCCCGCGGGCCAGTCGCCCAGGCCGCTGTCGGCATTCACATGGCCGAGCGCGCCCAGCACCACGTGTTCGGCGTTCCACGCGCCCGCGCACCGCGCCGAAAAACCGGGGGTGGAGTAGGGATCGCTGGTACTGCTCATCAGCATGAGCCTGTCCATCGTCGGCAGCGCGGCGGGCAGCGGGAAGAAGCCCCGGGCATCGGCTGGAAACGCCGGGCCCTCGGGGTCGGGCACGGCCACCAGCAGCAGGGCGTGCAGCGGCCGGTGGTGGCGTGCGGCCCAGTGCACCGCCACCAGGCAGCCCAGGCTGTGGGCGACCAGGATGGGGGGCTGCGCCGCCGCCGCGATGGCGTCGTCGAGCGCCTGTACCCACGCGTCGCACACGGGGTGATCCCAGTCCGCCTGCTCCACGCGCGCCACGTCCGCGCGCCGGGTTTGCCACAATGACTGCCAATGCCCGGGGCCGGAGTTGTGGATGCCGGGAATGAGCAAAACAGGTCGCGTCGCCATTGGTGTTCCTTGTCGTGAAGCAGATCCATCACTGCCCCCCGACGATAGGAAAATCATGCCGCCGCGGCCAGCGGGCTTCATCGGAAAGCGCGCCCCCAAACCTTGAAATCATCGCAAAGGAACCACCCCCGTGGAACTGGACAAGAAAGACCGGCAGATCCTCATGGCCCTGCAGGACGATGCGCGGCAGAGCCTGTCGGCGCTGGGCAAGAAGGTCGGCCTGTCGCAGCCGGCGATGAGCGAGCGCGTGAAGAAGCTCGAGGACGCGGGGGTGATCTCGGGCTACGCGGCACGCATCGACCTGGCCGCCGTGGGCCTGGGCCTGCAGGCCGTGGTGCGGGTGCGCACCACGCACGAGCACATCAAGCGCTACGTGCAGCTGTTCCAGTCCATGCCCGAAGTGCTGGATGCCGTGCGCGTGACGGGCGAGGACTGCTTCGTGGTGCGTTGCGCCTTCGGCCAGCCCGCCGACCTGGAGCGCGTGGTCGATGCGCTGGCGGCGCATGGCAGCGTGTCGACATCGCTGGTGCTGTCCCATCCCGTGCACAAGGCGGTGCCGCTGGCGTGAGGGGACGTGCAAGACGGGACGGCTTGCGGCGCTTGCAGTATCAATCTAGGTTGCTATATAAAATATAGCAAATCTTGCCTCTACGGCCGCGGCACCTCGTAGCGCAGCTCCGCGAAGATGCCGCCCAGCGTGGTCACGGACTTCAGGCGCAGCGTGGGCTGCACGATGGACCGCGGAAACAGCGGCGCGCCCGCGCCCAGCGTGACCGGTGCGATCTGCACGATCAGCTCGTCCAGCAGGCCCGCGTCATGGAACTGCCCCACGAGTTCGCCGCCACCCACGATCCACACATTGCGCCCTGCTGCGGCCCGCGCCATGGCCTGGTGCACGGGCCGCACGTCGCCCTGCACAAAGCGCACGTCGGCACCGGGAATCGCGCGCAGCCTGCGCGAACTGAACACCCACGTGGGCTGCGGGTAGGGCCAGGGCTGGCCCGCGTCGATGGCATTTCTGAGCATCCATTCGTAGGTGTGCGAGCCCATGGCCAGCGCGCCCACATCGCGGATGAAAGCGGGGTAGCTGGAGCCCTCGATCTCGCCAAACTGCAGCAGCCAGCCGAGGTCGTGGTCGGGCGTGGCGAGGAAGCCGTCGAGGCTGGAGGCGCCATAGAAC
This sequence comes from Acidovorax sp. GW821-FHT10E04, assembly GCF_059415185.1. Taxonomy (NCBI): domain Bacteria; kingdom Pseudomonadati; phylum Pseudomonadota; class Betaproteobacteria; order Burkholderiales; family Comamonadaceae; genus Acidovorax; species Acidovorax sp. GW821-FHT10E04. Next base: position 189,445 of record NZ_JBWKMT010000002.1, read on the forward strand.
TGGGTGGTCACGCGGATTCCTTCCGGTCGGTGGGTGGCCCTGCACTGTAGTGCGCGCTGGTGACAGCGTACTGGCAGCAATGGTGCGTTGCGCGCGGCCTCGCGGGGCCCTTGAAACCCCGTTCGCGCGGGCACGCGAATAGCGCGAGGAGCCGATGGAGTGCATTTTTAAAAATTGTATTGAGACAATTGATAGTCGTATTTGACAATAAATTTCGAAGAATCGAGACTGCATGCACCGACACACAGAGCCCATGCAGCCATGAAACGCCTGACCGACTACGCCAGCTACGCCGATACCCAGAGCCACTTCGCGACCGAGCGCCTGTGGGATCTTTTCGATGGGGACCGCGCTGCGTTCAACATCGCCCATGAGTGCGTGGACCGCCATGCCGGTGCGGGCCGCGATGCGGTGATCGTCTGCCGCGCCGATGGCGTGGACGAAACCATCACCTTCGACGAACTCTCGCGGGATTCGGCCCGTTTCGCACACTTCCTCGAAGGCCGGGGCGTGCAGCGCGGCGACCGTGTGGCGATCATGCTGGAGCCCTCGCGGGCGTTCTACACGGCGATGTTCGGCGTGATCAAGCGGGGCGCCATCGCCGTGCCGCTGTTCACGCTGTTCGGCCCCGACGGCGTGCGCCTGCGGGTGGGCGACTGCAAGCCGAGCCTGCTCATTACCAACGAGGAAAAACGCGGGGTCGTCGAGGGCCTGGGCACCACCGCGTTCGAGGTCTTCGATGACGCGCTGTGGCAGCAGCTGCAGGCGCTGCCTGCCACCTACGCCAGCACGTCGCGGGCCGACGACCTGGCCGTGTTCCAGTACACGTCCGGCACCACGCGGGAGCTGCCCGAGGCCGTGAAGCACACCCACAAGGCGCTGGTCACGCTGATGGTGGCCGCGCTGTACGGCACGGGGCTGCGCCCCGGCGACCGCTTCATGTGCCCGTCGTCCCCCGCCTGGGGGCACGGCCTGTGGCATGGCACGCTGGCGCCGCTGGCGCTAGGCCTGACGATCGGCAGCTACAGCGGCCGGTTCAACGCCGAGCGGCTGCTGCAGGCGCTGTCGGCCCACCGCTTCAACAACATGTCGGCCGCCGCCACGCACTACCGCATGATGAAGAACTGCGGCAAGGCGGGCGACCACGCCTATCACTTCACGAAGCTGTCGTTCACCGGCGAGCCCATCGACGACGACACGGCCGACTTCGTGCACGAGCGCTTTGGCCTGGAGGTGTGCAGCATGTACGGCACGACCGAGATCGGCGTGGTGCTGGTGAGCTACCCCGGCGCCAGCGACTTCCCGGTCAAGCGCGGCTCGCTCGGCAAGGCCGTGCCCGGCACCCGGGTCGAGGTGCACGACGCGCAGGGGCACATCTGCCCGCCGGGCACCACGGGGCAGCTCATGGTCTTGCGGCGCGGCCAGTGGATACCCACCAAGGACCTGGGCCGCACCGACGAGGACGGCTATTTCTTCCACGGCGGCCGTGCCGACGACGTGATCATTTCCGCGGGCTGGACCATGAGCGCGGTGGAGATCGAGAACGTCATCCTCATGCACGAGGACGTGCTCGAAGCCGCCGTGATCGGCGTGCCCGACGCACTGCGCGGGCAGGTCGTCAAGGCCTTCGTCGTGTCAGGCCGCGAGCGCAGCGAGGGTTTCATCGACGAGATCCAGAACCTTGTCAGGACCAAGCTCAGCCAGCACGAATACCCGCGCCACATCGCGTTCGTGGCGGAGCTGCCCAAGACCCCCGCCGGCAAGGTGCACCGCAAGGTCTTGCGGGAGCGCGAAGCGGTGGCCTGCGCCTGAGCACCCCGCCACCCGCGGTCCCTTCTTCCCTCCGTCTGTCCGTCCATCCATTCATTCATTCACCACCACCACCACCACCACCCCAAGGAGACTCCACCCATGTCCATTGCCACCACCCCGCAGCGCAGCTTTCCCAAGATCACCGACAGCGGCCTCGATGAACTGCGCGAGCGCATCGGCATCAAGATCGGCCAGACCGCCGAGCCCTGGTGCCACGAGGCCACGCGCGACAACATCCGCCACTACGCGCACGGCATCGGCGACGACAACCCCCTGTGGTGCGACCCCGACTACGCGGCCAGGAGCCACTACGGCGGCATCGTCGCGCTGCCCAGCTTCCTGTTCGCCACCAGCCGCATCGTGTCGGGCTATGTGGGCGGCCTGCCGGGCGTGCACGCCATGTGGTCGGGTGCGGACTGGACCTGGCACAAGCCCGTGCGCCGCAACGACGTGATCTCGACCGAGGCCTCGCTCAAGGACCTGATCGAGCACCAGACGCGTTTTGCCGGCCGGGCCATCCAGCAGATCTACCATGTGGACTTCTTCAACCAGGACGGCGACAAGGTGGCCGAGGCCGACAGCTGGTGCTTTCGCACCGAGCGCGACCATGCGCGGGAGCAGGGCAGCAAATACCAGAACGTGCGCGAACGCGGCCCGCGCCAGTACACCGACGAAGAGTTGAACGAGGCCTACAAGCTCTACCGCAACGAGGAAGTGCGCGGCGCCACGCCCCGCTACTGGGACGACGTGAACGTGGGCGACGAGCTGCCCACCATGTTCAAGGGGCCGATGACCGTGACCGGCTTCATCGCTTACGCGCAGGGCTGGGGCGGCCTGTACATCCGCGCCAACAAGCTGGCCTGGAAGCTGATCGACGCGCACCCGGGCGTGGGCATCAAGAACCGCTTCGGCATCCCGGACGTGCCCGAGCGCGTGCACTGGGAAGAAGACTTCGCGCTCGAAGTGGGCGCGCCCGGCGCGTACGACTACGGCCCCGAGCGCACCTCGTGGCTCACGCACCACCTCACCAACTGGATGGGCGACACGGGTTTCCTGCACAAGGCCAGCTGCAAGATTCGCCGCCACAACCCCGAGGGCGACATGCTCTTCATCAAGGGCAAGGTCACGCGCAAGTTCGAGGAGGGCGGCAAGCACCTGGTCGAGATCGCACAGGAGGCGCACAACCAGGACGGCGAGCTGTCGGTGCTTGGCGGTGGCGTGGTGGTGTTGCCCCGCCGCGGGTGAATAGCAGCATGACAAGCTTCAGCGCCCCGGCGCTGGAAGGCCTGCGGGTGGTGGACCTCACCCGCGTGCTCGCAGGCCCCCTATGCACCCAGATGCTCGCCGACAATGGCGCCCAGGTGGTCAAGATCGAGCCGCCAGGGGGCGACGAGACCCGGCACCTCGGACCGCCATACGACGACATGGGCCACTCCGCGTACTTTGCCGCGCTGAACCGGGGCAAGAAGGCCATCAGCCTGGACCTGAGCCAGCCCGACGCGCACGAGGTGCTGCACCGCCTGCTGCGGGATGCCGATGTGCTGGTGGAGAACTTCCTGCCCGGCACCATGGAGAAATGGGGCCTGGGCTACGAAGACGTGCTGGCCGAACGCTACCCGCGCCTCATCTACTGCGCCATCTCGGGCTTTGGCCGCGACGGGCCGCTGGGCGGCCTGCCGGGCTACGACGCGGTGCTGCAGGCGCAGTGCGGCCTGATGAGCATCAACGGCGAATCGGCCACGGGCGCCACGCGCATGGGCATTCCCATCGTGGACCATCTGACGGGCTATGTGGCGCTCACCGGCATCCTCATGGCTTTGTGCAGCCGGCACGAAAGCGGTGCCGGGCAGCGGGTGGAGGCCACGCTCTACGACACGGCGCTGAGCCTGCTGCTGCCGCATGCATCGAACTGGTTCGCGTCGAAGAAGGCCCCGGGCCTGCTGGGCAGCGCGCACCCCAACATCGCCCCGTACGACAAGTTCAGGGCGCGCGACGGGCATGTGTTCATCGGTATCCTCAACGATGGTCAATTCCGCCGTTTCAGCCAGCACATCGGTTGCCCGGGCCTGCCCGAGGATCCCCGGTTCCACGCCAACGCAGACCGCATCGCGCACCGCCAGGCGCTCAAGGACATCATCGAGTCCGCGATTGCCACGCAAGACTGCGAGCCGCTGTGCGAGGCGCTGATGCGTGTGGGGGTGCCCGCCGGGGTGGTGAACGACGTGCCGCAGGCGCTGGCCCAGGCGCACTGCGCGCACCGCGAGATGATCATCCGGCAGGGCGCGTTCACGGCGCTGCGCGGACCGGCGCGGCTGTACGGCACCCCGGCCCTGCCGGGAGCGCCGCCCCCGGCTTTCAGCCAGCATGCCGACGAGGTGCTGGCCGATCTCGGATTCAATGACGCCCAGAGGCGGGACCTGTATACCCGGGGTGTCGCGCGCACTCGCCCTCTCTGATCTGCAGAGCACGAAAAATAAAGGAGACAAGCATGCGAACCTTCGCTGCCATCATGACCGCTGCCAGTTTGCTGTGGGCGATGCCCGCTGCCCACGCGCAGGCCCAGGCCCAGCACCCCAGCTATCCCACCAAGCCCATCCGCATCATCGTGGCCTATGCCGCGGGGCAGGGCACCGATGTGGCCACCCGGTTTTTGGGCGAGCAGCTCGGCCGGGAACTGGGCCAGCCCATCGTCGTCGAGAACAGGGCCGGTGCCGGTGGCAACCTGGGCACCGAGCTCGCGGCCCAGGCCCCGGGTGACGGCTACACCCTGACCATGGGCACCAACGCCACCCATGTGCTCAACCAGTTTCTCTATGCGAAGCTGGCGTTCGACCCCGAGAAGGATTTCGAACCCATCGCCATGGTGGGCACGTTTCCCATGGTGCTGGCGGTGGGGGCCAATGCCCCCCACCATTCCGTGGCGGAACTGCTCGAATCCGTGAAACGCGCCCCCCGCTCGGCCGACATCGCGATGCCCAGCACCTCGGCGCGCCTGGTGGTCGAGTTCCTGAAGGAGCGCTCGTCGGCACCGCTGTTCGGCGTGCCCTACAAAGGCTCGGGCAACGCGGTGACCGACGTGCTGGGTGGCCAGCTGCCGGCGGTCATCGACACGCCCCTGGCGCTGCGGCCCCACATCGCGGCCGGCAAGCTGCGCGCCATTGGCGTCACGTCGGCAACCGCCAGCAACCTGGCGCCCGGCGTGAAGCCCATCGCGGAGCAGGGCCATCCGGGTTTCGAGTTCGTGGCGTGGAACGCGCTGTATGCGCCCAGGGGCACGCCGGCGGCGGTGACCGGTGTTCTCAATGCGGCGGTCAACAAGGTGCTGGCCCGGCCCGAAGTGCGCCAGCGCCTGCTGGAACTGGGCTTCGAGCCCGCGGGGGGAGCGGCCGCGGCCCTGATCGAGTTCGCCAGGAAGGAGCGCCAGCGCTGGGCGCCCATCATCAAGGCCGCGGGCATCCGCGCGGACTGACGCAAGGCTCCGCTCAGGAGCCCGCCTGGAACGTGCCCGGGAAGAGATTCCCGGGCACTTCGATGGTGGCGGGCACATAGCGCAATTGGGCGCGCATCAGCGGGGTGCCCCCCGTCCGGCCGCGCTCCTCGCACCAGGCCTCGATGGCCACACACGCATCCTCGCCGCTGCTGGACACCAGGCGGCCCGTGAACGTCACACATTGGCCCAGCCGGGGCCGGGCCAGCAGCGTGACGTCGGACAGCCCCACCAGCTCGACCGGCGCTCCAAAATGCTGCCCCGGCAGCACGGCCCCCGCGAGGTCCATGGTGGCCAGCAGCCAGCCCGTGGGCACCTGGCCGCTGGCATCGATGTCCGCGGGCATGGTGATGGTCTTGAGCAGGGTCTGTGCCGCCGCGGTACCGGGCGCCGGCATGGTCAGCTCCCGCCCAGCAGGCGAGACAGCTCGGCCGCCTCCCGCTGCATGACCTGGGCCAGCTGCTGCACCACGGCGGCACCCATCTGGCTGCTGAGCCCGACCACCACCAGGGTATGGACCAGCCGTCCGCCCGGCGCGAAGACGGGCACGGCCACGACCGTGATGCCGGCCATGAAGTTGTCGCGGTCCAGGCTCCAGCCCCGGGACCGCGTGAGCTCGACCTCCTTCTTCCAGGTGGTGTACGTGGGGGCCTTGTCCCACACCACCCGGGCGAATTTCTCCTTGAGCGCGGGCCAGCTTTCGCCGCTGTAGGCCGCGATCAGCCGCCCCGTGGCGCTGACCAGCGTCTCGAACTGGCTGCCCACATCGGTGTGCACCCGAAACGGCTGGCTGGAGCGGGACAGCGCCAGCACCATCACCGTCTGGCGCGATGTGATCTCCACCCCCATGGCCGTTACGCCGAACTGCGCGGCCAGGCGGTCGAGCACCGGCTGCACCAGCTGCGTGAAGCCGCCGCCCTCCAGCACGCTGCGGGCCAGGCTGATCATGCCGGTGCCCAGCGCGTAGCGCTTGGTCGACGGGTCGAGCGTGACCAGGTCTTCGGCCACCAGCACCCGCAGGATGTGCAGGCAGGTGCTGGGCACCAGGTGCAAGGCTTCGGCCACCGTCTTCAGCGTGAGCGGCTGCTTGTGCTCGCCCAGCAGCCGCAGGATGGCGATGGAGCGTGTCACGGCGGGCACGGGCCGCACGCGCACGCCTTTGGTCGGCTTGGTGTCGGCGGGGGGCGGGGCGGGCTTGGAGCGGGAGGCCATGGGCGGGTTCTGGAGCTTCAAACCGGCAAGCGTAAACCCATTTGTGGCCGCGTCGGCTGCAGCGCCGTGGTGCGGCCAGGCGCCGAAGAGGGCCATCAGGCTGTGGTGGGCGGGAATGTCCAGGGCGCGCTCCTTGTCGGGGTACAAAGGAATTTCGGCCACGGCGTGGCGGCGGGCAGATGCCGGTGCGGGGCTGGCCGGCTTCATTTCATGGCTTTCATGAGCGCATGGGCCGTCAGCACCAGGCTCGCGCCCGCGCGCAGCTCGCCGCGCATGAAGACCAGGCTGCCGGTGCGCTCGATCACCTCGGCCCGCGCCTCGACGAACTGGCCGGGCCGCACCGGGCTCACGAAATGGGAATCGAGCTGCAGCGTGATGCAGGGGCTGCGGCCGCAGGCTTCCCAGGCCACGGCGCTGAGGGCGTGGTCCATCAGGGTCATCAGCGCGCCGCCGTGGGCCGCCCCCGCGGGGTTGAGGTGCTGCGGTCCGACCGCGAAGCCATAGGCCCAGCCATGGTCTTCCCGCTGGGCCCACAGCGGCCCCGCGTGCTGGATGAAGCCGGCCAGGCTGCGCGCCTTCCAGCCCGTGCCTGGGGGAGAGAGGGTATCGGGCAATGTGAACTCCTCGCACCTGTCTGCAGGGCAGGTGGTGGAGGTAAATTGTACTTTTGAAAAATAATTGTATTAGTACAAAATTCCTTGGGCATGAAGCTACCCGGCCTGCGCGCCCATCAACAGGCCGGGCCAAAAGCCCTGGAGCCGGCCGGCGGAATGGGCCGGGCCGCAGGAACCGCCGGAGTCCCTCAGGGCAGCTGCACCGTGTCCGCCAGGTGCCCGTACACCGCCGCGATGCGCCGCAGGTGGCGCGACTCGGGGTGCGTGAGCAGCCACAGCCCGTTGTCGCACTCGGGCAGCGAGCCGGTGAGCGGGCGCAGGTCGCCGCGGCCCTGGGCCAGGAAGGTGGGCAACACGCCCACGCCCGCGCCCCGGGCCACCAGTTCCATCACGGTGAGCAGGCTGTTGACGCGGTAGGTGGGTTGCGCCCTGGGGTACTGCTTCTTGCGCCAGCGCACCGAGGGGTGGCCGGGCATGGAATCGTCGGGCGCGACCCAGGCCGCGCGGCCCGCCTCCACGTCGGACAGTGCCAGCGGGTTCGAGGCTGCGGTGTACAACGCCGAACGGATCATGCCCAGCTGCCGGCCCACCAGGTGTTGCGGCGGGCGCCTGGTGGCGCGCACGGCGATGTCGGTGTCGCGCCGCGTGAGGCTCACCAGTTCATTGCCCGCATGCAGCTCGTACACCAGGGCCGGGTGGCGGGGCTGCAGCACCTGCAGGGCGGGGGCGATGAGGCCCTGCAGGATGGTGTCGGTGGTGGAGATGCGCACCGTGCCCGAGACCTGCTCGGGCTGCGCCTGCGTGGCGGTGCGGGCGGCCTCCAGCGCGGCTTCCACGCGCTCGGCCTGCTCGGCCAGGGCCTGGGCCAGCTCCGAGGCGCGGTAGCCCGCGCGCGAGCGCTCGAACAGTGGCTGGCCCAGCCCGCGCTCGATGCGCTGGATGGCGCGGAACACGGTGGACGCATCCACGCCCAGCCGCTCACCGGCCGCCGCCAGCGTGCCGGTGCGCACCATGGCCAGCAGCACCTCCAGCTCGGCGGCGCCCAGGCGGTATTGCGCTGGTGCAATGGATGTTTTCATAGATGCGTATTTTGTTTGCGCAAATGCAATCATAAATTCTGTCTGTCGCCCGTGCCACCGCTGTGTACAGCGGCGATGCTCCCAACCCCTTTTTTTTGCATAGAAAGCCCGCCACTGCCATGAAGCTCTACTACGCCCCCGGCGCCTGCTCGCTCGCCGTCCACATCGCGCTGCGCGAGGTCGGCGTCCCCTTCGACCTGACCAAGGTGGACCTGGCGCACCACACCACCGAGACGGGTGCCAGCTACCTCGACATCTCCCCGCGCGGCTACGTGCCCTTGCTGGAGCTGGACGACCAGTCGCGCCACACCGAAGGCGCGGCGCTGCTGCAGTACGTGGCCGACCTGGACCCGGCGCAGGCGCTGATCGGCAAGCCCGGCTCGCGCGAGCGCCTGGCCGTGCTGGAGTGGCTCACCTTCGTCAGCACCGAGCTGCACAAGGGCTTCAGCCCCTGGCTGTGGCACAAGGAAACGGCCGAGTCCACGCGGCAGGCGGCCAAGGCCAAGCTGGCCGCGCGTTTTGCGGAGCTGGATGCCGTGCTCTCGCGCAGCGACTTCCTGGCGGGCGCGTACAGCGTGGCCGATGCGTATGGCTTCACCATCGTCAACTGGGCCCACCTGCTGGGCATGCCGCTCACGGCCTACCCGCATCTGCAGGCCTGGATGGCACGCGTGGCGGCCCGCCCGCAGGTGCAGGCCGCGCTGCGCGCCGAGGGGCTGGCACCGTGAGCGCAGCAGCGGCTGGCGCGCCCGCGCTCACGCTGGTCTCGCACGCGCTGTGCCCGTATGTGCAGCGCGTGGCCATCGTGCTGCGCGAGAAGGGCCTGGCGTTCGAGCGCCGCACCATCGACCTCGCCCACAAGCCCGACTGGTTCCTGGCCCTCTCGCCGCTGGGCAAGACGCCGGTATTGCAGGTGCGCGGCCAGAGCCTGTTCGAGTCGGCGGTGATCTGCGAGTACCTGGACGAGGTCGCCATGCCCACACTGCACCCGCAGGACCCGCTGCAGCGCGCCCGCCACCGTGCGTGGATGGAGTTTGGCTCCACGGTGCTCAACACCATCGGCGCTTTTTACGCCGCGCCGGATGAAGCCGCGCTGCGGGCCCGCGCGCAGGAGCTGCGCGGCCGCTTCGTGCAGCTCGAAGAAGCGCTGGGTGCGTTCAGCGGCGCGGGGCCGTACTTTGCGGGGCCGGATTTCGGCATGGTGGATGTGGTGTTCGGCCCCGTGTTCCGGTACTTCGACGTCATCGACACGTTGCCGGGCGTGGACGGCCTGGGTCTCTGGCAAGGCTTGTCACGTGTGCTGCGCTGGCGCACAGCGCTGGCCGCGCGCGCCTCGGTGCAGCAGGCCGTCAGTGCGGACTATGCCGAAGGGCTGCGCGTGTTCCTGCGGGCGCGCGGCTCGGCACTGTCGCGCCGCATGGACGCGGTGGCGGCGTAGCTGCCTCGATTCAATCGGCCCAGGTGCCCGGCGCCAGCCCGTCGAGCGTGTAGGGCCCGATGGCCGCGCGGATGAGCCGCAGCGTGGGGTGGCCCACGGCGGCCGTCATGCGCCGCACCTGGCGGTTGCGGCCTTCGCGGATGACGAGTTCGATCCACGCGGTGGGGACGGCCTTGCGCTCGCGGATGGGCGGGCTGCGCGCCCACACGGCAGGCGCGGGCTCCAGCAGGCGCGCGCGGGCGGGCAGGGTGGGGCCGTCGTTCAGCACCACGCCGCTGCGCAGCGCGGCCAGCGCGGCTTCGCCCGGGATGCCTTCCACCTGCACCCAGTAGGTCTTCTCCATCTTGAAGCGCGGGTCGGCAATGCGGGCCTGCAACGGCCCGTCGTTGGTCAGCAGCAGCAGCCCTTCGCTGTCGGCGTCCAGCCGCCCCGCCACATACACGCCGGGCAGGTCGATGTAGTCCTTCAGGCCCTGCCACTTGCCTTCGGCGGTGAACTGGCTCAGCACGCCATAGGGTTTGTTGAAGCGGATCAGGCTCGAGGTCATGCGGGGAATTGTGTTTGAATGAAATTGGCCGCTGGCGCTTGTCCATCAAGCGCAAGAAGCTATCAAAATAATAGCTATGCGGGGACGAACAGCGCCGGGTCCACCATGGTGCGGTTGAGCATCACGCCCCAGTGCAGGTGCGGGCCGGTCACGCGGCCGGTGGCGCCCACCTTGCAGAACGCGTCGCCCGCGTTCACCACGTCGCCCACGCGCACATCCTTGCTGCTGAGGTGGGCGTACACGGTGAGTAGGCCCCGGCCGTGGTCGAGCCACACCGTGCCGCCGCTGAAGAAGTAGTCGCCCACGTCGATCACCCGGCCCGCCAGCGGCGCCACGATGGGCGTGCCCGTGGGCGCGGCGATGTCCATGCCGCTGTGCGGGTTGCGCGGCTGGCCGTTGAACACGCGCCGCAGCCCGAACGAGCTGGAGCGCCGCCCCGGCACCGGCACGCGCATGCGCGGCGATGCCGGCGCCTGGCCCGCGGGCTGCTCGGTGAAGGTGGCCATGACCCCGGCCTGGTGCTCGCGCTCGCGCTCGTAGCGTGCCTGGTCCTCGGGCGAGAGGTCCACCGTGCGCGGCGACACCTGCAGGTGCTGCTCCTTGTACTGCTTGTGCGCGACGGTGTAGTGCACCAGGCGCGGGCTGCCGCCGCCTTCGGCCAGCACGGTGATGAACGCATCGCCGGGCGCGGCGGCCAGCGGGATGCCCACGAGGGCGGTCCATTCGATGGCATCGCCCACCACCCGCAGCGGCACATCCACATCGCCCTGGCGCACCTGCGCCACCGGCCGCGTGGCCGCGGGCCCGAGCGACAGCCGCGCCACGCCCCCCGGCACCTGCAGCGCCTGGGGCCATACGGTGGGCGCGGGTGGCAAGGGCTTGGCGTGCAGCAGCCCCAGCATGGCGGGCTGCGCCAGAAGACCCGCCGCTCCCACCAGGGCGCTGCGACGGTTGATGGGGAGGGCGGGGTGGACGAGGGCAGGGCGGGCAGATTCAGACACGGCAGGGCAGGGATAAAAAGCGCAGTGGTGTGTGTTTGGGGAGACGGTGCGATGCGGCCGCTGTCGCGACCCGCACCAGCGATTGTGCCCCCGGTGTTGGCGGTGTCCGCCTACATTGCTCCGCCGGGCCGCCACCTACCATCGCGCCATGCCGAAAGCCGCCCACCGCCGCCGCCCTTCCACCCTGCTCACGGTTTTTCTCACGGCCCTGGCCACGGGCGCGCTGGTGTTGCTGGCGCTCAACTTCACGGCCGGCGAGAAGAAGGTGCAGCAACAACTGCCGCGCCTGTACAGCACCGCCCACCCGCAGTTCGAACGCGCGCTGGGCAGCCTGCTGGGCCCGGGCATCGTGGGCGGCAATGCGGTGACCGAGCTGCTCAACGGCGACCAGATCTTTCCGCCCATGCTGGCGGCCATCCAGGCAGCGCAAAAAAGCGTCACGTTCGAGACGTACATCTACTGGTCGGGCGACATCGGCAAGCAGTTTGCCGACGCCCTGAGCGAGCGCGCCCGCGCTGGCGTGCCGGTGCATGTGCTGCTCGACTGGGTGGGCAGCGCCAAGATGGAAGAGAGCTACCTGGCCGAGATGAAGGAGGCGGGCGTGCAGATCGAGAAGTTCCACAAGCCCCACTGGTACAACCTGGCGCGCCTGAACAACCGCACCCACCGCAAGCTGCTGGTGGCGGACGGGCAGGTGGCGTTCACCGGTGGCGTGGGCATAGCGCCCGAGTGGACGGGCCACGCGCAAGACCCCGACCACTGGCGCGACTCGCACTACCTGGTGCGCGGCCCCGCCGTGGCGCAGATGCAGGCCACATTTCTGGACAACTGGCTCAAGGTCACCGGCAAGGTGCTGCATGGCGAGGCGTACTTCCCGGCCATCGCGCCGGCGGGCACGCAAAAGGCGCAGATGTTCTCCAGCTCGCCTTCGAGCGGCAGCGAGAGCATGCAGCTCATGTACCACCTGGCCATCACGGCGGCCGAGCGCAGCATCGACCTGTCGGTGGCGTACTTCGTGCCCGATGAACTGACCCGCAAGTTGCTGATGGACGCCCTGGCGCGCGGCGTGCGCGTGCGCCTGGTCACCCCCGGCGAACACACCGACACCGAGACGGTGAAAGCCGCATCCCGCGCCACCTGGGGCGAGCTGCTGCAGGCCGGGGCCGAGATCTATGAGTACACGCCCACCATGTACCACTGCAAGGTCATGATCGTGGACCAGCTGCTGGTGTCGGTGGGCTCCACCAATTTCGACAACCGCTCGTTCCGCCTGAACGACGAGGCCAACCTCAACGTGTACGACACGGCATTCGCCAGGCGCCAGACAGCGGTGTTTGAAGACGACATCCGGCGGTCACGCCGCGTGACGTACGAGGCCTGGCGGGACCGCCCGCTGCGGGAGAAGGCGCACGAGAAACTGACGGGCTGGCTGCGTTCGCAGCTGTAACGGTGCTTGAGTGAAATAGGGCGCCAGCGCTCATGGTGAAAGCGCCGGCCGCTATCAAAAGTGTAGTTCTCTGCTTTGAATGCGGGGTGGGGCGGGGGCTCCCCACGCCGGCATTGCCCCCTGTCCCACCGCTCAGTGCGTCACAAACTCGTACGTCACCGCTTCGCTGTCCACCATGTCGAGGATGTCGTCCAGCACGTCCTCGTCGTCGGTGCTGGCCCACAGGTCCTCGGGGTCGGCCGCAAACAGCGGTTCGATGGCGATGTCCATGTACTTGCCATCGGGCAGCTTGATGACGGGCGTGCCCTCGGAGGTATCGGCCAGCTCCCAGTCATCGGGCACGGTCATTTCGAGTTGGATGGTGACGTTGAGTTTTTTCATGGCGAGTCCTTGTTGCTGAACCGGGCAGGGTAACCGAGTTTGACAAGAAATGGGCGTGTAGCGCTTGTTGGACAAGCGCAATATGCTATAAAAAATAGAGCATGGGCCGTGGACGGAGCCTGAGTATGCCGGCCCCTGCGCGGTGCGGGCCTGCATGGCACGCCGCTTGCGACGCTGGGGTGTTGTGCAAACGCTGCCGTCAACGCGCATCCATGCACGCGTGCAATGCCCGTCCTGCGCCGCTGGCACCACCCCGGATGAACGCCCCTGGCTTTTGCCCGCGGGCCTGCTGTAATGTTTGCGGCGACGGGGTGTGCCGGCCGCTGCGGCCCGCGTGGCCGGTGCACCGTGCTGCCACACCCTTCGCCAAGCCACCTTTCACCCACTGGAGAACCTCGAAATGATCCCCAAGAAAATCCTCGCCCTTGCCGCAGCCGCCGTGGTGGCCAGCCTTGCCTTCAGCCAGGCCGCGCAGGCCGGCCCCCGGCTCGACATGATCATGGAGGCCAAGGTCATCCGCGTGGGCACGCCCGGCGACTACCGCCCGTTTGCCATGAAGACCGACGCGGGCTACTCGGGCCATGACATCGACGTGATCGAGACCATGGCCAAGGAGCTGGGTGTGAAGATCGAATACGTGCCCACCACCTGGCCCAACCTGGTGAAGGACCTGCAGGGCGACAGGTTCGATGTGGCGGTGGGCGGCATCACGCGCAACGTCAACCGCATGCGCATCTTTGACATGCTGCCCGGCTACGCACCCTTCGGCAAGGTGGCCCTGGTGCGCGCGGCCGACAAGGCCAAATACACCAGCGTGGACGCGATGAACCAGCCCACGGTGCGTGTCATCAAGAACCCCGGGGGCACCAACGAAACCTATGTGCTGGCCAACCTGAAAACAGCCCAGGTCAGCACGCACGACAAGAACGCCGAGATCCCCGCGCTGATCGCCGAGGGCAAGGGCGACGTGATGATCACCGAGACGTACGAGGCCCTGCACTATGCCAAGGCCGACCCGCGCCTGCACGCCGCGTTCGTGGATGCACCGCTCACGCTCAAGAACTACCTGGGCTTCATGCTGCCCACCGACGATGCCGACTATGTGCGCGTGATGGGCTTCGTGTGGGGCCTGGTGGACAGCCGGGGCGCCATCAAGCAAGCCGCCGACAAGTGGCTGAAGTGAAGTGATGTGATGTGAATTGAGGGATGGGGAGGGGCTGGGGCGGCGGGCGCGTGGCGCGGCACCGCCTGCCGGTGCGCCGCCGTTCACCCCGCCGCCGGGGCCGTGTGCATGGCCCGGCCGGCACCGATTTACTCCGCCGGAATCTCCGGCTCCACCAGCAGCGCCAGCAGCTGCAGCGACTCCTGCCAGCCCAGGTAGCACGCCTCGGCGGGGATCACGGCAGGAATGCCCGCCTGCACGATGGACACCTCGGTGCCCACGATCACTTTTTTCAGCTGGATGGTGGTGCGCATCTCGCCCGGCAGGTTGGGGTCGTCGAACCGGTCGGTGTGCACGATGCGCTCGCCCGGCACCAGCTCCACATACTCGCCACCAAACGCATGCGTCTGGCCGTTGCTGAAGTTGGTGAACTGCATGCGGTAAGTGCCGCCCACGCGGGCATCCAGGCTCAGCACCCGGCCGGTGAACCCATGGGGCGGCAGCCACTTGCACATGGCGTCGGGGTCCAGGAACGCGCGGTAGATGCGCTCGGCCGGTGCGCGCAGCACGCGGTGCAGGGTGACGGTGCCTGTGGGGGTGGTGTTGGTGGTCATGCTGGGGTCTCCTTGGGGGTGGACATCAGGGTGGATGAAGGCGTGAGCCGCTCAACCATATCGCTCATTCAACGTGTTCACACCCTGACGACGAACGGGCCCGCGCGTTTTCGACAAGCCGCCGCTGCCACCGCGGCTTTTTTTCGTTTCAGGCGGAAACCGTGCGGGCCCCAAAACTCTCGCTGCCCTGGGCCCAGGCCAGCAGCCGGTCGATGTTGGGGTGCTTGCCCGGGAAGGCCTGCGCGTCGGCCACATGCTCGGCGTACCACTCCAGCCCCAGGGTGGCGGCCGCGGGCGTGATGCGGCCGCCATACAGCGCCGCCAGCGCGGCATACACGGCCAGCGAACCCGTCTGGCCGGGCTTGTTCTCGATGGTGGCCAGCACCTGGCCGCCCGCGTCCAGCAGGTGCAGGGCGGCGAGGTGGCTTGTGGAAGGAAGCTGCTGAAGGCGGTTTGCGAAATTCATGGGCAAGGACAAAGGGTGGGTGCCACGGGCGGATTCCCCGGCCCGCAGCGAATGGATGGATCGTGTGGGCCTGCATTGTCGTGCCACCCGGTGGGCCGCACAAACGATCCCGTGTCCCGCGCAGCGCGCCTGAATCTTTTTACGAAGGATTGACCAATCCATAGCCGTTTGGTTATTATTCGTCATTCATAACCAATGAGTTATATCCTGTGAAATCCCCTGAAGACCTGACCTTCGCGGCGTTGTCGGACCCCACGCGCCGTTCCATCTTCCAGCAGCTGTCCCGGGAGGGGCAGCAGACCGTGAACGTGCTGACGGGGCATTCCCACATTTCGCAACCTGCGGTGTCCAAGCACCTGGCCGTGCTCAAGCGCGCGGGGCTGGTGGAAGACCGCCGTGCCGGGCGCGAAACCTACTACCAGGTGCGGCGCGAAGGGTTGGCGCCCCTGGTGGACTGGATGAGCGTCTATGCCGGCTTCTGGAACCAGCGCCTGGATGACCTGGAGAACCTGCTCGGACGCATGGACCAATGACCGCGCAACTCCACTACTGCGGCAAAAACACCATGCAGAACCGCCACCACCCTCTGAGCCTCGTGCCCGCCGTCAGGCTCACCTTGCAGGCGGTGCGCCATGGCTGACGCAACCCGATCCCATGGCCCCACCCCCACGGCGCAAGGCACCCGGTCCCTGGTGTTCGAGCGGCAGCTACCCCACCCGCGCGAGAAGGTCTGGCGCGCGCTCACCCAGTCCTGGTTGATGCAGGAGTGGCTCATGCCAAACGACTTCGTGGCCGAGGTGGGGCACCGCTTCACGGTGCGCGCGCAGCCGCTGCCGGGCTGGTCGGGCGTGACGCACTGCGAGGTGACCCTGGTGGAGGAGCCCAGCCAGCTCGCCTATCGCTGGGGCAACGGCACCGAGTCGGCCAATGGGCTCATCACCCACATCACCTGGACCTTGCAGGAGCACGGCGGCGGCACGCTGCTGCGCATGGAGCAGGCGGGTTTCCGGCCCAACGATGGCATCAGCTTCGAGCGCATGGGCGGCTTGTGGCCGCGCATTCTGGAGCGCCTGGAGCAGGTGGTGCACAGCCGCGAAGGCCCCTAACGCCAGCCTGCCACGGCCTAGCCAACCTCCCTCATATCCCTCACCCACAGTTTCTCAACCCATGAACTCAAGCATGAACATGACCCTGACGACGCCCACTCCCCAACCCACCCGCGCCCCTGGTGTGCGCATTGCCATCGTCTTTCACAGCGGCTATGGCCACACGGCCCGGCAGGCCCAGGCCGTGAAAGAAGGCGTGGCGCAGGTGGAGGGCACCGAGCCCCTCCTCATGACCGTGGAAGAAGCGCCCTCACGGTGGAATGACCTCGCGTCCGCCGACGCCATCATCTTCGGCGCGCCTACCTATGTCGCCAGCGCCTCGTCGCAGTTCAAGGCCTTCCAGGAAGCCACGTCCAACGTGGTCATGGCCAAAGGCCTCGGCTGGAAGGACAAGATCGCCGCGGGCTTCACCAACTCGGGCTCGCGCTCGGGGGACAAGCTTTCCACCCTGATGCAGATGGCCCTGTTCGCCGCGCAGCACGGCATGCACTGGGTGAACCTGGCGCTGCCCCCGGGCAACTGCTCGTCCACCGGGTCGGAGGAAGACCTGAACCGCCTGGGCTTCTGGCTGGGCGCCGCGGCGCAGTCCAACACCGACCAGGGTGCCGACGTGGTGCCGCCAGAGGCAGACCTGGCCACGGCCCGGTACCTGGGGGCACGCGTGGCCCACACCACGCTGCAGTTTGTGCGGGGGCGTGTGCACTGAGGCTGGCTTGTGGCCTTCTGGCCAGCGCGCTGAGATTTCAGTGAAATGGGCTGCTGGCGCTGGATGGATAAGCGCTGGCAGCTATCAAAACTGAAGCGCAACAGATTCCAGGAAGAAGGACGCACCGGCCCCTGCGCGCGCGGGCACCGGTTCAGGCCTGCCACACCCCAAACCCCGCCGAGCGCAGGTCGATGCCGATCTCGATCTCCCGGTCCACCGCGTCTTCGTAGCTCATGGGGTTGAAGCCTTCGTACAGGTCGGGCAGCAGGCGCAGGCCGTACTGCTGTACAAACCGGTTCGCCTGGATGCCTGCCTTGTGCTTGTCGAACCGCACGTCCGGGTCCAAGCCCGTCATGCCCACGTACACGCAGGGTTTGCCGTCGATGTAGCCGGGATTGTTCTTGCGAAAGCGGGGCTCGTTCAGCACGTCCTTCGAAAGCTCGACGACATAGACGTGGTGGTGGAGTTTGCGGCGGGGCATGGAGCGACAGGAGGAAAAAAGAACCACCGGCGCAGCGGGAACACGCGCAGGCAGCGCCGGCAAGCGTAGCAAAACCCGGCGCATTGCTGGCGCGGATGCTCCGGCACTGCCCAATTTCGCGCCTTTTAAAACCAAAAAGAATATTAATTCAAATTCAAATGCGAATTGATATATACTGAGTGGGTTGCAGTCACGGCCCTTGACGCGTGCCGTCACCGCAACGCCTGCTCTGTGGCGACCATCCGCCCCAGGCCAGCCGCCTTTTGCGACCTTTGTCGCCCAGTGGGTCTGTAGAGCTGCAGCCCACCGAGTCCCTCGATGCTCACGCAGGTCGATTTCCAAGCCTGCGATCCTGAATGAACCAGATTTCAAAGACCGCCATTTCCATGGGCCAGTACGTCGTTTCGCCCGCGACACACCCGACCGACTGCGGCCGCTTCCGCGCCTCCTTCTCGGTCCATCGTTCCCAAGGCAACGGCAGCTACTGCCGTGTCTTCCGTTTCGACAAAGCCTTTGCCTCGCGCGAAGCCGCCCGGCTCTTTGCCGTTACCCAGGGCTGGCTGCAAACGTGCATGCCGCATCCCCCCGTGTGCTGATGGATGGCCTGCCCACCGCAGACCCCATCCACGCTTCCCCGTTGTGGCGGACATCCGGTCCGCACACCCTTGTCCCAACGGTGCGCCCTGCGTTGCGCGCCCTCCTTCAGAAAGGCTCCTCCATGAGCACCAAGATCTACGTGGGCAACCTGCCCTATTCCGTGACCGATTCCAGCCTGGAAAGCAACTTTGCCGAGTTTGGCCGGGTTTCCTCCGCCAAGGTCATGATGGACCGCGAAACCGGTCGCTCCAAGGGCTTCGGCTTTGTGGAAATGGCGTCCGCCGAAGTCGCCCAGGCCGCCATCACCGCGCTGCACGGCATGTCCGTCGATGGGCGCGCGATTGTCGTGAACCTCGCCCGCCCCCGCGAAGAGGGTGGCGGCTCGGGTGGCTACAGCGCGGGCGGCTACAGTGCCAGCAAGCGCTCGGACATCGGCTACGGCACGGGTGGCTACGGCGGCGGGCGCTACTGAACCCGGCAGCTTCCTCTGAAAAACCGGCTCCGCGGAGCCGGTTTTTTTTCGTCCCGGCCCAGCGGCATGGAGCCATCCCCACAGCGGCGCGGGCCACCTTGCGCGCGCGGTGCACTGGGGCAGAATCCAGCCAGAAGCGAGTTGAAGAACGGCAAATCAGGAAAGCACATCACATGAAATCCATCCATTGGTTCTCGCTGGCTGCGCTCGTCCTGGGGCTGGCGCTGCTCTTTCTGGGGTCTTCAACCGCAGGCGGGGTCGTCCTGGGGCTTGCCTTCGCCGTGGAGCTGATTTGCTCCGCATTGACGGGAAAACAGACGAACGATGGCACTCATTGATGTCCGCAAGGGGCGCGGAAGCGGCGCCCGCCCCTGAAGAAAAAAATGGCCGGCCAGCCAATACCCGGGGTGCCGCTCAACCTGGAGCGCCATCCGGCCGCGCATCGGACCATGGCGGCTCCACGATGGCCTGGCATCCACCCACACGGAACAGTCGGCCAGTCGTGCTTGCGCACGTTGGTGTTCATGCCGCTGGCTTACCTGGACAACCTCCCCGCGCGAGCCAAGCCCGAGCAGTGCATCGAGGAGCGAGTGGCGGTGGTGTGCTCGGTTGGGGTTGGGGGATGTTCTGGCCGACGCGCCGGACTGAGCGTTTCGGCACTCACGCAGGCCTCGCCTGTTGGTTTCTTACGGGGGGCTTCCCACAGCGCCCAGCAACCGGGCGCTCACCTCGGCGGCATCGGGCGTGGCGAATTGCATGTTGTGCTGATCGGTCAGCGGGCCGTGGCCGGGTTCCATGCCACCGGCAGCGCTGTAGCCCATGGCCTTGAACTTCCAGACCCCGCCGACCAGCTTGAGCGAACCCACATGCGCGCCATCGGCGGTGTGCACTGACACCACCCCGGCGTTGAGCGGCAACAACTGCAAGGGGCCCGCCACCGGGCCGGCCGGCACGTGGGCGAAGGTGGGAGTGAACGTGGCCGACAAGGGCTGGGTGTGAGGCATGGCGGTGTTTGTACCGTAAAAGCGCGGCGCCCACCGCCTGGTGCCGTGCGGGGAATCGGCAGGCAGAAGTCTGTCTACGGCCAGAAGCTGCCGGTGGTGAATCGTGAAAGCGGATGCTCAATGAACTGAGCTAGCGGCCCGCAGAATGTTGGTTCGCTTGAGTGGTGGGTTAGACGCTGAAACGCTACTTTGTCTTCCGTTTTTGCTGACCAAATGGCCACCAACCTAGCAAAAAAAGTGGAAGGGACAGAAGTACCTTTAGTGCGGCATAGTCCGTTGCATCCAAGGTGGGGGCAGCGGCGGGCCCAACGATACCGCCTTGCTGAACATATTGCTCTCGATATTTCAGTAGCTCATCAGAGTTACATGCTGCAGGGCAACTGCATGCGATGCATTCCAAGGCTGCAGGGCTGTTCGATGCCCCGCAGGATAAGCAAGACCATTGATATTCAGGCATAGCTTCAACCCAATGTAGGTCGCGCCAATTCGCAGACCATATCTTTCGGTAGTTTGGCTCATAACGGCCAGGATCGGACCTTCAATGCGTCAACCCAATTCTTCAGTCCAATGCGCCCCTTGACATATTTCTCTCTCGTATCAAACGGTTCACTAGTGCGGCACGGAGAACAAGATGTGATGGTTCCTTGGTGGAGCTTTACGAAGACAGTTCTAGCGGCAGCGTCTCTGTCACTGGTGCGTGATGGGATTGTTCGACTCGATGACGTAGTCCTTGAAGGTCCGTTCACGTTGCGTCAGCTGCTGAGACATGAAGCCGGGCTGGCTGACTACGGTGAACTTGTCGAGTACCACGCTGCCGTTGCTCGCGGCGATGCGCCCTGGCAGGCGGATGAAATGTTGCAACGCCTCGATGCCACGAGGTTGCGTTACGCCCCTGGAGTGGGGTGGCAGTATTCGAACGTCGGCTACTTGTACGTAGCGAGACTTATCGAGCGTGCGACAGGTCTCGCACTTGAGGAAGCGCTTATGCAACAAGCGTTGGCGCCCTTGGGCCTGCTGAGAGTTCGTAGCGCAAAGACGCCAGCTGACTTGGAAGGCGTGTGCATGGGGGCCATTTCGACTTATGACCCGAGATGGGTTTATCACGGCTTGCTTGTTGGCTCTCTCTCCGACGCTGCCCTCTTTCTAGACCGCCTGATGGCTGGACACCTTCTGCCTGATTTGCTGGTGCAGGAGATGCAAGCTGCACGCGCCCTTGGCGGACCTCTTCCTGGGCGCCCATGGAAGTCGCCGGCATACGGCCTCGGGCTGATGCAAGGCGTGTTGCATACGGGGCCGACATTGTGTGGGCACACCGGTGCTGGGCCGGGCAGCGTGGTGGCCGTCTATCGCAGAGCCAACGGTTCTAACACGGCGACTTGTGCTGTCTTTCACGCAGGTTCCGACGAAGGCCTTGCAGAGGAGGAGGTCGTCAAGCGGTTGTCGGCGTCCCTGAAGTCTGGTGATTGACGATGCGTGTCCTCTTAGCGTCTGCTTTCAAAAAGCGAATATGACAGCGTTGGGCCCCAAGCTGTCATCAGTCCAAAAGCAAAAGGCCAGCAGACCTCACAGTCTGCTGGCCCTTCTTTGTTCACAGAGAAATTACTTCCCCCAGGAATCCTTCAACCCCACCGCCAAGTTGAACACCGGCTTCCCCGCCGCATGGTCCACCCGGTCCGCCACAAAATACCCATGCCGCTCGAACTGGAACTTGTCGTCTGGCCGTGCATTGGCCAATGACGGCTCCACGATGGCTGTCACCACCTTCAGGCTGTTCGGGTTCAGGCTTTCGATGAAGTCCTTGCCGCCTGCGTCGGGCTGGGCGTCCAGGAACAGGCGGTCGTACATGCGCACTTCGGCATTCACGCCGTCGGCCACGCCCACCCAGGTGATGGCGGCTTTGACCTTCACGCTGTCGGCGCCGGGGGTCCCACTCTTGGTGTCGGGCACCACGGTGGCCAGCACTTCGGTGATGTTGCCAGCGGCATCCTTGGTGCACCCGGTGCATTCGATGACGTAGCCGCCCTTCAGGCGCACCTTGTTGCCCGGGAACAGGCGCTTGTAGCCCTTGGGGGGCACTTCTTCAAAGTCTTCGCGTTCGATCCAGACTTCCTTGCCGATGGTGAAGTGGCGCTCGGGGCTTTCCACGCCTTCAGGGGGGTGGGGCAGGGAGGGCAGGGTGCAGGGCTCCAGGTGGCCCGCGCCCATGACGTCGTCCCAGTTGGTGAGCACCAGCTTGACGGGGTTGAGCACAGCCATGCCGCGGAAGGCCTTGAGCTCCAGGTCTTCGCGCAGGCAGCCTTCCAGGGTGCTGTAGTCGATCCAGCTGTCGCTCTTGGTCACGCCGATGCGTTCGGCAAAGGTCTGGATGGCCTCGGGCGTGTAGCCCCGGCGGCGCAGGCCCACGATGGTGGGCATGCGCGGGTCATCCCAGCCGCTGACCTTGTGGTCGTACACCAGCTGCGCGAGCTTGCGCTTGCTGGTGATGACGTAGGTGAGGTTCAGGCGCGCGAATTCGTACTGGCGGGGGGGCGGGCTGGCCAGCAGGCCGCCTTCGGTCAGGCGCTCCAGCAGCCAGTCGTAGAACGGGCGCTGGTCTTCGAACTCCAGCGTGCACAGGCTGTGGGTGATCTGCTCCAGCGCATCCTCGATGGGGTGCGCGTAGGTGTACATCGGGTAGATGCACCAGGTGTCGCCGGTGTTGTGGTGCGTGGCGCGGCGGATGCGGTAGATGGCCGGGTCGCGCATGTTGATGTTGGGGCTGGCCATGTCGATCTTGGCGCGCAGCACCATCGAGCCGTCTTCGTGCAGGCCGGCCTTCATCTCGCGGAACTTGGCCAGGTTTTCGGCCGGGGTGCGGCTGCGAAAGGGGCTGTCGGTGCCGGGCTTGCTGAAGTCGCCGCGGTTGATGCGGATCTGCTCGACGGTCTGTTCGTCCACGTAGGCGTGGCCGGCCTCGATCAGGTACTCCGCCGCGCGGTACATGAAGTCGAAATAGTCGCTCGCCTGGTAGGGCGGGGCGCTGGGGTGGCCGTTCCAGTCAAAACCCAGCCATTTCACCGCGTCGATGATGCTGTTGACGTATTCGGTGTCTTCTTTTTCGGGGTTGGTGTCGTCAAAGCGCAGGTGGCACACGCCGCCGTAGTCGCGCGCCAGGCCAAAGTTGATGCAGATGCTCTTGGCGTGGCCCACGTGCAGGTAGCCGTTGGGTTCGGGCGGGAAGCGGGTGCGGATCCTGGCGGGGTCGGGCTGGCCGATGGCGTGGTGGGCGGCGTCGCCCGGGCTGCCGCCCCAGCGGCGGGAGGCATAGGTGCCTTTTTCCAGGTCGTTTTCGATGACCTGGCGCAGAAAGTTGCTGGGCTTGGCGGTTTCCAGGGATGCTGCGGGGGCAGCGCCGGGGGTGCCGGCGGCAGGATTGGCGGGGTTTGGGGTGCTCATTGGGTCATTTTAGGCGCCGGTTTCGTGAAGGTTTACGCATGGAAACAGGCGCGTATACGTCCAGACACAACGTAAAGACAGTTTTATGCCATCCTTTCGGCTACTTGGTGCGTTATGTACCGGTGAGGTGAGTCCATTTGGCTGGCTGCCCTCGCTCAAACAGGAGATTTCCATGACGAAAACCCGTTCTATCTATGCCATGGCCGCTTCGGCTGGCGTGGCGCTGGCATTGCTGGCCGGCACGGGCGCAGCCCAGGCCCGCGGCGACGTGAATTGGTCGGTTGGTATCGGCGTGCCCGGCGTGGTGGTGGGGGCCAGCAATGGCTACTACGCACCCGCCCCGGTGTACGTGGCCCCGCCGCCCGTGTACTACGCGCCACCCCGGCCCGTGTACTACACGCCGCCCCCAGCGTATTACGCCCCGCCACCCGTGGTGTACTACGGTGACCGTGGGTACCGCCACCATCGACACCATGACCACGGCTATCGTGGCCATGGACACAATCGCCATTGGGACCGTTGATCGGCGACGGGCCCGCGGGCCCGTCTGCTGATTGTTGCAACCAACCTCTTGGGCGCCAGTCGCTCACAGGCAGCGTCTTTGCACAGGCTGCCTTTTACAGCGGCCCTTCGGGGCCGCTTTTCTCGTGGGGCGTACCTGAAGGGGCCGGCGCCTGCGGGCCGCCGCATAATCGCGCACTCTGGCCCGCCAGCGTGGCAGGTGCCTAGCCCCGGAGTGCTGCATGTCTGTGAAGAAAAAAACCGTTTTTGTCCTGAATGGCCCCAATCTGAACCTGCTGGGCACGCGTGAACCCGCCGTGTATGGCGCAGCCACGCTGGCCGACGTGGAAAAGCTCTGCGCCGACGCGTGTGATCGCCACGGCTTCGCGTTGCGGTTCCATCAAAGCAACCACGAAGGCGCGCTGGTGGACTGGATTCACGAGGCCGGCCGCCTGCACGCGGCGGGCGAACTGGCGGGCGTGGTCATCAACGCCGGGGCCTACACCCACACCAGCATCGCCCTGCACGATGCCACCAAGGGCACGGGCATCACGCTGATCGAGCTGCATATCAGCAATGTGCACGCGCGCGAGGCCTATCGCCACCATTCGTACATGGCGGCTGCGGCCAAGGCGGTGATGTGCGGTTTTGGCGTGCTGGGCTACGGACTGGCCATCGACGGCCTGGCGCAGTTGCTGGCGCAGCAGCCGCCCGCGGCCTGAGCCGCCGTGAAGTTCACTCTTCTTCTGCCGTTCCCGCGTTAACCGCACATTCCGGCTCCGGCAAGACAGGGCAAACATGGCGCCACGACCGCTTGAGGTGCGCGAGGACGAGGTGGAGATCACCGCCATGCGTGCCCAGGGCGCGGGCGGACAGAACGTCAACAAGGTTTCCAGCGCGGTGCACCTGCGCTTTGACGTGGGCGCCTCCTCACTGCCCGGGGACGTGAAGGAGCGCCTGCTGGCCCTGCGCGACACCCGCATCACACAGGAAGGCGTGGTGGTCATCAAGGCCCAGCAGTACCGCAGCCAGGACCAAAACCGCAATGATGCGCTGGAGCGCTTGAACGCGCTGGTCAACAGCGTCGCGGTGCCGCCCCGTGTGCGGCGCGCCACCAAGCCTACCTATGGGTCCAAACAGCGGCGCCTGGAAGGCAAGACCCAGCGCGGCGAGACCAAGGCGCTGCGGGGCAGGGTGCGCGGTGGGGGGGATGGTTCGTGAGCGGAGTCTCGCCGCATTGGCACCATGGGTAGAACAATCTGTCTGGCGTATAGGGCTTGGTAGCGGGGCCCATCGGTCCTACATTCAAGGCATTACCGGATGGAGTTGCCATGTCTGCCACAGCCCAAACCCCCGCCACTGCCGCGCCCCACGGCGCCATTCCCGCGCTGTTCGTGTCGCACGGGGCACCCTTGTTTGCCATCGACGCCGGCACCACCGGCCCTGCGCTCACCCAGTGGGGCGAAAGCCTGAAGGGGCAATATCCCGGCCTGCGCGGCGTGGTGATCATGTCGCCGCACTGGATGGCGCGCTCCTTGCAGGTCATGACCGGGCCGCAGCCCGCCACCTGGCACGACTTTGGCGGTTTTCCACCCGCGCTGTACCAGCTGCAGTATCCCGCCAGCGGCTCCCCCGCGCTGGCGCAGGAGGTGCTGGGCCTGCTGCAGGCCGCGGGCATGGCCGCGCAGGGCGACGCGGCCCGTCCGTTTGACCACGGGGCCTGGGTGCCGCTGATGCACCTGTTTCCCGAGGCCGACCTGCCCGTGGTGCAGGTGGCGCTGCCCGTGGGCGCCGGCCCGGCCGAGGTGTATGCACTGGGCGCTGCGTTGCGCGGCCTGCGCAGCCAGGGCGTGCTGGTGGTCGGCTCGGGCAGCATGACGCACAACCTGGCCGAGTTCTTTGGCGGTGCCCGCGAGCCCGCGCCGTACGTGCTGGAGTTCAGCCGGTGGATCGAAGCAGCGCTGGCGCGCGGCGACGTCAGCGCGCTGCTCAACTACCGCAGCCAGGCCCCGCATGCCAGCCGCGCGCACCCGACCGAAGACCACTTCCTGCCCATCTTTTTTGCGCTGGGCGCCGCGGGCGACGACCTGCATGCCCACTACCTGAGCCGCGAGGTGATGTACAGCATGCTGTCGATGGACGCGTTCGCCCTGGAACCGGCGCATTGACCCGCAGGTTTTTTCATCCGTTCTCCATAAAAACTGCCCGAGGCGCCTGTCCATGCTCAACCTACCGCTCACCTTCTTGCAGCGCCCTGCTGCCGCCACCGCGCCCCGCCCCTGGCTGCTGGTGCTGATGCATGGGGTGGGCAGCAACGAACAGGACCTGTTCAGCCTGGCGCCCCATGTTCCCGAGCGCTTTCATGTGCTGAGCCTGCGTGCACCGTTTCGCATGGGGCCGGGCTCGCATGCGTGGTTCGACTTTTCCATCGAGCCCAGCGGGGAACGCACCATCAACGAAGCGCAGGAGGCCGAAAGCCGCGCGCTGGTCGCCAAGACCATCGAATCGGCCGCCGAGCAGCTGGGCATTCCGCCCGAACGCGTGGTGGTGGGGGGCTTCAGCCAGGGCGGCATCATGGCGCTGTCGCTGCTGCTCACCCGGCCAGCGCTCATGCAGGCGGCGATGGTCTGGCACAGCCGCCTGCTGGCGCAGGTGGTGCCCCTGGCGGCGCCGCCCGATGCCCTGCGCGGCAAACAGCTGTGGCTGAGCCACGGCACGCACGATAACGTGATCCCGCTGGCCCATGCACAGGCCATCGCCCACCACATGGCGCCCTTGCCGGTGACGGTGGCGTACCACGAGTTCCCCAGCGCGCACGAGATCCGGCCCTCCGAGCTGGCGGCCACGGTGGCGTGGCTGGAGTCGCTGTCCACCACCCCCACGGCGTTTTAAGCGCGGGTTTCGGCGGGCGGCCTACATCGCGTTACCGGCGCGGTGTCCCGCGGGTTTCCAATCAAGTCCATCCCCACGTGGGATGGACAGGGAACGCCCGGCGCCGAAGCCGCTCGGACAAGGGTTGTTCCTGTTTTGAAGGAGATCCGATGCCCGATCAAGAGACTGCCGAGTTCCGCCCCGCGCCGGAGCGCACATCCTCCCCTCCCTGGATCATTGCCGCCGTGCTGGCCTGCGCGGTGGCCGCCGCAGCTGCCTGGTGGTACTGGCTGCGCACGGCGGAAGCGCCGGTTGTGCCGCCCCCCGTGGCGGCCGCCGCGCCCGAAGCGCCCGCGGCTCCACCGCCCCTGCCCGAAGCCTCGGGGCCGCAGAACCCGGTCGATGCACTGGCCCCGGCAGAAACGGCCCTGCCCGCGCTGGCCGAATCTGACGCGCGCGTCGTCGAGCTGCTGTCTGGACTGGTGGGACGCGACAAGCTCGCATCGTTCCTGATCACCGACGGCTTTGTCCGCCGCCTGGTGGCCACGGTGGACAACCTGGGCCGCGCCCAGGCCCCCTCGCGCATGTGGCCCGTGCAACCCATGCCGCAGCGGTTTGCGGTGGACGGCACAGGCGAAGCGCCCACCACCATCGCGGCCGCCAATGCCGCGCGCTACAGCGCTTTTCTGGCCTTTGCCGAGGCCGTGTCGATGGAGTCCGCCGTGGCCTTGTATGCGCGGCTGTATCCGCTGTTCCAGCAGGCGTATGAAGAACTGGGCTACCCCAGGCGCTACTTCAACGACCGCCTGGTGGCCGTGCTGGACCACCTGCTGCTGGCGCCCGAACCCCAGGGCCCGCTGCGCGTGAAGCTCACGCCGGTGAATACCGATGTGCCGAACCTGCGCCCCTGGGTGCGCTACGAATTCGTGGACCCGGCGCTGGAATCGCTATCCAGCGGACAGAAGATCCTGGTGCGCATGGGGCCCGCCAACGAGGCCCGCGCCAAGGCGCTGATCCGCGATCTGCGCAAGCGCGTGGCGACCGGCGAGATCGCACGCAAACCCGCGCAGTGAGGGGGCGGCGGGACCACCCGGCCCGTTGCCGGGTCGTGGGGGCCGATCAGGCGGCTGCCGGGCGCGGCCCGTGCCGCAGGGTCAGCAGAGTGCCCAGCGTGAGCGCCGCCAGCGCAAACGCCGGCCCGCCCAGCGCGCCCACATGGTCCACCATCAGGCCGCCGAAGATGGCGCCGCTGGCAATAGCGATCTGGAACGCCGCCACCAGCAGTCCGCCCGCGCCCTCGGCCTGGTCGGGCGCGGCGCGCACGATCCAGGTCTGGAAGCCCACCGGGAAGGCGCCGAACGCAAAACCCCACAGCGTGACGGCCACGGCCGTGATGGCCGCCGACTGCCCGGCCACGAGCAGCACGGCGGCCAGCGCGGCGATGACGGCACCGCCGGCCACGATGGCCTGGCGCTCGCTGCGCCCGGCGATCCAGCCGCCCACGAAGTTGCCGAAGAAACCGCCCACGCCATAGCCCAGCAGCACCGCCGTGATGGTGGCCACCGACAGGTGCGTGACCTGCTCCATCAGCGGGCGGATGTAGGTGAAGCCTGCGAAGTGGCCGGAGATGACCAGCAGCACGGCCAGCAGCGCCACGCGCACGGGCGGGCGGCGCAGCAGCTCGCCCAGTACCTTGAGGTTGGGGTTGTCGCGCGGGGGCAGGGCGGGCAGCGCCACCAGCTGCACGGCCAGCGTGATCAGGCTGATGCCGCCGGCCGCTATGAAGGCGCTGCGCCAGCCCCACAGGTCGCCCATCCACGCGCCGATGGGCGCCGCGCAGACCGTGGCCACCGACACCCCGGTGAGGATGAACGACATGGCCCGCGCGAACAGCGAGGCGGGCACCAGCCGCATGGCCAGCGCGGCCGACATGGACCAGAAGCCGCCCAGCGCCACGCCCAGCAGCACCCGCGCCACCAGCAGCGTGGCCAGGCTCCCGGCCAAGGCCGACATCGCGTTGGACAGCACCAGCAGCAGCGTGAAGGCGATCATCACCAAGCGCCGGTCGATGCGGCGCGTGAGCAGCGGCAGCGACGGCGCGGCCACCGCCGCCACCAGCGCCGTCACGGTGACCGCCTGGCCTGCGGCGCCATCGCTCACGCGCAGGTCGCTGGCCATGGCGGTGAGCAGGCTGGCGGGCAAGAATTCGGCCGTGACCAGTCCGAAGACACCCAGCGCCATGGAGGCCACGGCGGCCCAGCGTGCCTCGGTGGGCTCGGGGGTGGAATGCGGGGCGGGCGTAGCCTCGGCAACGACGGCACCAGTGGGCGCATCAAGGCAGGCGGAGCAGGAGGGAGAGGAAGACACGGGAAAGGCCTAGGGATGGATGGAAAGCCATCGTAGGGATAAGATGGCGGCGTTTCCATGCCGTAAAAGCCGAGATGCTTGACTTTTTGTCCAAACCCTTCAACCAGATCCCCCAGCAGCCGTTCGCTGAGCCACCGGACCTGCTGACCCAGATCCTGCTCGGCCTGCGCCTGGACGGCGTGGAGTATGGCCGCTGCGTGCTGCAGCCGCCGTGGGCCATCGCCTTCCCGGCGCAGCGCTCGGCCCGTTTCCACTTCGTGGGCCATGGCGGAGCCTGGCTGCGCACGCCGGGTACCGACTGGCAGCGCCTGAACCCGGGCGACGCGGTGCTGCTGCCGCACGGCAGCTTCCACGTGCTGGCCAGCTCGCCCGACGTGCCGCCGGTGGACATCGACTCGCTGGCGCGCAAGCCCGTGTCCGAGAACATCTACCTGGTGGACGGCCGCGATGCGGGCCACGCGCCCCTGGGGGCCCCCGTCGCGCCACCTCCGCCGCTGGCCCCCGACGTGCTGTTCAGCGGCGCGTTGCGCTTCAACCTCGACCCGCTGCACCCGCTGATGGCCATGATGCCGGCGGTGATGATGGCCGGCGACCTGGCCCGGCGCGACACCACCGTGCCGGTGCTGCTCGACGCCATGGAGCGCGAGGTGGAGCAGGACCGCATGGGCGCCTGCGCGATCCTCGCGCGCCTGGCCGATGCGCTGGCCGCCAGCATCATCCGCGCCTGGGTGGAGTGCAGCTGCAACAACCCCACGGGCTGGATCGCCGCCGTGCGCTGCCCGCGCATCGGCAAGGTGATCGCCGCCATCCACGCCGAGCCCGAGCGCGACTGGAACGTGCCGCTGCTGGCCGACCTGATGGGCGCCTCGCGCTCGAGCTTTTCCGAATCGTTCACGCGCACCATGGGCGAGAGCCCGGCGCGCTACGTGGCCAAGGTGAAGATGTCGCAGGCGCGCCGCTGGATCGCGCGCGACGGCATGCGCGTGGCCGTGGCGGCCCACCGGCTGGGCTACGAGTCGGAGGCCTCGTTCAGCCGGGCGTACAAGCGCATCATTGGCCACCCGCCGAGCACTGCGCGGGCGGAGTGAAAAAAAGGGGCCCTACGCCCGGGGCAGCGGCAGCGCCGTCTTGTAGCGCACCTGCTTGAGCGCGAAGCTCGAGCGGATCTTTTCCACTCCGGTGATGGGGGCGAGGCGCTCCAGGATGAAGCGCTCCAGCGCCCCGATGTCGGGCACGGCCACCCGGATCAGGTAATCGCTGTCGCCGCTCATCAGGTAGCACTCCATCACCTCGTCGTGCTCGGCGATGCGCTGCTCGAAGTCGCCCAGCGCCTCCTTGCTCTGCGTCTTCAGGCTGATGCTGATGAACACGTTGAGCCCCAGGCCCAGGGCGGCCGCGCTGGCCAGTGCGACGTAGCGGCTGATGACGCCCGCGGCCTCCAGCGCCTTCACGCGCGCGAGGCACGGCGAGGGCGAGAGGTGCACGCGCCGCGCCAGCTCCACGTTGGACAGGGAACCGTCGGCCTGCAGCTCGGCCAGAATGCGCAAATCCAGGGTATCCAGCTTCATGTGCTGCAGTGTAGGCTGTTGGCCGCATGAAATGCTGTGATGGGCGCTTTGGTGGGCTACAACGGCATCCCAT
Source organism: Acidovorax sp. GW821-FHT10E04 (assembly GCF_059415185.1). Classification (NCBI taxonomy): domain Bacteria; kingdom Pseudomonadati; phylum Pseudomonadota; class Betaproteobacteria; order Burkholderiales; family Comamonadaceae; genus Acidovorax; species Acidovorax sp. GW821-FHT10E04. The sequence continues at coordinate 219,886 of NZ_JBWKMT010000002.1, forward strand.
TCGGGGCGGCAATGGCTACAGTTGCGGCATGAACGCCCCCACCGCACACCACCACCTGCTCACGCCGGCATCGGCCGCACCGTTGGCCGATACGGACCCCGAAGAAACCGCCGAGTGGCGCGACGCCTTCCTGGCGCTGGTCGCCACCGAAGGCCCGGAGCGGGCGCGGCACATGCTGCAGGAACTGGTGCGCCTGGCGCGCGCGCAGCGCATCGGCTGGCAGCCGGACCTGAACACGCCGTATGTGAACACCGTGGCGGTGCAGGACCAGCCCGTCTTCCCCGGCGACCTCGCCATCGAGGAGCGCGTGGCTTCCATCGTGCGCTGGAACGCGCTGGCGATGGTGGTGCGCGCCAACCAGGCCTATGGCGAACTGGGCGGCCACATCGCCAGCTACGCCAGCGCGGCCGATCTTTTCGAGAGCGGCTTCAACCACTTCTTCCGCGCCCGTGAAGGCCTGGGCGAGGGGCAGCACCGGGGCGACCTGGTGTTCTTCCAGCCGCACAGCGCGCCGGGCGTGTATGCGCGGGCGTTCCTCGAAGGCCGCCTGTCCGAGCAGGACCTGAAACACTACCGCCAGGAGCTCACGGCGCCGGGCGCGGGTGCGCAGGGCCTGTCGAGCTACCCGCACCCCTGGCTGATGCCGGACTTCTGGCAGTTCCCCACGGGGTCGATGGGCATCGGTCCCATCAGCAGCATTTATCACGCGCGCTTCATGCGCTACCTCACGCACCGCAACCTGCTCGACTGCTCGGCGCGCAAGGTCTGGGGCGTGTTCGGCGATGGCGAGATGGACGAGCCCGAGAGCATGAGCGCGCTGACCCTGGCCGCGCGCGAGGGCCTCGACAACCTGGTCTGGGTGGTCAACTGCAACCTGCAGCGGCTGGACGGCCCGGTGCGCGGCAACGGCCGCATCATCGACGAGCTGGAGCGCCTGTTCGCCGGTGCGGGCTGGAACGTGGTCAAGCTCGTGTGGGGCAGCGACTGGGACGGCCTGTTCGCCCGCGACCTGACCGGTGCGCTGGTGCGCACGCTCGAAGGCACGGTGGACGGCCAGATGCAGACCTTTGCCGCCAAGGACGGGCGCTTCAACCGCGACAACTTCTTCGGCCAGAACCCCGAGCTCGCGGCCCTGGCCCAGGGCATGACGGACGAGCAGATCGACCGCCTGAAACGCGGCGGGCACGACCTGGTGAAGATCCACGCCGCCTACGCTGCAGCCAGCGCCCACAAGGGCCAGCCCACCGTGATCCTGGCGCACACCAAGAAGGGCTACGGCATGGGCACGGCCGGCCAGGGCAAGATGACCACGCACAGCCAGAAGAAGCTCGACGAGACGGACCTCATCGAGTTCCGCAACCGCTTCAACCTGCCCCTGTCCGACGAGCAGGCCACCAGCCTCGCGTTCTTCAAGCCCGCCGAAGACAGCCCCGAGATGCGCTACCTGCGCGGCCACCGCCAGAACCTGGGCGGCTACCTGCCGCGCCGCGACACCACCTGCGACGCGCTGCCCGTGCCCGCCATCGAGGGCTACGCGCAGTTCGCGCTGCAGCCGCAGGCCAAGGAGATGAGCACCACCATGGCCTTCGTGCGCATGCTGGGCAGCCTGCTCAAGGACGCCACGCTGGGCCCGCGCATCGTGCCCATCGTGGCCGACGAGGCGCGCACCTTCGGCATGGCCAACCTGTTCAAGCAGGTCGGCATCTACAGCAGCGTGGGCCAGCGCTATGCGCCCGAGGACATCGGCTCGGTGCTGAGCTACCGCGAGGCGCTGGACGGCCAGATTCTGGAAGAAGGCATCAGCGAGGCCGGCGCCATCGCCAGCTGGACGGCCGCGGCCACCAGCTACAGCGTGCACGGCCTGGCCATGCTGCCGTTCTACATCTACTACTCGATGTTCGGCTTCCAGCGCGTGGGCGACGCCATCTGGGCCGCCGCAGACCAGCGTGCGCGCGGCTTCCTGCTGGGCGCCACCTCGGGCCGCACCACGCTGGGCGGCGAGGGCCTGCAGCACCAGGACGGCTCCAGCCACCTGGTAGCCGCCACCATCCCCAACTGCAAGGCCTACGACCCGGCATACGCGGGCGAGATGGCCGTGATCATCGACGCCGGCATGCGCGAGATGGTGACCGAGCAGCGCGACGTCTTCTACTACGTGACGCTGATGAACGAGAACTACGCCCAGCCCGACCTGCCTGCCGATGCGGCAGAAGGTGTGCTGCGAGGTTGCTATGTTTTCAGGAGCTATCCGCGCTTGATGGACGGCCGTGAAGGGCCAATTTCATCCAAAAGCGTCACCCTGATGGGCTCCGGCGCCATCCTGACCGAGGTGGTCAAGGCAGCCGAACTGCTGGCAGGCGAGGGCGTGGACGTGACCGTGCTCAGCGTGACCAGCTGGAGCGAGCTGGCCCGCGACGGCGTGGCCTGCGAACAGCGTGCGCTGCAGGGGGAGGCGCGGCCCGGCGTGGCGTGGCTGACGCAGCAACTGGCGGGCACACGCGGCCCGGTGATTGCCGCCACCGACTATGTGCGCGCCGTGCCGGAGACCGTGCGCGCGTTCGTGCCTGGAGGACGCCGATTCATGACATTGGGAACGGACGGTTTTGGGCGCAGCGATACTCGGGCGGCGCTGCGGGCGTTTTTTGGGGTCGATGCGGCACACATTGCCCGCGTGGCGCGGGCCGGGCTGCAATAGAACGGGCCTAGCCTTAAACAGGCGAAAAAAGCCCCCCGGAGGCAGTGTCAATGCCTGGCGTCCGAGTGCTTTACCTTGCCTCTCGTATCAGGGGAGCTTGACCTGAATGACAGCGTTCGGGACGCTGATGTACAGCATGGCATCGCGGACGGCAATGCCAGTCGGCCGGTTGATGCTGCCTGGCAGATCACCTGCTGCAAACCCGTACCGCCATGCTTGGCCCACGGGTGTGCTGACTTGGCCGTCTGGCGTTATTTTGCGGATCACGCTGTTGGCGGGCTCGGCGACGTACACATTCCCCTTGTTGTCGACAGCGAGGCTGGCGGTCTCTCTGGAGTTGACCTCGCCCGCATTGAACAGCGCGGTTGCGCCAGAGCCATCTGCGTAGCCGACGGCTGCGTTGGGGTTGCCCGCCAGAGTGCTGACCAGCCCGGCCGGCGTGATCTTGCGAATGGTAGGCCCCACCTTCACGATGACGGCGGAGAGGCCGTCGACCACATAGAGGTTGTCTGCCGCATCGGTGGTCATGTACCCCGGTGCTGCAAATTGTGCCGTTGCGCCTTGCCCATCCACATGCCCCACCTTGCCCACGCTACCCGCGAACAGCGTGACTTCGCCCTTGCTGTCGATCTTGAAAATGGCGCCCTTGAGGGTGGATACATAGACGTTACCCTTGCTGTCAGCTGTTATGCCCGATGCGTTGTTGGGCATAAAGATGTAATTGGACGTTGTCAGCAGCGGATTCAGGTCTGCCAGGAGCGTGACCTGGCAGTCTTTCATCTTGAGGACGCGCTCCTCATTGACGGTGTATAGGTTCCCTGCGCCATCGGTGGCCAGCGGGCCGTTGTTGTATCGCAGTGCACCGCTGTTCGGGCCCGACAGTGCCAGGAATTCGCTGTCCATGCCAGTGACCGTTGTGCAGTGCCCGCCTGGCTTGCCCAGGGTGCGCACCAGGCCGTCCGCCTGCACGGTCCGGATGGTGTTGTTGCCGTTGTCGCGCACGTACAGTGCGCCCGATGGACTGAAGGCCAGCGCACCTGGCCTGTTGAATCGCGCGCCGCTGCCTTGTCCATCGTCTGCGCCCTCGCCGGAAGGCCTTCCGGCCACCACGGTGGAGGTGCCTTGCTGCGTGTAGCTGCGCAACTGCGCGTATTTGAAGGGCTGGACGAGCTGGGAAGAGTCAGCGTAGTAACCATATTCGGCCACGAGGAACTCGCCAGTGGCCTTGATCACCATCTGGTTCGCGGTGCACAGGGTCCCTGGGTCACCAACAACAATGCCGGTTTGGACGGTGCAGGACTGAGCTCGAACGAGGGTCGTAGCGGTCCCATTGCTGTCAATCCGCCGGATGGTCGGATAGCCAGAATTGTCGAGGCCCAGAACGTGCAGGCGATCCGCCGCATCGAATGCCATGGCCCGGAAGTTGCGGAACTTCGCGGCAGTGGCAGGGCCATCCGAATCACCTTCATTGTTTTGAGAGAGTGTGCCAGACACTACCATGGCCTGGCCGTCGGCTGTGTACCTGCGGATCACGTGGTCATTGGAGTCTGCTGCATAAAGCGTTCCCATCGAGTCCATAGCCAAATGCACGGGAGAGTAGAAGGTCGAGCCCCAAGGACCGGGCACCACCGTAGGGTACACGCTGGCTTTGCCGACAAAGGTACTCACCTCGCCGCTCGCAGTGATCTTGCGGATGGGGTTGGGGTCGCTCCCGATGGAGCCTTGTGAAACGTACACGACACCCGCTTTGTCCACAGCAATGCTGGAGGGGTTGCAAAGGGTCGCGGTGCTGGCCGCGCCATCCTGGTGGCCGCATACCTTGGCTTTGCCGGCCAGGGTTGTGACTGTTCCCGACGCGTTGATTTTGCGCACCAGGTGGTTTTGGGTGTCTGCTACATAGATATTTCCTGCAGCGTCCACTGCAACCGCCTGCGGATTGTGAAACCGCGCGACAGAGCTACTGCCGTCGACATAGTTGGTGGAGCCATAGGACACTGTGCCTCCGTCACCCGCCAAGGTGCTGACTTGCTCATGGTTGGCGCTGAGTTTGCGGATCTGGTTGTGATCGCTGTCCGCGATGACGATCTCGCCTGACCCGGTCACGGCCATCCCGCGCAGATTGACCCCGAAGCGGGCGGCGGTGAGTGCTGCACCATCCTGATTGCCGGCGCCATTGGTATTGCCGACAAGGAGGGACAGGCCGGTTGTCGGGATTGGTGTCGGCGTGGCCGGTGTTTCGGCGGAGCCACCAGAGCCACCCCCGCAGGCGGTGAGCACAGGGACAATCAGCGCGGCAAGCAGGCTGACGCGGCGCAGTCGCTCGTTGGATGCAATGTATGACATGAAGCTCCCGGGGTGAAGATTGGTGGTTGTGCACGGGGCGTGACGCGATGAGTCTATATGCGTGAGTTGCACCCCGCGAAGTAACGGTTGGTTACGGCCCGGTGTGCCCCAGTTTCTGGGAAACTCTTTGTCCCGCCGCGCCATGTGCATCGGTGGATGATGGCGGTGAAGCGGGGGTGTCGGAAGAGCCGCCCCCAACACGTGGTGAGCATCGGGGTTACCAAGCGGCAAGCAGGCCAATACGTCGCAGTCGATCCCTGCATGCGGTGTCGGACATGAAACTCCCCTATCGCAAATATCGGTGAGGTTTGGGCAACGACACGTGATGGGATAAGCCTGTTTGGCGTGTATTGCTGTGGCAACGTAACTTTGGCTGCGGCGGACTGACATGTGTCGACACACCTGCTCTCCTCATTTGAGACGGCTGTTGGCTCAGCGGATGGGCGGGCAAAAAAACGCGTCCAGCACCGGCATCAGCCCCGGAAACTCCTGCGCGAACCGGTCCCGATTCACAAAGTAGGCCTCGCAGGCCACGGCAAAGAATTCGGACTGCGATGTGGCCCCGTAGGCGTCCAGCCAGGGGCGTTCCGCGCCGAAGCGCTCGGCCAGGATCACGCGTTCTCGGAACTGTTCGTACGCGGGCTCCCAGGCGGCCCACCAGGCTTCGTAGGCCGCGCGCCCTGTGCGCGTGCCCATGAAGCCTGCGGGCAATGGCGGGCAGCCGTTGGGCTCGCCGCTGCGCATGTCGAGCTTGTGAACGAACTCGTGCACCACCACGTTGTGGCCGCGCTCAGTGTTCTCACGCCCGTTGGAGGCGTGTGCCCAGCTGAGCATGATGGGGCCGCGGTCCATGGCCTCGCCCAGCAGCACCTGCGTGTGTTCATGCACCACACCGGCTTCGTCCACCGTCTTGCGGCGCGCCACGGCCTCGCCGGGGTGCAGCACGATGCCCACGAAATCGTCGTACCAGTCCAGCGCCCGGGCCGGGTCGCCCCAGTGCAGCAGGGGCAGGCAGGCCTGGGCCGCGATGTCGATGGCCATGGCATCGGTCACCACCAGGCCGTGCGCGCCGTGGAATTCCTTGTGGTGCAGGAAGAGGGCGCTGAGCGCGCGCAGCTTGGACTGGTCGTGCAGCGAGAGCGCCGCCAGGAACGGGTAGCGCTGCAGGGTCTGGAGCCACAGCGTGGCCGAGATGTCGGGCACGGGGGACACGGTGGCGCGGACACGGCTCCAGAGCCGGTGGAGGAGAGGGGGCATGGCGATCAGGCGGCGGGAGGTGAAGCCCCGCGCAGTTCAGGATCGCTGGTACTTGGGGGCCAGGGGCAGCCGTTCCAAGCCCGCGCGGGACAAACGCAGTATTTCCGCGCGGGGCGGCAATGCGGCCGCGTCCCAGTCGCTGAGCACCACACGCCGCAAGCCGGGGGCCAGTGCGTGGTCGGCGGGACGGTGGGTGTGGCCGTGAATGAGCGTATGTGCCTGGGCCGCCTGCAGCCAGGCGATGGCAGCCGGGCCGTCCACGTCGGCATAGATGGCGCCCGATTGTTTGCGCGCCTCGCTCTCCTGGCGGATGCCGCGTGCCTGCGCGCGGCGCGTCGCCAGGGGCTGCGCCAGAAACTGCTGCTGCCACCCGGCACTGCGGGCCTGCACGCGAAAGCGCTGGTAGTCCACATCGTCCAGGCACAGCAGGTCGCCATGGCTCAGCACGAAGCGCTGGCCGTCAAACACCAGGACCGTCGGGTCCGCCAGGCCGGTGATGCCACACTGCGCAAGGAACGCAGGGCCCGCCAGGAAGTCGCGGTTGCCGTGCATGAAGTACACGGGCAGGCGCTGCGACGCCGCGCGCAGGGCCGTGCAGCCCTGGGCCTCGAAGCTGCCGGTTTCGCCGATGGCGTCGTCCCCCACCCAGACCTCGAACAGATCGCCCAGGATGAAGAGGGCATCCGCTTCGGTGCTGGCCAGGTAGTCCTGCCAGGCGGCCACGGTGGCAGGCTCGCTGGCCTGCAGGTGCAGGTCGGAAATGAAATCGACCGTGCGCCAGTGCGCGGGAGCGGCAAGCTCCTCGAACCGGGGCACGGTGGTCGTCACGGAGACGGAGGTCAGATCAACGCGAGATCAGAGTGCGACAGCCTTCTCGATGATCACGTCTTCCTTCGGCACATCGTCGTGGAAGCCCTTGCGGCCCGTCTTCACGGCCTTGATCTTGTCGACCACGTCGGCGCCGCCAACCACCTTGCCGAACACGGCATAGCCCCAGCCCTGGGCCGAGGGGGCGGTGTGGTTCAGGAAGCCGTTGTCGGCCACGTTGATGAAGAACTGGGCGGTGGCCGAGTGCGGGTCGCTGGTGCGGGCCATGGCCACGGTGTAGTTGGCGTTCTTCAGGCCGTTGTTGGCTTCATTCTCGATGGGCGCATCGGTGCCCTTTTGTGTCATGCCGGGCTCGAAGCCGCCGCCTTGCACCATGAAGCCGGGGATCACACGGTGGAAGATGGTGTTGTTGTAGTGGCCCTTGTTCACGTAGGCCAGGAAGTTCTCGACCGACTTGGGCGCCTTGGCGGCGTCGAGTTCGAGGGTGATGACGCCGTAGCCGGCGATGTGCAGTTCGACTTGGGGGTTGCTCATGGCAAGGGTTCTTTCAATCAGTCAATCAAAAATGGGTTACTTCACCAGGGTGGCGGAGTTGATGGTGACGGGGGCGGTGGGCACGTTCTGGTGCGGGCCCTTGTTGCCGGTGGCCACGGCCTTGATCTTGTCGACCACCTCGGTGCCGCTCACCACCTTGCCGAACACGGCATAGCCATGGCCGTCGGGGCTGGGAGCATTGAGCATCGCGTTGTCCTTCACGTTGATGAAGAACTGCGACGTGGCCGAGTTGGGGTTGCCCGTGCGCGCCATGGCGATGGTGTAGTTGTCGTTCTTGAGGCCGTTGCCGGCTTCCAGCGGAATCGGGGCCTTGGTGGGCTTGGGAATCAGGTCGGCGGTGTAGCCGCCGCCCTGGATCATGAAACCATCGATCACGCGGTGGAACACGGTGCCGTCATAGGTCTTGTCCTTGACGTAGCCCAGGAAGTTTTCCACTGTCTTGGGCGCCTTGGCCGGGTCGAGTTGCACCACGATGTCGCCCATCGAGGTGGACAGCTTGACCTTGGGGGCGTCTTGCGCCTGTACGGACGCTACTGAAAAAATAGCTGTCAGCGCAATGCTGGCAAGCGCCAGGGTCGAATTTCTTCTGGAAATCATCCAATCACTCCTTCGAAAAATATCTGCCATTGTTGACCCCGCCGCGCCCAGTACTGGCGTTTGACGGGGCCCGTGCGGGCGCCTGCGGCGACTTCGCCGAACGTTACCACCATGGTGTCGGCGGAATCTGTCCAGCGCAGGTAGGACTTGTCCTTGAGGTGTAGTTCCCTGCCCCGCAATGCGCGGGTCTCGGCCTGGAGCACCTGGGACCACTCTTGCAGCGGTTTCTTGCGGTAGCTCTGGAAGTCCGGCGCGTAGAAACCCATCAGGCGGCTCATGTCGCCCTCGGTCTTGGCGCTGCGCCAGGCGTTGAGCACCGCGTCGAAGGATTTGCGGTCCGCCTGTACCGCGTGCGGTGCCACCCACTGCAGCTGGCGCGCGATGACCACGGGCGTGGAGCGGGGCTCCACCGTGCGCAGGATGCGTTCGAGGTCGGGATTGGCCAGCACCAGGCAGCCATCGGTGGCCAGGGGCGCGCGGGCAAACTGGTCGGGCGGCGTGCCGTGCAGCCAGATGCCGCCACCGGTCTTGCCCCGGCTCTGGTCCAGGGGGTTGGGGTAGTTGATGGGCAGCGCGCCCGCGCCGTAGAAGTCCTTGAGCGTGGCGGGGTCCAGCCGGCTGGTGATGAAGTAGACGCCCAGCGGGGTGCGCTGGTCGCCTTCCAGGTTCTTCTCGATGCCCAGCTTGCCGACAGAAGCGTAGTAGTCGGCGACCAGCTGCAGGCCCTTGGGGGTGTTCTCGAACAGGTACAGGCGCGAACGCGAGGCATCCACCGCGATGGCATGGCGGGAGCGGGGCGAGAGCTCCAGGAACTGCGCCGGGATGGTGTGCGCCGGGGGGCGGCTGCGCTGGGCATCCACGCGCTGGCGCGATTCGTTGCGCAGTTCTTCCAGCGTGGCAGCCGTCTGGATGCTGCGGGCCGAGTCGGGCTCGGGCACATCGCCCAGGCGGCGGATCGGCCGCGTGCGCGCCATCAGCAGGTCGCCCACCACCAGTTGCGCCAGCTGGAAGTTGGGATAGTCGCGCGCCAGGGCCTCGGCCTGCGCCAGCGCCTCGCGGTGGCGGCCCTCGGCGATGAGCTGGTACACCCCCATGAGGCGCGCCTCCGCCTGGCCATCGCGCAGGGCGGGTGCCGTGGAGCCCGCGGCTTGCATGGGCCGGACCGAGGTGGTGGCCGCCGCGCCCCGGGACTTGGCGCTCTGGGGCAGCACCGGGGCTGCGTGCAGGAGCGCCGCCAGGCAAAGGGCGCCCGCCACGGCCGGGCGGCTTCGTGCGGACAACGCCACAAGCATGTGCGAAATCGTTTCAGGTCAGGGCAGGGAGGCAGAAAAAGCGCGCGCCGCCGCCATCGCAGGGCCGGCTGCGCCGCGCTTCGTCACGGTCAGCCGCCGGTGGATTCGCGAACGATGGTCCAGCGGCCGTTGTGGTTCACCATGTCCAGCGTCTTGCGGCTGGCGACATTGAGCGCATCGGCCGTGTAGGCCTGGCGGAAACGGGCCGTGGCCTTGTCGCCGTTGACCGCGACCGAGATGTCGGAGATCTGCACGCTGATCCTGGATTTTCCGACGATGCGCGCTTCACGCTCCTTTTCCCAGGCGGCACGGGTCTGGCGGCCGGGAGGATCGAATGACTTGTCGTAGGCGCCGAGGTAGGCGGCCATGTCCTTGGCGGACCAGGCGGCGGCCCAGGCCTGCACGGCCGCGGTAACGGCGGCCTGCAGGGACGCATCGCCGGCAGCGGCGGCAGGCGCCGCGGCAACGGCCGGAGCGGGGGATGCCGCGGCAGCGGGTGCGGGGGCTGGCGCCGGTGAAGGGGCTGCCACGGGCGCTGCGGCGGCGGGTGCCGTTGCGGCGGGCCGCTGCGTGGCCGCCACGGCTGGTGCCGGCGCGGGCGCCGCGGCCCCGGGGCGGGCGGGCTTGCCGGCGGCGGCTTCCGCGGTGAACAGCTCGCGGATCAGCGCCAGCTTGGGCTTGACGGAGCTGGCGTTGGCCGCATCCAGCTGCAGCGCCTTGTTGTAGGCCTGGCTGGCCAGCTTGGCATAGATGTCGCCCAGGTTCTCATGGGCGGTGGCGTAGCTCGGGTTGGTGCGGATCGCCATTTCGAGCGCCGTGCGGGCCTTGTCCAGCTGGTTCTGGCTGGCATACAGCACCGCCAGATTGTTGTAGGGCTCGGGCAGCTCGGGATACTCTTCCGTGAGCTTGGTGAACGTGGTGATCGCATCGCCGGGCTTGCCCGAGTCCGCCTGCGCCACGCCGCGCAAGAAGCGCAGCTGCGGGTCGCGCGGGGCGGCGGCAAGGCGCTGGTCGGCCTTCACCAGGGCTTCGGCCGGCTTGCCGGCCTTGATCAGCTGGGTGATTTCCGCATAGTCGTCCGCATGGGCCGCACCGGTGCCCAGCAGCGCGGTCAGTGCCAGCAGGCGCAGCAGGTGGGGAAGGGTGCGTCGGACTTGCTTCATGGGGGATTCAAGGGTGTTGGGCAGCGTCTGTCCCGGGCGGGGGCTTATACTGCGGCGGATTGTAGCTGAGGGGGTTGTCATGACGGTGCGCTGTTGCCGCGGGTGATTTCGCTGGAGGCCCCTTGCTGGGCCAACTCCCTCCAGGGGCCTTTGCCCCCTGCTGCCGGGTGAACCTTTTTCACCCAACCACCCCATCCCCCGTGACTGAAATCCCATGAGTTTGCGCATCTACAACACGCTGTCGCGTGCATTGGAGGAGTTTTCCCCGCTCGAACCTGGCCATGTGCGCATGTACGTGTGCGGCATGACCATCTATGACCTGTGCCACATCGGCCACGCCCGCATGATGATGGCGTTCGATGTCGTGCAGCGCTGGCTGAAAAGCAGTGGCTACCGCGTCACCTATGTGCGCAACATCACGGACATTGACGACAAGATCATCAAGCGCGCGCTGGAGCGGGGCATCACCATCCGTGCCCTCACGGACGAGATGATCGCCGCCATGCACACCGACATCGCGGCGCTGGGCATCGAGCCCCCGTCGCTGGAGCCGCGCGCCACCGAATACGTGCCCCAGATGCTTTCGCTGATCGGCACGCTGGAAGGCAAGGGCCTGGCCTACCGCGCCGGCAATGGCGACGTGAACTACTCCGTGCGCAAGTTCGACGGCTACGGCAAGCTCTCGGGCAAGTCGCTCGACGAATTGCGCGCGGGTGAGCGCGTGGCCGTGCTCGATGGCAAGGAAGACCCGCTCGATTTCGTGCTGTGGAAATCCTCCAAGCCCGAGGAGCCACCCGAGGCCAAGTGGGACAGCGAATTCGGCTCGGGCCGCCCTGGCTGGCACATCGAGTGCTCGGCCATGTGCGGCGCCACGCTGGGCGAAACCTTCGACATCCACGGCGGCGGCATGGACCTGCAGTTCCCGCACCACGAGAACGAGATCGCCCAGAGCGAAGGCGCCAATGGCAAGCCCCTGGCGCGCTTCTGGGTGCACAACGGCTTCGTGCGCGTGGACAACGAGAAGATGAGCAAGTCGCTGGGCAACTTCTTCACCATCCGCGACGTGCTGGCGAAGTACGACGCCGAGACGGTGCGGTTTTTCATCGTGCGGGCCCACTACCGCAGCGCCCTGAACTACAGCGATGCCCACCTGGACGACGCGCGCCAGGCCTTGAAGCGCCTGTACACCGCTCTGAGCCTCGTGGCGCCCTCGTCCGTGCAGGACATCGACTGGACTGGCCCTTATGCCGCGCGCTTCAAGGCCGCGATGGACGAGGACTTCGGCACCCCCGAAGCCATGGCCGTGCTGTTCGATCTGGCGGGCGAGGTCAACAAGACCCGCTCGGCGGATCTCGCCGGGCTGCTGCGCGCACTGGGAGGCTCCCTGGGCATTCTGCAGGGCGACCCCCAAAAGTTCCTGCAATGGATGCCTCCTCAATTTACTGTGGCAGGTGGAGCATATGTGATGGAGATGGGCACTCCTTCGGTCGTTTTAGGACCGCCTTCCAAGGAATTCATTGGCGCCCAGATCGCCGCGCGCGCCGCTGCCAAGGCGGGCAAGGATTTCGCCGAGGCCGACCGCATCCGCAATGCATTGCTGGCCCAGGGCATCGTGCTCAAGGACTCCGCCGCTGGCACCACCTGGGAAGCCGCGCAGTGATCGTTGTGTTTGTCATGGAAAACGCCTGCTGGGCAGATGGGACGCCCGGTGGCAGCTTCTAAAAAGATAGCATCCGAAGTGCTCGTGGCCGAGCCGGCGCTGGCCACGCCCGACTACTGGGCGGAGGCCTGCAAGCACCTGGTCAAGAAGGACCGGGTGATGAAGCGCCTGATTCCCCAGTTTGGCGACGCAGCGCTGCAGACACGCGGCGATGCGTTCACCACGCTTGCGCGCTCCATTGTGGGCCAGCAGATCTCGGTGAAGGCCGCGCAGACCGTGTGGGAGCGCTTTGCCGCGATGCCCCGCAGCATGAAGCCCGCCAGCGTGCTCAAGCTCAAGATCGACGACATGCGGGCCGCGGGCCTGTCTGCGCGCAAGGTCGACTACCTGGTGGACCTGGCGATGCACTTCGAGGGCGGCAAGCTGCACGTGAAGGACTGGGCCGCGATGGATGACGAGGCCATCATTGCCGAACTGGTGGCCATCCGCGGCATCGGTCGCTGGACGGCCGAGATGTTCCTCATCTTCTACATGATGCGCCCCAACGTGCTGCCGCTGGACGACGTGGGGCTGATCACCGGCATCAGCCAGAATTACTTTTCGGGCGATCCGGTCAGCCGCAGCGATGCCCGCGAAGTGGCCGAGGCCTGGAAGCCCTGGTGCAGCGTGGCGACTTGGTATATTTGGCGATCGCTGGATCCGCTTCCCGTGGCGTACTGAGCGAGATGCCCCTGGGTCCCCGTGCGCCGCGTGCCCGGGAGCGCCGCGAGCGCGGCGGCCCTCCTCGTGGGGCGCGCCCGTTTCGTGGGCTGTAGGTGGTGCGCAGCGCCCGGGACAGCGGACTTTTTATTTGTTGGACAAGCGTCATACCAAACTCGTAACGCGTCGGTTACAGTGCGTGCCATTCGTGGCGCCCGCACCCCGGCGCGCCCCAAGGAGAACAACGTTGGCGAAAAAGACCTTTCTGGATTTCGAGCAGCCGATTGCCGAACTCGAATCCAAAATCGAAGAACTGCGCTACGTGCAGACCGAGAGTGCCGTCGATATCTCGGAAGAGATCGACCAGCTGAGCAAGAAAAGCCAGCAGCTCACCAAGGACATCTACAGCGAGCTGTCGCCCTGGCAGATCACCAAGATCGCCCGCCACCCCGAGCGCCCCTACACGCTCGACTACGTGCGCGACATCTTCACCGACTTCGTGGAGCTGCACGGCGACCGCCACTACGCGGACGACCTGTCCATCGTGGGGGGGCTGGCACGCTTCAACGGCCATGCCTGCATGGTGCTGGGCCACCAGAAGGGGCGCGACACCAAGGAGCGCGCGATGCGCAACTTCGGCATGAGCAAGCCCGAGGGCTACCGCAAGGCCCTACGCCTCATGAAGACGGCCGAGAAATTCAAGCTGCCCGTGTTCACCTTTGTGGACACGCCCGGCGCCTACCCTGGCATCGATGCCGAGGAACGCGGCCAGTCCGAGGCCATCGGCCGGAACATCTTCGAGATGGCGCAACTCGAAGTGCCCATCATCACCACCATCATCGGCGAGGGCGGCTCCGGCGGCGCGCTGGCGATCAGCGTGGCTGACCAGGTGGTGATGCTGCAGTACGCCATCTACTCCGTGATCAGCCCCGAAGGCTGCGCCTCCATCCTCTGGAAAACCAGCGAAAAAGCGCAGGAAGCCGCCGATGCCCTGGGCATCACCGCCCACCGCCTGAAAGCGCTGGGCCTGGTGGACAAGATCGTCAGCGAGCCCGTGGGCGGCGCCCACCGCGACCACAAGCAGATGGCGGCCTTCCTCAAGCGCGCGCTGGGCGATGCGTTCCGCCAGGTGGCGGACCTGAAGACGAAGGACCTGCTGGACCGCCGCTATGACCGCCTGCAAAGCTACGGCCGGTTCAGCGACACCAAGGCGGAGAGCCGCTGACGGTTCCGGGGACGCTTTCCTGCCCACCACCAACGGCCCTGCGGGGCCGTTGGTGCTTCTGGCCAGGGTTCTCCGCCGTTGCCGTGGCCGGGAGGCGCCGATAATCGGCCGCCATGTGCCGCCGCCCCCTTGTTGCCCTTGTTGTTGTTGACGCCGCCACAGGTTCCTGGCCCTTGCCCTGGCGCCACGGGGAGGCATGGACATGACCTTGTCCTTCGACGCGGCCATGCAGGCCTTCGAGCCTGCGCTGCCCCTGGCGGTCGGATTCAGCGGCGGTGCGGATTCCACGGCGCTGCTGCTGGCATGCGCCCGGCGCTGGCCTGGCCAGGTGCGGGCGATCCACGTGCACCATGGCTTGCAGCCAGCGGCTGACGGTTTTGCGCGGCACTGCGAAGACCTGTGCCAAGCCCTGGATGTGCCGCTGGCGGTGCAGCGCCCGGACGCCCGCCACGCGCCGGGGCAAAGCCCGGAAGACGCTGCACGGCAGGCAAGGTACAATGCATTTGAGGCGGTAGCGCTTGTCAGTCAAACGCATAATGCTATTAAATCAATAGCAATCGCGCAACACGCGGATGACCAGGTCGAAACGCTCGTGCTGGCCCTGTCGCGCGGGGCTGGTGTGGCCGGGCTGGCGGCGATGCCCGCCCGCTGGCGCCGCGCGGGCATTGACTGGCACCGCCCCCTGCTGCGGGTGGCCGGGGCTGACGTGCGCCAGTGGCTGCGGGCACAGGGGCAGGGGTGGGTGGAAGACCCGACCAATGCCGATGAGCGCTTCACGCGCAACCGCATCCGCGCGAGGATCTTGCCCGTGCTGGAGGCCGCATTCCCTGCGTTTCGCGACACCTTTGCGCGGTCCGCCCTGCATGCGGCGCAGGCGGACGAACTGCTGGAAGAACTTGCACTGCAGGACCTGGCCATCGTGGGCGCACCGCCGCGCATCCGGGCCTTGCAGGGCCTGAGCCGCGCCCGGCAGGCCAATGTGCTGCGCCACTGGCTGCGCGTCGAGCACCACACCACGGCGGCCGCGGCGCAATTGAATGAACTGCTCGACCAGGTGCAGTCGTGCACCACACGCGGCCACCGCATCCACATCAAGGTCGGGCACGGTTATGCCGTCCGGTCCGGGCCGGAACTCGATTGGTACAGTCCAGAGGTGTTGGCCCCCTGATCGCACGAACCACGGCGGCGCGCCGAGGCAGTGTCCTTCAGCATGGTGTCTGAGGCCCGAAATCCGAAGTCTGCGGCGGTGAGCTTCGAGGAAAAGCGCGAGATGGCCAGCCTGGGCAGCAAGTTGCCGAAGATCCGCTCGGTGGAGCTCGCGGGCAAATACAACAAAAGTGATGTCCATGCGCGGGCTGTCCAGCTTCACGCCCTGGTGCATCGACGTCAACGAAGAAGGCAGGTCCGCACGCGGATCACTTTTGAGAAAGACAAAAAATGGAACAAGCCGTCGTATCCGGCATCACATTCAACCGCGACGAAGCCAAGATCTCCGTGCTGGGCGTGCCCGACAAGCCGGGCATCGCCCACCAGATCCTGGGCGCCGTGGCCGATGCCAACATCGAGGTCGACGTGATCATCCAGAACGTGGGCAAGGACGGCAAGACCACCTTCAGCTTCACCGTGCACCGCAACGATTGCGCGCGCACCGTCGAGCTGCTCAAGGAGAAAGTGGTGTCCGTGCTGGGCGCGCAGGAGGTCGTGGGCGACACCAGCTGCTGCAAGGTGAGCATCGTCGGCAGCGGCATGCGCAGCCACGTGGGCGTGGCGAGCAAGATGTTCCGCACGCTGCGCGAGGAGGGCATCAACATCCAGATGATCTCTACCTCCGAGATCAAGACCTCCGTCGTGATCGACGAGGAGTACGTCGAACTGGCCGTGCGCAGCCTGCACAAGGCGTTCGAGCTGGACCAGCAAGCCGCCTCACCCGCCAGAAGCGCCCCGGAAATGGGGCATAATAGCGGGATTGGAAACGTGACCGAGTGGCCGAAGGTGCTCCCCTGCTAAGGGAGTATGGGGTGTAGAGCCTCATCGAGGGTTCGAATCCCTCCGTTTCCGCCAGACGCAAAAGCCCTAAGTGATTGATTCACTTAGGGCTTTTCTCTTTGTGGCTCCGATCAGCGGCGCGGCGAACCTAAATTGAACCTAAATCGCATGTTTGACCTGCTGCCCGGTCATCCCAAGCGACAGGTTTACGGCCGCGAGGTTGGAGCCTTTGTCTGCGTTCGGAATCCACTTGGCATAGTCGCGCATCATCACCTGAACGCTATGGCCGTGCTGGTTTGCAACCCACACAGGATTGGCGCCAGCCATTAAGGCGAGGGTCACGCTGGTGTCCCTGCATTCCTTCGGCGGCCTGTATCGGACCTGGCATGCTTGCAAGCTCCGCGTCCATACCTGAAGCTGCTTCTGTTCATCAGCGTATGCACGGCTGGTCGAGGGGTTGTAGAACACCTCCTTGCCAATGGCCTGCGTCCTGGCCCGTTGCCGCTCAAGCGCGCCAAGTGCGCGGGCGTTCAGCTCCACCTCCCGCTCGACGTGCGTTTTCGTGCGCTCCTTGTCTTGACCCATTACCCGGGATCGGTGCACCAGCACGCGGCCCGTGTGCAGTTCCACATCCTGCCACCGCAACGCAATCTGCTCGCTAGCCCGCAGGCCGGCGAACATGCTGAACTCGAAATAGTCATGGAACTCATCCCCCCACTGGCGGCGGATCGTTGCCAGGATCTCTTCGACTTCGTGCGGGCTGAAGGGGTCGGGCTTGGCCTTCTGCGTCTTCAGGTTGTCGATCCCCTCCGTGGGATTCGCGATGGCGCTGGGCGGCTTGCACACCAGATCGAACACGCCGCGCAAGGGGATCATGATGTTGTTCTGCGTCTTGCGGCCCAGGCCCTTGTGCACCCTGCCGGTTTCCTCGTCGAAACGATCCTGGGCCAGCAACGCCAGGCGCTCCAGCACCATACGGTGGGTGACCTGCTCGGGGCGTAAGTGGCCGAAGGCGGATAGCCAATAGGCCTTCATGTGGCGCTTGTAGATCGCCAGAGTGGAGAACTCCACCGACCGGGCCGCCAGCAGATACCAGGTTTCTGCCCACGCCGTCAGCGTGCGCTTCTCCGCCTCGCTGGGCGGCTGCAGTTTGTCTGCGTGGCGGTAGTCTGGGAAGTGGTCCTTGAACCTGAACGTTCCGCGCTCGATCTCCTGCAGCACCTTGTCGCGGACCCGCGCAGCGTGCTTCAGGTTCGAGGCCGTGGGCTTGAGATCCAGCGTCGGTGCAATCTGCTTGCTCTCCCACATGAAGCGCACCTCTATGCGATCCCGGTTCGGTCGGACTCCCCCGGTTCCTGGCCTTCGACCCATTTTCCAAACCCTTTCATGTCGATAAAAATGCAGCCATCTGGGGCTCTGCGGTACTGCTTGCCTTCAGCCCATACGCCGCGATGGATCTTCGTTTCCACGGCCCGGGCGGTGTAGCCCGTCTCCTCGCAGAATTTGGGGATGCGAACGTATCGCGCTGTCATGGTCCAGCCCTTTCGGGGGTGCTGCACTCGGCCCGCAGGGCTTGCGCCTCGTCCACCATGCGCCTGGCGTCTTCCAGCAAATAGGTTGCGGTATAGAGCACGCTGCTCTCCAGGTTGTTTTCATTCAGGCGCTTGATGGTGGGAATCACTATCGACAGCGCGCAGGAGAACTCTCTGGCGGATTCGTGCACATCGCATACGGGCGCAGGAAACAGATCCGCGATACCTGCGAACCGGTGCACCAGGTCATCAATGAGGATGTGGACTGCCCGCAACTCGCTTTCATCGCTCTCACCCAGGCCAAGCCCTACCGTGTGGGCGGCGCACTCAATCCGATAAATCCCCTCCTGGATCAAGTTGCACTGCGCCTGGATATCAAGTTCCTGCGGTTCGGGCGTGTCCTTTTCGCGAGTTTTCGGGGCAGCCTTTGGCTTGGCCACCTTGGGCGGGCGGTCGATGACGGCGCTCATGCTGCACCCCCTGTGCGTGGGAAGTTGGGCCCATAGCTCCAGCGCTCGAAACCTCCGATGACCATTCCGCTCACGGCCGCGTCTGCAGATGCGCCGATGTGGCGAGTCATGAGCTCGGCCGAATCCACCAGCCGCGAGAGGTCTTCACCATTTTCCGCGACCTGCGCCATCAGCAAAACATGGTGCAGGGTGTGTGCAGAGCCTGCAACGAACTCGAGCACACGCTCCATCTGGGCCTGGTTGTAGCGCCCCTCCACGGGTGCGGCACCCAGGCGGCGGATGGGCGGCAATGGCCGGTCACGAAAACGGTGGGCGCCAGCTTCGATAGCCGCCGCAGCCTCCTCGCATGGAGGCAGATCGCAGTCGTAGCTAAGGCAAGTGTTGTTCAGCAAATTGAACGCGGTCGTGATCAACTCATGGCGGTGAACCGATCCAGGGCAATCCTGCCGCTCGATGGCCAATGCGCCGCTGCAGGCCCCGGCCGCGAAATAGAACACATCTTGTGGCTTCCCTAGCGTGGTCAGCCCCTCGGCGGCTTGGAGCAGGATCTTTTGCCCAAGCTCCAGAAGGGCCGCTGCGTAGGCGGGGCCGTCTTCTTCGCCAATGAGCGCGACCGCTTGGCCGAGCAGGGTGGCCCCGGTCGCCGCGACCTTGCGCTCGCTTTCTGATGCTGGTGGATTCTGCGCGGGGGCAGGGGCGGGCGCCTCGCTGATGCGGGTAGGGGCCTTGGGTGCGCTGGCGCGCGGGCGAGTGATGACCTCAGACATGATCTGATCCTTTTCTTGACGGTGGAAAAAAGACGAAGGGGAGGGCCGTTCAGGCTCTCGAGCGGGAGCGCCAGAGCAAACCGGCGGCCCAGGTGACGGACTCGATAGGCCCGGCACCGGCGGAGCGGCGCATGCTTGCCAAGCGATAGAGGAGGGCAGCGGTTTTCATGAGCAGTACCCCCGCCACTCGGCCTCAAGCTCGGCAATGGCGGCACGTGTCATGTGCCGGTAGTCGGGGTTGTCCTTGATCAACTGGCTGGGCACTCTTGTGCGGGCCATCGCTTGGCAGGTTGTGGCGCTCCGGCGATGGGCCTGCGCCTGCAAGGTCTCCTTGCCCGTATGCGAGTCGCGCTGCAGGGCGTCGGCAGCTTGGGTCCACAGGCTAGCAGCCAGCTCCCATTGAAGGGCGCCCTGGGCTTTGCGCGCAGCGTTTGCGAGCTGGATTGCATCCTGGCAGGCGGCCTTCGCCTCACCAGCTTTGAGGAAGGAGGGAAGGGTGGTCATGCGTGCGCCTCCATGTCCGAGGCGAGACTGATCAGCGAAGCCTGAAGCAAGGTGCTGGTGGCGTTCAGTATCACGTCGTCCTTGAAGAGGCTCAGCATGCCAATGGCCTGCTCCAGGTGGCACAGGACATACTGGCAATCGTCCAGCGAGGGCTGGCTGTGGATGCGCTCCAGATCATTGAGCAGGATGCCCACAATGGTCATCACGCCCCAGATGGCATCGTTTCTCGCGTCGCCTGTGCCGTCCTCTGCGACCGTGCGCAGGACGGCCTCGGCCTCATTAGCGCGGGTCAGGGCTGTCGATGCGAAGCTGATGTCGGGTGCAATGGTCCGCAGGGGCACAACCGGGCGCTTGGAACCCGGCAGCTTTGCCGTGTGCCGGTGTTTAGTTGCGCCAGCGGAAGGGCGCGTGATAACCTCAGACATAGATCCGATCCTTTTTCAACGGGGTGTTGGTCTAGAAACCGAAGAGCGCTTCGACCTGCTCTGCGGTTTCGGGCAAGGAGCCAGTGGTAATCACTGGCTTTTTGTTTTTGGGGGTGGTGTGGCGAAAGTCATGTAGTGATCCTATGTGGCGCAAGGTGCTAAAACACCCTCGAAAAGCACGCAAAAACGTGACGTTTCGCTTTTCTGCTGTCTCCGCCCAAAGTTTGCGCAACCGTGAACGAAAAAGCGAGGCACTCAAAAGTGCTTTTTGCGTTACTCCGAATCTGCTGGGCGCTCATGCAGCTTCCTTGTGCTCTGCGGGAAGGGCCTGCAGCACCGCGATCACGGTGGCCGACCACTTCATCTGGGTGACCGGCACACCGCTCCCATGGCGCTTGCCTGTGTCGTAGATCCGTGCGAAGTCTTTCCCCGCCTCGGTCGCTTCCCATACATCACCGCGTTTGAACTGCAGCCCAGCTTCAGCCAGCAGCAAGTTGACTTGGCGTGCAGAAATTGCGGGCGTCATCTGCTTGCCCAACTCGGTCGGCGTGTACCAGTGATCCTGCTTTTCAGCCTCAAGGTGCGTGTGCCCCAGCTGCTGCATCAGGTTGATGTTGGTGATCGAGTAGATGGCTTGATTCGCAGAGATCGCCGCCGCGTTCTTGTCGCAGCCCAGGAGGCGGGCAACGCGGACCAGTGGGGCAAATGCCTTGGCTGCTTCCGCAGTTGCCTTGAGCGGGGTGATCGCGCTCTTGGCGGTGTACGTGCCGGTCTTGCGGATCGAAGGCAGCACCTCTTCGAACACCCAGCGCTCGAAACGCTCTGCGGAGGGTAGGGTGCTGTTCACTACCAAACGGAGCATGTCGGGTTCGCTGATTAGGCGTGTTTCTTGTCGGCGACCCAAGGCATCTTGGATGGGGTGGTGCTTCGCCACCCCACGGCAGTGCTGCTTGATAGCGTTGTTCGTGTCCCTGTAGCCGAGTACTTCGGCCACATCCTTGCCAACGAACCAGGGTTCGCCTTCGACTTCGACGGCTCGAACGTGTGACCCTTCGAAGTTGTACGGAGTGATGTTGCTCATTGCTACTGTCCTTTCTGCTGCTGCGCGCAGCTCTCTTCGAGCCGGAGCTCAATCTCAGCTGTGAGACTGCGCTTTGCTGCGGCTGCCTGTTGCTGAAGCCAGTCCTTGAGCGGCTTCTGCAGCCGCACCTTGAACTGGCAGACTTCAGATTTCGACTCGATCACTTGGCGCCCTTCTGAACCACCGTGGTCCATTGATTGCAATGTAAACCACCGTGGTCCATTCTGCAAATGGTTGATAGGGATGCGGGGTTTTTGCACCACCGTGGTCTATGATTCGGCCATGAGCCGCGAAGACCCCCAGATGAAGATCCGCCTCCCTGAAGAGCTGAAGGCGCGCATTGATGCGTCAGCTGCGGAAGCGGGACGGAGCCTGAATGCGGAAATCGTCGCGCGGCTTGAGCAGTCTTATCGGGGAGGGCAAAGCGCGGAAGCCAAGTTCGAGAAAGCCCTGCTTCAGCAGCGCTTGGACTCAATGCGCTCACGCTATGCCGCTGAGCGCATCCATGTAGACCGGCTTGCGGACAAGGTTGACCGGCTCGCGCGCGAGGATGCTGAAATTGAAGCAATTGAGGCTGCTTCTGTTGAGTACCATGATGAAGTGCATGAGCTTGACCAACTGGGTAAGCAGATCGAAGAACTGAGTTTTCAACTGCGACAGCACGCATAACGGACGCTCGCAGTACGCGGTGGAGCCTTGACCCCGCCACAACGAGATGGCCCAGTTCTGGACCATCTCCAAAACCGGCGCCGTGCCGATTTTGTCGGGCTATGGCCGTCATCACACCGCCCTCCCTGCCAGGCGCTCCATCAGCCGGTGCTCGCCCCAGTACCCGTTCGGTTTCGTTGCCTGTGAGTTCGTACTTCATGGATTCAGTGTCTCGTTGGCGCCCGTTGGGCACTAAGTAAAACGTTTTAGAAATTCATTTTGAATGACTGTGCCTTTGGCGTGGCGTGTGGTGGGCTTAGTGTCCGGTCGACGTTGACGACTGCAATCCGCTGGTCGTGAATTGACATGCTTTGCATGGCATGGGCCTCTTTTTGAACTAGCGCTTATTGGCGCATGAGCAGGTTTCTTTCCTAAGGCCGACATATGTCGGCCTTAGTTTTCCGCGCTTCGTGTGGTAGCACACCCTGCGGGTGTCTCCCGCGATGCCGCATCTCTCCACGCCAACAACTCATCCCGATCAAAGACCGTGCACCTGGCGGAGAGCTTCCGAGGCTTTGGGAAGTCAGGACGTTCTTTAGCCCATCGCCAGAACGTGGCAAGGCCTATGCCGAGCAGCTCGGCAGCATCTTTAGAGCGCAGTGATTGCGCGGGGGAGGGTGGTGTCACTTGTCATCCCAGTAGGTCCCGCGTTTGCGGTATGGGATGAGTTTCTTAGAGGCGCCGGGTTGAGTTAAGTCTCTATGCCCGTAGCCCGTACGCTCTGCGGGCAGAGCCTACGCTGTGCCCGCAGAGCGGAGTTTTTTCCACTCGGTCATCCAGTCACGCACCGTGCGCCATGCGACTGGGACGACAACTCCAGCAACTTGGCTGGCTGCTGTATCCATGCTTGGTGTGTCAGCCATGTTGGTATCGCACCATTCAAAGACCTGCTGCTTCATTGCGCGGTTTTCCGAATGCCTTGCAGCCGCCGCTTTTTTTGCAAACACTGTCCTTGCTACTGCCGCTGCTTGGCTGTCAGCGGGGTCGTGAATCGACTCTAAGACTAGCTTTTCGCTTTGGTTCCACATATGAAGCCCGTTTGCGAGCGATGACGCTTCTGAGGCTTCGTGGATGGCTTCAAGAAATTCAGGATGAGTAAGGTTGCAGTTACTAGCGCGCCAAAGCCAGTGCAACTCCATGGCCGTTAATACGGAAATATCGCTTGGCTGCGTGCTGTACCCGAAACGCTCGGTCACCACTGAGAACTGCCTTCCAAACTCGATCTCTGACATCTTGTTGTAGGCTGAGTATGCCCACCCTTCGGACTCTGCATACCCCTTGGGTGTGCACAGGGCACGCATCCTGTCGGTGTTTCTGATTACGCCCGTGTCGATAGATCTCCGGAACCAGTGAGCCCCTTCCCAACATGAAGCCCATAGAACCCACTGAGAGTAGGCGAAAAATTGGTGGATAGCGGGGTAGGCTTCTTTCAATTGTTCATGAGTGCGCGCATATTGGTCATTCGCTCGGCCATGAAGGCCATGAATGGCTGACGGCAATTCCAGCGCCATCGACAGTTTCATCGCCTCGAGCGATTGCATGGCATCTTTCCGCGAGCCTTCTCTGTTTTCCTCATGTAGCCGGTACAACTCTTCGTCCACAGATCTCTCCAAAAAACACTAGTTGCCTGATCAAAGATCGCCTGGGCTAGGCGGTTCGAGGATTCGATTGCGCACTACAGAGGGCGAGCAGTTCGCCCATTTCATCGTTGTGAACGACCCGGATACCGGTCAAGTGAACGATTGCTTCTCGGCGGTCTGAGATGTCGCCTTTGTCGCTTGTGAGGAAAAAGTGACAGCCGTTGCGGAAGGCGGTATCAAGGTGGCGCGAATCTTTGTTACGTCCAACAATCTGCACTAAAGCAGGATAAATTTCTGACGCGTTGTCTTCGTCGTCCCAAGTTTCTTCATCTTCGTCCCATGTGCCCTTGTCCTTTTCCCAAGTCTCGAGGGTCGACCGAACCTCGGTGCCACGCTTGTGGGTGTACGGATGACTGTCGATATCTGCGCCGATAAGGATAATTTTCCCGGCAGCGAACAGCGGCCGCAGTTGCTTGGTATTGCCGCCGGTATCAACGTAAATCTTGAGCATGTCTCATACCTGCGCGAATACCTGCCTCATCGGGTTGTCAGCCCAAGGGGAGCGCGTTGTCCTGGGAGTGAACTTCTGGTCGTTCATCGTCACTGTGCCCAGCTTGGAGATCAGCAGCATCTTCCACCCTTCCGCCTTCCCCGAGCTGCTCCCGCCACCGACCTGGTAGCAGCTCGCCGCCTCATGGCCTGCGGAGTTGATGCCGTACACATGGGGCTCAACCGTCCGGCTGTAGCCGTCATAGACCACGTTCAGGACGCGGCGCTGCTTGATGGCTTCGATGATGGTGGGGTGCATGTTGATCATGCTACTGCGCGGCAGTGTGGAGGCAAGAGAAAACTGCCCCGCCTTGACTGCATGGGCAATTCTTCTTGACCGCCATCAACCCTATGTCGCGGTTGGAGCGCCTCGGAAATAGTTGGCGATTTATTGCTTCCCTATTTCGGTGCTCTGTGTGTAACATCTTGAAGCATCCCGGCGAACTCGCCCTCAAGTATCAGGAGTGACAGATGAAATCAATCCTTCTCAGCGCAGTTCTGGCACTTCCGATGATTGCCAGCGCATCCTGTTTTGGCAGCGGTAGTTTCCAGACGTGTACGGACAGTTCTGGCAATTCGTACAACGTCCAGCGGTATGGAAACACCACATATACGCAGGGCTACAACGCGGGTACAGGGAGCAACTGGAGCCAGAACAGCTCTACCTACGGGAACACCACTTATCACAATGGCACAGCTGCCAATGGAAATTCGTGGTCTGGCTCTAGCTCTACTTACGGCGGTACAACAACCTATCAAGGCATCGACAGCCAGGGGAATTCGTACTTCCGAACTTGCAACGCATACGGCTGCAACTAAGACACGGCCCTCGCCTGATCCTCTGATTCGGGGTGTCGGCGGCGTTGGGGCACGGTGCGGCTTGGGCCATCCAAGTACAACAAATCAAGGAGAGAGGGATGATGGGACGGGTCATAGCTACGTGGACCTTGCTGCTCGTTCTTGCTGGGTGCGATAAGCCCGGTGAACCAAACGCAGCCCCTGCTGGGAAGCAAACACCTGCAGTAACTGCTCAGCCTATCCAGGAGCCCGCAAGTACCGCACCGCCTTCTGTACAGGCAACCCAAGCACAGACGTCTATCCAAAACGGCATCCCTCTTAAAGAGGTAGCGGTATGTGCGGGAGAAGTGAACACCGTTAAGCGGCTCGCATGTTTTGATGAAGTCGCGACGCGCCACGGCCAAGCCCCAACGAGTGTCTCTACATCTGAGGGCTCGAAGGGCGAATGGCGAACCTCTACAGACACAGATCCGCTTACTGACAAGTCGGTTCGTTTCGCTATGCTTACCGCCAGTGAGGGCCAAGGGCGTTATGGTGACAAGATCGTATTGGTTGTGCGGTGTAAGAGCGGGAGAACCGATGCCTTCGTCAACTGGCAAACTTTTCTGGGAAGCGACAGCATCCTCGTCACTAGCAGGATTGAAAAAGAAAAGGCTGTGAGTTCTTCATGGTCACTCTCCACAGACCACAAAGCGTCTTTCATGCCGAATCCTCCGGCCACTTTGAAGAAGTTTGAAGGTGCGTCCACCTACGTTGTAAACCTCACTCCTTACAGCGAGAGTCCAATAACCGCCATATTCGAGCTCCAAGGAGCGAACGAGGCCTTAGCGGACATCCGCAAAGACTGCAAATGGTAGGGGGACCCTCAATCTGCAGAGGCCTTCGGCGGGCACCGCAGATCGCATTGGCAAGATGCAAAGGCGTTTGAACTGAGGACATGAACCGATAGATGCGTGGCTAGGACAAGGAGAGGGGGATGAAAAGGATACGTTGGACGCTGGCGATAGCCGTGTGCGGGCGAATGCTGGGTGGAATGTTTTTGTCGATCTTCGCTGTCACCCCGGCCATGGCCGAGTGGTTCAGCGGCAAGGATGATGACGGTCTTCCGTACACGTATACCGTTAACGACAGCGGGAACATGCTTGGCCAATGGTGCAACAAGGACGCGGATGCTTGCTTTTGGATGCTTGCTACACAACGCAGCTGCGACAACGGCATTGATGTGCCGGGCATCCTAAACGCTGAGAATGGAGCGGTGTCCATTACCCTCAAGTGCTTGTCCAGCACCGTCCTTGGGGGCAAGCTCTATCACCGGCTGGTGCTTTCACCTTTTGACACTGTAAGAACAGCATTGCAGGGCCAAAAGCGGATCGCTATAGCCACACCCATGCAGGATGTCAGCTATACGGTGACACGATTCAATACGACGGGAGTGGATGCCGCCATAAGTCGCATAGACACGGCGAAGCGCATCTACTTTGAGAACAACTCGAAAAAGTCCACCAAGGACCAGAGACTTTGATGCGTGGCGCGGCCCTTGTGAAGCTGCTGCTCGCCGGGGCGCTTGCCGCCGACCTCGCCCCGGTCCGCACGGAACGGGGCTGTGCCCAGGTCCGTGCCTTCCGAGCTGAGAAACCCTGCCCCGCCACTTGACTAAAGCGTAAAGCTTGCCGTGGCTGGCATGTGGATTATGTGATTGACCTGTGTTCCGGAGGCGAGGATAGGCCCTGGAACATGCAGTGGATCACGAAGGAAGACCACCGATTTAAGACGCTGGTGGATGTGAGGGAGTGCAGGCAGATGGAGCGGGCGGCGGATCAGCCGGTGCAATGAGGCTGTGGCGCCGTGGGAATGGAGGAGAAAATCTAGCCCACAATGAAGTCGCGGGTCGCACAAAAGAGTTGGAGACCTCTCAAAAAAAATGAATCACACATCAATTACGGAGATACATAAGTGGCTGGAACAGCTAAACGTCCTTGCTTCCGAGAAAACATGTCAAGCACCTGAATTCTTTCGCCCCTTTCACTTCATCACTTTGGCGCTAGTCCTTAAATCAGAGCGTGCTCTTGACATCACACTTCCAAACGCTTTGCGTAACTACGCAGCTCGTATGCACCTTTGGGAAGCCATTGGCATCCAGCCGCCTCGCATGGGACGTAAAGAGCACGATGCGAACGGGAGATTTCTTCCTATAGAGCCTCTTCGATCAAGAGCCGACGTTCAAGACTGCTCTGATCGACTCGCGGCCATCACTAGATTGGCCAATGCATCCGCTGAGAGTTGCACCTCTCTATCTATTGCTGTGAGCGAACTGATCGATAACTGTTTCTCTCACGCGAACGTCGAGCGTGATGGACTCCACGGGCTCGCATGCGCTCAGTACTGGCCAAAAGGTCAGCTTATGCAAATTGCCATTGCCGACATGGGCATAGGCATACGAAGCACCTTCACACAGGCTGACCGCGAGGAATACAGGGAACGGGTCAAGACGACGAATTGTTGCGCTCTAGCAACAGAGCTTGGAGCCAGCAGCAAACTCGACAACGGCCACGCAGGCTACGGACTAGCGCTTGCCAGGCAACTGGCGGAACAGAATAGGGGAACAATTACCGTCTACTCCGGGTCTGAGTGGGTCCACTCTTCAAATGGGCAATGCAATGAAGGAGCTGATGGGGTAGTATGGAATGGCACGATGGTTGTTGCCGAGTTCAACACGGCTAACCCATTGAGTACGCAAGCCGTCTATCAAAACTGGCCTCCTGTTAGGGGATACGAAGATGATGACTTCGATTTTTGAATTTGATCTAAGCGTTCTCGACACCAAAATGGCTACTCGCCCTAATGGGCAGTGGTTCCTAGAGCGTGTGCTTGACGCTCTCGAGCACAATGAACGAGTAGTCATAAATTTTGCAAATAGATCGCCCACTCCATCCTTCGCAGATCAGTGTGTGGGAGGCCTAGTGTCCAAATTTGGCCTTCCAGAATTCAAGCGCCGCATACAGATGATCAATGTATCGGATCATGACAAGCCATTGATTAAACACGTGGTTCTAAGCCGCTCTCATTCCAGAGCAGCAGAGGCTGCGCATTAAGTTTAGTCAGCACCTCGCCAAAGCCACCTTCGGGTGGCTTTTTCATGCCCAAAACCCGCCGACATTCCCCTGTCGGCTACTGAACACAGCCGACGCCCTCCCTTTTGCAGCCCGCCCCGTGCGGGCTTTTTAACGCCTGTGCCCCTGCAGTCGCCCAAGCCGCCGCAGTCCGCCACTAGGATGGAGTCCTTCAAAATCAAGGGAGTGAGCCTATGAGTAAATCCGCCTTCAGATGGTTGATCGTTGTCTCGTACGTAATTCCGACCGTCTTTGCAATCGGGGACTTAACGTTCCTCTCGCATCTCATCCCTTCGGAGTTCAAGGAGGCGCAGGCGATTTATGACGCTGCTCAACTGGAAGGCGACTCCACCGGAGCGTTTCTCCTTGGCGTGCTTTGCGTAGCTGTTCTTGCTGCTGTCCCTTTCCAGCTCTACGGTCTACTGCGCTTTAGGCAGTGGGGGCCGAGTTTGGCAGTTTGGTTCACCGTCGTCTGCTATGTGCTTATTCCGTTCACTGGTGTAACGGTGCAGTCCGGCATAAATTTCGCGGCCATGTCGCTAGGCTCCATGCTGTGGGGCATTGTGGTTGTGCTGCCCTATGTGTCGCCGCAGGTGCGCAGTCATTTTTGGCCTGCCCATGGCTTGGCCAGCACCAACTGAAAGCCAGTGGACGAGGGATAAGAGCCGAACTACATGATCCTGTTACGCCCACTTCCAGATCTTGCGCAGCAAGAGGGCGATGGCGAACAGCCCCAGCAGAAGGGGTGCCGTTGCGCCGGTGTAGATCCAACGGGGCAGGGTAGAGAACACAACGGTCTTCATGCGTTGACTCCGGTGATTGGGTTGCTGTATGAATATACAGTATTCGCGAATTTCAAGCTTTGAGCGTTTACAGCGCACGTGTAGTGGCACGGGGCGCGGCGGCTGGATAGAGTGATCTGATGGACCTAGCCATCCCCAGTCCGTCCCTTGAGGACTACCTGTATTGCTCGCTGCGTATTGCCGAGTCAGAAGTCTTTGTCGGGGACATGGAGCCCTCTCGCTTCATCCATAACCTGGATGGCCGCATCGAAATCTCTGTGAGCGATGAGTCCCTGCCAATTGGGCTCTTCTCTGCCATGGTGGTGGATGTCGAGAGCGCAATCAACGAGGGCGTTCATCCGTTCGACGTGTTCGACTCGGACAGCAAGACTGCTCCCTACTATGGTCCGTTGTTCCGCCAGCAGTCCTGGTCAGGGGCTGACTTCAGAAAGCCAGTCCTTCAGGCCGTATACGGGGATGACGAGCCGTGGCGGCCCAACTTGTTGATCCTGGATCGCGTTGTGCTCTTTCCCGAGCATCGTGGAAACGGGGCAGGGCTGCTCGCCATCCGGGGCTTGATTGAGCGATTCCGGATGGGGATAGGGCTGGTCGTGATGACGCCTTTTCCGCTGCAATTTGAAGCGGAACCCCATAGAGAGGCAGACCGCGAGGCGCGCTCTCGCCTCGGGCTCGATCAATTCGGCATCGGGTACGACAAGGCCCTGGCCAAGTTACGCAGCTACTACGCGACCCTGGGCTTCCGAACCATTCCCCGAACGCGCTTGATGGGGCTCGCAGCCGACCGGAAGCTCCCGCCGCTCGACTAGGGCTTACCGGCAGTGAGTAGCGCCGAGAGGCTGGACTGAAGCCGTCTGCTGTCCGGGGCCAGGGAGAGTGCCTGAAGCAGTTCGCCAGCCTGTTGCCGGACACCATCCGGAAGTTCATCCAAGGCCCGTGCAATGCGGGCTATCGCGGCATCCAGCGAAGGCTCTGGCAGAGCGCTGAACTCGGGCGCCGCCACGATCTTCGGCTCCGTTCCGTTGAGTATCCAAGCCTGAGAAACACCAAACAAACGTTGAGCATTTAGCGCTCCAATCTTGGAGACCCCACGGCGTCCCCAGTTGGTCACGACTTGGTCCGATTCATTCAGTGCGCGCGCCAGAGCGGCTGGGCCAATGATCTGGTGCTCGGAAGCGACGTCCAGCAGGCGCGTCAACGATTCGTGGCGAAGGCGGTCATTCATGGTCCGCATTATGCCCGCCGGATACCAAACGTTGCTAAACGGATGTTCCATTTCAGATGATTTACGTGTAGTATCGCTACACATGACTGAAGCCGAAATGATCATCGCCAAGCACGGAGGTGCCCTGGCCCTCGTCAAGAAGATGGGGATCACTGAGAAGTGGCTGCCACAGCGCCTTCACTACTGGAAGACACGGGGTATTCCCGCTGCCTTGAAGCTGGCTCACCCCGACTTGCTTCTGAGTGAGGAGTTCCTTCTTGGCGCACTGGAAAAGATCCGGGCACGCGCCGAGCAAGAGCAAGCGGAACAGGCGCGCCATGACTGACCTTCAGCCTCGGTCCCTGGCTCGCCCAATGCGTGTCCGAGCCTGCCGGTACGCATCAAGCAGTACCCGGCTACCAGCGAACCTGATGCGCAACTCTGCGCCGTTCCACTCCAGCTCCAGCCGCGATGTGTTGAGCACTTGTGTTCGCACGCCCGTGTCGGGATCCGTGTTCATGGAGACGGCGGTACGGGTGCTGCTATGCAGTGGAAGTGCTCGGGTGAAGGTCATGCCGCAAGTCTCCCAGCACCTGCCGGTCTGTTCAACGTCCAAGATTTGGAAGGGCGGACATGAGCTTGCTTGATGCACTCCGCCGCGGCATTGACAACTATCCCGGCGGCCGCGCGTCGCTGCGCCCGCGTGTTGACCCGAGCAAGTCGGATGAGGTCTTTCGTAAAGAACTCTCTGGTGCTACGTCGCACAAGCTGGGCGCCGTGGATGCCCTCGCAGCAGCCGTGATGTGCTGCGAAGCGGGGACGCCCCATTGCCATGACTACGCTGCCTACGTGGCGCGGGAGTGCGGTGGTGAGTTCCGTGTTCTCGGAGAAGGCCGGGAGCCCGAGACGAACCCTGTTCATCGCATCTCTGGTCTGGTGCGCGAGACCTCTGATGTCACATCCATCGTGATTGATGCGATGGGAGACGGCGTGATCAGCGACAACGAGATGGCCGTGATCGAGCGCGAGATCAGCGAAGCCGAAGAGGCGCTGAGAAAGCTGCGCCAAGCCGCTCGCGCGGTCAACGCTGCGGGCAAGCCAAAGGCCGATCACCTGGCCCTGCCAGTACGCGGTATGCGCGACGAGCCTGCATCCGCTGCACAGATCCCGATGTCTGCGGCCAGCGCGGGGGTGCCCTTTGATCTGGCCGTTTCCCAAAGAGTACCGGCATGAACCGCGTTGTCCGATTCATCAAGTCCTGCATCCGCCTGCGCTCGATCCGCCTGGCGCTGTGGGTTGACCAGTACGACGCGCACGAACCGAAGTTTTGACCATGTACCACCAACACCCACTATCGAATGTCTGGCCATCCATGCCGGTCCACGTCTTTGAGCGGTTTCGGGATGGTGTCGTACCAGCGCCTCCGGTGGTCCTTCGCGCCATGCTCGAAAGCGAATGGTTCAAGGGGCTCAAGAAGTCTCAGCGCGCCATGTATGTGGTGACGTGGTTCCACTGGTTGAAGCGCGGGAGCAATCAACACAAGCGCATTATTCGAACTGATACCCCTCGCTATGCGGCCGAGTTGGCTCAGGCGGCAACCGAAAGGGCTGCCCGTGCTTGATTTGGATCTGATCCGCATCGATGGCGACACCCAGTCGCGCGAAATGATCGACGAGGCCGTGGTGGCCGAGTACGCCGAGGCCTTCAAGGCAGGTGCGCAGTTCCCGCCCGTGAAGATCTTTTTCGATGGCGTGGACCGTTGGCTGGCTGACGGATTCCACCGCTATCACGGCGCCCGTCTGGCGGGTCTGACCAAGATCTACGAAGACATCACACCCGGCACCCGTGAGGATGCTCAACTCTACAGCTTCGGGGCCAATCCAAATCACGGGCTACGTCGCACCACTGCGGACAAACAGAAGGCCATTCGTGGCGCCTTGATCCACCCTGCATCCAAGCACTGGAGCGACCGCAAGATCGCCCAGCACTGCCACGTTTCAGACAAGACGGTGGCGGCTGCCCGTGCGGCTATCTGCGGAAATTCCGAAGATGCGGCATCGGCTGAGCGTACGGTAACTCGCAACGGCACAACGTACCAGCAGAACACTGCCAAGATCGGCCGAATGCCAGCGCCCGCACCGGCAGATGCTGGACGCACCAATACTGCGCCGCCAGCATCCGACGCGCACGGCGCGGCCGTGGACATGGACGACCGCCGAGGCATCGACCCGGCGCCAGCCCCGCAGCCAGAGGTTTCGCCCGCATCTTCGGCACAAGAGCCTCCGCCGCCCGAATACACCGAACTGGACGCCGCGCGCGACCAAATCGCCGACCTGCAGGCAGCTCTGGCGCTGGCGAACCTTGGCGATATGCCCGAGGCTGACCGAAACCAGGCCGCCGAGCTGATCGAGCACCTGCAGTGCGAGGTGAAGGGGCTCAGCGCGCAGCTGCGCACTGTCACCAGCAGCCGCGATTTCCTCATGCAGGAGAACACGCAGATGAAGCAGCAGCTCGCCGCCCAGCGCCGCGAGATCGACCGTCTGAAGGCGGTGGCTGCGTGATGGAGCAGGCCACGTCACCGGCCTTTGATGGTGACCGTCAGGAGTCCCCTATGCAACCCTTGCAACTTCGCCGCTACCAATCCGACAGCGTGGAGCGCCTGCGTGATGGCTTCCGCGCGCGGCATGTGCGCCAGGTGCTGGCCGCGCCCACCGGGGCCGGCAAGAGCCGGATCATGGAGCACATGATCAAGTGTGTGCAGGAGAAGCGCACTCGGATCATGTTTGTGTGCGAGCGCCGTGTGCTGGTGGAGCAATTCTCAAAGCACCTGGACCGTGCTGGCATCGAACACGGCGTGTTGATGGCAAAACATTGGCGGTTTCGCCCGCACCTGCCTGTGCAGATCGCCAGCGCGCAGACGCTGGAGCGCATGGAGACGCTGCCGCTCGTGGACCTCGTGTTCATCGATGAGCTTCACGCGTGCCTGCGCAAAAGCATCATCAACATGATGGTGAGCCAGCCGAACCTGCGCATCGTCGGGGCAACGGCGACACCGTTTCATCCCGCCATCGGCACGCACTTCACCAACGTCGTGAGCGTCACCACCATGGCGGCGCTGGTTCGTGACGGCCACCTTGTCCCTTTCCGCGTCTTCGTCGCACGCGAGGTGGATACCAGCGGCGTGCCACTGGTGGCCGGCGAATGGAAGAAGGACGAACTCGAAGAGCGTGGCCGCAGGATCGTCGGCGATGTGGTGGCCGACTACGTGCGGATCTCGCACGAGGTCTTCGGCGAGTACCGCAAGACCATTTGCTTCAGTTGCGGGGTTCAGCACGGCGCGGAACTGGCCCAGCGGTTCAACGAGGCCGGGATCAACGCGGTTCAGATCAGCTCCAACGACGAGGACGACTACCGGGATCAGGTGCTCGAAGAGTTCGCGCGCCCGGATACCGACATCAAGGTCGTGATCAGCGTCGCCATTCTGAGCCGGGGCTTCGACCAGTCCGACATTGATCACGTCATCCTGGCCCGCCCGTTGAAGAAGTCCTTCAGCGAGCATGTGCAGATGGTGGGCCGAGGTGCCCGCATGCACGACGGCAAGAAGCTGTGCGTGATCCAAGACAACAGCGGCAACTGGCTGCGCTTTCAAGACGACTGGGACAAGCTCTACCACCACGGCGTTGAGGCCCTGGGCCCAGGCACGGACACAAAGCCGAAGAAGGAGCCAAGCGAAGCGCAGAAGGAGGCTGCAAAGTGCCCGAATTGCTCCGCGCTGTGGCCACCCAAGACCGACACCTGCGCCCACTGCGGGCATGTTCGCGCGCGCGGCAACGACGTGCAGGCTGTCGCCGGGGAAATGATCGAGGTGGGCAGCACGAAGCCTGCCACAGCTGAGAAGTACAGCGCCGACTACAAGCGGTCGTTCTACGCCCAACTTCTGGGGCACGCGCTTGAGAAGGGCCACAACCCCGGCAGCGCCTACCACCGCTATATCGAGAAATTCGGCGTTGGCCCGGCTGGTCCGAAGCCTGATCCCGAGCCTATGGGCGATGAGGTACGCCGATGGCTGGTGAGCCGCAACATCCGGCGCGCAAAGGGGAGGGCGGTTGCAGCATGACCGACCGCATCCGCGACGCACTGCAGTACCTGGCCCATGACGACCGCGAGGTCTGGATCATGGCGGGCATGGCCATCAAGCACGAGCTGGGTGAGGATGGCTTTGACATCTGGGACACATGGAGCCAGCGTTCCGACTCCTACGAGTCCAAGGCGGCCCGCGTGTCCTGGCGCAGCTTCCGGGGCTCCGGGGTCACCATCGGCTCGCTGTTCCACGAGGCCCAGGCGGCCGGCTGGAAGTCCGCCGAGGACGACAGCTATACCCCGCCCACCGAAGCGCAATTGCAGGCCCAGCAGCAGGCCCGCGACGCTCGCCTAGCCGCCGAGCAGGCGCAGCGCGCCCAGGATCAGGCCCAGGCCGCCCGTAAGGCTGGATGGATCCTTCACCAGTGCAAGCACGAGCAGCACGCTTATCTGCATTCGAAGGGCTGGCCCGAGGCCACCGGTAGCGTGTGGTGGCCGTCCGAGGAGCAGAACCTGCTTTGCATTCCGATGCGTGTGGGCCGCGACTTGGTGGGCGTGCAGCTCATCGACCGTCGCGGCGAAAAGAAGTACCTGAAGGGCCAGCGCACGAGCGGCGCCGAATACTGCATCAGTAATCCCGGCCACTGGGCTCTGGACTGGTGGGTCGAGGGCTACGCCACGGGTCTTAGTCTGCGCGACTGCTTGCACGCGCTGCGCATGCGCTACCGCATCCACATCTGTTTCAGCGCTGGGAATCTGAAGCGCATGGCCACCGTGGGGGTGGTGGTGGCCGACAACGACGAGAAGAAGACCGGCGAGGAGGCCGCCAAGGCTACAGGCCTTCCGTACTTCCTGCCACCACCAGGGGACCTGAACGACATGCACAAGGCGCAAGGCGTCTTTCGCACCTCGCAGACGCTGCGCAAGTGGCTAAGCAGCATCCAAACACGCCAGGAGGCCGCTGTGTAGCACCCACCTTTGCAACCCATGCCAGCGGCTGGATACGCGGGGGCATGGGCCAAGAAAACGGCTACCCGGAATGTGCAAAGCCGAAACGTGGGTGGATTACCTAGAGCGTGCGCAGGGTCCCGATGCAGGGGCTGTAAGTCTGGGTTACCCGCTGGGGCGCATCGGCCACCACGGGGCGCTGAAACGCTGGGCTAACTGCCACTGCCGATAGCGCAAGCCACGCCTCCCAGGTTCCCCTGGGTAAGGGGTGGTATGCGCAGTCCACCGGGTCTTCAGCCTTGCCGTAGAGAGATACAGGGGGTTGATGTGCAGACAGAGCCAGCGGTGAATTTGGAGGAGCACAGGCGCGTGATGCTCGCCCACTGCGTGAAGTTGGCCCAGGTGGACAAGGCCTACGCGTGGTGGGCGGCGAAGCGGTACGCAGCGGAGTCGGAGGGAGTGCTGGCGGATCTGCCGCAGCAACTGACCGACGCGATGAACGGGAACCAGGCGCAGGGCGCCGCGATAGAAGGAGCTACATGAGCAGATGCGACACGATGGAAGGTTTTGTGGAGGAGCGCCCCGTATTCAAGGCGCCGAAGCTCATGAGCGGGCGCAAACAGGCGATGCCGCTAGAACTGCGCGATGCCGATGAGCTGCTAGAGCGTTATGGCCGATGGGCCCAAGACCGCTACCAGAAGCGCCGCTGCGCCAGTGCAGAGGGTCAATACGTCCCACCGCCGAAGCGCGGACAGGACGATGAGCCAATGCAGCCGTTCATGGCGGACTGGAGCGCGATGAAAGTCCAGCATGCCCTGGTTGTTGTGCCCATGCAGTACCGCCGTGTACTGCAGGCCTACTACATCCCCCAACGTCGTCCCCACCATGCAGTGCGCCGCGGGTTGAAGATCAGCGCTGGAACTTGGGAGCAGTCGCGTATTGAAGGTCTTAGAAGATTTTGGTCTGCCTACTTGCGCAGCTTGACAAAGTAGTGCACAATCGCGCCATATTCCGCGACACTGTGTCGTGCGCCTCGGTTGCCCAACGGCAGCCGCAGGTGCGACCAAAGCAAAGCCCCGAAGCAGTTCTGCCCGGGGCTTTTTGCTTGGCTTCAGAAAATGTATTTCCTGCTAAGTCAGGCAGGACTAGAGTTCGAGTCCCCCATGTGGGCGCATGGCGAGTGGATTTATCTACTAAATAGAAATTGGGTCGCGACAGAGATAGCTACTTGGCATCCCATACATTATTTTTCGACCAGTAACCCTGGAGCAAGCCGAGCATCGCATCGAGCGAGCTTGATTAATAATTTTCTTCGAGCCTATCAATGTGTGAAGCACAAACGATTTTGGATGTTGAGCATCTATCAATGCGGTGAATACGAAGTCATAGAAAGTAAGGTTCCGTCCACACTCGCAAACTTCCTTTTCAAGATAGAACTCTTCGTGAGAAAGAGTACCTTGCCGTGCATCAAGCAATCGCTCGATTTTTTCCAAATCGTCCATATCTGATTTGGTGTATTTCGTTGGGTCGTTGAAGTCGTGGGCCGCAGCGGTTTTGGTGAATGTTTCAGCGTCAACAGATTTGACGTTCATGTAGTCATACTGCATTAACTCTCTCCTTTGAAAATTTTGGCGTCTAGTATTGGCTGGCGCTTTTTTTCCGTAGCGGGGGGAAATGCTAGCTTGACTGAGCGTGCCCGCACGACTAGGCGTCTTCAATGACCAAGGGAAACTGGCACAAGGCTCACCGTGAAGGGAGACTCCTACGAGAGCTCGGTGCTGGGAAGCGAACGGCAGGCCCTGTCCGCAAGGGCAGTCCGAAGGGCCATTCGATTGGAAAGGGCTGTAGACATGGGAACCCGCCCGCGCATCGCCGCCGCCCCCCAGCGGATCCAGATGGTGCAGAGCAAGCAGATTGCCCGGGCCCCACGCATCGCCGCTACGCCACGCACACGCGGCCGTAGGTGGATGACTCGCCGCGAGCGCTGGCTGATGGCGAACCCGCTGTGTTCTGCGTGCGAAGCGGAGGGCAGAGTGGTCGCAGGCCGGGATGTGGATCACGTCGTTCCGCTCTGGAAAGGTGGAGAGGATGAGGAGACCAACTACCAAACCCTGTGCAAGCCGCACCACGCAGCAAAGACGGCGCGGGAGGCAGCTGAGAGGGCGAAGGGGTAGGGGGTAGGTCGATCTCTGAAGCCTTTTGGCTGGAAACCCCGCTGTTCCCCACGCGCGGAAAATTTCTCCCGCATTCAAATTATTCAAATGGAGTAGGTCATGCCCGGAGTGAAAGGACGGAGCGGCGGCGCCCGTCCTGGGGCTGGCCGTCCAAAAAAAGACCCTGCCGACGATCTGACGATTGCCACCAGCGGCAAGCAGACACCGGCCGAGTTTCTTGCAACCGTGATGAACGACAACATGGTGGCCGACAAGCTGCGGATCGATGCGGCGAAGGCGCTGCTGTCTGCTGAGGTGCGCCGTGCTGAAAACGGGGGCAAGAAGGAGGCCAAGACTGCAGCAGCCAAAACTGCGGGTGCTGGGAAGTTCGCATCTGCCGCTCCGCCAAAGCTAGTAGCTGCTGGCGGTAGGAAAGTCTGATGCCCGAGTGGTCTACAGCGTGCCCAGATTGGGCGGATAGGCTGCGCTCGGGTCGCTCAATCATCCCGCCACCGATCTTCCCTGAGGAAGCGGAGGCGGGCCTGGCCGTGATGCGTGAGCTGCGCATTGTGGATGCGCCGGGCAGCCCGAGAATTGGTGATGCCAGCGGGCAATGGGTGTTCGACTTGGCGGCGTCGATTTTCGGGGCTTATGACGCGGAAAGTGGGCGGCGGCTTATCACGGAGTGGTTCGTGATGCTGCCCAAGAAGAATTTCAAGTCGGGGCTGGCCGCCTCGATCATGCTGACAATGCTCATCCGCAACTGGCGGAAGTCGGCGGAGTTCACGATCCTTGCGCCCACCCTGGAGGTGGCGAACAACAGCTTCGGTCCCGCAAAGGACATGGTGCTCTACGAGGAGGCAAGTGAGGGCGAAGACGCCTACAGTGAGCTTGCCGATCTCGTGCATGTTCAAACGCACGTCAAGACCCTGACGCACCGGGGAATGAACTCGACGCTGAAGGTGATCGCGGCAGACGCCAACACCGCGGCGGGAAAAAAATCCGTCGGCACCCTGATCGAGGAACTGTGGCTGTTCGGGAAGCAGGCGAACGCAAAAGACATGCTGCGCGAGGCTACCGGCGGTCTGGCGTCGCGGCCCGAGGGTTTCGTCATCTACATCACCACGCAGAGTGATGAGCCGCCGGAGGGTGTCTTCAAAGAGAAACTGCAGTACGCACGCGATGTGCGCGACGGCAAGATCATCGATCCGCAGTTTCAACCGATCCTCTTCGAGCACCCGCTAGAGATGGTCAAGAGCGGCGAAGCCAGGCAACTCCAAAACCTGCCGATGGTGAACCCGAACCTCGGGTATTCGGTGGACCGGGCCTATCTTGAGCGTGAGTACCGGAAGGCCGAGGCTGAGGGCGAGGCGTCTCTGAAGGGTTTCCTGGCCAAGTACGGAAACGTTGAGGTTGGCCTGAACCTGCGCAGCGACCGCTGGGCCGGCGCGGACTTCTGGGAGGCTGCTGCCATCCCGGTATTCACGCTTGAGGAACTTCTCACGCGCAGCGAGGTTGTGGACGTGGGAGTCGATGGCGGCGGGTTGGATGACCTGCTCGGGCTGTCGGTGGTGGGGCGCGAGATCGAAACTGGCCGCTGGCTGTCTTGGGGCAGGGGTTGGATCCACCCGATTGCGCTTGAGCGGCGCAAGTCGGAGGCCGCCAAGTACCTGGACTTCATCAAGGCTGGCGACCTGGTGCTGGTGAAGCGCGTCGGCCAGGATGTTGAGGAGGTCGTGGTGCTCGTCTGGCAGATCGTGGTCTCCGGCCTGCTCGACAAAGTGGGTGTCGACCGCCTGGGCCTTGGTGCCATCTACGACGCGCTGGTGGGCACGGAGGACGAGCCTGGGCCCGTGACGTCGGACCAGGTGGTGGGCATTCCGCAGGGATACCAGCTCAACGGGGCGATCAAGACGGCCGAACGCCATGTTGCCGCCAAGAAGCTTGTGCATGGCGGGAGTGCCCTGCTGGCATGGTGTGTGGGGAACGCCAAGACCGTGATGCAGGGCAACGCAATCACGATCACCAAACAGGCCAGCGGCGTCGGAAAGATTGATCTGCTGATGGCTCTTTTCGATGCTGTCTACCTGATGGCACTCAACCCTGAAGCGAAAGCCGAACCCGGAATCGTCGTCCTATGAGCACTTGGTACAACGCGGACCGCGTGAGCCAGCCGGGCAGCTCCATCCTCACGGCATGGAGGGCTGACCGCCAGGCGCAGCGCGCGAGCAACGCCGTCACTCCGGTCTCGGAGATCACGCCAAGCACGGAGATGTTCAACATCCTCACCGGGTACATGCCCGGTAGCGCCGGGGTGCCTGTGAATGAGCACACGGCCATGACATCCTCGGCGGTCTACGCCAGCGTGGGCCTGATCGGTGGGGCCATTGCGGCGTTGCCGTTCCACATCTTCAAGCGCCTGCCCGAGGGGCGGGAGCGTTACGACAGCGACCTTTGGTATCTGTTCAACGAGCAGCCTTGGGAGAACTGGACAGCGGCCAGTGCCTGGTCGTGGGCCGCGCAGTCCATCGCCCTGCGCGGCGACGGGTTCTGGCGCATCCATCGCGTGACCCCCTACAGCAACCAGATTCAGGGCTTCGAGCCTCTGCACCCGGGGTGTTGCACGCCGCGGCGCGAGAACGGCCGCACGGTGTATCTGGTGGTGGAAGAAGACGGCACCATGGTCACAGTGGATCAGGCCGACATGCTGCACTTCCCAGGCATCGGCTTCGACGGGCTGCGCAGCCTGACGCCGATCCGCTCGGCACTGCGCAATGGGGCGGGAATCGCGCTGGCGGCAGACGAGTTCGCCGGGGCGTTCTTCAAGAACGGCGCCCGCCCCGACTTTGCGCTCAAGACGGACAAGTCGCTCAACAAGGAGCAGGCGGAGTTGCTGCGCACGACGTGGATGTCGCGGCACCAGGGCCCGTCAAATTCCCATCTGCCAGCCATCCTGACCGGCGGCCTCACGGTGGAGAAGCTGACCATGAGCGCCGAGGACGCCCAACTGCTGGCGACACGGAAGTTCCAGGTCGAAGACATCGCCCGGATCTTCGGCGTGCCGCCGCACATGATCGGCTACACCGAAAAGACCACCAGTTGGGGGACCGGCGTCGAGCAGATGTCGATCGGCTTCGTGCGATACACCCTACGGCGCTATCTGGACAGCATGCGCCAGGAGGTGAACCGCAAGGTCTGGCCAAAGTCGCGGCTCTTCTTTGCAGAGCACAACACCGACGCGCTGCTGGAAGGCGATGCCAAGGCGCAAGCCGAGTTCCTGAGCAAGGCGCTCGGCGGACCCGGCGCACAGGGCTACATGACCGTGAACGAGGTGCGCCGCCTCAAGAACCTGCCGCCCATTGAGGGTGGCGACAAGCTGGTGTGGGCCGGCAAGGGCGCCGAGCAAGGTGCAACTGAACCGGCAAAACCGGAGAAGGACGAAGATGAATCCGACGATGACACCACTGGCGAAACTGTTCGCGAGCAACCGGCGTCGCGGCCGTTTTGAGATCGCAGCCAAGGCCGATGAGAAAGAGGCCACGGTCTACCTGTACGACATGATCGTCGACAGCGATGCTGACGCGGAGTGGTGGGGTGGCGTGTCCGCTGAGTCGTTCGTGCAGCAGTACGCCGCGATCAAGGCGGAGACGATCCATCTGCGCGTCAACTCGCCGGGCGGCTCGGTGTTCGGGGGGCGATCCATGGAGCAGGCCATCCGCCAGCACTCGGCAAAGACCATCGTGCACGTCGACGGTCTGGCGGCCAGCGCCGCATCGTTCCTCATCATGCCGGCCGCCGAGATCCGCATGGCGCCGGGCTCCTTCATCATGATTCACAAGGCGTGGTCTATCGCCATGGGCAACGAGGACGACTTCCGCAAGCAAGCCGATTTGCTGGGCCAGATCGACGCATCGCTGATCAAGACCTACGCCAAGCGCACCGGCATGGACGAAGGCGAACTGACCAACATGCTCGCTGCCGAGACGTGGATAGAGTCTGCTCGCGCGATGGAGCTCAAATTCGCCGACGCCGTGGAGGAAGACGCGCCGCGCTATCAGATCACATGGGACCTATCGGCATTCAAGGCGGCGCCAGCGAAGGCCACCAGCCCGGCGCCAGCGCCTCGCCCCCCGTCTGCGGCCACCCGACCCCAGCCGGATCGCGAGGCCATGCGCCGCGATGTGCTCAAGGCCCTGATCCCGGCCTGACGCAACCCCACTCGAGCAACCCAAGCCGCCCACCGAGGCGGCTTTTTCGTTTCCGCCCCTCGCTCCCGCGGTGGGCTTAACCCAGGCCGACAGGCCGCACCTGAGAAAGAGAAAGCCATGACCAAAGGCATTCACGCCCTGCGGGAGCGTCGCGACGCACTCGCCCAGAACCTGCAAAACCTCGTGGACAAGGACAAGACTCCCGAGTGGAAGCCGGAGCACCAAACCCAGTACGACACCGCTATGGCCGAGATCGGCGACATTGACTCGCAGATCAAGCGGCACAACGACGCGATGAACGCCATTGCTGCGGGTGCACTGGAATCTGCCCAGCGTGGGCAGGTGACCGACGATGCCCGCGACCAGTTCACGCGTACACCGGGCGCCCAGCACAACGCCACCGAATCCCGGGCGCTGCGTGCCTACCTGGTGGGCGGTATGGCAAACCTGGGGCAGGAAGACCTGCAGCGCGTGCGCGCCCGGCAGGCTGGCGAGATCGCCCAGGCCATGGCGCTGCCGCAGGCGGCGATGTCCACCACGACCCCGGCAGAGGGTGGCTACACCGTGGCGACGGAATACTTCCGCCAACTCACCGAGGCCATGAAGCAATTCGGCGGCATCCGCGCGGCAGCCTCGGTGATCCAGACCGGCACAGGCGCCCAGATGAACTTCCCCACGGCCGACGCTACGTCGGAAGAAGGGGAGATCGTTGGGCAGAATGCCGCTGTCACCCTTGGTGAAACTACCTTCGGCAACCTGTCGATGGACGTGTACAAGTATTCGT
Organism: Acidovorax sp. GW821-FHT10E04; assembly: GCF_059415185.1. Taxonomy (NCBI): domain Bacteria; kingdom Pseudomonadati; phylum Pseudomonadota; class Betaproteobacteria; order Burkholderiales; family Comamonadaceae; genus Acidovorax; species Acidovorax sp. GW821-FHT10E04. The sequence continues at coordinate 261,887 of NZ_JBWKMT010000002.1, forward strand.
CCAAGAAAATTGCCGTGCCTTTCGAGCTGATCCAAGACTCGATGTTCGACATCGAGGCCTACATCAACTCGCTGCTGGCCCTGCGCATCGGCCGCATCACCGCCAAGCACTTCACAATCGGCACAGGCACCAGCCAGCCGCATGGCGTAGTCACGGGCGCATCCGTGGGCAAGACGGGCACCACGGGCCAGACCACCAGCGTCACCTACGACGACCTGGTTGATCTCGAGCACTCTGTAGATCCAATCTACCGCGTGGGCTCCAAGGTCGGCTACATGCTGCACGACAGCTCGCTCAAGGTGGTGCGCAAGATCAAGGACACCCAGGGCCGCCCGATCTTCGTGCCCGGCTATGAGCAGGGCAACCCCGGCGGCGCTCCTGACCGTCTGCTGAACCGCCCCATCTTCATCTCCCAGGAGATGCCGGTGATGGCCGCCAGCGCCAAGTCCATCTTGTTTGGCGACTTCAGCAAGTACCTGATCCGCGAAGTGATGGACCTGACGCTGTTCCGCATGGCCGACAGCAACTTCATCCTGAACGGCCAGATCGGTTTCGTGGCGTTCAACCGCCAGGGCGGGCGCCTGATCGACGTGGGTGGTGCCGTGAAGCACTACGCCAACTCCGCCACCTGACGACCCCAGGCCCCGGCAGCGTCCAGGGCCGCTTCTGGAGATACCAACATGGCAAAGAACCCACCCAAGGCGGCTGCGTCCGATGCGCCCGCCCCCACAGCGCCCGCCGCGGACGCGCCACTGGCCGATGGGGCTGAGGGCGTGCACGATGCGACCGCTTCAGCAGGCGACGCTCCGGCAGCGCCCGGGAGCGATCCCGGAGCTACCGGCGCTCCGCCCCCGGCCGAACCCGGTTCGACCATCAGCGCCCTGGTGCAGGTGGACACGCACATCGCCGGAACGAACTACCCGGCAGGCGTCGTGATCGACGGCCTGCCGATCTCCTTGGCGGAGCAGTACGTCGGCTCCGTGGATCCGCACCCGGAGGCCGTGGCGCACGCCATCGTCGCCGGCGCACGCGTGCTGCAGTTCACCGAGGCCTGACGTCATGCCGAAGGTCAGCGTCGCGGACGCAAAGCTCCACCTGCGGGTGGACGACAACGCGGAAGACTCGGTGATCACCGGCTGGCTGGCGGCGGCATATCTGGCCGCTGAGGGCGTTGTCTTCCGCAAGGTGTACGGCGCCGCGGGCGATATTCCTCCGGAGGACACCACGGGCATCGTGACGAACGAGGCGATCAACGCGGCGGCGCTGCTTATCCTGGGTCACTTGTACGCCAATCGCGAAGCCACAACGGCCACGCAGGCAGTGGAGGTGCCCATGGGAGCGCAGTGGCTGCTGACCCCGTACATCAACACGGGCGGGGGGTTTTGACATGCAAGCTGGGTCTTTGCGAAACCGCATCACCATCCAGCAGCAGACGCGAACGCAGGACGCCGGCGGCCAGCCGCTGGACGTGTGGACCGATATGACGATCATTTGGGCGGACATTCGAGGCGGTACGGGCCTGGAGACCATCAAGGCCGGCGCCGTCACCTCCACCCGGCAGGTCTCCATCCGCACCAGGTACCGCCTCGACATCACGAACGCCATGCGCGTGGTCAGTGGCGGCGTCATCTACGGCATCCAGGCCGTGATGCCTGACCTGATGGGCAAGAAATACGTGGACCTGGCCTGCGAGGTGATCACATGAGCCGCACCAGCATGTCCGCCAGCTACGACTTCTCCAAGCTGGACGCCAGCCTGGACAGGATCGCGAGGGCGGCCGAAGAAAGCACCCGCCCTGCGGCGCAGGCCGGTATTCAGGAGTTCTACAACGAGGCCCGCGCCCGGTGCCCGGTGTCCGATGCCGCGCACGGGCGCAAGGGCGGTCAACAGTTCGCACCCGGCAACCTGCGCGATTCGATCTACCAGGCCTACGCCGACGACGAAAGCACTCGGGCCCGGTCGGTCTACCGCACCAGCTGGAACAAGAGGAAGGCGTTCTACGGAACGTTTGTGGAGAACGGAACCAGCAGGATGGCCGCGCAACCCTTCCTGCGGCCCGCATTCGACGCGGCGCGGGGCAGGGCGGCCCAGGCCGCCCGCCGCCGCATGCTGGCCGATGTGAAGAAGGTACTGAAGTCATGAGCGCCGATACCACCTTCCTTGCGGCCCTGGGCGGCCTGGTCGCCAACCGGGTATATCCCGACGTGGCGCCACCAGAGTCTGGGTTGCCGCGCATCGTCTACCAGCAGGTCGGCGGCGTGTCCCCCGTGTATGCCGAAGGTGAGCTGCCTGTCATTGAAAACGGCCGGTACCAGCTGGCGTGCTGGGCCGCCACGCGCCTGGAGGCGATCTCCCTAGCGCAGGAGGTGGAAGTAATCCTGGTCGAGCACCCGGTGCTGCAGGCAGAACCCCAGGGCGCCCGCAACTCGGTGGTCGAAGAAAGCACCGGCTTGCGCGGTTGCCGGCAGGATTTTTCCATTTGGTCGCCACGGTAGCACCCAGCCATTGAGCAGGGCCGCAAGGCCCACCCCGCAAGCCCTGCAGGCATCCGCCCGAAGGGCTTTTTTGTGCCCGCGAGGGCGTTTTCCCATTGCCCACCTCGCGTGGGTTTTTTCACTTCTGAAAGGCCCCAACCATGGCTCGTACCCCATCCGGCACCATCTCTGCCGTCGCCACCGAATTCGCTCTCAGCAAAGTCGTCTTGGCAATCTCCAATGCGGCAGAAGCCGTTGTCCAGTGTGTAGCCCATGGCTGCAACCCCAACGACATCGTCGTGATCCAGTCCGGCTGGGCGCGGATCAGCCGCCGTGCCTTCCGCGTCAAGTCCGCACCCACGGCGGATACCCTGGTGCTGGAACAAGCGGACACCACCAGCCTCACCCTGTACCCCCCCGGCGGCGGCGCGGGCAGCCTGGTCAAGATCAACACCTGGGTGCAGCTCACCAGCACGCTCAACCCCAGCAGCTCGGGCGGCGAGGCCAAGAAGGTCACCTACAAGTTCCAGGAATCCGACCAGGAGTTTTCGATCAATGACGGTTTCAGCGCCGTTGACCGTGGCTTCGACATGGACGCGGACGCTATCACCACGCCCGGCTACCTGGCGCTGCGCAAGCTGACCGAGGTGCAGATCGACACCGTGATGCGCAAGGTGGCCAAGAGCGGTGCCACCAGCTACCTGCCGTGCACCGTGAACTTGAACGAAGAAGAAGTCGAGACCGAAGGCCAGATCGTGGTCTGCAAAGTGGCCGTGTCCGGCAACGCGCGCAGCACGCGCTACGCCACGCCTGCCGTCGTTTGATCCCCGGGCCCCGAGCCCAAACCCAGCACCGACCCTGCCTCGTTCGCCCTTTCGCTGGGGCGGCGGGGTGGGGCACGGGCGTTCACTCACCTAGCGAAAGAAAGCAATTCAACCATGTCTGATCCCAAGAAAACCGTGCCCGTCACCATGCTCGCCAGCCTGGGCGGTCAGGCGGCAACCTTCCCCGTGCACCTGGACCTGCAGCGCCTGGACGGACAGATGGTTCGCGTCACCGTCACGTGCAAGACCAAGGGTAAGAAAGCCTGGGCCAAGATGCGCCGCGAGCACATGGAATTTGTCCAAGCCGAAGAAGAAGCCGCCGACAAGGCCGAGCGCGCTGCGGCATCGCCACCGACGCTGGAAGACCCAGCACCCCGCCGCGTCATTCCCAAGCTGGACGAGATCCTTGACCGTGGCATCCAGCGCGACTCCATGCTGCTGGCCCGGGTCGCCGAGTCCTGGACCCTCCCGGAAGACTGTGACGCAGAAGGTCTCGCCCAACTCGAAGACGACTTCGGCGGCGCACTCAGCAAGCTGATGGAAGGCTACGAGCGCGCGGTGTACCAAGGCCAGTTGGGAAACTCCGAGCCATCGCGCGAGCGCTGATCGAGCCACCAGTCACGGAAGCAGAGGCTCGCGAAGCGGGCTTCGAGCTGGAAGACTACGACACGGACATCCTCCATGTCTGGCACGACAACGAGCGCGCATGGCACTTCTTCCTCGGCGTAGGGACACGCTGGCTTTACGGCCCAACGGGCCGGCCTCTCGGCTTTCGCTGGGAGGCTCTATATCCCCTGCTGGATCGCGCGGCCCCCGACCCTGATGACTGGGAGGAGCTTCGCTACCAGCTCGAAGTGATGGAATCCGCAGCCCTTGCGGCCCACACAGAGTTCTATCCACCCACAAAGCGCTAGTGCACACGTATGCACTGGCGCTTGTTTTTTTAGCAGGCCTTGCCGTGTCCGACGATCTCAACCAGGAAATCAAGTTCTCGGCAGACGCCAGTGGTGTCAAGGCAGGGGTCAGCGAGATCAAGCGCGAGCTGGGCTCCATCGGGCCGGCTGCTGAAAAAGCGGGAGAGGCTGGCGCGGCTGGCTTGAACAAGATAGGCGCCGGTGGCGAGGCAGCCGCTCGCAAACTGGACTCGGTCACCAAGAACATGGTGTCCAGCTTGCAGCGTCAGATTGTCGCGCTGGAGTCGGGCGGCACCGCTACCCGCGAGTACCAGGAGTCCATCGCGCGGATGCGGGGCGCGGACCTGGGCGCCCTCAAGCCTTACCTCGACCAGCTCGATGCCGCCAAGCGCAAGGCGCAGGAGGCGGCTGGTGCAAACAAAGTCCTGGAAGGCTCCTTCGGCGGCATCGGGGCAGCGGCTGGCCTCGTACGGACGGCCGTGGCCTCGGCACTGGCAGGCTTGAGCGTTGGTGCTGTATCGGCATTTGTTCGCAACATTGCAGACGGCGTGGACGCCCTCAATGACATCAAGGACGCCACGGGCGCAAGCATTGAGAACATCAGCGCTCTGGAAGATGTCGCGCTGCGCACGGGTGCGAGCATTGATGTGGTCAGCACCGCCATGGTCAAGTTCAACCAGGTGCTGGGGGATGCCAAGCCGGGAAGTGCGCAAGAGTTGGCCCTGAAGGCTATCGGCCTGAGCGCCAAGGAACTGCGCGAGCTGGACCCGGCCGAGGCCCTGCGCCAAACAGCAGTCGCCCTGTCCCGGTTCGCTGACGATGGCAACAAGGCTCGCCTGGTACAGGAACTGTTCGGAAAGTCCCTGAAGGAGGTGGCCCCCTTCTTGAACGACCTGGCAGAAAAGGGCGCGCTTGTTGGAAAGGTCACCGCCGAGCAAGCCGCCGAAGCAGAAAAATTCAACAAGCAGCTCGCCGAACTGCGTAAGAACTCCACCGATGCGGCGCGCTCGCTGTTGTCCGAAATGCTCCCGGCGATGAACGCCATTCTTGCCAAGATGCGAGAAGGCGGTGCGCGCGGAGCCATTGACGAATTTGGAGATCGACTGCTGGACTGGGGTGGCAACGCGCAACGCAAGCGAATCGAGAACCTCAAGCAGGACATTGCTTCGCTGAATGAAGAAGCGGGCGCAATCACCGTTGATGTGTTTGGCGTCCGTGGCGGTCTGGAGAACAGGATTAACAGCCTGAACGCCCAGCTGCAGGCCGCCCAGCAGGCGTATTACAAGTTCAACCCGTCTTCTGGTGGTGGCCGGGGTGTCGTGAATCCGCCGGTGGCGGACGTGCCACGCGAGAGCGTGGGCGAGCTCCCCAATACCGCCGCCATCAAAGCCCAGGCCGACGCCGCGAAGACGGCGGCCGAGGAGCAGCGCAAGGAGCTGGCGGAACAGGCCAAGCTGATGGCTGAGCTGTCGGGCCTGACCGGCTCTTTTGCGGAGGACTGGGCCCGGCTCACCAAGGTGTTCACCGACAGCTCGGGTGTGGTGAACGTCCAGGCGCTCACTGTCGCCCAGGCGGAACTGCTCACGAAGCAGCCCATTGTGGCCGCCACGGCAAAGGCAGAGGCCGAGGTGCGCAAGCACCTCGTGGCTGTGTACCAGGAACAGGTCGCCATCCAGGACGAGCTCAATGCCGCCTACGTGGCCGACAGCAAAGCCCGCGAGGTGGGGCGCGCGGCCGTGGGCGACTACGTGCGCGGCATCGAGGAGGGCAACCGAGCCCTGCAGCTCGAAGTCTCCACGATGGGCCTGAGCGAAGAAGCGCGCAAGACAGCCATTGAGCAGTACCGCATCGAGCTGGATCTCAAGAAGCAGCTGGACGCCATCGACAAGAACAGCGGCTTTAACGAGGCCGACCGCGAGGAGCAGCGCGCGCTGGCGCGTGCCGCTGCCGCCCAGGCCAAGGTGGACGCCGCCACGCGTGTGGCTATGGAGGAAAACCGCCGGATGGCGGAATCCATCCAGGGCAGTCTGACCGATGCGCTGCTGCGCGGGTTTGAAAGCGGCAAGGACTTTGCGCGCAACTTCCGCGACACCGTGGTCAACATGTTCAAGACGCTGGTACTGAGGCCTGTCATCAGCTTCATCGTCAACCCGATCTCGCAAGCGATATCCGGCGTGATCAACACCGGCATCTCGTCGTTGCTGGGCGGTGCGGGCAGCTTGGGCAACCTTGGAAGCCTGGGAAGTTTGGCGAACCTGGGCAGCAACGCGCTGAGCACCGTGGGTGGCTGGCTGGGCTTGGGCAGCGCTGCCACATCGGGCTTGGGCTTGGCGGCCGGCACGGGCGCGGGCCTGTCGCTGGCAGGAGCCGGCACGGGCCTGGGCTTGAGCGCAGGTGTAGGCAGCGGCCTGGGCCTTGCCACCACGGGCGGGGGCCTTGGCATGACGGCGGGCAGTCTGGGGGCGGGCTCGCTGGGCGCAGGCCTGGGCACCGGCGCAGCTGCGGGCGGTGCGGGCATTGGTGGGGCGCTGGCAGCGATTCCGGGGTGGGGGTGGGCGTTGGCGGGTGTGGCGTTGCTGGCAGGCCTGGGCAAGGGCGAGACACGCACGGGGGGGCAGTTTGGGGTGGCTTTCAATGGCCAAGTCGAAAACAACCGCCGGGGCCAGACGTACGACTACCAGGGCCAACAGTACGACCGTGACTTTTCAGGGAGGCGGCGCGAAGCGCTGGTGGACGGCCAAGCCTACCGCCTGGAAGGCGACAAGGTTGACAACGAGCAAGCCATCCGCGACGCCGTTGCGGGCACCGCAACGGGCATCAACGACATGCTCAAGGCACTGGGCAGTGCTGCAACCCTGACCGGCTTCAGCGCGGGCCTGGAGACCTCGGGAAAAGGCCGTGGTGGCGTGTTCGCGGGCGGCATGCTCTCTGATGGCACGGCCTTTGGCGAAAGCGGCAAGGGCGACAACTATGCGGGCACGCTGTATGAGAAGTTCAGCTCCAACAGCCCGGACTTCGAGACAGCGGTGAAAGAGTTCACGCTCGACTTGAAGCAAACCACCATCCAGGCCCTGCAGGCTGCCAAGGACATCCCACAGTCCATCAAGGACCAGATCAAGGATGTGGACGCCGAGGCGTTGACCGACGAAGCTGCCAACTCGCTGCTCACCTCGATCAACGCCCAGATCGCGGGCGTGACGCAGTTTCGTGCCTCGCTGGACGCTATGGGCCTGGGGCAGTTTTCCGACATGTCGTTTGACGTGGCCGCAGGCCTTGCTGCCGCCTCGGGCGGTTTCGACAACCTGCAGTCCAACCTGGCGAGCTACTACGACAACTACTACACCGAGGCCGAAAAGACCGCGAACACCACGCGCATGGTCGAGGAGGCGCTCGCAGAAGTGGGCCTGCAGATGCCCAAGACCCGCGACGAATTCAAGGCGCTGGTCGAGGAGCAGCTTGCGCTGGGCGAAGCGGGCACGGAGGCTGTGGCCGCCCTGCTCAGCGTGAATGTCGCCTTTTCCAGCATCACGGGCGCTGCTGCGCTCATGCAAGACGCTCTGGATGTCACGGTCGAGAACATGACCTCCGCATTCGGCATCACTGCCGACAGCATCAAGGGCATCCTCGACAACGCCATCGAAAACGCCAGCAGCGCCGAGGAGGCGGCCCGCATGGCCAGCACCGCGTTCGAGGACATGGTGTACGACAACATCAACGACTCGATGACCACAGGGTTGTCGAACATGTTGATGGGCGCCATTTCGGGGATGGTCGATCAGATGATTGCCGGTGCTGCCGCATCCAGCGCAGCACTTGCGGCCGGCGGCGCTGCGGCTGCGAGCAGCCTGGCCGCTGGCGGAGCCATCAGTGCATCGGCCAACGCATCTGGCGGCGCTGCGGCCGCAGGGCAAATGGCGGCGGGCGGTGGTGCGGCTGCCAATGCGATGTTGGCGGGCGGTGCCGGCGTGGGGGGAATGGTCAGCAGCGTGCTGGACCAGGCGCGGGCCTTTGTGGCCGCCTACTCGCAGATCCTTGCCGACCCGGAAATCCAGGGATTGATCGGGGACATCTCGGGCCTGGTCGGTGGTGTCGCTGGGGTGGCTTATGGCGGCGGCGCTTCGGCCAGCGGCGGCGGCAGCGATTTCAAAAGCCCGGGTTCGTTCTCGGGCCCAGCCGACGGCGCGAATGACCTTGCCTCGGCGTTGAAGTCACTGGGCAACACGTTGGAGGACGAAGTCAAGCGCCTGCGGGGTTTGATGGTGGACGACTCGGAACAAAGCCGCGATGTGCTGCTCGCGCGCTTCGGCGTTGCCACCGCGCAGGCCCGCGCGGGCGATCAGGATGCGATGAAACTCCTGCCAGAGCTGAGCAAGGCCATCGAAAAAGCCACCACGCTCAGCGCTGTCAGTTCCGTGGAACTTGCGCGCATGCGTGGCTGGCTGGCGGGTAGCCTCACCGACACCCTCAAGGTGCTCAAGCTGGATGTTCCCAAGTTCGACGTGGGTACCAATCGTGTGCCGCGCGACATGCTGGCCATGGTGCACGAGGGTGAAGCCATCGTGCCCAAGGCATTCAACCCCGCCGCGTTCGGTGGTGGAGCGGACGACACCGCGCGCGAACTGCAAGCCTTGCGGGCCGAAGTGCAAGCCCTGCGCGCCGACGCCAATGCCAACGCGCTTTCGCAACAGCGCGTGGCGGTGCGGGGCGTGAAGGTGCTTGAAGAGTGGGAAGACGGCGGCATGCCGCAACCAAGAAAGGAGGGCACTACAACATGAGCCAAGGCGTACTCATCATGCAGCCATTGCCCGTGACGGACGCCACGCTGGTGTCCAGTACGGTGCCCGAGACTGACCCTCCGGCCTGGGCCGCTGGCACCAGCTATGCGGTGGGTGACCAGGTGCGGCTGGTATCCACGCACAGCGTGTACGAAAGCGCGCTGGCGGCAAACGTGGGCAACAGCCCGGACTTGCATCCGGACAAGTGGACCCGCATCCGTGCCACCAACCGCTGGCGATGTTTTGACGGCACCAACAGCAGCCGCACGGAACAGGCCGGTGGTATCGGCTATGTTTTCGCGCCCGGCACGGCCGTTACCACGGTGGCGGCCCTCAACCTGCGCAACTGCAACAGCATTCGCGTGCGCCAGATCGATCCAGTCTTCGGCACCGTGACTGATCGTTGGTTTTTCCCTGGGCCATTGCCTGTAAAGGCTGACCCGTGGGAGTTCGCCTTTGGCGAATGGGCGGGGGGCAAGAAGCTGGCAATCTTTGACGGCCTCAAGTCCTATCCCAACGCGGCCTTGCATGTTGAACTGGTGGGCGGCCCGGATCTTGCGCTGGGGCTGCTCATGTACGGCCAGCTCAGGGAGTGGGGCCTGGGAATCGAGCGTGGCGGCCGCGTGGGCCGCAAGCGAAACAGCCGCAATGAAGAAAACGACTTTGGTGATTTGGTACTTCTAAAGCGCCCGGCATCGAAGCGCACCAGTTTCGAGGTGCTCATCCGTAACGAAGAGGTAGATCCACTGATGGACTACCTGGACGACATCGACGCCACCGTGTGTCTTTTCATTGGCCCTGCGGGGTTTGAATCCACCGTGGTCTACGGCGTCTACCGTGACACCGAGGTGCTGCTCAAGCACCTGGACCACTCCATTTTGCAACTGGACCTACTAGGAGCCCCCTGATGTTTGTAGTCCCCATCGGGTCGCTACCCGTAGCGCCCACGCCCGAGAATGACCGGGCGACTTTCACCGCCCGGACGTTTGCGCACTACGCCGCGTTGCCCGTCTGGACCGACCAGGCCAACGCACTGGGCGCTGCCGTCGAAACCTATGCTGGCGAAGTAGAGGCGGCGGCCGCCGCTGTGGAAGCTAACAAGCTTGTGGTGGATGCCAACACCGCCCTGGTTGCCAACTACGCCGGCGCTGCCCCGTGGGTCGCCGGTGTGTATGCCAAGGATGTGGTGGTTTTCAGCCCTGTCAATCAAAGGCTGTACCGCAAGACCACGGCAAGCAGCGCCACGGTGATCGACCCGGGCGCGGACCCCGCGAACTGGACGCTTGTGAATGCCATGGTGCCCTTCGAGCCGGTGATCACCGCCACGCAGCTTGCGCAGAATGGCGGCCGCTATAGCCTCCAGAAGACCGCCACGGAGGGGGCAGGGACCAATCTGCTGTTGTATTCGGAGCAGTTCGACAACGCAGCCTGGACGAAGAGCAATGCGACCGTCGCTGCCAATACGGCCATTGGCCCGGATGGCGATTTGCTCGCCGACACGATCACAACTACCGGCGCGTCGGCGGGTGTGTATACATCCATAGCGGTTGCCGCCAGTGCGGTGGCTGACTACTACTGCAGTGTGTTTTTGAAGAAGGGGACATCGAGCAAGGCCAAGATTGACCTTTACTACCCAGGTAACACCCAGTCCCCATTGCTTTTTGACTTTGACACGCAGGTGATCTCAGGGGGCGCATACGCTGGGCAGTACATCGCCGAATACTACGGTGCCGGGTGGTGGCGACTGGGCTACAAGGTGCTTCGCGACGCCTCGGCAAGCAAGACCACGATGATCATGCTCCTCACACCAAACAGCGGGGTAGTGGGGCAGTCCATCTTTGCGTGGGGCGCGCAAATTGAATCGGGCGCGGCGCCTACAAGCTACATCCAATCCCTGGCAGCACAAGGCACCAGAGCTGCGGGACAGATCCCTGCTCAACGTCTGATCTTCCCCGACACAAGTGTCGAGAACTCGTTCGTGTCCGTCCATGTCGGCAACGGCATTGACTACAACGTCATCGACCCCAATGGCAGACAGCTTGAGGGCTCAACGGGCCCCACCTTGCTCGACTTCTCGACTGGCTCTATGGGTTTTCAACTGCTCAACGGCATCTGGAGGGCCGTCCAATGAACTCACTCTCGCAAATCTTGGGGAGCGGCGCTGCAAAACCCTGGGTGTCCGGCCGCGTGTACCAGCCGGGTACCGTTGTTCTTAGCCCGGCCGATAGATACCAGCAGTACGTGCGCATTGCAGCGGCCGGATCAGGGGCAACAGATCCCTCATCCGACACGACAAACTACGCGCCTTTCGGAGGCCGGGGGATCAAGTCGATCCAAAAGGGTGCGATCACGATCCCGAACGGGTCTACCTCGGCGGTTGTCACCGTCTCGGCGGTCAACACAAGCCGATACCTCTTGCTTTGGGCCGGCGGCCTTGGCATTGCAACCGGCTCTATCGCTGTGATCCCCGAGCTGGATCTGACGAACGCAACAACCATCACGGCATCCATACACACCGCCGCTTCCGCCAGTGGTGTGCGCGGTCGCTATCAACTCGTGGAGTTTTACTGATGCCCTTCTACGCACAAACCAATGATGCGGGATTTGTCACCTCTGTGTCCGAAACCACCGGCGCTATTGAAGGGCCGAACATCATCGAGATCTCTGGCTTGCACGAGTCTGTGCTCGGCAAGATCTACGACGCAAGCGCCAGCGCAGCGGCGGGCCAGCCCGTGTTCGTGGATCCGCCTCCCACTCCCTACGTTCCGCCGGCATGGGAGTGGTTGATTGATATCGGCCCCTTCTTTGACCGCTTTGAGCTGGCGAAGATGTCGGTGCTGACCAGCGACGACCCGGGTGTGCGCGCCATCCTCGCTGACCTGCAGGTGCGCAAATGGATTGACCTGCAGCGGGAGGATGTGTTCCTGGGCTTGCAGTACGTGGGCAGCGTGGTGCCCGCGGTCACCGCCGCGCTGCAGGAGGACATCCTGACCGCGCCCGTGCTGCCGGTTGAAAACCTTGCGTTGCGCAAGCTCTACTTTTCCTGAGCGCAATGCAAGCCGCGTTCTACAAGGCCACGCGCCCAGGCTGGCAGGGTATCTACAGCCACGCCGTGCGCGTGGTGGACCGTGGCCCCTACAGCCACTGTGAACTGCTGTTTTCAGATGGCCTCAGCGGCTCCGCATCGTTCATCGATGGCGGGGTGCGTATCAAGGCCATTGACTACAACCCCGACCACTGGGATTTCATTGACCTGCCGCCGGTCCTTGAGGGGCCGGCCCGCCAATGGTTTGATCGGCATCGGGGTGAGCGCTACGACCTGCCGGGCAACCTGCACTTTGTGTGCTGGATGGTGCGCGAGGCGCCCGAGGGCTGGTTCTGCAGCGAGGCCCTAGGTGCGGCGCTGGGGCTCTTGGAGCCTTGGCGACTGGGCCCCAACGGCCTGGCTGCGCTGCTGCTCAGCATGTACCCCCAACAACCCGCTTCGGCGGGTTTTTCTTTGCCCGAAGGGAAAGCATGAAAACAGAAACGATTGAACAGGTCAGCGGCGCCGCCAACAAGGTGACGCTGGCCGGGGCGGGCATGACGGGCTGGGGCTGGCTCGCCTCGAATGAGTTCCTGGGCTTGGTGGGCGCACTGGTTGCCGTCGGCGGCCTGGTGGTCACCTGGTACTACAAGCGTGAGGCCAACAAGCGCCACGCCGACGAGCACCAGTTGCGCATGGTCCGCCTGCGCCGGGGCATGGACAGTGACACCGATCTGGGCACCTTGGGAGCTGACGAGTGACGGTCGGCCGATACATCCGCGACAACCCCCGCCGCTCACTGAGTGCGGGGGCGTTGGTGTTGTTGATGGCCTTGGAGGGCTTCATGGCCTTCCCGTACAAGGACATCGCGGGGGTTTGGACCGATGGCTACGGCAACACCCATGGCGTGGTGCCCGGCAAGGCGGTCACCGAGCCCGAGGCCCGCGCCACGCTCAAGCGACACACCGAGGTCTTCGGCCAGGGCGTGCTCGATTGCCTGGACCGGGAGCCCACGCAGGGCCAGTACGACGGCTGGACGCTCATGGCCGTGAACACCGGCCTGGGCGCTCCGGGCAAGGCCGATGGCTGGTGCTGGCTCAAGTCCGGCCGCAAGTCGACCCTGGTGCGCCGCTTCAACGTGGGCGACGAGGGCGGGGCATGCCTGGCCATGCTGCAGTGGGTGAGGGCCGGGGGCGCCTACAGCCAGGGCCTTTTCAACCGCCGCTGGAAGGAATACCAGCTGTGCATCGAAGGCACCGTGCGCTGGAACACCGGGGGTGTGCGGTGAGAGACTGGGCCCTGAAGTGGGCCGGCACCTTGCTGTTCATCGTGTGGGAAGCCGGTCTGCGCGTGCGCGGGAAGTGGCGTCGCAGTGCGCTGCGCGACTGGCTCAACGGGAGAAGTCAGTGATCTACACCCATCTGATCGCCGCGATTGTCGCGGCCCTGGCCGCCTGGTTCTTCCAGGACAACCGCTACACCGCCGAGCTGGCCGAGGTACGCCTTGAGGCCTCCGAGGACAAGCGCAAGGCAGTGACCACCGCGCGGAACGAAGAACACGCCGTCAACAAAACCTATCAGGAGGCCCTAAATGCTGCCCGTTCCCGTGAAGCGCTATTGCGCACTGAAATTGACCATCTGCGCCTTGTCTCTGACGGCCTGCGGGACCAATCCGCCGAAGCCGCCCGCCGACTCGCTGCAGCTCCCCCCGCCGCCGTCCTTGAGTACGCCACTGCCCTCGGAGCCGTATTCAACGACTGCCGCGCCGCGTATGGAGGGATGGTCGAAAAAGCTGATGGGCACGCAAGTGATGTCCGAACCCATCGGGAAGCCTGGCCAGTGATTCCGCCCAGGCTGGTTGCCCCACGGTGAGACTTTATTCAACTGTCGATGTTGCCCCACAAAGCTCGCCACGAAATCCTCATGAGACCAGCCGCGGCGAGGTGACTGCCGATAGCGTGGCTTGGCTGCGCGCTCACGCGGCATAGGCGGCGTTTCCGTCGAAGTATCGGCGGCCGGCAGGATGGGAACAGGCGCAGTTCCTCATCCTGTCGGGGTACGCACCAGCGTCAGGCGGGTCAGGCCGCCTGCACTTCGATGCGCCGGGGTTGAGCGTGCTGTGCCTTGGGAATGCGCAGTGTCAGCACGCCCTGCGCCAGCTCGGCGGACACCCGCTCCGTGTCGAGCTCCTTGCTCAGCGTGAACACACGACGAAAGCGCGCAAGGCCCACCTCGGTGTGGCTGGAGCTCAGGCCCTCGGGCACGCTGAGGTCCGACTCGGCCTCGATGGTCAGCGTGTCGGACTCCACATGCAGGTTGAGCTTTTCACGGCTTACACCCGGCAGGTCGGCATACAGCGTGATACCGCTGGCGTCCTCGACGACATCCACTGGCGGGGTGAGAGCTGCATCGCTGTAGCGCGAAGCACCCGGCCGTGCGGCATTGCGTTGAGGGGCGGCACTGGAAGTCTGTACATCGTTGGACATGACGTTTTCCTTTCCTGGTTCTTTCGGTTTGCAAGTTCTCTCTTTCTCGAACTTCCGCGAGGGAGTTGCGCGCTACCGCGCTCACTGCACGGCAATGCGCCGGGGCTGCGCGGAAGCGCGGCGCTGTACGGTGATACGCAGCACACCGTCACGCAGCTGGGCATTCACCGCATCGGGATCGGCATCGTCGGGCAAGGTGATCGCGCGCCTGAACCGGCCGTCGAAGCGTTCGTTGATGTGCACCGAGGCCTTAGCATCGGCGCTGCCCAGGGGACTCTTGCGCTCGCCGGCTATGCTCAACAGGCCACGCTCGAGGTTGACCTCCAGCGTGGCCGGATCGACACCAGGCGCAAAGGCGTAGATCTCGATGCTCTGGGGCGTTCCGCCCACATTGATGGCGGGGAAACCGTTGCGGGCAAGTCCCCGGATGCTGGGCGACAGATCGTAGGCCTGCTGCATCTCGCGTTGCAGGCGATCCATCTCGGCGAATATGTCGCGTGGGAATAGGGATCGGTACATGGCGAAACCTCCGTAAGTGGTTCAACAAACGGAGCGCCGAAGGCGGTGGTGTTCCAGTCTCCAGCGCTTCCGGTTCCTGAACTGGAAGCAACCGCATGGTTTTCAAGAAGCAGCGTTGCAAATTTTGACAATCACAACGTGCTGGCCGGGCCCCCGGGTTTCCCGGGAAATGCCCAGGGGTGTTACGTTTAAAGATGCACCATTTGACACATTGTTCACAATCCGCTTTTCCACCGAAATGGAGCCTGGTATGCCGTGGGAATACTTACGAGAAATCGCCAACACTCAACTCCCGTTGACCGAGAGTGACCCAGCCAACATCGACAAGCTGCGCGTGCTCAGAGCTGCGGATCTCGTTGTAGTGATGATGTCCAGCAATGACAGTCCAGCCCCTTTCGCGCGCGTCCTTTCGATCACGGAAAAGGGGCGCGCCGTGCTGGCAGAAGGGGCGATGCCTGAAACCTAGGCCCTACGCGATTCGCTGCCGTCCTACACCGCCGCCCAGCGCGTCTGCCTACGATGACGCTACCCGTAGGAGGCATCATGGCAGACGACAAATCCCAAACCGGCCAGGATCGAAAGCTGATCTCCCTCAGTGACGACTACGAAGTGCGCGACTGGGCCAAGAGCCTGGGCTGCACGGAAGAGCAACTGCGCGCGGCTGTGAAAGCCGTGGGCAACTCAGCCGAGGCAGTGCGTAAATTCCTTGCCAATGGCAAATAGGTGTCACCGTGGCTGTCAAAGGCATGGCGCCTACTTCCACTCGTTCACTGTGGAAGGGGTCCGTCAGCTTTGGCCTCTTGCATATCCCGATCGCGCTGTATTCGGCTACTAGCGAAAACAAGCTGGAATTCGACTGGCTGGACAAGCGCACGATGGATCCGGTGGGCTACAAGCGCTACAACAAGAAAAGCGGCAAAGAGGTCGCCATGGCGGATATTGTCAAAGGCATCGAATATGACGATGGCCGCTATGTTCTTCTCTCCAAGGAGGAGATCGAAGCTGCCTATCCAAAGATCACCCAGACGCTCGAAATCGAGGCCTTCATTCCCACTGATGAAGTACCGTTTGTCTATCTGGAGAAGCCTTATTACATCGCGCCGATCAACCGGGGTGACCGCGTCTACGCGCTCCTTCGTGACACGTTGGCACAGACTGACAAAGTAGGCGTCGGGAAAGTCGTCATCGCCAGCAAGCAGCATTTGGCGGTGCTCATGCCCTGTGGCCCCGCCCTGGTGCTGAACCTGCTGCGCTGGGGTGGGGAGATCCGCTCCTATGAAGACCTGAAGCTGCCGCCCCCGGCGGCCCAGATGGGCATCAAGCCCGCCGAGATGGCCATGGCCAAGCAGCTGATCGAATCGATGACCTCCAACTGGAGCGCCGACGAATTTCGAGACAGCTACACCGAGTCCGTCATGAAACTGGTGGAAGAGAAGGCCCAGAAAGGTGAGGTGCACCAGGTCGAAAAGGTCGCTGGCGAGGCCTCACCCCCGAGCTCAAATGTGGTGGACCTGTCGGAGCTGCTGTTGCGCAGCATCCGGGGCGGCGCTACGCCCCCTGCAGGGAAAAACACGACCGCAAAGAAGGTGCCAGCCAAGAAGGCACCCGAGTCCAAAAAGGCGGCGCTGGTCCGATCTGGCGCCAGACGCGCTGCATGACTTCAGATAAAAAATGGCCCGCACGAGGCGGGCCATTTGCAGTTCTCGACCAGGGTGAAGTCGACCGCCCTATGACGGTATTCAGATCCTAGCGTCCGAAGTAATGGATGGCGTATTTCCGTGTCGGAAACGGGCGTATCCATGTGCTACAAGCCGCAACAGTTAGAAAGATAGGTCAATTCCTCCTGAAATTCTCGTCGGGCACTTCGACGGGCGTCGCGTGAAATGCGTTCCATCGATAACCCTCACCCGTAAGGTCCGGAACGAGCTTGAACGAGATGCGAACACGCTGGGACAGCAGCATGGCATGGACCTCAGTGCCCATCACGGAAGGTTGCTCAGGACCGGCTGGTGGCAGCTTTTGGCTGGCAGCCAGGATTTCTACTTCGCGAATACGGGCGAGAACGCCGTTTGCAGAGTCCGGTTGCATACATTGGCCTCAAACGTTGCATCGCACGATGCCGTGGAACGTTGATAGCACCCCAAAAAAAAGCCCGCACTCGACGGGCTTTAACTTGCATGGAGCAAGGAGGGGAGGGTGTCGCCAGAGGGGGGGCGACATGTGCATCGTAAAACCGTGAGAGCCACCGATATGTCGGACAAAACCGCATCATCGGTGCGCCGAGGCACATGCTCGGCTACGCGCTCGGAACCTAAAAGCGAACCTAAACAGACCGCTTCCAGCGTGTTGCAGCGTGGCTCCTCATAGGGGCGGATACGCTGGAATGCGCCAGAAATACCCCTATCGGGTGTTCGAATCCCTCCGTTTCCGCCAGACGCAAAAGCCCTGAGTGATTGATTCACTCGGGGCTTTTCTCTTTTGTACCCAAGGAACTGGCACCGCAACGGGCATTTCACCCGGTTGCCCGTGCTTCGTCCTGAGGGGCCTCGCGCCGCATTGACGGACAGCCGGGTTGCGTTCGCGGTCCGCGTTGGGGAGCCGCCTGGCGCAGTCCCGCGCCACTACCTGAAGGCTACGAGCCAGCTCCCGCGATGAGCGCCAGGCATCAGGGCGCGAACACCACCGATGATTCTCCCAACTCCTTGCGGCCGCCCCGCTGATCGCCCGATCACGGCTGCCGCCCGGTCGGCTCACTGACGCGCAGCCCCGCAAAGGTCGCGAACTCAAAAAGCGTCGCCCCCTCCGGGCTGCAGCACTTGCACAGGTCTGCCAGCGCTGGTTCGACCTCCTGCAGCGTGAATCAGGGGGGCCGTGTCTCCCGCTGGTACGCGCAGGCTCTTGGTTCCGTCCACAGGATTCGGGCCGGTGCCGGGCGTGCGGCCGATGCGCTCGGCTCTGTGCGGGCACGTTCAGCTTTGTGTGGATATCGACAGGCTACTTCTTGATTTTCCAGTCGTCGAAGTGGCTGCCCATTAAAAATATAAAAAATGCCTATGTTTTTATATAAAAAAAGATTGATTGTTTGAATGTTTCTGCGGGCTTAGTCTACGTGCAAGTTAGATCAAACGCGCCGCAAGCACGGCGGAGAAACAACAATGCACGAGTACGTGGACTACATCATCGTCGGCTCAGGGCCGGCGGGTTCCGTCATCGCCAGAAGGCTGAGCGAGCGGACCCATCACAGCATTTGCGTCATCGAGGCGGGTTCCGAGGACAAGGATTTCTTCATTCGCGTTCCTGTCGGTTTCGTCAAAACCCTGTATGGCGGGAAGATCACCTGGAACTACCAGACCGAACCTGCCGCCGCGACGCACAACAGAAAAATTGCCATGCCGCAGGGGCGGGTGGTGGGGGGCTCCAGCTCGGTCAATGGCCTGGTGTATTCGCGCGGTCAGCGCGAGGACTTCGATGACTGGGAAAAAATGGGAAATGCCGGCTGGGGCTATGCCGACGTCCTGCCCTACTTCAAGCGTTCGGAGCGCCGGCTGGGGCCTTGCGATCCGGAGTTTCGCGGCACGGCCGGGGAACTGCCCATCACGAATCCCGACTGGGCTTCGCCGCTGTGCGATGCCTTCATCAAGGGATGCGAGGAATTCGGTATTCCCTGCAACCCCGACTACAACGGCAGGGAGCAGCTGGGCGCGGGGTATTTCCAGCGCTACATCCACAGGAACCGGCGCGTCAATTGTTCCGATGCTTTCCTGCGGCCGGCAATGCAGACCGGTCGGGTGCAACTGAAGACAAACGCCGTGGTGTCGGAAGTCCTGTTCCAGGGCCATCGCGCCGTTGGCGTGAAGTACATCCGGCATGGCGCGTCGCACACGGTCTACGCCAACAAGGAGGTGATCCTCAGCGCGGGGGCCGTGAACTCGCCCAAGATCCTGCAACTGTCAGGCCTTGGAGACTCCGAGCTGCTGCGCCCGCATGGCGTCGCCGTCAAGCAGCATCTGCCTGGTGTGGGCGCGAATTTTCGCGATCACTATACGGTGCGCAGCATTGCGCGGGCGCAAGGCGCCACGACGCTCAACGAGTTGTCCCGGGGATGGCGCCTGGGCAAGGAGGTGCTCAGGTGGTTCGCGGGCAAGCCGAGCATCCTGGCGCTGAGCCCTTCGCTCGTGCATGTCTTCTGGCGAACCCCACTCAGCCCCGCGCGCGGCGACATCCAGATCCTGTTCACGCCGGCCAGCTACAAGGAGGGCAGCAACTACGTGCTCGACGACATGCCGGGCATGAGCACGGGCGCCAGGCAGCAGCGGCCTGAAAGCAGCGGCTATGTGCACATCCAGTCCAGGGACCCGCTGCAGGCGCCGCTGCTCCAGCCGAACTTTCTCAGCCATGAGCTGGACCAGCGCACGCTGGTCGAAGCGCTGAAGCTCGCCCGGCAACTGATGGCCTCCTCGGCGATGGCGCCCTACCTGGTGAAGGAGCTGCAGCCTGGCAAGGACATCGCCACCGACGACGAGTGGCTGGACTATGCCCGGCAGAAGGGCACCACCGGCTATCACATGGTGGGCACCTGCAAGATGGGTCCGCGCGAGGACCGCATGGCCGTGGTCGATGCCGCGCTGCGGGTCCATGGCTGCGAAAACCTGCGCGTCGCGGATGCGTCCGTCATGCCCCAGGTTCCGTCCGCCAACACCCTGGCCGCCAGCCTGATGGTTGGCGAAAAGGCGGCCGACATGATTTTGGCGAAGTAAAGCATCTATGACTGGAGACAACGCAATGTCAGCATCCCTCCCCCAAGTTCTCGAATCCGTTTCGACGCTGAGCCTGATCGCGGGGCAACGCGTGGGCAGTGGCGCCAGCTTCGCCGTGCGCGACCGCTACTCGGGCGAGACGATCGCCCAGGTGGACCAGACCTCCCGGGAGCACATCCGGCAGGCCGTGGCCGTGGCGCGCCGCCATGTGAAGCAGGCGCCGGACGGCTACAAGCGTTCACGCATCCTGCGCAAGGCGGCGGAGATCATCCAGGCCCGCAGACAGCGCTTCATCGACATCATGGTGCTGGAGGCGGGGTTCACCGCGGCAGAATCGTCCGGTGAAATCGACCGGGGCCTGGATACGCTGGAAATCTCGGCCGAGGAGGCCAAGCGCATCTGCGGCGAGATGATCCCCATGGATGGCAACCCCGGCCAGAAAGATCGCATTGCCTTTACCCTGCGCACGCCGGTGGGCGTCGTGTGCGCCATCACGCCTTTCAATGCGCCGTTCAACGCCTTGCTGCACAAAATCGCACCGGCCATTGCCGCGGGCAATGCGGTCATCCTGAAACCTTCTGGATACACCCCGTTGACTGCCAGCCTGATCTGCGACGTTCTGCTGGAGGCCGGCTGGCCCGCCGAACTCATTTCCCTGGTCCATGGAGAAGGCGCGGAGGCGGGGGAATGGCTGCTGGACGAGCAGGGCATCGACTTCTACACCTTCACCGGCAGCACGCGGGTCGGCCGCATCATCCAGCAAAAGGCGGGCAGCCGGCGCACGCAGCTCGAACTGGGCAGCATCGCCTGCACGGTGATCTGTGAAGACGCCGATCTCGACATGGCCTTGCCGCGCATTCTGCGTGCCACGTTCCGCAAGGCGGGCCAGGTGTGCACGTCGATCCAGCGCCTGTATGTGGCGCAATCCCGGGTCGAGGAAGTCGCGGCCCGGCTGGAACAGGCCACGCGCGCGCTCAAGAGCGGCGATCCGCGGCAGGCCGGGACCGATGTGGGGCCGATGATTGCCGAGAAAGAGGCCATGCGCGCGCAGGCCTGGGTGCTCGAGGCGGTGGCCCAGGGCGCACGGCTGGTCACGGGCGGCCAGCGAGAAGGGTCCGTGCTGGAGCCGACGATCCTGGCCGACGTGCGACCCGGGATGAAGGTGGTGGACCAGGAAATCTTCGCGCCGGTCGTCACCTTGATGCCGTTCCAGACGGTGTCCGAGGTCATCGACAGCATCAATGCCACGCCCTACGGCCTGGCCGCCGGTGTCTTCACCAATGACGTGAACACCGCTTTCTACATGGCCCGCCATCTGCGCGTGGGCGGCTTGCATGTGAACGAAACCTCCAGCTCGCGCAATGACGGCATGCCTTATGGCGGCGTCAAGGACAGCGGCTACGGCTTCGAAGGTCCGAAGTATGCGATCCGCGACATGACCGACGAAAAGGTCGTGACGTTTTCGCTGAGCACCCCGGCCTGAGATGGCTCGGCGCCCCGCAGCGGACGCCGCGAATTTCACCAGCCTGCATGCGCCCTTGCTGAGCGCAATGGCCTTTGCTTGCCGTTCGAAGAGTGGCCGTCACGCTGGCCCACCGCGTGTGGCCACCGCCTCCCGAGGAGGCTGCCTTTTGTCGTGGGGCGGCCTGGCGGCAAAAGATGAAACCGACCGTTGCTTGATTTTTTTGGAGACAAACCATGAATACGAAGAAGACTTTCAGCATCTCGAAGATCGTGCGTGTCGTGCTGGGCCCCCTGGGGCTGGCGTTGAGCCTGGGGGCGCAGGCCGGGCCTTATCCAGAGCGGCCCATCAGCTTGATCGTTCCATATACCGCAGGGGGGGCGACAGACGTCTTGGCCAGAATGCTGGCCAAAGGCCTGTCTCAGGAACTGAAACAGCCGATCGTAGTGGAGAACGTTCCCGGTGCCGGGGGATCGATAGGCCAGTCGCGTGTGGCCAGGGCCGCGGCCGATGGCTACACCCTCCTTCTGGGCAATGTCGGAACGCTGGCTGCGAATGCCTCGGTCTACAAAAATCTGCCTTATGACGTTCTCAAGGACTTCACCCCGCTCGCCTCCGTGGGTGATGCTCCGCAGGTGCTTTCGGTACGCGCCGATTTCCCGGCGTCGAACCTGGATGAGTTCGCCGCCTATGCCAAGACCCATGGCGCAAAAATGAACTTCGGCGATGCGGGCGTCGGCTCGGGCGCCTTCCTGGGGGGCGTGCTGCTCAACGCCGGCCTGGGCATCAACGTGCCGCCCGTTCACTATCGTGGCGCGGCCCAGGCGACGTCCGATGTGATGGCCGGGCAGATCGACTACACCGTGGAAAGCAGCAGCACGGCGGTCGGCTCGATTGCCTCGGGCAAGATCAAGGGGCTGGTGGTGCTGAGCGCGCAGCGCGTGGGCGTGCTGCCGAACGTTCCCTCGGCCAGCGAGACCTCCTACAAGAATTTGAACTACACCATCTGGAACATGCTGCTGGTCAAGAAGGGCGTTCCCATGGCGACGGTCAATACGCTCAACGAGGCCATCAACAAGACGCTGGCCCAAGCGGACCTGCTGGAACGTTACAGGCAAATGGGCCTGGCGGTCCCCAGCGCCGCGCAGCGCAGCACGGAAGGCGCCGAGAAGCTGCTGGCCGAGGAAGTGGCGCGCTGGCAAAAGCTCTTGAGCGAAGCGGGCGTGAAACCGGAGTAGAGGCAAAGGCTCTCCCGGCCTCCCAGTCTCATTGGAACGTGGAGATGGTCCTGGCCAAGGCCACCAGCTTGCGGATGACGGTCTGGCTCTGGTCCATGCCCCACGCGGCATTGAAGGAAATGCGGGGAAAAGTCGGTGCGCCTTTCAGCGCAATGAGTTCGCCGCTTTTCAATTCCGATTCAATCAGGGGATAGGTCATCAAGCCGATGCCCGTGCCGCAGCGGAGCAGCTCCTTCAGTGTCAATACATCGCCGCAGATATCGATCTTGATGCGGAGGCTGTTCTCCTTGACGAGTTTCGCCAGGATCGGATGCATGGGCGATTCTTTGGACAGCGACCACACCGGCTGCGAGCGCATCAGTTCCAGCCAGTGGGTCGCGGATTGGTCACCCTCGCGCCCCACAAGGGCCGGCGAGCCCACCAGCATCACGTCGACAGAGCCTATGGGCTCCACATGAAAGCGGTCGGAGGTCAGGGAAGGCGTGGCCATGAACACCAGGTCCAGGTGGCCCGTCTCCAGCTTGTTGACGCTCAGCGAGGTCTGCCCGACCTCCACCTCAAAATTCAGTTGCGGCATGGCCGCCCGCGCAGCGGTAATGAACTGCGAAAACCAGGTCTGGCCGATCAGGCCGGCAATGCCCAGGCGTATGAGCCCCGAGGCATGGGAGGCATCGTCGAGCGTGTGAATGACATCATCGATGGCTGCCAGGAGGGGCTTGATCTGCTGAACCAGCTCCCGCCCTTGCGTCGTCAGGTCCATCCTGCGGCCACGCTTGTGAAACACCGGAAAGCCCAGCCTTCCCTCCAGCTCCCGCATGCGCGCGGAAACCGTGGGCTGGGTGGTGTACATGTGGTCCGCAGTGGCCTGGAAACTGCCTAGCTGTGCAATCTGGCACAGCGTCTGGAGATGCAGGATATTTACTTTCGCCATGTGGCCCTTTGTCGAATTCGGTGGACTCTGCCCCTGAGGCTACCTCAGGAGTCCTTGGTTCGGGAGGCAAAGCCCCGTCAGGGCAAACACAGTAAGCTTGGGCCATTGTTTCAATGCTCCAGGTGCCATGCGTATCGCCGTTCTAGAAGACGATGCCCTTCTGCAAGATGTCCTTCGCGCCGCGACCCAAGGTGCGGGGCACGTGTGCCATGCTTACATGACAAGCGAATCCCTCCTCAAGGATTTGCGCCATCAGACGTTTGACCTCTTGATACTGGACTGGCACTTGCCGGATATGGACGGGCCGGAGGTTGCCCAGGCCGTCCGCAAGGTCAGGCCCGATGCGATGCCGATCCTGTTCCTCACCCGGCGCAACGGCGAGCAGGATGTCATCGAGGGGCTGACCTCTGGCGGCGATGACTTCATGACCAAGCCCGTCCGCATGGGTGAGTTGCTGGCGCGTATTCAAGCGTTGCTACGCAGGGCGCACCCGACCGTCATGGCGGATGTGCTGGACTTCGGTCGGTACCGGTTTGAACCCAGCACGCGGACGGTCGTGCTCGACGGCAAAAGCATCGAGCTGAAGAACAAGGAATACGAACTCGCGTTGTGCCTCTTTCAGAACCTCGGGCGCTTGATGTCGCGGGACCATCTGCGCGAGAAGGTATGGGCAGACGCCAGGGATGTCCACACCCGCACGCTTGACACACACGCCTCACGGCTTCGGACCCAATTGCTCCTGACCCCGGACAGCGGCTATGCACTTTCCGCCGTCTACGGGATCGGCTACCGGCTCGACAAGATTCACCAATCCGGGTGATGATGGGCTGGGGTGGCTGCAGCCTTGCAGGTCCGTATATTCGCAGGCGCAGCCTTGGTCTTCCGGTTGCACCTGCCTGCGCCATAGGCGGCATGTCCACGGTCTCCCATCCTCCCGCGGTCTCTCGTTTTTCTTCCCCTCTGACCATGTCCCATCGCTTTCCGCTTCATTGCCTTGCCTTGTGGCTCGCGGCCATCGCCCTGCCCGGATGGGGCGCAACGCCGAAGGCACCGCAGGGGGGTGTCAAGGTCATGCACTGGTGGGTCGCGGGCGGAGAGCGTGCCAGCATGAATGCGGTTCGTGACCATGCCCTGCTGAATGGCGTGGGATGGGCCGAGCACTCGTCTGCCGGCAGTGGGACGGCCCGCTATACCGAAGCGCTCGCCAGGCGCCGGCTGGGCCCCGAAGCTCCCACGGTCGCGCAGATGATCGGATTTGAAATCCATGCCTGGGCCCGCAAGGGCTTGCTGGAGAACCTGGACGACATTGCAATGCGCGAAGAATGGGACGAGGTCGTTCCCATGGACATTCAACGCTTGTCCAAATGGAACGGTTCATGGGTGGCGACCCCTTTCAACGCCCATTCCACCAACTGGCTGTGGGTCAACAAGGCACTGGCACAGCAGCTTGGGGCAGCGCAGGCGCCAGACGGTTGGGCGGATCTCATTGCCCTGCTGGACAAGGCCAAGGCCAGCGGCGTGTTGCCGCTGGCCATTGGCCACGAAGCGTGGGAGCACACGTTGCTGTTCGAGTCCGTGGCCGTGGGGGTCGGGGGCGCGCAGTTCTACCGCAAGGCATTCATCGACCTGGACCCCGGCGTGCTCGATGAGGCCCGGCTGACGCTGATTTTTGACCGCATGAAACAGCTGGCGGGCTACCTGGGGCCCCGTTTTCCGACACGGCGCTGGGACGAGGCAACGACATTGGTCAGTCGGGGGGAAGCCCTCTTGCAGGTGCAGGGCTCCTGGGTGGACGGCGAATTCACGGCAATGGGCCTGGCGCCCGGGCGGGAGTACGTCTGCTGGAGGTTTCCCGATACCCAGGGGGTCTACCTGTTCAATAGCGATCAGTTCGTCTTTCTGCGCCAGCCTCAAGGCCGGCAACCCGCCCAGGCCGCGTTCGCCACGGTCGTCATGGGCCCGGCGCTCCAGGAAGACGTGAACCTGCGAACTGGTGCCGCGCCGGCGCGGGTGGATGTGTCCAACCAGCGCTTCAACAGCTGCGGGCGCCGCAACATCACCGACATGCGCAACGCCAACATGCGCCGGGCGATGATGGGCTCCATCGCAATGGGCAACGCCAACCCTCCGGCGGTCAAGACCGCCATCTACGAGGTCGTGTCCCGGCACTTCAAGGGGGAGTTGAACACGCCCGACGCGGTCAAAGCCCTTCGCGGCGCCATCGCACAGGCCAGCCGATAAGCCGTCGCCCATCCACCGTCCCTCTGACCATGTTCCTCGCAAGACACATTTCACATTGGCGCCTGGCGGCAAAGATCGTTTTCCTGGTCGCCTTGATGGGCCTGATTTCCGTGGCGATCACGGTCTACGCCACCACCCAGATGCGCAGCATCGACCAGCGATACACGCACCTCATCGCAAAGGAGGCACAAGGTGCCCTGGAGCTGAGCGATGCTGCGCTATTGCTGTCGGAATCCAACCGCATCGTGTATGCCGTCCTGACCGCGCAGGAGGAAGCAACGATGCGGGCGGAGCTCGAATCGCTCAAGCGGTTGCATGGGGGGTTCAACGCCAAGGTTGCTTCGGTGCTGTCGTTGATGCCGGATGAAGCAACTGCCCTGCAGGCCATCGGCCAGCAGGCCGACGTGTCCTTTGCACAGGCCAACCGCATCGTTGAATCCGCCGCCCGCTGGCGCGGCGACCGCGCTTTGCAGATCATCCACGATGAGTTCGAGCCGGTGCTGCGGTCCCTGCAGCGGGACATGGCGCAGCTGCGCAGCAGATCTGTCGCGGGCTTCCAGCAAGCGAGCCAGCAACTGGGCGAAGCGACGCGCACCACGGTGGCGACTACGTTGCTCGGCGTGGGCCTGGGCCTGCTGTCCGTGATGGCGCTTTCCGGGTGGGTGGGGGTTCATCAGATATCAAGACCCATCGCGCGTCTGACGCAAGGCATGCATCAGCTCACCTTGCGCCAATACGACACCCCGGTGCTGGGCACCGACCGCCGGGACGAGGTCGGCACCATGGCGAAGGCGATGCAGGTTTTCAAGGACAGCATGCAACGCGCAGACCGCCTGGCCATCGAAGTCGCCGCCAGCGCCGAGGCGAGGCGCCTGTCGGAGCAACTCGTAGACCTGACCAGCGCGATTCCCGGCGCGGTGTTTCAGCTCCATGTGCAGCCGGATGGCACCCGCCGCTATCTGTATGTGAGCGACAAGGCGGAGGATCTGCACAGCCGCACCGCAAGGGAACTGCTGGGGGACGAGGGCCGGATCGGCGTTGAGTATGGAAACGCGGGCGATACGGCGCGCGACCGGTTCATGAAAAGCCTGGGCACATTGGAGCCGGTTCACTTCGCGGTGCAAATGGAGCGGGGTGGCCAGACCGTCTGGCTCGAGACGCTGGCGACAGCGCGGCGAACCCCCGACGGAGGCGCCTTGTTCAACGGTGTATGGCTGGATGTGACGCAGGCCCAGTTGCAGGCCCATGCGCTATCGAAAGCCAAGGAGGAGGCCGAACGCACGGCGGAAGAAAGGGCCGAGTTCCTGGCGATGATGAGCCACGAGATCCGCACGCCACTGAACGCCATCCTGGGATTGACCCAGCTTGCGCTCAAAGACCGGCTGGACAGCCCGCAGCGCGAGCGGGTCGAGAAGATGCAGCGGGCTGGCCGGCATCTGCTGGGCATCGTCGACGACATTCTTGATTTCTCGAAGATCGACGGTGGCCACATGGTTCTGGAGCATGCGCTTTTTCAGCCGCGCCAGATGGTTGGTGATGTCGCTGGCATGTTCATCGACAAGGCCGATGGAAAGGGGCTCGAGCTGCAGATTGACGTGGACAGCGACGTGCCCACGGCAGTGTTTGGCGATTCGCACCGGATGGGGCAGATCCTCATCAACTATGTCAACAATGCCATCAAGTTTACGGAACGGGGCACGGTCTCCATCCACCTGCAGCTGGCGAACGAACACAGCCAAGGCCTGTTGCTGCGCTGCGCCGTGCGGGACACGGGGATCGGCCTCTCGCCTGACCAGGAGGCCGGGCTGTTCCAGGCGTTTCACCAGGCCGATGCCTCCATCACCCGCCGCTTCGGCGGCACGGGCTTGGGGCTGGCGATCTCCCGCCGCCTGGCCGACTTGATGGGCGGCGCCGTGGGGGTGGCGAGCACGCCGGGAGTCGGCAGCACCTTCTGGTTTACCGCGCTGGTTCAGAGGACCACGCCGGCCTCCAGGGAACACACCGCGCACCTCCCTCAGGCAGTGCCCGATATCGCAGGACTGAGCGGCCTGCGCGTGCTGGTCGTGGACGACAACGAACTCAATCGTCTCGTGGCGCGCGGCCTGCTGGAAGCCGGGGGCATGCGTGTTGACCTGGCCGAGGACGGGGCGGCCGCACTGGACAAACTGCAGTCCGCCCCCGATGGCACCTACGCCGCCGTGCTGATGGATATGCAGATGCCCATCATGGACGGGCTTACGGCCACGCGCGAGCTGCGCGCACAGCCGAGATTCGCTGCGCTGCCCATCGTGGCCATGACGGCCAACGCCACGGCGCGGGACATCGAGCGGTCCCGCCAGGCGGGCATGAACGACCATCTCATCAAGCCAGTCCTGGAGAGCAATCTCTGGGACACGCTCCACCGCTGGATTCTGCCGGGCGACATGCAAGCCAGGGCGCGCCATGTTCCTGCCACGATTGCATTGCAGGCCAGGGAAAGATATGGCGTGGACTTTGATCCCGCCGCGTTGGAGGAAATGCGCGCAGGCTTGTCCCCCGCAGAGCTCAGCGCCTTGACGGCGAAATTCGAACAGGACTGCACCCAGCGTCTGCGGCGCCTGGAGCAGGCCGCCACGGACAACGACCGGGCTCGGTTGCGCAAGGAAGCGCACGATCTTGCGGGCACGGCAGGGAGCTTTGGCCTCAATCGACTTGGTGAACTGGCTCAGACGCTGCATTCGTTGGCCTCGCTGGAAGCTGCAGGCGAACACTCCTTTGCCATCCCGCTGCAGGAGCTGCGGTCATGCGCGGAACGTGGTCTGAAGGAAATGCGCGACGCCGTTGCATCGCACGATGCGGAGCCCCACCCGGCCAGCCCCTCGCGCTGGTGAATGCTCCGGCATCGAATTCAATCCCGCCAGGATTGACCGGTGGACTGCCCCGGCCATGCAACCGGAAGGAATGCGCGGTGGCATCCTGGGTATGCTCAGCGCGCAATCCGTCTGCCGGGCGCTGCTGAGCCATGGATGGGGCAAATACGCCCGACCTATTCCTCCGTCGCGCAATTGGCCCGCTTGAGCGCAGCATCTATCCAGGCGTTGTCCTGGGAGCCGTCCGCGATCTCCGCCACCATCACGGCCTCGATCTCCTGCTTCTTGTGCGCAGCGGCCAGCAACTGCTCGGCCTGGCCGTAGGGCACGCAGAGCAGACCGTCGTCGTCGCCGATGACCAGGTCGCCGGGTTCGATGACCATGCCGTCGATGGCGATGGGCACGTTGATCTCGCCGGGGCCATCCTTGTAGGGGCCGCGGTGCGTGACGCCGGCGGCGAACACGGGGAAGCTGTCCTTTCGCAGCACGGCGCTGTCGCGGATGGCTCCGTTGATGACGATGCCCGCAAAGCCCTTGAGCTTGGCTTCGCCCACCATGATCTCGCCGATGAGTGCGTTGGTGAGGTCGCCGCCCGCGTCCACCACGATCACGTCGCCGGGTTGCGCGATTTTCAAGGCCTTGTGGATCAGCAGGTTGTCGCCAGGGCGGGTCTTGATGGTGAGGGCCGGGCCGGCCATGGCGGTACCGTCGTGCATGGGGCGCAGGCGTGGGCCGCCGGCCGTCATGCGCGACATGCAGTCGCTGACGTTGGCCACGGGCATGTCGAGGAATTGCCGGGCCAGTTCCAGGCTCACGGCGCGTTGGCGTTTCAAGATTTGGCAGCCGATCATGGTGTGGTTCTCACTGGGATGGTGGAAAAGTGATGGGTGGAGTGATCAGTCGAGCGTGGTGCCCGAGCTCTTGACGATGGGCGCCAGGCGCGCGCGGTCGCTGGCATAGAGCCTGGCCATGTCGTCGGGTGTGCCGGTGATGAGCTCGGCGCCGGAGTCTGCGATCTTCTTGGCGGTATCGGGTGCGTTCACCACCTTGTTGATGGCCTCGTTGAGCTGCCTGACGATGGCGTCCGGCGTGCCGGCCGGGGCCATCACGCCCCACACGCTGGCCAGCTCCACGCCCTTGATGCCGGACTCGGTGTAGGTGGGCACGTCGGGCAGCAGCTTGGAGCGGCGCGCGGTGGTCACGCCGATGGCGCGTACCTTGCCCGACTGGATGTGCGAGAGCAGCGTGGGGATGGAGCCCATGTACATGTCGATGCGCCCGCCCAGCAGGTCGGGCATGGCCTGGGCCATGCCGCGAAACGGCACGTGCGTGAACTTCACGTTGGAGCTTTTCTGCCAGGCCTCGCTGATGATGTGCGAGATGGTGCCGGTGCCCGGCGTGGCAAAGCTCAGGCGCCCGGGGTCCTTCTTCGCGGCCTGGATGATGTCGTCCAGGGTCTTGTAGGGCGAGTCGGCGTTCACCACCAGCACGGCCGGGCCGGCGGCCACCAGGGCCACGGCGCGCAGGTCCTTGTCGGGGTTGTAGGTGAGCTTGGTGTACAGCAGCGGGTTGAGCACCACGTTGTCGGTCTGCGCCATCACCAGGGTCAGCCCGTCGGCGGGGGCCTTGGCCGTCTGGTCCAGCGCCAGGTTGCCGCCGGCGCCGGGCTTGTTCTCCACCACGATGGCCCAGCCGTAGGCATCGGTCAGCTTGGTGCCGACCAGCCGGGTCAGGTTGTCGGTGCCGCCGCCCGCCGGGAAGGGCACGATGAACTTGATGGGCCGTTGCGGGTAGTTGCCCTGGGCATGGGCCGGGGCGATGGTTGCCGTGGCGGCCGCCATGGCCAGCAGGCCGCCGAGGGCCAGGGTGCGTCGAGTCAAGGTCATTGCGAATGTCTCCTGTAGTGATGTCGGTCGGTGGGCGCGGGGTGCGCGCTGATCAAGGGTGGCTGGCGAGCACGTGGCAGCCCAGCCAGGCGATGGCTTCGTCGGTGGAGGTGCCGGTGAAAGGCTGTGCCGCATGGGCCTGTGCGGTGGCGGCAAACAACGATTCGACGGCGGGCGAGACGACCGGCGCCAGGCCGTGGCGGGCCATCTGCTGCTGCGCCTCGGCCACCTCGTTGCGGCGGCGCGCCGCGTGCGGGATGTGCGTGCGCACCATGGATTCCATCAGCGTGCGCAGCGGTGTCTCGTCGATATCCTGCAGCACGGCATACAACTGCTCGCGCAGGCCCATCTGCTGGGCCGTGACCAGGCATTCCACCGCGAGCGCCTCGACTCCCTTGGTGTAGATGCTGCGCAAGAGCTTGAGCGAGGCGGCATCGCCCGGCTGATCGCCCACCACGCGGACCGATCCACCGAAGGGCGAGAACAATTCCTGTACAAAACCGGCCTTGCCGCCGGCCACGAGCAGCGGCGTCTTCTTGCCGCCCAGGTTGACGGCCCCTGTGATGGCCACGTCCACGAAGTGGACCGCCGTGCCGTGTGCGCCGCGTTGGGCCAGCTCGCCGCATTCGCGCATCTCGCCGGGGTCGGCCGTGGTCATGTCCACATACAGCGCCCCATCCTGCAGATGGGGCAGACAGGCCTCGAACAGGCTGCGCGCCACGGTGCCGAACACGGCGCTCACCACCACGTCGGCCCCGGCCAGCCAGGCCCCGGGCGCGGTATGCACCTGCGCACCGGCGGCCTGCACGGCGGCAGCCACCGCTGCGCCTGGCTGCAGGTCGCACAGGCCCGCCAGGCTGTGCCCCTGCTCCAGGAAGGCCTGCATGTAGCAGGCGCCGACCATTCCACCACCCAGGATTGCGATTTTCATGAAAATACAAATTTAAAACATTTATGCCATCTTATTGAGCTTGGTGGAAATGATTCCATAGGGATTTCCCGTATATCAAGGCGAATTTGCACTTATTTTGTATTTTTCTAAAGTCGCCTACAGAGGCGGCATTGACTGCACCGCTCACCTAGAATGAGCGCACTCCATCCCATCCCCTTGGTGCAAAAACAGTGCAAAACGTGAAAGACAAGGCGTACGAGGTTCTGCGGCAGCGGCTCATCGGCGGGCACTACCGCCCGGGTGAGCAGCTCAAGGAAGAGCCCATCGCCCGCGACCTGGGGCTGAGCCGCACACCAGTGCGCAATGCGCTGCACCGCCTGGTGGAAGACGGCCTGGCGACCGATGGCGCGGGCCAGGGCATCCGGGTGTCGGAGTGGAGCGACTGGGATGTGGAGGAGACCTTCCAGTTGCGCATGCTGCTGGAGCCGTATGCCTCGTTCCTCGCGGCCACGCGCGGCGGCGAGGGGTTGGCCGATGAGCTGGAGGCCAGCAACCAGCGCATGGAGGCCGGTATTGCCGCTGGCCACGATGGCATCGCCGAGGTGCAGTCCGCCAACCGGGATTTCCACCAC
This sequence comes from Acidovorax sp. GW821-FHT10E04, assembly GCF_059415185.1. Taxonomy (NCBI): domain Bacteria; kingdom Pseudomonadati; phylum Pseudomonadota; class Betaproteobacteria; order Burkholderiales; family Comamonadaceae; genus Acidovorax; species Acidovorax sp. GW821-FHT10E04. The sequence continues at coordinate 293,791 of NZ_JBWKMT010000002.1, forward strand.
GCGCTGATCGAGGCGTCGGGCTCGCCGCGCCTCAAGACCATGCTGGCGACCATGATCGACATGCCGATCATCAAGCGCTCGTTCTACATCTACACGCCCGAAGAACTGGTGCAAAGCCTCCACCATCACCGCGATCTGGCGATTGCCGTGCGCGCCAGGGATGGTGAGCTGGCCCGGCAGGTCATGCAGCTGCATCTGCGCATGTCCTACCACCGGTTCATGAAACACCGGGTCGAGTACCGGCAGGACGGCGCAACCCCTCCATCTTCCTCTCGATAAGTTACCCGTATTGGGCTCGAAAGAAGGTGCGGAGTCCCTATGGAGAAAATGGGCTGTTTCCAGGGGCCGCCCCGGGTGGCACGGCGAGGAAGTGGCTGGCTTAAAAAGGGGCCCGCACGAGGCGGGCCCAAACGCTTCATCTACCGATGCCTGACACACCGGCAGCTTCATGGTGCTCCGGACGCCATCCCTTCGCCTGTAGGACCAGCGCCGCTTGATCTATCAGCGGGCGCGCGCCGGGAGCCTGGGCGCAAGGGCGTTCGAAAAAAAGCCCGCACGAAGCGGGCTTGAACTTGCTCAAGGCAAGAGGGGAGGGTGTCGCCAGAGGATAGCGACGAGGGCATCGTAAAACGAACGCAATTCCCGCGGTGTCGGACAAAGCCGCGTCAGTTGGGCGTGGCGTCACAGCGCATTGAGCGGAATCTTGAGGTAGGAGATCCCGTTGCTTTCCGCTGGCGGAGCCTCCCCCGCGCGGATGTTGATCTGTACTGCCGGCAGGATCAGCACAGGCATGTCCAGTGTCGCGTCGCGGCGGGTGCGCATGGCCACGAAGCCAGCCTCGGTGATGCCGTCGTGGACGTGGATGTTTCGTTCCCGCTGCTCGGCGACGGTGGTTTCCCACGCGGGCTCGCGGCCTGCGGGCGGGTAGTCGTGGCACATGAACAGCCGGGTTTTGGGTGGCAGGCCCAGCAGCTTGCGCACCGACTGGTACAGCATGTGTGCGTCGCCGCCCGGGAAGTCGCACCGTGCCGTGCCCACGTCGGGCATGAACAAGGTGTCGCCGACGAATACCGCGTTGCCTACCTGGAAGGCCATGCAGGCGGGTGTGTGGCCCGGTACCGACAGGGCCCGGGCCTGCAGGGTGCCAATGGCGAATGCCTCCCCGTCGGCGAACAGATGATCGAATTGGCTGCCGTCGGCCCGGAAACCGGGCTCCAGGTTGAAGATGCCTTTGAAGGTGTTTTGCACCTTGGTGATGGCGGCGCCGATGGCGATCTTGCCGCCCAGCGCTTCCCGCAGGTGGTGCGCGGCCGACAGGTGGTCTGCATGGGCATGGGTTTCCAGAATCCACTGGACCGTGAGTTGCTGCGCCGTCACGAAGGCCATCACCTCGCTCGCCGCCGCGGTGCTGGTGCGGCCCGATTTGGGGTCATAGTCAAGGACGGAATCAAGGATGGCGCAGTGGCCTCCGGGATGATCGAACACCACATAGGTCACGGTGTGGGTGGAGGGGTCGAAGAAGGCGTGGACCTGTGGTTGCATAGGGGTACCCGTCGAAATCAATAAAGAAAATTATAGTTTGTATAAAAATATATTGTTTTACAATCCACCCGATTCCCTTTCCGCCCAAGGAGTACCGCGCATGCAGATCGACTGGAACCATTTCACCCCCTGGTCTGCCTTGGCCGGGGGCATTCTTCTGGGGCTCGCGGCCGCGGGCTTCGTGCTGCTCAATGGCCGGGTCTTGGGCATCAGCGGCATTGTCGGAGGGCTGCTGCGGCCGCGCAGCGGAGATATTGCGTGGCGTATTGCCTTGGTGCTGGGCCTGCTGGCCGCGCCCGCGCTCTACCGCGGTGTGGTGGGCGCCAGCCAGGGCCCCCGGATCGATGCCAGTTGGGCAATGGTGGTGCTGGCCGGCCTGCTGGTGGGCCTTGGCACCCGCTACGGCGGGGGCTGCACCAGCGGCCATGGCGTGTGTGGCCTGGCGCGCCTGTCGCCAAGATCACTGGTGGCCACGCTGGCCTTCATGGGGACGGGTTTTGCCAGTGTTTTTGTCATCCGGCACGTTCTGTCCTGACGGCGTTGCGGATGCCGGTGGTCAACATTTTCAATTTTCTGGGAGCGGCCCATGCGCCACCGTATCGCTGAATTCGCCGTCGGCCTGGTCTTTGGCCTGGGCCTTGTGGTTTCGGGCATGACCGATCCGGGCAAGGTCGTGGGGTTTCTGGATGTGACGGGGCTGTGGGATCCCTCACTGGCCTTTGTGATGGGCGGGGCCGTTGCGGTGAGTGCCCTCGCATTTGCCGTGGCGCGCCGGCGCACCAGGGCCTTCCTGGGCGGGGCCATGCACTTGCCTGCATCGCGCGGCATCGACAGGCGCCTGGTGGCTGGCAGCCTGCTATTTGGCGTGGGGTGGGGGATGGCGGGGTTCTGTCCGGGGCCCGCCATCGTGTCGGTCGGGGCCGGGGAGCCCAAGGCCATGGCGTTTGTGGGGGCCATGCTGGTGGGCATGGCCGGTTTCGAATGGATCGAGCGCCGCCGGGCCTTGCGCGCCACCCGTGCTGGCTGATTGATGCGGACGGGCCCGCACGGCCCACGCTTGCAGAAATGGTGGCTGGGTCGAGGCGGCGCTTTCACAGACCGGAGGGACCGGTGACTGCGGGTGGGGTGCTGGCCCGGGCCCTTGCTGGCGGGGCTGCATCCGTGGGGGGCATCAGCCCCCGTGCATTTCCTGCAGGCGCTGCTTCTCCGCGGCGGGCGTCTCCAGGAATTCCCGCTGCACCTGTTCGCGTGTCTTGGGCGTGCCGGTATTCCTTTGCGGCAGGGCATAGCCGCGCGCGAGCAGGGCGAGGCTGCCGTCCTTGCGGGCGGCTTCGATGTCCCGCAGGACGTCGCTGCGCTGCTTTCCCCCTTGCAGGTGGTCCGGGTGCGTGGTGTAGCCCACCTCGCCGCCCGCCGGGTGATACAGGGATGAGGCGGTGGCGACGGCAGGCATCGCCATGGCGAGCGCTGCCAATGGCGCGAACAAGGCGGTGCGTGCGTTGAGGATGGTTTTGCGGGACATGGAGGGTGTTTCCTTTCAGGGGGAGTGATCCGGGGTTGCATGCCCTGGCCGCAGGTGCTTGCCAGTGCATGGGGATACTGTAAAAACGCCATGCCGACAGGGTGCCCACCGCTGCCTGACGAATTTGTAATCGCGGCCCCCGCCATGTTCTTTGACAATCCGGGCATGAAAGTTCTGCTCATCGAAGACGAAGTCAAGCTTGCGCACTACCTGCGCAAGGGGCTCACGGAGGCCGGATATGTGGTGGACGTGGCGCACAACGGGGTCGATGGCCTGCACATGGCCCTGGAGGGCGACTACGCGCTGCTGGTACTTGACGTGATGCTGCCCGGCATCGACGGATTGAGCCTGCTTGCCGCGCTGCGCAAGACCCGCCAGACCCCTGTGCTCATGCTCACGGCCCGTACCAAGGTGGAGGACCGCGTGCTGGGCCTGCAGTCGGGCGCCGATGACTATCTGGTCAAGCCGTTTGCTTTCTCCGAACTCATGGCGCGCATCGAGGTCATCGTGCGGCGGAGCCGGGTGGCGCAACCAGGATCGGCGTGCGCCACGGTGCTGCAACTGGCGAACCTGGAAGTGGATCTGTTGCGGCGCAAGGCCACGCGCGCGAGCCAGCGCCTGGACCTGACGGCCAAGGAGTTTCTGTTGCTCACGCTGTTCCTGCGCCGCCAGGGGGAAGTGCTCTCGCGCACCGAGATCGCCGCCCAGGTATGGGACATGAACTTCGATAGCGAGACCAATGTGGTCGAGGTCGCCATCCGGCGGCTGCGCAGCAAGATGGACGTGCCCTTTCCCGAACCCCTGCTGCACACCATCCGTGGCATGGGGTATGTGATGGAAGCGCGCGGCGCATGACGGGCACGCGTGCACCCGGGTCGCTGCGCCGGCGGCTGTCCTGGTGGCTTGCCGCGCAGAGCCTGGCGGGCCTGGGCGCTGTGTGCCTGCTGGTGTATCTGGTCACGGCGGCGGGATTTCGCGAACGGCAGGACAGCCAGCTGGAGCAGAAGGAAGCCGTGGTGCGGCATCTTTTGTCGGGCGGGGGAATGCACCCCATGCCGCAGCCCTGGAACGACGTCCATCTGCTGGATGATTTCCTGGCCGGGCACGACAACTTCCGGCTGCGGGTATCGACTGGGGAGGGGAAGGTGCTCTACCCCCGTGTTGCGCGGGGCGATCCGCCGCTGCTGGCCTGGCGCGAGCGCAGCTTCGAGGTGGCGGCCCAGCGCCCAGAGGCGCCCGGCCGCGTGCTGCGGGTATGGCTGGCGCTGGACATCCAGGCCGATGAGCAGTTGTTGCGCCGCATGGCCGTCACGCTGTGGGTCGCTGCGCTGGCGGGCGCGGTGGTGGTGTCGCTGGGCGGCTTCACGCTGGTCCACCTGGGGTTGTCGCCCGTGCGCGCCCTCTCGGCGCAGGTGCGGGCGCTTTCGCCCGACACGCTGCACCAGCGCCTCGGCACGGAAGGGCAGCCCGCCGAGCTGCAGCCGCTCGTCGAGCAGTTCAACGGCCTGCTCGGCCGGCTGGAAAAGGCCTATGTCCAGGTGGAGGGATTCAACGCGGATGTGGCCCATGAACTGCGCACGCCATTGGCGACATTGCAGGCCAGCAACGAGCTGGCGTTGCGCGGGCTGCTTGGCGGCGGCGCGGGCAATGCGGGAGAGCTGGGCGAGGTGCTGGCCTCCAACCTGGAGGAATTGCAGCGCCTCACGGGCATCGTCAACGACATGCTTTTTCTTTCCCAGGCCGACCGGGGCGCGGGCGCCCGCCGCGAGTCCACCCCCAGCCTCGCCCGGGTGGTGGCGCAGGTGGCGGAATTTCACGAGGCCGCCTTGGCGGACGCGGGGCTGGCATTGCACATCTCGGGTGATGCGGCGGGGCAGTTCGATGTCCCGCTGCTGCACCGAGCGCTGTCCAATCTCATCGGCAATGCGGTGCGCCACGCCCGCCAGGGTACGGCGGTGCAGGTGCGCATCGCTCCCCTGCCGGGAGGCGGGGGCGGAGTGATGGTCGTCAACGAGGGGGAGACCGTGGCGCCCGAGGTGCTGGCGCGGCTGTTCGACCGATTCTTCCGAGCGGATCCCTCGCGGGCCCACGGCCAGAGGAACCATGGCCTGGGCCTGGCCATCACGGACGCCATAGCCCGCATGCATGGCGGGCGGACGGTGGCCACATCGTCTGGCGGGGTGACGGCCATCGGCCTGGAGCTGCCTGCCAGCTAGGCAGGGGGCGATCCTGTCCGCGCGGGGCCGAAGGAGGCGGAGCCCCCGGGGGCGGGCCCTCCTGCTCCTGGCGTGTTTCAAGCCAGGGCTGGTGGCACGGAGCCTGGTCGGGTGTTTCGGGGACGGCCTATTCGTCGATCGACGCGCTCCAGCGGTCTCCCCAACTGCGCGCGCCCACGCGCTCGATATCGCGCCGGTCGCGCTTGGTGGGGCGGCCCTCCTGCAGCGTGGCGGCGGGCTCGGGGGCCAGCCGCCGCTGTTCGGCAGCCTGTTCACGCGCCGTGATGCTGTCCGCCGTTTCCTCGTACAGTTGCTGCGCAATGGGGGCGGGTCCGCGCGCCCCGCTCAGGCCCCGCACCAGCACCGTGCGGGCGAGGGGGCCCTGGCGCAAGGCCACGGTATCGCCGCAGCGCAGGTCGCGTGCAGGCTTGGCCAGCTGGCCGTTGACCGTCACGCGGCCCTTGCCGATCTCTTCGGTGGCCAGGCTGCGCGTCTTGTAGAAGCGGGCGCACCAGAGCCACTTGTCCAGCCGCATTGTCTCCGAGGTGTTCATGCGGAGGATTGTGACGCGTGTGCGTGGTTTGCACTGTCAGCCGATGGCGCAGCCAGTGGCAGGCGTACAACGGCATCCAGGCCCGCCACCCGGTGGCCCACCACGCGGTTGGTCAGCGAGATACTGCCCCCGATGGCCTCCACGATCTCGCGGCAGATCGCCAAGCCCAGGCCGCTGCCGGCGCGCACGTCGCCCGCCGAGAACGGCTGGAAGAGGCGGGCCGCCAGCTCGCCGTCGATGCCGGGGCCCTGGTCGCTGAGGGTCAACGCCACATGGTGGCTGTCGGTGCGCAGGTCCACCGTCAGCTCGCTGCCCTGCGGCGCATGGCGCACGGCGTTGTGCAGCAGGTTGCGGCTCAGTTCGCGCAGCATCCACTCGTGGGCCTGGACCCGCGCGGGCACGGTCTGTATGCCGAAGTCCAGGTCGCGCTGCGCGATCAGTGGTGATATCTCCAGCGCCACGGTGCGCAGCACATCGTCCAGCCGCGTGGTGGGCGGTGCGCTCTGCTGGCGCAGTTGCTCCACCTTCGCCAGCGCCAGCATCTGGTTGGCCAGCTGGGTGGCGCGGTCTACCGTGTCGCTGATCTCGTGCAGGGCCTGCCGGGGCTCCACGTCGCCCCGCAGGGCCGATTGCACCTGGGTCTTCAGCACGGCCAGGGGGGTGCGCAGCTGGTGGGAGGCATCGCGCACGAAGCGCTTCTGGTGGCGCAGCAGGTGGCGCAGGCGCTGCATCACTTCGTTGGTGGCGTCGATCAGCGGCTGCAGTTCGCGCGGCGTGGAGGGGGCGGCGATGGGGCTCAGGTCGCCCTCCCGGCGGTCCTGCAGCTGCAGGCTCAGCTGCCGCACGGGATGGATGGCCCGCTGCACCACCAGCACCACGGTGAGGGCGATCACGGCAATCAGCAGGGCCTGGCGCAGCAACGTGTTGCGCAGGATCTGCAGGGCCAGCGTTTCACGCACTTCGAGCGTCTCTGCCACCTGGATCACGGCCATGGCCCGGCCTTCGGAGCTGGCCACGGGCTGCAGCAGGACGGCCACGCGCACGTCGCGGTCGCGAAAGCGGTCGTCGTAGAAGTCCACCAGCGCGGCGTAGGGCGGGCGGTCCGGGATCTTTCCACGCCAGACAGGCAGTTCGGCAAACCCCGAGACCAGTTCGCCATGCAGGTTGGAGACGCGGTAGAACATCTGGCTCTGGTTGTCGGCCTCAAAGGCTTCCAGGGCCGAGTAGGGCACGGTGGCGCGCAATTCGGCCGCGTCGTCAAAGCCTTTCACGTCGAGCTGTTCGCTGATGGTCTTGGCGGACGCCAGCAGCGTGCGGTCGTAGGCGGTGTGCAGCGATGCCAGCGTCTGCTGGTACAGGCTGAAGGTATTGAAGCCGATGAACAGCGCCACCGGCAGCAGGATGCCCAGCAGCAGGCGCCTGCGCAGCGAAGGGTGGCGGTGCCCGCCGGCGGGGGCTGCGGTCATGCGTCGGTCCGCAGCAGGTAGCCCAGCCCGCGCAGCGTCATGAGGGTCAGGCCGGTGCCCGCCAGTTTCTTGCGCAGGCGGTACACCACGACCTCGATGGCCTCGTACTGCACATCCAGCTGGCCGGGGAACACCAGCTCGTACAGCCGCTCCTTGGTGACGGCGTGGCCTGGTTGGGCGAGCAGGGCGTGCATGAGCGCAAGCTCGCGCGGCGTCAGCTCCATCACCTCGCCCTGGAGATACAGCGCGCCGCTGTTCTTGTCATAGCGGATGGCACCGATCTGCACGGTGCTGGGAGCCAGCTGCGTGCCGGGTAGGGGGTCCGCGCTGCGGCGCACCAGGGCACGCAGCCGGGCCTCGAGTTCGTCCAGGTCGAAGGGCTTGGGCAGGTAGTCGTCCGCCCCTGCGTTCAGCCCCATCACCCGGTCGCCCACGGTGCCTCGGGCGGTGAGGATCAGCACCGGCGTTCGCAGGCCGCGCGCGCGCGCCTGCTGCAGCACCTGCAGGCCGTCGAGCCCAGGCAGGGTAAGGTCCAGGATGACGGCGTCGGGCTGGCGGGACGCCCACTGGCTCAGGGCGGATTTGCCGTCGCCCACCGCGGTCACCTCCATGCCGCGCCGGGTCAGTGCACGGTGCAGGGTCGCCTGCATGGTGGGGTCGTCTTCAACGAGGAGCAATTGCATGCGCGGCACCATAGCATCGTCTCATCGCATGCGCCGTATGGGTGTTTTCCCTGAGTCGCAGGACAGCCGTTTGACAGGCAGCGCGCGCATCATCGAACGGTTCGCAAACCTTACAAGGAGACACCATGCGTCGCGATATGTTTCTGAAATCACTGGCTGCCATGGCCGCCGCCGGCGTGCTGCCGGTATCGGCCCAGAGCGCCCACGCCATCAAGATGATGATTCCCGCCAACCCTGGCGGTGGCTGGGACACCACGGGCCGTGCGCTGGGCAAGGCCATGCAGGATGCAGGCGTCGCTTCGTCGGTGTCTTATGACAACAAGGGCGGCGCCGCTGGCGCCATCGGCCTGGCCCAGTTCGTCAACGCCAGCAAGGGCGACCCGAACGCCCTGATGGTGATGGGCGCTGTGATGCTGGGCGGCATCATCACCGGCAAGCCGCCCGTGGGCCTGGACAAGGTGACCCCGCTCGCGCGCCTGACCAGCGAATACAACGTGTTCGTGCTGCCCGCCAATTCGCCTTTCAAATCCATGAAGGACGTGGTGGACCAGCTCAAGAAGGATCCCGGCAGCGTGAAGTGGGGCGGTGGCTCGCGTGGCTCCACCGAGCACATCGCGGCAGCGATGATCGCCCGCGAAGTGGGCGTGGACCCCGCCAAGATCAACTACGTGGCCTTCCGTGGGGGCGGTGAGGCCACCGCCGCCATCCTGGGCGGCAACGTCACGGTCGGCGGCAGCGGCTACAGCGAGTTCGCCGAGTACATCACCGCGGGCAAGATGCGCGCCGTGGGCGTCACCTCGGGCTCGCGCCTGAAGGGCGTGAACGTCGCCACGCTCAAGGAGCAGGGCATCAACGTGGAAATCGGCAACTGGCGCGGCGTGTACGGCGCGCCTGGCATCACCCCCGAGCAGCGCAAGGCGCTGATCGAGGCCCTGTCCAAGACCTTCAAGCACAAGGCCTGGCAAGATGCGATGGAGAAGAACGGCTGGACCCCCGCATGGATGGCCGGCGACGAGTTCGCCAACTTCGTGGATGCCGAGTTCGCCAGCATGCGCGCCACCATGGCCAAGTCGGGGATGATCTGAGGCCAGCAAGTTAGGCCTCGGCTGCGCGGCCCCTGCGGGGCGCGCGGCCTTGCTGCCCGCCCGGTGAAGGAAAAACATGACACAACAACATTCATCGCGCTCCAAGCCCTTGCAGACCCTGATAGGGGCGGGCCTGGTGGTGCTTGCGCTGTTTCTGGCCTGGGGTGCCAGCACGGTCAGCTCGGAGGCGGGCTACGGCGGCGTGGGCCCCAATTTCTTTCCCTGGGTGGTCAGCATCGCCTTGCTGATCTGCGGCGTGCTCTGCGTGGTGCATGCACTGACCGGGGGCTTTCGTGAGCTGGAAGAGGGCTCGGGCGACGAGCGCGCCCACTGGAAGGGTTTCATCTGGGTGTCGGCCGGGCTGCTGCTCAATGCCTTGCTCATCACGACGCTGGGCTTCATCCTGAGCTGCGCGCTGTGCTTCGTGCTGTCGGTGCGGGGCTTCAAGAGCTCGGAAGGCGAGCTGGACCTGCGCCTGCGGGCCTGGATCAAGGATTCCCTCATTGGCGTGGCCGTGGCCGCGCCGGTGTTCTGGATGTTTACGCAATTGCTGGCCATCAACCTGCCCGGCCTCACCAACACGGGGTGGCTGTAAAGCCTGCACGCCATGGAAACGTTGAACCTCCTGATGCAGGGTTTTGCCACCGCTGCCACTCCCATCAACCTGATGTGGGCCTTCGTGGGCTGCATGATCGGCACCGCCGTGGGCGTGCTGCCCGGCATCGGGCCGGCCGTGGCGGTGGCCATGCTGCTGCCCATCACCGTGAAGGTCGAGGCCACGGCCTCCATGATCTTCTTCGCGGGCATCTATTACGGCGCCATGTATGGCGGCTCCACCACGTCCATCCTGCTGAACACGCCCGGTGAGGCGGGCTCCATGGTCACCGCCATGGAGGGCAACAAGATGGCCAAGAACGGCCGTGCGGGCGCGGCGCTGGCGACCGCCGCCATCGGCTCGTTCGTGGCGGGCACCATCGCCACCGTGCTGGTCACGTTCTTTGCCCCCCTGGTGGCTGAATACGCCGTGCGCCTGGGCCCGCCCGAGTACTTCATGCTGATGGTGCTGGCCTTCACCACCGTGAGCGCGGTGCTGGGCAAGAGCACGCTGCGCGGCATGGTGGCGCTGTTCGTCGGCCTGGCCATGGGCCTCATCGGCATCGACCAGATCTCGGGCCAGGCGCGCTACACCGGTGGCGTGCCCGAGCTGATGGACGGGATCGAGGTGGTGCTGATCGCCGTGGGCCTGTTTGCCGTGGGCGAGGCCTTGTACAACGTGATGTACGAAGGCAAGACCGACGAAACCCAGAACCGCCTGACCAGCACGCACATGACCAAGGAGGAGTGGAGGCGTTCGTGGCCCGCATGGATCCGCGCCACCTTCATCGGCTTTCCGTTCGGCACCGTGCCCGCGGGCGGCAGCGAGATCCCGACCTTCCTGAGCTACGCCGCTGAAAAGAAGCTGAGCAAGCACAAGGAAGAGTTCGGCACCACCGGCGCCATCGAAGGCGTGGCGGGCCCCGAGGCCGCCAACAACGCGGCCATCACGGCCACGCTGATCCCGTTGCTCACGCTGGGCATTCCCACGTCCAACACCACGGCCATCCTGCTGGGTGCGTTCCAGAACTACGGCATCCAGCCCGGCCCGCAGCTGTTCGACACCAATGGCGCGCTGGTGTGGGCACTGATCGCCTCTATGTACATCGGCAACGTGATGCTGCTCATCCTGAACCTGCCGCTGGTGGGACTGTGGGTGAAGCTGCTCAAGATTCCCAAGTCGTACCTGTACGCGGGCATCCTGGTGTTCTCCACGCTGGGCGTGTACGGCATGCGCCAGAGCGCGTTCGATCTGGTGCTGCTGTATGCGATTGGGCTCTTGGGCGTGGTGATGCGCCGCTTCGACTTCCCGGCCGCTCCAGTGGTGGTGGGCATGATCCTGGGGCCTCTGGCAGAGGCGCAGATGCGCAACGCCGTGTCGATTGGCGAAGGCAAGTGGACGATCTTCCTGGAGCGCCCCGGTTCGCTGACGCTGATCGTCATCGTGCTGTCCGTGCTCATCGTGCCGCGCCTGCTGCGGCGCTGGGCGGCACGCAAGCTGGCGGCGCTGGAGCGCTGATACAAACAAAGGCTCGCAAAAAAGAAAACCGCGCCACATGGCGCGGTTTTTTCATGCGGGCACCGGCTGGTGCAGACGGCGGATTTCGCAAGCCAGACCACAAGGGTTTCATGCCCCCGTTGCCTTCCCCACCAAGGTGACTTGCGTGCTCACAAGCCGTGAATCGTACCATAAAATGCGAATAGTTCTTATTTGCAAGGATGGTGCATGCAATCACTTCCGCAGGAGTTTCTGGCGCTCTGCCGCCAACTGGGCGATGCACAGAAGCGCTGCAGCACCGCCATGGCCGCCCAGGCCGCGCAGATCGAGGCACTGCAGCGCCAGGTGGTGCGGCTGCGCGCCCAGGTCATCGTGCGGGACACGCGCCTGGCGATGGCGCGGGATGAGCTGGAGCGGATGAAGGCCGCGCACCCCGGCCTGCCCCGCCGCAAGGCCATGGCGCTCCACATCGGCGTGCTCGCCGAGCGCATCGCGAGCTTGTCGCGCGAATGCCTGCGCTGGCGGCTGGCGGCACAGGCCGATGCGGCTCCCGCCTGCGCCGTGGAGCCCGCCAGCGGCGCTGCGGCGGCCCGCGTGCATGCCCCGGCCGGCGCCCTGCGCGGGGCGCCCGCGGGCTCGGCGCTCGACGCCAACCTGGCCGCGGCCGACCTGGTGATCTGCCAGACCGGCTGCATCAGCCATGACGAGTACTGGCGGGTGCAGGACCACTGCCGCCGCACGGGCAAGCCTTGCATCCTGGTGGACCAGCCCCTGGCCGTGCGAGAGGCAGAGGCGCTGGCCGCCATCCAGCCCATGGTGGTCCTGCGCATGGTGCGCGCGCAGCGCCCTGCGGACGGCACCACCACCGGGCAGAAGGCGTTGATCTTGAATGAAAATGGCCGCTAGCGCTGAAGGAATAAGCGCAAAATGCTATTGATTTGATAGTATTTGGCGGCGCGGGTTCGAGGCGCTGCGCCGGGCCCGTGGCGCATGTGGCGGCCGCGCCGCGCTACCATCCGCGGATGCCCCTGCTCACCGACGACGCCCCCGCACTGCCGCTGGATGCCCAGGGCATTCTCGAACTGGCGGCGCGGTCCATGTTCCAGCTGTTTTCCAGCGTCAGCCAGGGCATGTTCCTGGTGGACCGCAGCGGGCGCATCGTGTGGGTCAACGAAGGCTACCAGCGCTTTCTGCCCGACCTGGGGTTCTCCTCGGTCGACCAGTTCGTGGGCCGCACGGTGGAAGAGGTGATCCCCAACACCCAGATGCGCCGCGTGCTGGAGACCGGCCAGCCCGTGCTGATCGACCTGCTCACCAACAAGGCCGGCACCTTCGTGGTCAGCCGCATCCCGCTGCGCGACGATGCCGACCGCGTGATCGGCGCCATCGGCATCGTGCTGTTCGACCACCCCGAGACCACGCTGCAGCCGCTGATCAGCAAGTTCGCGCTGCTGCAGCGCGACCTGGACGACGCGCGGCGCGAACTGGCCAGCCAGCGCAGCCGCTCCCTGGCCGTGGCGGGCGACGGCGAGCGGCGCGCCAAGTACACCTTTGCCAGCTTCATTGGCTCCAGCCCTGCGGCGGCCGAGGTCAAGCGCCAGGCGCGGCGCGCGGCGCAGTCCAGCAGCCCCGTGTTGTTGCTGGGCGAGACGGGCACGGGCAAGGAGTTGCTGGCCCACGCCATTCATGCGGCATCGAGCCGCGCGAGCGGCCCGTTCGTGAGCGTCAACATTGCCGCCGTGCCCGACACATTGCTGGAGGCCGAGTTCTTTGGCGTGGCCCCCGGGGCCTACACCGGTGCCGACCGCAAGGGGCGCGACGGCAAGTTCAAGCTGGCCGACGGCGGCACGCTGTTCCTCGACGAAATCGGCGACATGCCGCAAAGCCTGCAGGCCAAGCTGCTGCGGGCCCTGCAAGAGGGTGAGATCGAGCCGCTGGGCTCCAACAAGCTCGTGCCCTTCAACGTGCGCATCCTGGCCGCCACGTCGCGTGACCTGGCCGCGCTGGTGCGCGAGGGCAAGTTCCGCGAGGACCTGTTCTACCGCCTGCACGTGCTGCCCGTGCGCGTGCCGCCGCTGCGCGTGCGGCGCACCGACATCCCGGCCCTGGTGGAGGCGCTGGGTGAAGACCTGGCGCTGCGCAACAGCACGGCCCCGCCCGAGCTGCTGCCCGATGCCATGGCGCTGCTGGCGGGCCAGCCCTGGCGCGGCAACATCCGCGAACTGCGCAACGTGCTGGAGCAGGCCGTGATGCGCAGCGACTCGCCGTCCATCGACGCCGCCCAGCTCGAACGTGTCCTGCGCGAGGCCGGCGTGGAGCCGGCCGCTCCCGCGCCGGTGCTGGACACGGCTTCCATGGCCGATGCCCAGGACGAAAGCCGCTACCTGCGTCCGCTGGCCGAGCAGGTGGCCGAGCTGGAGCGGCGCGCCATCGCGGCGACCCTGAAAGCCCATGGCGGCAACAAGCTCGCCACCGCACGGCAACTGGGCATCTCGCGGGCCACGCTGTATGGACGTCTGGAAAACCCTGAATAAATATCAGACACATGTCTGATATTTATTCAATTGGATTGTTCAAAAATCAGACTATGTCCCGCAGGCGTCAGCAGGGTTTTCATACAAATCAACAGCTTGCATGCTGGCATGAACTGTGCAATGTTCAGGCATCACAACAAGGAGACATCGCCATGCATCGTCGCACCCTGGTCGCCCTGGCCACCGCTGCCGTCACCGCCGCCACGCTTTCCACCCCCGCTTTCGGCCAGGCCGGGGAAATCCGCATCGCCCACATCTACAGCAAGACCGGCCCGCTGGAGGCCTATGGCAAGCAGACCCAGACCGGCCTGCTGATGGGCCTGAACTACGCCACCGGCGGCAGCATGACCGTCAATGGCAAGAAGCTCGTCGTGATTGAAAAGGACGACCAGGGCAAGCCTGACCTGGGCAAGAGCCTGCTGGCCTCGGCCTATTCGGACGACAAGGCCGACATCGCCGTCGGCCCCACGTCCTCGGGCGTGGCCCTGGCGCTGCTGCCCGTGGCCGAGGAATACAAGAAGATCCTGCTGGTGGAGCCCGCCGTGGCCGACGCCATCACCGGCGACAAGTGGAACAAGTACATCTTCCGCACCGGCCGCAACAGCAGCCAGGATGCCATCTCCAACGCCGTGGCCGTCGACAAGGCCGGCGTCACGGTGGCCACGCTGGCGCAGGACTATGCCTTCGGCCGCGACGGCGTGAAGGCCTTCAAGGACGCGCTCAAGAACGCCAAGCTCGTGCATGAGGAGTACCTGCCCACGACCACCACCGACTTCACTGCCGGTGCCCAGCGCCTGATCGACAAGCTCAAGGACGTGCCCGGCCGCAAGGTCATCTTCATCATCTGGGCCGGCGCGGGCAACCCCTTCAAGATCGCCGACATGGACTTGAAGCGCTACAACATCGAGATCGCCACGGGCGGCAACATCCTGCCCGCCATGGCCGCGTACAAGAACTTCCCCGGCATGGAAGGCGCCACGTACTACTACTTCGGCATCCCCAAGAACCCCGTGAACGAAGCCATGGTGGCCGCGCACTACAAGGAGTTCAAGACCCCGCCGGACTTCTTCACCGCCGGCGGCTTCAGCTCCGCCATGGCGCTGGTCACCGCCCTCAAGGCCACGAACGGCGACACCAACACCAACAAGCTCATCAAGACCATGGAGGGCATGAGCTTCGAGACCCCCAAGGGCAAGATGACCTTCCGCAAGGAAGACCACCAGGCCATGCAGAGCATGTACCACTTCAAGATCAAGGTGGACCCGGCCTTCGCCTGGGGCGTGCCCGAGCTGGTGCGCGAGATCAAGCCTGAAGAAATGAACGTGCCGATCCGCAACAAGCGATAGGCCGGTTTTTTCGATGCGTTAGCGAGGCCCGACGGACAGGACAACCATCCTGCTCCTTCGGGGTTCATCCCGCAGGGGCGGCCGCCCCTCTTTTTCCAGTGAATTGATGCATGAACCCCCGGATCACACGGGGGCAGGGTCGGTTTTTCTCAAAATTATTTGGAGACAAGACAACATGGCTTTCAATTTCATCCGGGCGGCTGCAGCAGGGGCTGTAATTTCAATGTGCGCAGCGGGCGGCGCGATGGCCGCCGTCAACCTGCCCGCGCTCAAGATCGACAAGACGCAGACCACCGTGTCGGGCCTGTCGGCTGGCGGCTTCATGGCCGTGCAGCTGCACGTGGCGTATTCGGCCACGTTTGCCAAGGGCGTGGGCGTGGTCGCGGGCGGGCCGTTCAATTGCGCCGAGGGCTCGGTCGTCAATGCCACGGGGCGCTGCATGGCCAGCCCGGCGGGCATTCCCACCAGCACGCTGGTCAGCACCACCAACACCTGGGCCAGCCAAGGCGCCATCGACCCCGTGGCCAACCTGCAGAACTCGAAGGTCTACCTGTTCTCGGGCACGCTCGACAGTGCGGTCAAGACCGGCGTGATGGATGCCCTGCGCACCTACTACAACAGCTTCGTGCCGGCCGCCAACGTGGTCTACAAGAAGGACATCGCTGCCGAGCACGCCATGGTCACCGACGACTACGGCAACGGTTGCACCACCAAGGCAGCGCCCTACATCAGCAACTGCAACTTCGACCTGGCCGGTGCCATGCTGCAGCACCTGTACGGCCCGCTCAATGCGCGCAACAACGCGGCGCTGCCCACCGGTAACTTCATCGAGTTCAACCAGAGCGAATTCATCTCCAACCACGGCATGGCCGCCACGGGCTGGGCCTATGTGCCGCAGGCCTGCCAGGCGGGCGGCAGCGCCACCTGCAAGCTGCACGTGGTGCTGCATGGCTGCAAGCAGAACATCAGCGATGTGCAGCAGCAGTACGTGCGCAACACCGGCTACAACCGCTGGGCCGACACCAACAACATGGTGATGCTGTACCCACAGACCAGCACGGCCGCCACCAACAGCTGCTTTGACTGGTGGGGCTACGACAACGCCAACTACGCCAAGAAGTCCGGTCCGCAGATGGCGGCCATCAAGGCCATGGTGGACCGGGTCTCCAGCGGCGGCACCACCAACCCGCCGGTGGACCTGCCTGCCCCCACGGGCGTGAGCACCTCGGGCGCCACCGCCAGCAGCATGGCGATTGCCTGGAATGCCGTCTCGGGCGCTGCCAGCTACAACGTGTACCGCAACGCCAACAAGGTCAACGCGCTGCCCGTGACCGCCACGAACTACAGCGACACCGGCCTGGCCGCTTCCACCACCTACAGCTGGACCGTGCGTGCCGCCGATGCCAACGGCGCCGAAGGCGCCGTGTCCGCCGCGGCATCCGGCACCACGCTGGCGGCGCCGGGTGGCGGCACGGGCACCTGCACCACGGCCAGCAACTATGCGCACACCCTCGCGGGCCGGGCGTACGCCTATGCGGGCTTCGCGTATGCCCTGGGCTCCAACCAGGGCATGGGCTGGTGGAACGTGTTCGTGACCACCACGCTCAAGCAGACCAGCCCCGGGTACTACGTGATCGGTACCTGCTGAAGCATGTACAACCCCGTGAGCCGCTTCGCGTCTTCCCCCTTCTCTCGGATGGCTGCGCCATTCGGGAAGGGGAGGCGCCAGCGCACGCAGGAGAAACGCCGCTGTGCAGCTTGGGCGGCCCTTGCGCGGCGATTGCTGGTTTCGCCCGCGCCAGTTGCGGAGACTGTTTGGCGATGAAAACGCAGTGCAGGTCTTGGCATCCCGCCGCAGGGCTGGGTTGCCGGCCTCTTTGAATGAAATGACGACGACCGTGAAAGTGAAACACCACCCATGAGCACCTTGGCCACCAAGGACTTGACCATCCGCTTCGGCGGCCACGTGGCGGTCAACGCCGTGACCTGCTCCTTCGAGCCCGGCACGCTGACCGCCATCGTGGGCCCCAACGGTGCGGGCAAGACCACGTACTTCAACCTCATCTCGGGGCAGCTGCGCGCCACGGCGGGCAGCGTCACGCTGGGCGGGCAGGACCTCACGGGCCAGTCGGTCTCGGCGCGCACGCATGCGGGCCTGGGCCGGGCGTTTCAGCTGACCAACCTGTTCCCGAACCTCAGCGTGCTGGAGAACGTGCGCCTGGCCGTGCAGGCCACGCAGGAGGGCAAGCACCGCCGGGGCCTGAACCTGTGGAGCATCTGGAGCGATCACCGCGCGCTGACCGAACGGGCGCAGGCCATCCTGCACACGGTGGCCATGCACGAGCGCCGCGACACCCCCGTGGCCAGCCTGCCGCACGGCGACCAGCGCAAGCTCGAAGTGGCGCTGCTCATGGCGCTGGAGCCGCAGGTCTACATGTTCGACGAGCCCACGGCCGGCATGAGCCACGACGAGGCGCCCGTGATCCTGAACCTGATCCGCGAGCTGAAAAAAGACAAGACCAAGATCATCCTGCTGGTGGAGCACAAGATGGACGTGGTGCGCGAGCTGGCCGACCGCATCATCGTGCTGACCAACGGCACCCTGGTGGCCGACGGCCCGCCGGCAGAAGTGATCGCCTCGCCCGTGGTGCAAGAGGCCTACCTGGGCGTGACGAAGGAGGCGGCAGCATGACCACCACCACCACCACCAACAACAATACCGGCAACCTGCTCGAACTCAAGGGCGTGCACACCCACATCGGCGCGTACCACATCCTGCACGGCGTCGACCTGGCCGTGCCCAAGGGCCAGCTCACCATGCTGCTGGGCCGCAACGGCGCGGGCAAGACGACCACGCTGCGCACCATCATGGGCCTGTGGCATGCGTCCCAGGGCTCGGTCCACTTCGGGGGCAAGGACATCACGGCGCTGAACACCCCGCAGATCGCGGGCATGAACATCGCCTACGTGCCCGAGAACATGGGCATCTTCGCGGACCTGACCGTGAAGGAAAACATGCTGCTGGCCGCGCGCGGCGCCAAGAACGCAGCGCAGATGGACACGGCGCGGCTCGAATGGATCTTCAAGCTCTTCCCGGCCGTGGAGAAATTCTGGAACCACCCGGCCGGCAAGCTCAGCGGCGGGCAAAAGCAGATGGTGGCCGTGAGCCGCGCCATCGTCGAGCCGCGCGACCTGCTCATCGTGGACGAGCCGAGCAAGGGCCTCGCCCCCGCCATCATCAACAACATGATCGAGGCGTTCGACCAGCTCAAGAAGAGCGGCGTGACCATCCTGCTGGTGGAGCAGAACATCAACTTCGCGAAGCGGCTCGGCGACACCGTGGCCGTGATGGACAACGGCCAGGTGGTGCATGCGGGCAGCATGGCCGCGCTGGCGCAGGACGAGGCACTGCAGCGGTCGCTGCTGGGGTTGGCACTATGAATTCCACAAAAAATTTCAAGCTATTTTGGCCTCTGGCGCTGGATGGCAAAGCGCCAAAAGCTATTAAAAATATAGCATTCAAGCGCGTGGCGCTTGCCACGCAAGGAGACCGGGCATGAGCATTACCCGCGACTTCGACTGGAAGCCCCTGGCCCTGGTGCCCGCGCTGGCACTGCTGGTGCTGCCCTTCATCGGCTCGCCCAGCACCTGGCTCACGCTCACGGTGGCGGGGCTGGCCATGGGCATGATCGTGTTCATCATCGCCTCGGGCCTCACGCTGGTGTTCGGCCTCATGGACGTGCTCAACTTTGGCCACGGCGTGTTCATCGCGCTGGGCGCCTTCGTGGCCACCAGCGTGCTGGGCACCATGGGCGACTGGACGCAAAGCGCCGAGCTGTGGCGCAACCTGCTGGCCGTGCTGCCCGCCATGCTGGTGGCCATGGCCGTGGCGGGCGCGGTGGGCCTGGCGTTCGAGCGTTTCATCGTGCGGCCCGTGTACGGCCAGCACCTCAAGCAGATCCTCATCACCATGGGCGGCATGATCATTGGTGAAGAACTCATCAAGGTCATCTGGGGCCCCGCGCAGATCCCGTTGCCGCTGCCCGAGGGCATGCGTGGCTCGCTGCTCATTGGCGATGCCGCCATCGAGAAATACCGCCTGGTGGCCGTGGCCGTGGGGCTGCTGGTGTTCGCCGTGCTGGCCTGGACGCTGTCGCGCACCAAGGTCGGCCTGCTCATCCGCGCCGGCGTGCAGGACCGCGAGATGGTCGAGAGCCTGGGCTACCGCATCCGCCGCCTGTTCATCGGCGTGTTCGTCGTGGGTTCGGCCCTGGCGGGCCTGGGTGGCGTGATGTGGGGCCTGTACCAGCAGAACGTGGTGCCGCAGATGGGCGCGCAGGTCAACGTGCTGATCTTCATCGTGATCATCATCGGCGGCCTCGGGTCCACGGGCGGCGCCCTCATCGGCGCGCTGCTGGTGGGGCTCATGGCCAACTACACCGGCTTCCTGGTGCCCAAGGTGGCGCTGTTCTCCAACATCGCGCTGATGGTGGCCATTCTGCTGTGGCGCCCGCAGGGTGTGTACCCGGTCGCGAACCGTTGAAGAGGAGTCCCAAGACATGCTGAACCGACTTCTTTCCAACGACTACCCGCGCAGCAAGGTGCTCGCGGTGATCCTGGTGGCCATCCTCATCGGGCTGGCGTTTGCACCCTTCCTGTTCCCGGGCGTCAAGGCGCTGTCGGTGGCAGCCAAGGTGCTGATCTTCGTGGTGCTGGTGGCCAGCTTCGATCTGCTGCTGGGCTACACCGGCATCGTGAGCTTCGCGCACACCATGTTCTTCGGCATCGGGGCCTACGGCATCGCGGTGGCCACCACGCGCCTGGGGCCCACCTGGACGGCACTGGCGGTGGGCGTTGGCGGCGCGCTGCTGCTGTCGCTGCTGCTGTCGCTGGCGGTGGGGCTGTTCTCGCTGCGGGTGCGCGCCATCTTCTTCGCCATGATCACGCTGGCCGTGGCCGCCGCGTTCCAGACGCTGGCCTCGCAGCTGTCGGACATCACCGGCGGCGAAGACGGCCTGACCTTCAAGGTGCCCGAGATCCTGTCGCCCAGTTTCGAGCCCTTTGAAGAGCCCTTCCTGGGCGTGGCCATCGACGGTCGCCTGATCTGCTACTACCTGCTGTTCGTCGCGGCGGTGGCGCTGGTGCTGGCGCTGCTGCGCATCGTCAATTCACCGTTCGGCCGCGTGCTGCAGGCCATCCGCGAGAACGAGTTCCGCGCCGAGGCCATCGGCTACCGCGTGGTGGTGTACCGCACCACGTCGAGCGTGCTGTCGGCGCTGTTCGCCACCATGGCGGGCGCGATGCTCGCGCTCTGGCTGCGCTACAACGGGCCCGACACCTCGCTCAGCTTCGAAATCATGATGGACTGCCTGCTCATCGTGGTGATCGGCGGCATGGGCACCGTCTACGGTTCGGCCATCGGCGCCGTGCTCTTCCTGGTGGCGCAAAGCTACCTGCAGGACCTGCTGCGCCTGGGGCACGAGGCCACCTCGGGCCTGCCCTGGCTGTCTGCGCTGCTCTCGCCGGACCGCTGGCTGCTGTGGCTGGGCGTGCTGTTCGTTCTGTCGGTGTATTACTTCCCTACCGGTGTGGTGGGGCGCCTGCGCGCGGCAGCTGCGCGCAAGGCGGGGTAGGCGGCCCCTTCCCGCACGCGGGCTGGTGCGGAAGGGGCGTGGGTCAGCTGTGCAAGAAGCAACGCGAAGAAAAATACCAGGAGACAAGCACATGATGAGCATGAAGACAGGGTTTCGTCCGTTCGTTCCCGCCGCGGTGGCAGCCGCCGTTCTCGCCGCCTGTGGCGGTGGGGATGGCGAGCACGTCCCCCTCAATGCAAAGCCCGCATACCTGGGCGCCATTGCCGAGACTGCCTATGACGGCAGCAGCAACGACCTGTTGACCGCGGGCCTCGGTGCCACCGGCATGGCGGCGGCGCTGCCGCCCGCCTATGCCGACCCGCTCAAGCCCACCGCCGCCGAGTTGCGCCGCACGGCCATCCACACCAACTACCGCGCCATGCTCGACATGACGGCCGCGGGTGGCTACGGCCTGCTGTACGGCCCCAACGTGGACGCGCAGGGCAAGGTCACGGCGGGCGAGGGCAAGGTGGCGGGCACCGAGTACATCGCGTTCGCCGACGACGGCACGGGCCGCAAGAATGTCACCCTGATGGTGCAGGTGCCTGCCAGCTTCGATCCCAGGAAGCCCTGCATGATCACCGCGACCACGTCGGGCTCGCGCGGCGTGTATGGCGGCATCTCCACGGGCGAGTGGGGCCTCAAGCGCGGCTGCGCCGTGGCGTATTCGGACAAGGGCACGGGCGGTGCGCCACACGACCTGCAGAACGACACCGTGCCGCTCATCGACGGCACCCGGACCACCGCCACCGCGGCGGGCAAGGATGCGGCCTTCAATGCCGGGCTCACGGCATCGGAGCTCGCGGCCTTCAACAAGGCCACCCCCGACCGCTTCGCCTTCAAGCATGCCCATTCAGGCCAGAACGCCGAGAAGGACTGGGGCACCACGACGCTGCAGGCGGTGGAGTTCGGCTACTACGTCCTCAACCAGCGCCACGGCGAGACCAACGCGGCCGGCCAGCGCCTGAAGACGCTCACGCCCCGCAACACCATCGTGATTGCGTCCAGCATTTCCAACGGTGGCGGCGCGGCGATCGCCGCCGCCGAGCAGGACACGCAGGGCCTGATCAGCGGTGTGGCCGTGTCCGAGCCCGCGCTGGAGCTGCCCGCCAACCCTGGCGTCACGGTGCGCCGTGGCAGCACCGAGGTGGCGGTCACGGGCAAGACGCTGGTGGACTTCACCACCTACGCCAACCTGTACCAGGCCTGTGCATCGCTGGCGCCGTCGGTCAGCGCCAGCCCCTTCGCCGCGGCGTTCGCGGCCGGGTTTGCCAGCGCGGCGCTGCCCATCGCGCCCAACCGCTGCGCGGCGCTCAAGACGGCGGGGCTGCTGTCGGCCTCCACCACCGCAGCGCAGGCCGAAGAGGCGCTGCAAAAGCTGCGCGCCTATGGCTGGGAGCCCGAGTCGAACGACCTGCATGCCTCGCTGGCCGCGTTCGAAGTGGCCCCGGCCGTGGCGGTGACCTTTGCCAACAGCCTGTCGCGCAGCAGCGTGAAGGACCACCTGTGCGGCTTCAGCTACGCGGCCACGGCGACCACGGGCGCGGTGGTGCCCCTGGCGGCCGCAGCGTTGCCGGGCATGTTCGCCACCGGCAACGGTGTGCCGCCTTCCGGTGGCATCAACCTCGTGAACAACCTGGGCAAGCTGGGCCCGGCGCGCGACTTCCTGTCGTTCTCGGAGGCGGGCGTGGCCGACTGGAACACGGCGGGCGCGCTGTGCCTGCGCAACCTGGTCACCGGCACCGACGCAGCGGCCAGGAAGCTGCAGGCCGGCGTGGATGAAACCCGCCGCAACGGCAACCTGCGGGGCAAGCCCGCCGTCATTGTGCACGGCCGGGCCGATGCGCTGCTGCCCGTGAGCCACACCTCGCGCCCCTATGCCGCGTTGAACAAGAAGATCGAGGGCGCAGCCAGCCGGCTCAGCTATGTGGAAGTGGCCAACGCCCAGCATTTCGACAGCTTCATCGGCCTGCCCACGGTGCTGCCGGGCTACGACACGCGCTACGTACCGCTGCACGTGTACCTGAACCACGCGCTCGATGCCGTGTACGAGCACCTGGCCAATGGCAAGGCCTTGCCCGCCAGCCAGGTGGTGCGCACCGTGCCCCGGGGCGGCACACCCGGCAGCGCGCCGGCCATCACCGCCGCCAATGTGCCGCCACTGGCCACCGTGCCCGCTGCGGCCAATGCCATTGCCATTGCGGCAGGCGCCATCTCCATCCCCGACTGACGCGGGCCCCCGGCTGGCGAAAGAGGGAATCACCCCGTGTGCCGCGCCCGCGGTGGGCGTGGCGCCGGGGCCATGTGTTTCTGGCGCAAAGGATGGATGTATGAACGCTGTGATGAAGACCTGGGGCCGCCGCATGGCGTCGGCGCTGGCGGTGCCCGTTGTGCTGGCCCTTGGCGCCGCTGGCGGCGCCGCGCCCGCGCGTGCCGCCGAGATCGTGGTGGGGCAGGTGGCGCCCTTGTCGGGCGTGCTGGCCAGCACCGGCGCGCAGATGGTGCTGGGCGGCAAGATCTACTTCGACTGGATCAACGCCCAGGGCGGCGTGCATGGCGCCTCCATCCGCCAGGCGGTGGTGGACGATGCCTACAAGGTGGACGACACCGTGAAGCTGACCCGCGAGATGCTGGCCAGGCCCGAGGTGGTGGCGCTGTACGGTTTCGCGGGCACGGCCAACATCACCCAGCTGCTGGCCGACGGCGTGCTGGAGCAGGGCGGCGCCGCGCTGGTGGCGCCCTACACGGGGGGCGAATCCCTGCGCAACCCTTTCAACCCGTGGATCTTCCATGTGCGCGCCGGGTATGCGGACGAGGCTGAACACATGGTCCAGCAGCTCACCACGCTGGGCATGAACCGCGTGGCCGTGATGTACCAGGACGACGGTTTTGGCAAGGCGGGCCTGGCGGGCGTGGAGGCGGCGCTGGCCAAGCGCAACCTCAAGCTCGTGGTGGCGGCCGGCTATGAACGCAACACCGACAAGGTGGACGATGCCGTGAAGGCCATCAAGGCGGCCGACGTGCATGCCGTCATCATGATCGCCGTCAACAAGCCCGCGGCCGCGTTCATCCAGCGCTACCGCGAGCAGGGCGGCGGCGCGCAGCTGTACAACATCTCCGTGGTGGATCCGACCGAACTGGTCAAGCTGGCGGGCCTGAAAAACGCCCACGGCCTGGGCATCAGCCAGGTGGTGCCGTACCCCTACCGGCCTCAGCTGCCGGTGGTGCGCGAGTACCAGTCGCTGCTCAAGAAATACGCGCCCGATGCCGAGGTCAACTATACCAGCTTCGAGCAGTTCCTGGGCGCCAAGGTACTGGTCGAAGCCCTGCGCCGCGCCGGGCCCCTGCCCACGCGCACCAAGATCGTCAAGGCGCTGGAGTCGATGCAGAGCTATGACCTGGGCGGCATCACGCTGGGCTATTCGCCCACCAACCGCATCGGCTCGCGCTATGTCGAGGTCACCGTCATTGGCAGCAATGGCCGCCTCATGAAGTAGCCGGCCGCCACCTGTTTTCCATCTGTTGTTCCCAAAGGTTGCCACCATGTCCCCCATCTCGCGCTACGCCACCTGCGCCGGCTATGAAATCCACTACATGGAGTGGGGTGCGCGCGATGCCCCCGTGGTGGTGGCATGGCATGGCCTGGCGCGCACCGGGCGCGACATGGACGAACTCGCCGCGCACCTCGCCCCGCGCTACCGCGTGATCTGCCCCGACACCATCGGCCGGGGCCTGAGCCAGTGGGCGCGGGCGCCGCAGGACGAGTACCGCCTGTCGTTCTACGCGCGCATCGCGGCCGGCCTGTTCGACCAGCTGGGCATCGAGAAGGCGCACTGGGTGGGCACGTCGATGGGTGGGGCGATCGGCACGGTGTGCGCATCGGGCCTGTTCCAGCCGCAGCTCAAGGAGCGCATCGCCAGCCTGCTGCTCAACGACAACGCGCCCCGCCTGGCGGATGCCGCGCTCGAGCGCATCAAGGCCTATGCGGGCCACCCGCCCTCGTTTGATACCGTGATGGAGTTGGAAGCCTTCTTCCGGCAGGTGTACCAGCCCTACGGCTGGCTCAGCGATGCGCAGTGGCGCCGCCTGACCGAGACCTCGACCCGGCGCCTGCCCGACGGCCGCGTGACGCCGCACTACGACCCGGCCATGGTGCAGCAGTTCACGCACCACACCAACGACTATCTGATCTGGGACCACTACGACGCGCTGGAGATCCCCGTGCTGTGCCTGCGCGGTGCGGAATCCGACCTGGTGCTGCGCGAGACCACCGCCGAGATGCTCACGCGGGGCCCCGGCGCGCGCGGGCTGGCGCAGGTGGTGGAGGTGCCCGGCTGCGGCCATGCACCCGCGCTCAATGTGCCGGCGCATTACGCGCTGGTAGACGGGTTTCTGGCACGCGCATCCTGAACGGATGGAGCGGGGAGTCGCGCAGCGTTGAAGGCGAGGGCGCTGCGCGGTACATTGGGCCCACACCACTCAACCCCTCGCCATGAAACCCCTGCTGCTCATCGCCTCGCACCTGCTTGCCCTGGCTTTGGGGTTTGCGCTGGGTGTGTATGTGCTGCCGATCTTGATAGCGCCGGATGCGCCCACGCAGCAGGAGATCCAATCCAGCCTGCCCACCGCCCCATGGACGGCCACCTTCCGCCGTGACCTGAAAGACAGCGATGCCTTGCACTGGGGCGAGGGCGCCGTGTCCCTCGGCCCGCAGGCCGTCAGCCTGCTGGGCAAGCTGGCCCCGGGGCCGGACTACAAGCTCTACCTGTCGCCCGAGTTTGTCGAGACCGAGGCCGAATTCAAGCGCCTCAAGCCCCAGATGCTGCGCGTGGGGGATGTGAAGACGTTCAACAACTTCATCGTCCCGGTGCCGCAGGGCGTGGACCTTACGAAATTCAACACCGTGATCGTGTGGTGTGAGACTTTCAGCGAGTTCATCACCGCCGCGCAGTACCGGTAGTTCTGGCCGTTAAGTCGGAGTCTGCGGGGCGATTTGCGCCAATGCTGCCTGCAGCCCGGCCAGTCCACCTGCGCGCTGGCCGTTGATAGAAATTTGCGGCATCTGCCGGACCGGCGGCCCGCAAATCCGTGTCCAACAACGATGCGACTGTTTTGATAAAGGAGAAGCGCCTCGGCAATGGCGTCCAGCGTGATGTCTCCAGCTTCCTCGCCGTTCCTAAGCACGATGCTTTCGAGCAAGCTGATTCCTCCAGATTGACTCTCATCGTCCGCCGCCGTCTCAACGAGACCACAAGTCCTTGTGTACGGTCACTCACTTAGCTCTTTTGCAATATCCGTCTATGGGGTACGGACCTAACTATCGCCCCCGAACCCCTCGCCCCCTCCGCGCAGCCCCCGCGATCTGACAAGCGCGTCGGTACGCGCGCAAGGTCAGCTCCGCGCGCTGCATCACCGTGTCTTCCACGGCCGCAGCACGGTGGGCCAGCTCGTCGGCCTGGGCCTGCAGCAACTCCGCCGGGCTCATGCCCGATGCCTCCCCCGTCAGCAGCGCAATCCCCTCGCTCACATGCCCCATGGTGTAGACATGGAACAGCCCGCGCTCTACCGCGTCCAGCACGCTGCGGTCCAGCATCAGGTGGCGCTGGTTGCGCGCGGGGATGAGTACGCCCTGCGTGCCGTCGAGCCCCGCCATGGCGCAGGCGCGGAACCAGCCTTCGATCTTCTCGTTGATGCCGCCCACGGGCAGCACCTCGCCGTGCTGGTTGAGCGCGCCGGTCACAGCAATGCCCTGGCGCAGGGGCAGGCCTGACAGGCTGGACAGCAGCGCGTACAGCTCGGCGCACGAGGCGGAGTCGCCTTCCACGCCGCTGTATTCCTGCTCGAACACGATAGAGGCATTGAGCGCCAGCGGCGCCACGTGGCTGAACAGCGCGGTGAGGTAGCTGTGCAGGATGAGCACGCCTTTGTCGTGGATGGGGCCGGACATATCGACCTCGCGCTCGATGTTGAGCAGGCCCTCTTGCCCGGCAAAGGTGCGGGCGGTGATGCGCACGGGGAAGCCGAAACGGTAGTCGCCCAGGTCGATCTGCGTCATGGCGTTGATCTGGCCGGTGATGGAGCCTGCCAGCGAGATCAGGCGCTCGCCCTCGGTGATGGAGTCGTGCAGCTCTTCTTCGGGCTGGTTGTGGCGCTGGGTGCGGGCGGCCAGGGCGGCCTGCACATCGGCCGTCTGTACCAGCGTGCCGCCGCGCGCCTTGCACAGGGCGGCGCTTTCGATGGCCAGCGCCTCGGTGTGGGCAAAACGCGCGCTCTGGCGGCGCTGGTCGTCGGCCTCGCGGTGGGTCTGCTCCAGCACCAGGGCCACGGCGTCGGGGCCGAAGTGGGGCAGGCCGCGCTTCTTGCAGACTTGCGCCACCAGGATGGCGGTGGCGTGGTGGGTGGCGGGGGTGGCGGCAAAGTGGTCTGAAAAATCCACCTTCACGCGAAAGCGGCGCGCGGCGTCGGGGTCGGCATCCTGCAGTGCGTAGTACTCGTCCACCGATCCGATCAGCACGATCTTCACATCCACATCCACCGGCTCGGGCTGCAGCGCCACGGCGCCGCCGGGGCCATGGCCCGGGCCGCCGCCACCTTCCTCGATCTGCAGGCGGCCGCAGCGCAAGAAGCGGCGCAGGCGCTGCCACAGGCCTTCTTCGGCAGCCAGGTCGTGCAGGTGCAGCAGGATGAAGCCGCCGTGCGCCTTGAGCAGGCTGCCCGCGTGGATGCTGGTGTGGTCGGCCTGCACGGTGTCGGCGTCCGATCCGTGCTCAATGCTGCCAAACAGCGTGCGCACGGTGGGGTTGTCTTCCACCACCACGGGCGCGGCGGTGCGGCCGTGGTTGTCTACCACCAGGTTCACCTGGCAGCGGGCCAGCAGGTCGTCGAGCGCATCTTTGCGGTCGTCTTCGGTGTCGATGTTGTTCTGCTCGCCGCCCTGCTCGCCGCCGCTGCCGGGCTCGAACAGGTCGATGTCGTCCAGCACCGCATGCTCTACCTGGTCGAGCCAGTGCGTGAGCTTGACGGTGTCTTTGATCTGCTTGCGCAGGCCCAGGCGGATGTCGTGCAGGGCGTGTTCCACCAGGGGCTTGATGGTCTGGCGGCGCAGGGCGGCCAGGGCGTCGTCGCGGGTGCGCTCCAGCGGGCGGACGGCTTCGAGAAAGCGGGCGATCTCGGTGCGCAGTTCGTGCTCGGCGGCGTCAATCTCTGCGCGGCGCTCGCGGGGCAGGGCGCGGGCTTCGGCTTCTGTCAGCGGCTGGCCTTTGGGGCCGGTGAGGGTGAACACCATCTGCCCGCCTTCGCGCGAAATGCGGAACTGGCGCGCCTCGGCAAACGCGTCCAGCACGGCAAAGGCCTCGCTCTCTTGCGCTTGCCAGGTTTTCTCGATGCGTTCGGCGTCGGCCTTGAAGGCGGCGGCTGCGAGGTGTTTGGGGATATCGGCCTGCAGGTTCTTGGCCATGTCGGCCATGCCTTGGCGCAACTGCCGGCCCTGGCCCGCCGGCAGGCGCAGGGCGAGGGGGCGGTCGGGCGTGTCGAAGTTGTGCAGGTAGCACAGGTCGGGCGGCACGGCGCGTTCTGCCGCCGCAGCCTGCATGGCCTGGCGCAGCAGCGACGCGCGCCCGCTGCCCACTTCGCCCAGCACGAACAGGTGGTAGTCGGGCTGGTGCAGCCCCAGGCCGAACTGCGCGGCGGCCTGCGCGCGCTCCTGGCCGATCCAGGGCAGGGGCAGGTCCTGCAGTTCGGCCGTGCTGGCAAAGCCCAGCGTGGCGGGGTCGATCGTCAGCCGTAGCTGGTGGGGGGCGAGGGCGAAGGCGGGCATCGGTACAGGGTGGGTGGGAGAGGGCAGGCCAGCGTGTTGGGGTGCGCAAGCTGCGCGGTTGTCAGGGGCTGCTGTCTCCAGAATTTGAATGAAAATGGCCGCTAGCGCCTGATGGATAAGCGCTAGTAGCTATAAAAATTATAGTGACCAGTCAATGGGACACAGGGCAGGGCCCGGCAGGTGCGCCCCCTGCCTGCGCGTGGCTGCGCGCATCGGCCAGTGCCGCGGCGGTGGGCGCGTCGGTGGGCCAGCCCGCCAGGTGCTGCTGCGCCACCCGGCTGAGGGCCGTGATCCAGTGGTTGTTGTCGTTCAGGCACGGGATGTAGTGGAACTCCTTGCCGCCCGCGTGCAAGAAGGCCTCGCGCACTTCCATGTTGATTTCTTCCAGCGTCTCCAGGCAGTCGCTGGTGAAGCCGGGGCACACCACGTCCACGCGCCGCGTGCCGGCCTTGCCCAGTGCCTCGATGGTGGGCTGGGTGTAGGGCTCCAGCCACTTGGCCTTGCCAAAACGTGACTGGAAGGTGATGCGGTAGCGCTCCGCGCGCAGGCCCAGGCGCTCGGCCAGCAGGCGGCCGGTCTTGCGGGCCTCGCAGTGGTAGGGGTCGCCCAGGTGCAGGGTGCGCTCGGGCACGCCATGAAAGCTCATCACCAGCTGGTCGGGCTGTCCGTGGTGCTTCCAGTGGGTTTCGATGGTGCGGGCCAGCGCGTCGATGTAGCCGGGGGCGTCGTGGTAGCGGTTCACGAAGCGCAGTTCGGGCACATGGCGGGTGCGTGCGGCCCAGGCGTACACCGCGTCGAACAGGCTGGCCGTGGTGGTGCCGGAGTACTGCGGGTACAGCGGCAGGATCAGGATGCGCGTGGCGCCTTCGGCCTTCAAGGCGTCGAGCTGGCTGTCGATGGAGGGGTTGCCGTAGCGCATGGCGTGGCGCACCAGCACCGCGTGCCCGGCCTCGCCCAGCCAGCCACGCAGCAGCGTGGCCTGCTTGGCCGTCCACACCGCCAGGGGCGAGCCCTCGGCCGTCCAGATGCTGGCGTACTTGGCGGCCGACTTGGCGGGGCGGGTGCGCAGGATGATGCCGTGCAGGATGGGCAGCCACGCCAGCTTGGGGATCTCCACCACGCGGTGGTCGCCCAGGAACTGCGCCAGGTAACGCCGCACGGCGGGCGCGGTGGCGGCGTCGGGCGTGCCCAGGTTGCACAGCAGCACTGCGGTTCGCTCGGCCTGGCCGTGGGTGTAAGGGGGTTCGGGGCGGAAGGAGGGCATGCGGCATTTTCGCCCACGCGTGGTGCCTGGTGGGGGCTGGGGGTTGGATGTGGGCCCGGCGCCTGTTTTTGGAGGCGCTCGGGTAATCCCCGATGTGGTTATGAAACCGGTTTCATAAACTCTGCGCATCCACTCCGAACCACCCACGCCGTGAATTACCAGTTCCAGTTCGACGCCGTTTTCGCCGCATGGCCGCTGCTGCTCAAAGGCACGTGGATCACCGTGCAGCTGTCGCTCACGGCCACGGTGCTGGGGCTGGTGGTGGCCGTGTTCTGCGCCTGGGGCAAGACGAGCGGGCCGGCGTGGCTGCGGTTCTTGATCAACGCGTACATCGAGGTCATCCGCAACACGCCGTTCATCGTGCAGCTGTTTTTCTTCTTCTTCGCGCTGCCGTCCATCGGCCTGCGCTGGTCGCCCTACACCGCGGCGCTGACGGCGATGGTGGTCAACCTGGGGGCCTACGCGGCAGAGATCGTGCGGGCGGGCATCGAGTCCATCCCCAAGGGGCAGATCGAGGCCGGCAAGGCGCTCAACCTGAAGCCCTGGGAGATCTTTCGCTTCGTCATCCTCAAACCCGCGCTCAAGGCCATCTACCCCGCGCTCACCAGCCAGTTCATCCTGCTGATGCTCAGCTCGGCCGTGGTGTCGGTGATCTCGGCGGACGACCTGACCTCGGTGGCGGCGAACCTGCAGTCGCAGACCTTCCGCAGTTTCGAGATCTACATCGTGGTGGCGCTGATCTACCTGGTGCTGGCGCTGTCGTTCTCGGCGCTGTTCAAGCTGATCTACCAGCGCGCGCTCAACTACCCCGACCGCCGCTAAGGAGACCCGGACCATGCGTACCTTCGGAATCTCCGAATTCCTTTTCATCCTGCAGGCCGCGCAGTGGACGCTGGCGCTGTCGGCCATTGCCTTCGTCGGCGGCGCCCTGCTGGGCCTGGTGGTGGCGCTGTCGCGCACGTCCGAGAGCGCCGTGGCGCGCAATGCGTCGCGCGTGTTCATCCAGGTGTTTCAGGGCACGCCGCTGCTGCTGCAGCTGTTTTTGATCTTCTTCGGCGCGCCGGTGCTGGGGCTGGACATCAACCCCTGGGTGGCGGCGGGCGTGGCGCTGGTGCTCAACAGCGCGGCGTTCCTGGCCGAGATATGGCGCGGCTGCATCGAGGCGGTGCCGCGCGGCCAGTGGGAGGCCGCGCAGGCCCTGAACCTGAGCTACATCAACCGCATGCGCTTCGTGGTGCTGCCGCAGGCCTTCAAGATCGCGCTGCCGCCCACCGTGGGCTACACGGTGCAGATCATCAAGGGCACATCGCTGGCCGCCATCATCGGTTTCACCGAGATCACGCGGGCCGGGCAGATCATCAACAACGCCACCTTCCAGCCGCTGCATGTGTTCACCACCGTGGCGGCGCTGTACTTCGTGATCTGCTGGCCGCTGTCGCTGCTGGCCGCGCGCATGGAGCGCAAGCGGGCCCGGGCGCTGGCGCGCTGACGCCAGCGCGGCCAGCGCCTTTGTTTGTTCATTTATTCATTTTTCTCTCGTTCATAACCACTACCAGGAGACATGCCATGACCTTTTCCCTGCACCGCCGCACCGTCACCACCGCCTTGGCCGCACTGGGCCTGGGCGCCGCGCTCACGGCGTTTGCGCCGCTGGCCTCGGCACAGTCGGTGGCCGACATCAAGAAGAAGGGCGAGCTCACCATCGGCATGCTGGTGGACTTTCCGCCCTACGGCACCACCAACGCGCAGAACCAGCCCGACGGCTACGACGCCGACGTGGCCAAGCTGCTGGCCAAGGAGCTGGGCGTCAAAGCCAACATCGTGCCCGTCACCGGCCCCAACCGCATTCCGTTTTTGCTGACCAACAAGGTCGACGTGCTGGTGGCGTCGCTCGCCATCACGCCCGAGCGCGCCAAGCAGGTGCAGTTCTCGCAACCCTATGCGGCCGCCACCATCGTGCTGTACGGCAAGACGGGCAGCGCCATCAAGAGCGCGGCGGACCTGAAGGGCGTGCGCGTGGGCGTGGCCCGTGCCAGCACGCAGGACGTGGCCGTGACCAAGGCCGCGCCCGAGGGCACCGAAATCCGCCGCTTCGACGACGACGCATCGGCCATGCAGGCACTGATCTCCGGCCAGGTCGATGCCATCGGCTGCTCGGTCACCGTGGCCGCGCAGATCGCCAAGCGCGTGCCCGCCAACACCTTCGAGAACAAATTCAACCTGCTGCAGCAGGCCATGGGCATTGCCCTGCGCCCCGGCCAGGACGAGTTGACCAAGGCGGTGAACGACTTCGTGGCGCGCAACACGGCCAACGGCGAGTTGAACAAGCTGTATCAGAAGTGGCTGGGCGCGGACCTGCCCAAGCTGCAATAACCCATATCGGATGAGCGTGAGCCCCAGCCACCCCAGGAGCCTTTGACAATGACGGACGCAGTCACGACGACGAAGACCACCGCCGGTGCACCCCCCATCATCACGATGGAGGGGGTCAACAAGTGGTACGACAGCTTTCAGGTGCTGACCGACATCGACCTGTCGGTGCGGGCCGGCGAGCGCATCGTGATCTGCGGGCCGTCGGGCTCGGGCAAGTCCACGCTGATCCGCTGCATCAACCGGCTGGAGACGGTGCAAAAGGGCCGCATCGTGGTCGACGGCATCGAGCTGACCGCTGGCGGCAAGAACGTGGACGCCGTGCGTGCCGAGGTGGGCATGGTGTTCCAGCAGTTCAACCTGTTCCCGCACCTCACCATCCTCGAGAACTGCACGCTGGCGCCCATGCGCTCGCGCGGCATGGGCAAGGCGGAAGCGGAAGAGGTCGCCATGAAATACCTCACGCGGGTGCGCATCCCCGAGCAGGCGCACAAGCACCCCAGCCAGTTGTCGGGCGGGCAGCAGCAGCGCGTGGCCATTGCGCGTGCGCTGTGCATGGCCCCCAAGGTGATGCTGTTCGACGAACCCACGTCGGCGCTGGACCCGGAGATGGTCAAGGAAGTGCTGGACACCATGATCGGCCTGGCCGAGGACGGCATGACCATGCTGTGCGTGACGCACGAGATGGGCTTTGCGCGCAGCGTGGCCGACCGCGTGATCTTCATGGCCGACGGCAAGATCCTGGAGCAGGCGCCGCCCGCGCAGTTCTTCGGCCAGCCGGAGCATGAGAAGACGCGCCAGTTCCTCGGCCAGATCCTGAGCTCCCACCACGCGCACTGAGGCCGTGGTGGCCGCACGTTGACGAAAGCCCGGCTGACGGGCTTGAAAGAACATCCATGAAGGTATTGATCTCCCTGTCCTCCTTCGGCGCGGCCGAAACGGGACGCCACGGCCAGCTGTGGTGCACCGACCTGGCCCGCCAGGCGGGCGCCGACGGCGTGGAAGTGCGCGGCGAGCTGCTGCGCGACGCGGCCACCGAGCTGCCCGCGCTGGCGGGCTTGGCCGCGGTGTATTCCAGTCCCGAGGGCCTGTGGACCGTGCAGGGCCAGTTGGACGAAGCCGCCCTGCAGCGCGGCATTCATGCATCGCAGGTGCTCCACGCGCCGCGCCTGAAGATGTCCATCGGCGGCTTTGGCGTGCGGTCCGAGGCGTCGCTGCAGCGCCTCAAGGCGCTGCTGGCCGCCACCCCGCAGGTGGAACTGGTGATCGAGAACGACCAGACCGCCACCGCAGGCACGCTGGCCGCCCTGCAGGCGTTCTTTGCCGCGCAGGCGCAGGCCGGGCTCGACCTGGGCATGACCTTCGACATGGGCAACTGGCACTGGCAGGGCGAGTGCCCGCTGCAGGCCGCTCAGGCCCTCGCGCCCCATGTGCGCTACGTGCACTGCAAGGGCGTGCAGCGCCTGCCGGCCAAGTGGATCGCGGTGCCGCTGGCGGAGTCGGTGGCGCCCTGGCGCGCCGTGCTGCGCGCGCTGCCGGCCGATGCGCCGCATGCCATCGAGTACCCGCTGGTGGGCGACGACCTGGTGGCCGTCACGCGCGGGCAGGTGGACTTCATCCGTGCGGTGCGAGGTGCTGCATGAGCGACGCTACCGCTGACACCATCGACACCGCATTCGACGTGGCCCTGTTCGGCGAAGCCATGCTGCTGCTGGTGGCCAACGAGCCCGGCCCGCTGGAGAACGCCACGGGCTTTCACAAGCGCACCGCGGGGGCCGAGACCAATGTGGCCATTGGCCTGGCGCGCCTGGGGCTGAAGGTGGGCTGGGCCAGCCGCCTGGGCACCGACTCCATGGGCCGCGCGCTGCTGGCCGCCATGCGCGGCGAGGGTATCGACTGCTCGCACGTGGTGTGCGATGCCACGCAGCGCACGGGCTTTCAGTTCAAGGAGCGCGTGACCGACGGGCGCGACCCGCAGGTCGAATACCACCGCAAGGGCTCGGCCGCCAGCCAGATGGGCCCGGCCGATGTGGACGAGCCCTGGCTGCGGTCCGCGCGCCACCTGCACGCCACGGGCGTGTTCGCGGCCATCTCGGACACCAGCCTGCAGGCAGCCATCCGCACGCTCGAGGTCGCGCGCGCCGCGGGCCGCACCATCTCGTTCGATCCCAACCTGCGCCCCACGCTCTGGGCCTCGCCCGAGGCCATGCGCCACTGGATCAACACCCTGGCCGGCTATGCCGACTGGGTGCTGCCGGGCCTGGAAGAGGGCGTGTTCCTGACCGGCGAAACCACGCCCGAAGGCGTGGCGCGCTTCTACCGCGAGCGGGGCGCCAGGCTGGTGGTCGTGAAGCTCGGGCCCGAGGGCGCCTACTACGACAGCGACGTGGCCGGCACCGGCCGCGTGCCCGGCGTGCCCGTGGCCCAGGTGGTGGACACGGTGGGTGCGGGCGATGGTTTTGCGGTGGGCGTCATCAGCGCACTGCTCGAAGGCTTACCCGTGCCCGCTGCCGTGCGCCGCGGCGCCTGGATCGGCGCGCGTGCGGTGCAGGTGCTGGGCGACACCGAAGGGCTGCCCACGCGGGCTCAGTTGCAGGAGGCAGGCCTGTGAGCGTGTCTGCTTCGGTGGTGGAGCGCAAGCCTGAGCGCAAGAAGGTACTGGTCTTTCGCGAACTGCCGCCCGACCAGCTGGCGCGCCTGCAGGCCCTGCACGACGTGACGGTGGCCAACCCGCGCAAGCCCGAAGAGCGTGCACTGTTCGACGCAGCGCTGGGCCAGGCGCAGGGGCTGATCGGGTCGAGCTACCCCGTCGATGCCGCGCTGCTGGCGCGGGCTCCCCGGCTGGAGGTGGTCTCCAGCGTGTCGGTGGGCGTGGACAACTACGCGCTCGACGCACTGCAGGCACGCGGCATCGTGCTGTGCCACACGCCCGGCGTGCTGGACGAAACCGTGGCCGACACCGTGTTCGCCCTGCTCATGGCCACCAGCCGCCGCGTGGTGGAGCTGGCGCAGCTGGTGCGCGAGGGCCGCTGGACGAAGAACATCGGCGAAGACCTGTTCGGCAGCGACGTGCATGGCAAGACTTTGGGGCTGCTGGGCTTTGGCCGCATCGGCCAAGCCATCGCGCGCCGTGCGGCGCTGGGCTTTGGCATGCCCGTGGTCTACCACGCGCGCCGACCGGTGGACCTGGCCGCCACGGCGCCTGAACTGGTGGGCAAGGCTGCGCATGTGCCGCTGGCCGAGCTGCTGGCGCGGTCCGACTTTGTGGTGGCCATGCTGCCGCTGTCGGACAGCACGCGGGGCCTGGTCAATGCCGACGTCTTTGCAGCCATGAAGCCCGGCGCCATCTTCATCAACGGCGGGCGCGGCGCCACGGTGGTGGAGCAGGACCTGCTGCACGCGCTCGACCACGGCACGCTGCGCGCGGCGGGACTGGATGTGTTTGCCACCGAGCCGCTGCCGCTCGACTCGCCCCTGCGCACCCACCCGCGCGTGACGCCGCTGCCGCACATCGGCTCGGCCACGCACGGCACGCGCCACGCCATGGCCGTGCTGGCCACCACCAGCTTGCTGCAGGCGCTGGCCGGTGAGCGGCCCGCCGCCGTGTATAACGCCGCGCAAGCATGACCTCACCGACACCCGCACCATCGACCACGCCCCGCGCCCGCCCCACCATCGCCGATGTCGCGGCCGAGGCCGGCGTGTCCAAGGCCACGGTGTCTCGGTACTTCAACCACCGCGAGCGCCTGCTCAGCCCCGACATCGCCGCGCGCGTCGAGGCCGCCATCGCCAAGCTGGCTTACGTGCCCAGCCCCATGGCCCAGGCGCTCAGCCACGGCCGCTCGCGCCTTATCGGGCTGGTGGTGGCCGACATCACCAACCCGTATTCGGTGGCCGTGCTGCGCGGCGCCGAGAAGGCGTGCCAGGAGGCGGGCTACCTGGTGATGCTGTTCAACCTGGGCAACGACCGCGAGCGCGAGCGCGCCGCCATCGATGCGCTGGCGAGCTACCAGGTGGACGGATTCATCCTCAACACGCTGGGGCAGGGCGAGGGGCTGGCCGACGTGACCACCCTGCACGGCAAGCCCGCGGTGCTGGTGGACCGCCGCCATGCGGGCCTGGCGGCGGATTTCGTGGCGCTCGACAACGAAGCCGCCATGCGCGACACCTGCGCGCACCTGGTGCAGCAAGGCTGGCAGGACCTGCTCTATGTCACGCAGCCGCTGCAGGGTGTGAGTTCGCGCCTGGAGCGCACGGCGGCCTTTCGCGCCTGCGTGGCGGCCCAGGGCAGGAATGTGCGCGGCGATGTGCTGGAGATCGATGCGCAGCAGGAGGGCGAGGACGCGCTGGCCCAGGCGCTGGCGGCCTTTCGCCAGCGTGCGGGGCGGGGAGCGCGCTGCGCGGTGGTCGCAGGCAATTCCGTGGTCACGCTGCGCGTGGCGGCCTCGGTCTCGCGCTTGGGCTGGACCTTCGGGCTGGAGTTGGGCTTCGTGGGCTTCGACGACCCGGAATGGGCACCGTTGATCCGGCCGGGCCTGAGCACCGTGGCGCAGCCCACCGATGCCATCGGCCAGCGCGCGGCCCGGTGCCTGCTGGAGCGCATCGGCGGCCTGCAGGGCCCGGTGCGCGAGAACCTGTTGCCCGGCACGCTCATCGTGCGCGGGTCGTCGCTGGGCACCTGACCCCGAAGGGCGTGCGCACAGGCGCTGCGGTATGCTGTGCGGCCGCCGCCCGGCATCCCACCGGGCCTTCCGCCTCCACGCTGTTTTTTGCAGGTGCGCCCCCTTGCCGACCCCCTCCCTGGACATCCCCCGCATCCGCGCCGTCACCATCGACCTGGACGACACGCTGTGGCCCATCTGGCCCACCATCGAGCGCGCCGAAGCCGTGCTGCTGCAGTGGATGGCCGAGCATGCGCCCGCCACCGCGCGCCTGTTCCAGAGCACCGAGGCGCTGCGCGCCATCCGCAACCAGATGGTGAACCTGCGGCCCGACCTGCAGCACGACCTGAGCGCGCTGCGCCGCGAATCCATCCGCCTGGCGCTGACCCAGGCGGGCGATGACGGCGCGCTGGCCGAGCCCGCGTTCGACCTGTTTTTTGGCGAACGCCAGCGCGTGACGCTGTTCGACGATGCGCACGATGCGCTGGCCTTCCTGTCGTCGCGCTACCCGGTGGTGGCGGTGTCCAACGGCAACGCCGACATCCACAAGGTGGGCATCGGCCACTACTTCAAGGACAGCCTGAGCGCATCGGTGCTGGGCGTGGCCAAGCCCGATGCCCGCATCTTCCAGGCAGCCGCCCAGGCGCTGCAGGTGCCGCCGCACGCGGTGCTGCATGTGGGCGACGATGCCACGCTGGACGCCCGGGGCGCCATGGAGGCCGGCATGCAGGCGGTGTGGCTGAATCCCGCCGAGGCCGCCTGGCCCTACGACACCCCGCCGCATGCCACCGTGAGCAATCTCACGGAGCTGTGCCGGCTGCTGACGGCGTAGCCCGCGCGCTCCGCGCTATCCGGGGGCAATTTCTTGTCCCAGGTCAAGGGCCCAGCGCGCCGCGGTGTGTGCCGGCTTGATCCCGGTCACCGATCCGGCCACACTGCAGGCCATGCCGAGAAACCCTCCCGCCTTGCCCGCCATCCGCACCATCGGCCTCATGCAGCCCATGACCTGGCTCGTCCTGGCCTGGCGCGACATGGCCCGCGCGGGCTGGATCAGCTTTGCCCACGGCCTGGCCCTGGCGCTTTTTGGCGCGGCGATCTTCGCGGTGGCCCACCACAGGTTCTGGCTGCTGGCCGGGGCACTGTCGGGCTTTCTGGTGATAGCCCCGGTGCTGGCCACCAGCCTGTATGCGCTGAGCCGCGCGCTGGAGCGTGGCGAGCCCGCGAACCTGGGCGTGGTACTCAAGACCTGGCTGAACTGGCAGGACAGCCACGTCAACAAATGGGGCAACGACTACTGGTGCATGGTGCAGTTCGGCGCCCTGCTGGCGCTGGCGGCCACGGGCTGGGTCATGACGTCGGCGGCGCTCATCACGCTGCTGGCGCCCGTGCCCATCCAGACGCCCCTGGATTTCCTGCGCCATGTGGTACTGGCCCGCGAGGGCTGGCTGTTCGAGATCTGGCTGGCGCTGGGCAGCCTCATGGCGGCGCCGATCTTCGCCTCCAGCGTGGTGGCCATGCCCCTGCTGCTGGACCGGCGCGCCACCTTGCTGCAGGCCGTGCTCACCAGCTGGCAGGCGGTGATCGGCAACCCGTTGCCGATGGCGTTCTGGGCGGCGCTGATCCTGGGCTTCACGCTGCTGGGCCTGGGCTCGCTGCTGCTGGGGCTGATCGCCGTCATGCCCATGCTGGGCCACGCGAGCTGGCATGCCTACCGGGATCTGGTCGATGCCTCCAGCCTGCCCGGGCGGGGGGCGGCAGCGCCCACGCAGAACCGCGGGGTGGCGCCGTGATCTTCGGTTTCACCGAGGCGCAGATCTCGGGCTTCTTCCTCACCTACGGCGTGGGTGCGTTCATCCTGTACATGCTGTTCATCATCGGGCAGCTCGCGTGGGAGTCCAAGGCCGGCCGGTTTGGCACCTTCGTGCTGTTCCTGGGCCTGGGCGTGGGCTTCCTCGGGTTCCTGGCGAAGGTCGTGATCCAGTGGTGGCTGGAGCGGTAAGGCCGCAGCGCATCGGCGCCGGGACACGGCCGCAGTGAGGTAAGGTGATGGACCGATCTACCGACCGCCTCGCCCATGTCCCTGCCTTCCGCCCCCTCCCTGCTCACCCGCGCTGAAACCAGCGGCTACACCGAGACATCGACCCACGCCGACGTGATGGCGTACGTGCGCGGCCTGGCGGCGCTGGGGGATGCCCGATTGCATGTCGCGGACTTCGGCGCATCGCCCGAGGGCCGCCTGTTGCCGCTGCTGGTGCTGTCCGCGCAAGGCCATTTCACGCCGCAGGCCGCGCAGGCCAGCGGCCTGCCCGTGGTGCTGATACTGTGCGGCATCCACGCTGGCGAAGTGGAGGGCAAGGAGGCCGCGCTGATGCTGGTGCGCGACCTGCTGCGCGGCGAGCACGGCGACGTGCTCTCGCACTGCACCGTGGTGGTGGTGCCGCTGTTCAACCCCGACGGCAATGACCGGCTGGGCACAGACAACCGCCCGCTGGACGTTGCCCACCTGCGCGGGCAGGACGGCCCGGCGCTCGTGGGCACGCGCAACAATGCGGCGGGGGTGAATCTCAACCGCGACTACATGCGCCATCAGGCTCCCGAGATGCGCCTGCTGCAGACGCGCGTGTGCCAGCCCTGGAACCCCCACCTCACGCTGGACTGCCACGCCACCAACGGCTCCATCCACCGCTTCGCGCTGACCTACGACATTCCCCACACCGAGCACACGGGCCGCAGCGAGCCCGTGGCCTATATGCGCGAACGCATGATGCCCGCCGTGCAGGCCGCGGTGAAGCGCACCGAGGGCCTGGACACCTTCTGGTATGGCAACTTCGTGCGCGACGAGGGCGGGCAGGGCCAGGGCTGGATCACCTACACCCACCACCCGCGCTTTGGCTGCAACTACCGGGGGCTGACCAATCGGCTCGACGTGCTGCTGGAGGCCTATTCGTACATCAGCTTCAAGGAGCGCGTGGCGGTGACGTATGCCGTGCTGCGCGAGGCACTGCACTACGTCGCCGGCCATGGCACGGAGATCGTGCAGCTGCTGGACGGGTGTGCCGAGCCGCCCGCCGAGGTCGCCATCCGCTATGCATTGCAGCCCATCCCAGGCACCACGGTGGAGGTTCTCACGCGGGAACCCTATGCGCTGCAAGGCGCCCCCATCAGCGTGCAGGTGCCGCATTTCGCGCACTTCGTCCCCGTGGCCACCGTGAAGCGGCCCTGGGCCTATGCGGTGCCTGCCGCCGTGGCCGACTGGCTGGAGGGCCATGGCTTGCGGCGGGCCGCCGTTGCGCCTGGCACACTGCTCGATGCAGAAGTCCCGGTGATGCAGCAGCCCGTGGCGGTGCCGGGGCCCGCCATCTTGGAGGCGCAGGCCAGCACGCACTGGCAGGCAAGCTACCGCCGGGCGCAGCGCGCGTTGCCGCAAGGCTGGTGCGTGGTGCCCACCGGCCAGCGCCACGGCGCGATCGCGGTGTACGCGTGCGAAGCGGAAAGCGACGATGGCCTGGTGGCCAATGGCATCGTGCCGGAGCCGGTGGCGGGCGGTGAATTCCTGGCATGGCGGGTGCTGGCGCCGGTGTGAGGCGGGTGCTGGGCCGGGCCGGGATGCAAACGCCCCATGCCCTGATGCTGCCTAGTCGTAGCGGAGCCGGGGATACCAGTCGGTGCCGCGGCCCTCGGGCGTGAGGTCCAGGATGGACCACAGCGCGGCGATGTCGGGCGCATCGCGCGGGTCCTGCCCGGGGTCGGCCATCTCGCGCGCCATCTCGCTGGCCCAGAACAGGCGCACCTTGTCGCCGTCGCGCCGAAAGATGGTCAGCGCCGGGTACTCGCTGCCGTCGGGCATCAGGATGCCCAGGTCGCGGGCGTAGTCGTCCCCCACGGTCTGCACGAAGTTCAGGTCGCGCCAACCCCGCTCCTGCGCAAACGCGAGCTGCCGCTCCACCGACGAGCGGCCCAGGACCTTGAGCGCGACCCGTTGCTTGATGTCGGCCGCGTTGCCATGGACGGCGCCCAGCCAGTTCGTGCACATGGGGCACGGGCGCTCGCGCTGCGGCCCGTACATCCAGAAGTAGGCCACCAGGGTTTGCTTGTCGCCAAACAGGTCGATCAGCCCCACCTCGGACCCCTGTTCGTCCTGGAAGCGGTAGTTCTTCGCGATGACCGGGCCGGGCGGCAGCGCGCGGCGCTGCTCGGCCAGGCGGCTCATGTGCCGGCGGAACTCGATCTCCTCGACCAGCAGCGCACGGCGGGCCTCTTCGTATGCGGCCGAGGCGCCGGGGAAGGGCGTCTTCGCGTTGCGGGCCATTTCGGCCGCGGGCTTCAGTGTGGCGGGCATGGGCTTCCTCCAGTGCGTGGCGGGTTGTGGGCGCGCGGTCTTGCACTCTGCCGCCGCAGGGGGCGGATGCAGGTAGGAAAAACCTGTGGCCCCGTGCAGGCGCAGTCCTTCACGGGCGCCTGGAGCGTGTCGGGTTGGAGCGGTACACGGCTCAGCGAGCCCAGGCCCGGAGTCCCAGGTCCTGCGCCAGGCGCCGGTAGTCCGCCAGGCTGCGCTGCACGAAATCTTCGAGCGCCGCGCCCGTCAGCGCGAACGGGTACAGGCCGTACTGCGCGCACAGCGCGGCGTAGCCGGGGGCGGCCAAGGCATCCCGCAGCGCGGTGGTCCACGCGCGCACCGCCGCATCGGGCGCGCTGGCGGCCATGTACAGGCCGCGCACCGTGGGCCAGACCAGGTCCAGACCCTGCTCGCGTGCCGTGGGCAGGCCCGCCAGGCTGCCACCCAGACGTGCCTGCGAGAGCACCGCCAGCACGCGCAGCGGCGCGCCCTGCGCGGCTGCCTGCAGGGCCTCGGCCGCATCGCCGGTGAAAATGCCGATGTGCCCGCCCCGCAGGGCCTTGAGCGCCTCGCCGCCGCCCTCGAAGGACACGAAGCGCATGCGCTTGTGGTCCTGCCCCGCCGCACGTACCAGCAGCGCGGCCTTGATCCAGTCCTGGCTGCCCAGTGTGCCGCCGGCGCCAAACACCACGCGGTTGGAGTCCCTGCGCAGCGCGGCAGCCACGTCCTGCAGGCGCTGGTAAGGCGCATCGCGGTGCACGGCCACCACGCCGTAGTCGGTGCCCAGCGTGGCGATCCAGCGCACGGTGCCCACCGGATGCGGGCCGAAGCGGCCCTGTGCGATGTTGAGCAGCGAACCGCTGGAGAAAGCGACCAGGGTGCCCGGGCCGCCCAGGCGCCCGGTGGCCACCTGGTCAAACGCCACGGCCCCGATGCCCCCGGGCAGGTAGCGGGTGCGCAGCGGGGTGCGCGCGGGCCGCACGGCCTGCAGGGCCTGCCCGGCCAGGCCGCAGGTCAGGTCGAACCCACCGCCGGGGCGTGAGGGCGCGACGCATTCCGCGGGCTCGGTGGAGGCATCCGCGGCCGCCGCGCGCGCGGGCAGGGCGCCGCCCGCGCCGCCCCAGGCCGCCAGCGTTGCCAGCATCTGCCGGCGGCTCGGGGCCGCGGCCATGCCGTCTTCGCGCGAGGGGTGGGGGGCAAGGGGTTGCATGGCGGTGTGGCGGGCCGGGTTCTTCATGGCCGGGGCCACCAGAGTATGGCCAGCAGGCCGGGGCCGCCGGCGCGGGCCTCCAGCCGCAGCCGGCCCCGGTGGCGTTCCGCGATCGACCGGGCGATGGCCAGGCCCAGGCCCGAGCCGCCCGCCACGGCCTGCGAGCCGCGCCGGTAGCGGTGGCCCAGGGCGTCGCGCTCTTCGGGCGGGAGGCCCGGGCCGTTGTCTTCCACGCTCAGGCTCCAGCCCAGGCTGTCGCCGGCGGCCGACACGGTGATGGTGCCTTGCTCCGGGGTGTAGGCGATGGCGTTGGCCGCCAGGTTGGTGAGCGCCTCGCGCAGCAGCCCGCTGTCCGCTACGGCGGCCAGTTCGGCCGTGGCGGTGTGGATGCCGAAGTCGATCTGCTTGGCGCGGGCCTGCGGCAGCAGTTCCAGTGCCACGGTGCGCAGCAGCAAGGCCAGGTCGCAGGGTGCGAACTCCACCGCGGCGGTGTCGCTGCGCCCCAGGGCCAGCAGCTGCTGGGTGCTGCGCGTGGCGCGCGCGATCTCGCCGCCCAGGGCTGCCAGCGTGTCCTGAAGCCGGGCCGCATCGGGTTCGCGGCGTGCGTAGTCGATCTGCATCTGCAGCGTGGTGAGGTGTGTGCGCAGCTGGTGCGACGCATCGTCGAGGAACTGGCGCTGCTGCGCCACCAGGTCCTGCGTGCGCGCCATCTGCTGGTTGACGGCGGTGACCAGCGGGCGGATGTCCGCGGGCAGTTCGGCGCCGGCGACCGGTGTCATGTCGTCAGGGCTGCGGGCCTGCACCTCGCGGGCCAGGCGTGCCAGGGGGCGCAGCGCCAGGGCCAGCGTGGCCGCCGTGCCCAGCACCATGAGCGCCAGCACCAGGCCATCGCGCAGCGCGGCGCGGCGGACGAAGCGGCGCGTGAACTCCTGCCGCGACTGGGTGCTTTCCGCCACCTGCACCAGCACGCTGCTTGTCCCGGGGGCGGATGGCGGCCCTTCCATCGCGCGGCGGTAGGCAGCCAGGCGCACGGATTCTCCAAAGTAGGTCGCATCGTAGAAGCGCGGCACACCGGGCTCCAGCGGCCCCGGCGGCAGGGGCAGGTCGGCGTTGCCCAGCTCCACCAGTCCATCCGACGATGCCACGCGGAAATACACGTGTCCGCTGGCCGTGAGCTCGAAGAATTCCAGCATGCTGTAGGGCAGCTCGGCCGAGAGCCCGCCCGAGGCGGTGGAGATGTTGGCATCGATGGACTTGAGCGCGCCCAGCAGCGAGCGGTCGTAGGCCGCGTTGGCGGCCTCCAGCGCGTCGTGCCGGGTCATCCACAGCTCCACGCCCGTCACCACGGCCAGCAGCGGCAGCAGCAGGCACGCCAGCATCCGCCACAGGCTGGCACGGCGCAGGCGTGCGGCCAGGCCCATGTTCAGTGCGATTCCAGTGCGTAGCCCAGGCCGCGCAGCGTGACGATGCGCACGCCGCTGCCGTCGAGCCGCTTGCGCAGGCGGTGCACGAACACTTCCACGGCCTCGGGGTGCACGTCGTCATCGTCGGAGAACACGCGCTCCAGGATCTGCTGCTTGGAGAACGGCTCGCCGCTGCGCTGCACCAGCACGCGCAGCACGGCCTGCTCGCGCGGCGACAGCGCCAGGGGTTCGCCCTGCAGCACGAATTGCCTGCGCGCGCTGTCGTACGCCAGCGGGCCACATGCCAGGCGCGGGTGGTCGGTGCCGCGCGCGCGGCGCACCAGGGCGTGCAGGCGCGCCTCCAGCTCGGCCAGCTCGAACGGCTTGGCCAGGAAGTCGTCCGCCCCGGCATTGAGCAGCCGCACGCGCTCGTCCAGCGAATCGCGCGCGGTGAGGATCAGCGTGGGCAGGCGCTGGTCGCGGTCGCGCAGGCGCTGCAGCACCGCGTGGCCGTCCAGGCCCGGCAGGCCCAGGTCCAGGACCAGTGCGTCGTAGTTGTCGTGCTGCTGCAGCGATCGGTCGGCCAGGCGGCCGTCATTCACCCATTCCACCTGGATGCCCGCGTGCTCCAGCGCGCGGCTGAGCCAGGTGCCCAGGCTGTGTTCGTCTTCGGCCAGA
The DNA here is from genome assembly GCF_059415185.1 of Acidovorax sp. GW821-FHT10E04. Taxonomy (NCBI): domain Bacteria; kingdom Pseudomonadati; phylum Pseudomonadota; class Betaproteobacteria; order Burkholderiales; family Comamonadaceae; genus Acidovorax; species Acidovorax sp. GW821-FHT10E04. Next base: position 338,201 of record NZ_JBWKMT010000002.1, read on the forward strand.
AGGATGCGCATGGAGGGGATGCTAATGCTGTTGTGCAGTGCCATCGCCGAGGCACGTGCGCCCGGGCCGCAGGCCTGGCGCGCCCCGCCAGCGCCACCGTGGAACTGGCTTTGCCAGGCCACGGGTGGCGTCCTCCTCTGGGGGGAAGACGCGAAGCAACTCAGGGGGCTTCCTAATCCGGCTTGACCTGCGCGCGCTTGAGCACCTTCTGCCAGCGCGCCTGCTCGGAGGCGATGAACTGCGCGAACTGCGCCGGCGTGCCGCCGATGGCTTCGGCCGCATCGCCGCTCAGGCGCTTGAGCGATTCCGGCGCCTTGACGGCCTTCATGGTTTCGGCGGCCAGCTTGTCCAGGTGCTCCTGCGTGAGGCTGGCCGGGGCCAGCATGCCGTACCACTGCGTCATCTCGAAACCCGGGAAGCCCTGCTCGGCCACGGTGGGCACATCGGGCAACTGGGGCAGGCGCTGGGTCGATCCCGTGGCGATGCAGCGCACCTTGCCCGACTTGATGAAGGGCAGCATGGCGGCGGCGCCCACGGAAGCGGCGTCAAGCCGGCCCGAGAGCAGGTCGGTCATCATGGGGCCGGTGCCGCGGTAGGGCACGTGCAGCATGAAGATCTCGGCCGTCATCTTCAGGTACTCAAAGGCCAGGTGGCCGGCGCTGCCGTTGCCCGCCGAGCCGTAGCTGAGCTTGGCGGGGTTCTTCTTGGCGTAGGCGATGAATTCCTTGAGGTTCTTGGCCGGCACGTCGGGGTGCACGACGTACAGGCTGGGCACCTTGGCCAGCAGGCTCACGGGCTTGAAGTCCTTGTTGGCGTCGTAGGGCAGCTTGTCGAAGATGTACGGGTTCACGGCGAGCGTGCCGATGTGGCCCAGGATCAGCGTGTGCTGGTCGTCGGCGCGCGCCACCTCCTGCATGGCGATGTTGCCGGCCGCACCGGGCTTGTTGTCCACGAACACGCTCTGGCCCAGTGTCTTGGTCAGTTCGGCGGCGGTGGAGCGGGCGACGATCTCGGAGCTGCCGCCCGGCGCGAAGGGCACGACGAAACGCACCGACTTGGAAGGCCATGCGGCCTGTGCCGACACCGATGCGGGCAGCAGGCCGCCCAGCGCCAGGGCGCCGCCGGCACCGAGCAGGTGGCGGCGGTTGGGGTGGAGGGTGTGGGAATGGGGGGTGTCTGTAGGCATGCTTGTCTCCGTGAAAGCCATCAAGGCGTGACAGCCGCCATGGTGCGCGCCGCGTGCTTTCGGAATGCTGTCAGTCGGCCTGGGGTTTTCCCGGGGGCGCGGCCAGGGCGCCCGAGCGCCGGGTCAGGGGAGCGCGGCCACCGCGGTGCCGCTGAGCACCGCCCCTTCCAGCGTGGCGGGGTAGGGGCCGTCCACATAGTCACCGCAGGCCGAGAGCCCGGGCAGCACCTGCATGCCGGGGCGTGCAAGGCCGGGCGTGCAGGCAAAGGTGGCGCGTTTTTCCACCACCGTCTGTACGGGCGACAGGGAGCCGATGCCCAACTGCGCGGCGGCTTGCCGCAGCACCTGCTGTTCGATGTGGGTGCGCTCGCCTTCGCTGGCACTCACCACGAACGCGAGCAGGCCCTGGTTGCCGTCCAGCTGGCCACGGTCGAACACGAACTGCGCGGGGCTGTCCGGGGCGCTGCGCAGCGCCAGCATGGGCTGGGCCAGGCGCGCGTCCGCCGCGTGGGCGTAGACGGTGGTGATGGCCTCGAAGTGCAGGGCGCCGGCCAGGGCGCTCCACCGGCCGGCACTGGCCAGCCCCGCCATGCCGGCCACACCCGCCACGAGCCGGCTGGCCTCCCACGAAGGGCATGCGAGGGTCACGTGGTCGAACACCTCCGGTGCATTGTCCGTGGTGCCCGGCGCACCGGCGGCGCCGACGACCTGCCAGCGCCCGGCGTGCTGCGGCTGCAGCCGCTGCACGCGCTGGCCGGTGAGCACCTGGTGGCGGCCCTGCGCCTGCAGCCAGCGCGCCGCAGGCTCGGGAAAAAGCGCGCCCAGGTCGGCGCGCGGCAGCAGCAGGTTGGAGCCGCCGCGCCCGCTGAACAGGCTGTCCCGCAGCACGCGCAGAAACACCTGGCCGCTGGCCTGGTGCGCCGGGGTGTTGAGGGCCGACACACACAGCGGGTCGATGAGCTCTGCCATGAGGCGGGGCGTGAGCGGTGCGCACAGGTCGGCCACCGAGGTCGTGGGCGCGCAGCGGAACCCCCTGATCTGCCAGGCGGTGGCGGTGCGCAGCAGGGCCAGCTTGTCGCGCCAGCCCCATCCCCTGGCGCGCGCGATGCCCAGCAAGGCATCCAGTGGGGGCGGCAGGTCGGGCAGCCGCAGTCCCTGGCCATCCGGAAACTGCAGCGTGAGCGGCAGGCGCAGCAGTGCGGTGCTGGCATCCACCCCCACCAGGCGCATCAGGCGCAGGCTTTCGGCGTAGGCGCCGATGAGGATGTGCTGGCCGTTGTCGAGCGTGACCACCTTGCCCCCCGGCAGCGTGGCGGGCACGGCACGCGCCCGGCCGCCCACGGTGCGGGCGGCTTCGAACACCGTGACCTCGCGGCCCGCCTGGGCGTGCGCGATGGCTGCGGCCATGCCGGCCCAGCCCGCGCCGATGACGGCGACTTTCATGGATGCTGCCGCACGGCCGCTACATCCGTCCGAGCGCCTGCACCTTCCACGCCAGCCAGAACTTGCGCAGCGGCGTGAGGCGGATGCGCTGGTGCAGCACCTGGAAGTTCTCGTGCTCGATCTCGCGCAGCAGCGTGCGGTAGATGCTGGCCATCATCAGGCCGGGCTTCTGCGCGCGGCGGTCGGCATCGGGCAAAAGGGCAAACGCCTCGTCGTACAGGCGGTGCGCGCGCTCGGCCTGGAAGCGCATGAGCGCGGTGAAGCGGTCGGAGTAGGTGCGCTTGAGGATCTCGTGCGCCTTCACGTCGAACTGCTGCAGCTCGCTCACGGGCAGATAGATGCGGCCCAGCATGGCGTCTTCGCCCACGTCGCGGATGATGTTGGTGAGCTGGAACGCCAGGCCCAGCGTGTGCGCGTACTGCGTGGTGCGCCCGTCGGTCTGGCCGAAGATGCGCGCCGTGACCTCGCCCACGATGCCGGCCACCAGGTGGCAGTAGCCCTTGAGGCCCGCGAAGTCGAGGTAGCGTGTCTGCTCCAGGTCCATCTGGCAGCCATCGATGACGGCCTGCAGGTGGCGCTGCTCGATGCCGTATTCGGCGGTGTGCGGCATCAGCGCCAGCATCACGGGGTGGGTGGGCTGGCCGGCATAGGCCTTGGCCACTTCGGCCTGCCACCAGGCCAGCTTGGTGCGCGCCACGCCGGGGTCGCTGACCTCATCGACCACGTCATCCACCTCGCGGCAGAACGCATAGAACGCCGTGATGGCCGCGCGGCGCGGCGCGGGCAGGAAGAGAAAGGCGTAATAGAAGCTGCTGCCCGAGGCCACGGCTTTTTGCTGTACGTACTGCTGCGGTGTCATGGGGCGGAATTGTCCCATGGCGCACCCCGCGCGGCGGAGATCCGCGGTTTGGCGCGCTTTTGGCCCCTGGCGCTCTTCCATCCAGCGCGAGTCGCTACTTTTTTGATAGCGATGGGGCGGTGCGGCGGTGCCTCAGCATTCGACCACGTTCACCGCCAGCCCGCCGCGCGAGGTCTCCTTGTATTTGACCTTCATGTCCGCGCCGGTCTGCATCATGGTCTTGATGACCTTGTCGAGCGAGACCACGTGCTGGCCGTCGCCGCGCAGCGCCATGCGGGCGGCGTTGATGGCCTTGATGGCGCCCATGGCGTTGCGCTCGATGCAGGGAATCTGCACCAGGCCGCCCACGGGGTCGCAGGTCATCCCGAGGTTGTGTTCCATGCCGATCTCTGCGGCGTTCTCGATCTGCTCGGGGCTGCCACCCATCACGGCGGCCAGCGCGCCGGCGGCCATGGAGCAGGCCACGCCCACCTCGCCCTGGCAGCCGACCTCGGCGCCCGAGAGCGAGGCGTTCTCCTTGTAGATGATGCCGATGGCGCCGGCGGTGAGCAGGAAGGTGGCGATGCCGTCCTCGTTCGCGCCTGGAAGAAAGTTCACGTAGTAGTGCAGCACGGCCGGTATCACGCCGGCGGCGCCGTTGGTGGGGGCGGTCACCACGCGGCCGCCGGCGGCGTTTTCCTCGTTGACGGCCATGGCATACAGGTTCACCCAGTCCAGCATGGACAGCGGGTCGCGCAGGGCGGCCTCGGGCGATCCGCTCAGGCTCTTGTGCAGTTCGGCCGCGCGGCGGCGCACCTGCATGGGGCCGGGCAGGTGGCCGGTGCTGGCGCAGCCGCGCTGCACGGCGGCCGCCATGGTTCGCCAGATCGCCATGAGCTGGCGCCGCACCTCGCCGGCGCTGCGCCAATGCTCTTCGTTGGCGGCCATGAGCTGGGCCGGTGTGAGGCCGCTGGCCTGGCATTGGGCCAGCAGCTCGGCCCCGGTGCGAAAGGGGTAGGGCAGGCCCCGGGCGTGGCCCGCGGCGTCGGCCCCGCAGGTGGCTGCCAGATTGAGCACGCGCTCCCCCGCGGCGTCGGTCACGAAGCCGCCACCCACCGAGTAGTACTCGCGCTGGGCAATTTCCCGGCCCTGTGCGTCAAAGGCATGCAGGCACAGCCCGTTGGGGTGCAGCGGCAGGCTCCTGCGCCTGAACAGCAGATGGTCTTTTTCTACAAAGGCAATGGCGCGCTCGCCCAGCAGGGCCAGCGACTGGCGGCCGCGGATCTCGGCAATGGCGGGGGCGATGCGGTCCGGGTCGATGTGGTCGGGCTCGTACCCGGCCAGGCCCAGCAGCACGGCCTTGTCGGTGCCGTGGCCCACGCCCGTGGCCGACAGCGACCCGAACAGCTCCACCGTGACACCGTGCACGGCGGCCAGCCCCACGCCATCCCGCAGGTGGCAGGCAAACTGCCGCGCCGCGATCATGGGCCCCACGGTGTGGGAGCTGGAGGGGCCGATGCCGATCTTGAAGAGGTCGAAAACGCTGACGGACATGGTGTGTGGCATACCGGGTAGGTTTTGGGGATGCGTGGAACCCCTGGGGCCCTGGTCCATGGAAAGCAGCGATGGCGCGGGTGGCGCCATCGCTGTTCTCGAGGCAACAGCATCTTTCGCACTGCCGGTACTCTTGGTGCCCGCAGTGGGCGCGAGGCTAACCGTGCAGGCGCCGGCCGGCACACGCGTAATCCCTGATGAGCGGGAGCCCCGGGTCCATCACCCTGCGCGGCGTTGCACGTGCTGAACTTCAATATTGATAGCAAAATATTGAACGGGCAAAGGCGGTAGCGGCGCTTTTGCCGTATCGCTCTGGCCGCTCCCACCAGGCCGCATGGCGCGGCTTGCCACCCATGAATGTTTCTTACAGTGGGGTGGGCCGGGCCGCCACGAGTGCGAGGGACACCGTGGCCTGGGGTGTGCACGGCGAAGGATGCGGCGTGATGCGGGGGAGTGTGGGCCAGCGCGCGGCCCGTGGGCGCAGCACCGCCAGCACGGCGGTCCGGGCAGCGGGGCCGCGCACGAACACGTCGCACGACAGGATGCTCCGGGGATCGGCGCCGGCTTCGCGCAGCAGGCGCTCGGCCGCCGCGAGCACCTGCATGAACTGAACATGGTCGTCCTGCCGCCCGCCGGGCGGTGAATCAGAGGCCATGCAGGCCACGCGGATGGAGAGCGTGGTGCGTGCATGCCATACCCCCACGCACAGGGCCCGCGCGGCGTGTCCCGCCGTCATGCGGGGCCTTCGCTGCGGAGGTGCCCCGGTTGCAGCCCGCTCGCGGACAGCGCCCTCGCGGCCTGGGAGGCGGCCCATGGCGCGAAGAACCACCGGGCGTAGCCTCTGCGCGAGGGCGCTGGCGAGGGCGGACGGCAGGGCACGGCCACCGGTGCCGTGCACACCCGGCACATAATGAGTAAATCTATCCAGTCCGCAGGTGGGTTTCGATGCATGCCGGTGATCGTACGTAGCACGCCAGCCTGTGACTATCGACAATATTTCGTCCAATCATGAATTCAGCTCATGGAAAAAGCGGTGCCGGCCTGTCGCCCGCCGGTCCGGGCGGGGGCAACGGCGCACGCCGCCTGCCGCCGCTGAACATGCTGCGTGCGTTCGAGGCGGCAGGGCGCCTGCTGAGCGTGACCCATGCGGCCCGCGAAATGAGCGTGACGCAAAGCGCCGTGAGCCACCAGATCAAGGCCCTGGAGTCCTGGCTGGGCGTGGCCCTGGTGGCGCGCGAAGGCCGTCGGCTGGCGCTCACCACCGCGGGCGCGGCGCTGTTGCCCGGGCTTACCCGCGCGCTGGATCTGATGGCGCAATCCACGGCGGGCATCGAGCGGCTCACGCGGCGCGGCACGCTGGTGGTGAATGCCACGTCCACGCTGGCCTCGCAGTGGCTGATCCCGCGGCTGGCGGGTTTTTGCGCACAGATGCCGGGGCTGGACGTGCAGCTGGTCACCACGCTGGGCCACCTGGATTTCGAGCCCGCCCAGTACGACGTGTCGATCCGCTGCTTCGCCGACAGCGAGCTGGCGGCGCTGCCCGCGCGCGCGGGCTGGCGGGACGTGGCGCTGGGGCCCTTCATCCCCGACAAGCTCACCCCCGTGTGCAGCCCGGCCCTGCTGGCGGGCGATGGGGCGATGGGGCGATGGAGTCGCCGCAGGGGCTGGCGCGGCATACCCTGCTGCACAGCCGGTCCACGCCGGTGGCCTGGCAGCGGTGGCTGGAAGAGGCGGGCGCGCCAGGCCTGCAGCCTGCGGGCGACCTGGTGTTCGACCACGCGCACCTGAGCGTGCAAGCCGCCCTCCAGGGCCTGGGCGTGGCGCTGGGCAACCCCCGATTTCTGGGCGATGCGCTCGCGGGTGGCCTGCTGGTCATGCCGTTTGCCCAGCGCCTGTCGGGCGAGAAGAACTACTATTGGCTGCGGCCCGCGCGCGCGGCGGACGACCCGGTGTCGGCCGCGTTCTGCGCGTGGCTGGCGGTGGCCTGAAAGCGCGTTGACTCACATCGCCACTGCCCGCCAGAGCATCACGCACCAGTCCCAGGCGTGCAGCCGGGGGCGGGTGTGCAGGCTACCGCCCTGGAGCCCGTCCACCTTGTCGAGAATGCGCAGGCCGCCTTGCACCACCAGCCGCAGCTCCCAGCCCGCACGGCCGGGCAGACGGTGGACCAGGGGGGCGCCGCTGCGCATGGTGGCGCGCGCCCAGCGCGCGCAGTTGGTGATCAGGCGGGCGTTTTCGGGTGTGCTTTGCAGCGCCAGCAGTTCGGCCTGGCCGGCGCCGTGGCCCGCGCAGTCGGCGCGCGGCAGGTAGTGGCGTCCTCGGGGGATGTCCACGCTCAGGTCCTGCCAGAAGTTGATCAGCTGCAGCGCGGTGCAGATGGCATCGCTCTCCTGCAGCGCCTTGGCATCCGTCACGCCATACAGATGCAGCAGCAGGCGGCCCACCGGGTTGGCCGAGCGGCGGCAATAGTCCAGCAGCTCGCTGCGGTCGGCGTAGCCCTCGGCGTCGCGGGTTTTCTCCACGTCCTGCACGAAGGCGCTGAGCAGGTCCTGCAGCAGCGGCAGGGGCAGCTGGTGGCTGCGCAGCACCCCTTGCAGGGGCAGGAAGACGCCGGCCCAGCGGGGCGACGGGGGCCGGCCCTGGGCGATGGCTTGCAGATCGGCGTGGTATGCGGCCAGGTCCGCCAGGCGGCTGGCGGCCGGGGCATCGCCTTCGTCCGCGATGTCGTCGGCGGTGCGGGCAAAGCCGTAGATGGCTGCGATGGGCTGGCGCAGGCGCGGCGGGCACAGCAGCGATGCCACGGGGAAATTCTCGTAGTGGGTCACGGGCGGCGCGGCCACCGGGGTGGCCGGCGGCGGCGTGGGGGCGGTTGGAGAAGGGGGGCTGGATCGGTCGTTCACACCCGGGATTGTCGCTTGACAAGGCGGGAGGCTTCTCATAGATTACTAACCGGTCAGTCAGTAATCAAAATAATCTTCGACAGGGGCAAGGAGGCTGGCCCGTGCCTGCGTTTGCCCGCAGCTCCTTGCGGCCCTTTTTTACTCACCGGATTTTCCATGCGCACACCTTCCGCTTCGCGGCCCTTTCAACGGCATTCCAGGTACCTGCTGGTGCTGGCCACGGCGGCCCTGCTGGCCGCCTGTTCGCGCCCCGCTCCGCCCGAGGAGCCCGTGCGCTCCGTGAAGCTGCTGACGGTAGGCGTGGGCGCGCTGCAATCGAGCCTGGAGTATTCGGGCGAGGTGCGGGCGCGCGTGGAATCGCGCCTGGGTTTCCGCGTGGCCGGCAAGATCGTGCAGCGCCAGGCCGAACTGGGCCAGCATGTGCGGGCCGGCCAGGTGCTGGCGCAGCTGGACCCCAAGGACTACCAGCTGGCTGCCGACGCCGCGCGCGCGCAACTCGCATCGGCGACCACGCAGCGCGATCTGGCGGCCGCCGACTACAAGCGCTACCAGGCCCTGAAGGACCAGAACTTCATCAGCGGCGCCGAGCTCGAGCGCCGCGATGCCACGCTCAAGGCTGCGCAGGCCACGCTGGACCAGGCCCGCGCGCAGCTGTCGTCGCAGGGCAATCAGGCGGCCTATACCACGCTGGTGGCCGACGTGTCGGGCGTGGTGACGGGCATCGATGCCGAACCGGGCCAGGTGGTGTCGGCGGGCACGCCCGTGGTGCGCATCGCGCAGGACGGCCCCCGCGACGTGGTGTTCGCGGTGCCGGAAGACAAGGTGGCGCAGATTGCCCAAGGCTCCGAGGTGGCGGTGCGCGGCTGGTCGGGCGGCGCCCCCCTGGCGGGGCGCGTGCGCGAAGTCGCGGCCAGTGCCGACGCCGCCACCCGCACCTACCAGGTGAAGGTGGCCATCGACAGCGCCGACGCGCCCGCGCTGGGCTCCACGGTGTATGTGACGCCCAAGGCGTTGAGCCACGCTGGCATCCAGGCGATCAAGCTGCCCACCAGTGCGTTGCGCCAGGAGGGCCAGTCCACGGCCGTGTGGGTGTACGACGCGGCCAGCAGCACCGTGAAGTCGCAGGTGGTGCAGATCGCCACGGCCGATGGCAACGAGGCCGTGGTGGCCGCGGGCCTCACGCCCGGCATGCAGGTGGTGGCCACGGGCGTGCACGTGCTCTCACCCGGGCAGAAGGTGCTGGTTTATCAGCCAAAAGTGGCCTCGGCGCCCGCCGGTAAAGCGCAAACAGCTATAAATTCAGTAGCAAATCCTGCCGCCACTGCTGTGGCGCCCGCGGCTTCCACTGCCAACTGAGGCCGGCCATGACGCAAGTACAACCCAAAGAGGGGTTCAACCTCTCCAAGTGGGCGCTCGACCATCCCGCCCTCACGCGCTACCTGATGGTGGTGCTGATGCTGCTGGGCTTCGCGGCCTACTTCCAGCTCGGGCAGGACGAAGACCCGCCGTTCACCTTCCGTGCCATGGTGGTGCGCACCTACTGGCCCGGCGCCACGGCGCAGCAGGTGGCCGAGCAGGTCACCGACAAGATCGAGCGCACCCTGCAGGAAGTGCCCTATGCGGACAAGATCCGCAGCTACTCCAAGCCGGGCGAGTCGCAGATCATCTTCCAGATCAAGGACTCCTCCAAGGGCAGCGAGGTGGCCAACGTCTGGTACAGCGTGCGCAAGAAGGTGGGCGACATGCGCTACACCCTGCCGCAGGGCATCCAGGGGCCGTTCTTCAACGACGACTTCGGTGATGTGTACGGCGTGATCTACGCGCTGGAGTCCGAGGGCTTCAGCTATGCCGAACTCAAACAGTTCGCCGACGACGCGCGCCAGCAGCTGCTGCGCGTGCCTGACGTGGCCAAGGTCGAACTCTTCGGCGTGCAGGACGAGAAGCTCTTCATCGAAATCTCGCAAAAGCGCCTGTCGCAGCTGGGCCTGGACATGAACCAGGTGCTGGCCCAGCTGGGCCAGCAGAATGCGGTGGAAAGCGCGGGCGCCATCCAGACGCCGCAGGACCAGGTGCAGGTGCGCGTGCAAGGGCAGTTCAATGCCGTCGAAGACCTGGGCGCCATGCCGATCCGCGGGCCGTCGGGCGCGCAGCTGCGTCTCTCGGACATCGCCGAGGTCAAGCGCGGCTATGTGGACCCGGCCTCCGTGAAGGTGCGCCACCAGGGGCAGGAAGTGATCGCGCTCGGGGTGTCCATGGCCAAGGGCGGGGACATCATCGCGCTGGGCAAGGCACTGCACACGGCCACCGACCGCATTGGCAGCACCCTCCCGGCGGGCGTCAGGCTCGTCAACGTGCAGGACCAGCCCAAGGCCGTGGCGACCTCGGTGAACGAGTTCGTCAAGGTGCTGATCGAGGCGGTGGTCATCGTGCTGGCGGTGAGCTTCATCGCGCTGGGTTTCCACAGGCGCCCCGGCAAGAATCCGCTGTGGAAGCGCTGGTACATCGACCCGCGCCCCGGCCTGGTCGTGGGCATCACCATCCCGATGGTGCTGGCCGTGACCTTCCTGGCCATGTGGTACTGGGGCATCGGCCTGCACAAGATTTCGCTGGGCTCGCTCATCATCGCGCTGGGCCTGCTGGTGGACGACGCGATCATCGCGGTCGAGATGATGGTGCTCAAGCTCGAGGAGGGCTACGACAAGGTGCGTGCCGCCACCTTCGCCTACGAGATCACGGCCATGCCCATGCTCACGGGCACGCTGATCACGGCGGCGGGTTTCCTGCCCATCGGCCTGGCCAAGTCCACCACGGGCGAATACACGTTCGCGATCTTTGCCGTGACGGTGATCGCGCTGGTGCTCAGCTGGATCGTGTCGGTGTACTTCGTGCCATACCTGGGCACGCTGCTGCTCAAGGTGCCGCCCCACGTGCTGGCCGCGCAGGCCAGCCAAGGCATCACGGACGATCCCCACGAGGTGTTTGACAGTCCGTTCTACCGCACCTTCCGCCGCCTGGTGGACTGGTGCGTGCAGCACCGCTGGCTCACCATCGGCGCCACGGTGCTCACCTTCGCGCTGGGCATCGCCGGCATGGGCAAGGTGCAGCAGCAGTTCTTCCCGGATTCGAGCCGCCCGGAGATCCTGGTGGACATCTGGTTCCCCGAGGGCACCTCGTTCGCGGGCAACGAAGAAGTCACCAAGCGGGTGGAGCAGCGCCTGCTCTCCGAGCCTGGGGTCAGCTCCGTGAGCACCTGGGTGGGGTCGGGCGTGCCGCGCTTTTACCTGCCGCTGGACCAGGTGTTCCCGCAAAGCAATGTGTCGCAGTTCATCGTGCTGCCGCAGGACCTGAAGGTGCGCGAATCGCTGCGCGTGAAATTGCCGGCGCTGCTGGCGCAGGAGTTTCCGGAGGTGCGCGGCCGGGTGAAGCTGCTGCCCAACGGGCCGCCCGTGCCGTACCCCGTGCAGTTCCGCGTGGTGGGCCCCGATCCGCTGGTGCTGCGTGAGCGCGCGGACGAGGTGAAAGCCCAGCTGCGCCAGAACCCCGACATGCGCGGCGTGAACGACAACTGGAACGAGTCCGTGAAGGTGCTGCGCCTGGAAGTGGACCAGGCCAAGGCGCGCGCCCTGGGCGTGACCAGCCAGTCCATCGCACAGGCCTCCAAGACCATCCTGTCGGGCACGCAGGTGGGCCAGTTCCGCGAGGGCGACAAGCTCATCGACATCCTGCTGCGCCAGCCGCAGGAGGAGCGCAACGCGATCACCGACATCGCCAATGCCTATCTGCCCACGGCCTCGGGCAAGTCGATTCCGCTCACGCAGATCGCCAAGCCGGTGTTCACCTGGGAGCCGGGCGTGATGTGGCGCGAGAACCGCGACTACGCCATCACGGTGCAGGGCGACGTGACTGAGGGCCTGCAGGGCGCCACGGTGACGGCGGCGTTGCTGCCTGCCCTCAAGGAGATCGAGGCGAAGTGGCGTGCCGCGGGGCAGGCCGGCTACCGCATCGAGGTGGCGGGTGCCGTGGAGGAAAGCTCCAAGGGCTCGGCATCGATCGCGGCGGGCATTCCGGTCATGCTGTTCATCACCTTCACCTTGCTCATGCTGCAACTGCACAGCTTCAGCCGCGCGATGCTGGTGTTCCTGACCGGGCCGCTCGGGCTGGCGGGCGTGGCGGCGGCCTTGCTGCTGCTCAACCGCCCCTTCGGCTTCGTGGCGCTGCTCGGCGTGATCGCGCTCATGGGCATGATCCAGCGCAACTCGGTGATCCTGATCGACCAGATCGAGCAGGACCGCGCGCGGGGCGTGCCGGCGTGGGACGCGATCGTCGAATCCGCCGTGCGCCGCCTGCGCCCCATCGTGCTCACGGCCGCGGCCGCGGTGCTGGCCATGATCCCGCTGTCGCGCAGCGTGTTCTGGGGGCCGATGGCCGTGGCCATCATGGGCGGGCTGGTGGTGGCCACCGTGCTCACGCTGCTGGCGCTGCCCGCGATGTATGCTGCCTGGTTCCGTGTCAAAAGGCCGGCGCCGGAGGTCCTTGGAGGGGTTTGATTCCCACCCTGCCCGCATCAGGGTAAAATAGAAGGTTGACCGATTTCACACAGGCGGCAGTTCGTGCCGCCTGTTTGTTTGTTGTAGAACCGCGCGGGTGGCGAAATTGGTAGACGCACCAGGTTTAGGTCCTGACGCCAGCAATGGTGTGGGGGTTCGAGTCCCCCCCCGCGCACCACCCATGTGAGACTTTGCGGAACACGGCGCCGCTGCGCTGCAGCCAGCACGATCCACATTCATAAGAGGAATAGCCATGGCCGTTACTGTTGAAACCCTTGAGAAGCTCGAGCGCAAGATCACGCTGAGCGTGCCCGTCACCCTGATCCAGTCCGAAGTCGACACGCGCTTGAAGCGCCTGGCCCGCACGGTCAAGATGGACGGTTTCCGTCCCGGCAAGGTGCCCATGAACGTGGTGGCCCAGCGCTACGGCTACTCGGTGCAGTACGAAGTGCTCAACGACAAGGTCGGTGAAGCCTTCGCCGTGGCCGCCAACGAAGCCAACCTGCGTGTCGCCGGCCAGCCCCGCATCTCCGAGAAGGACGGCGCTCCCGAGGGCCAGATGACCTTCGACGCCATCTTCGAAGTGTTCCCCGAAGTCAAGATCGCCGATCTGGCGGACGCGGAAGTCGAAAAGCTGTCGGCCGAAGTGACCGATGCGGCCATCGACAAGACCATCGACATCCTGCGCAAGCAGCGCCGCAGCTTTGCGCAGCGCGCGCTCGAAGCCGCCGCGCAAGACGGCGACCGCGTGACGGTCGACTTCGAAGGCAAGATCGACGGCGAGCCCTTTGAAGGCGGCAAGGCCGAAGACTTCCAGTTCCTGGTCGGCGAAGGCCAGATGCTCAAGGAGTTCGAGGAAGCCGTGCGCGGCATGAAGTCGGGCGAAAGCAAGACCTTCCCCCTGGCATTCCCTGCGGAATACCACGGCAAGGACGTGGCCGGCAAGACGGCGGACTTCCTCGTCACGGTCAAGAAGATCGAAGCGGCCCACCTGCCCGAAGTGAATGACGCCCTGGCCAAGTCGCTGGGCATCGCCGATGGTTCCGTGGAAGGCCTGCGCGCCGACATCAAGAAGAACCTGGAGCGCGAAGTCAAGTTCCGCCTGCTGGCCCGCAACAAGCAGGCCGTGATGGACGCTCTCGTGTCCAAGGCCGAACTGGACCTGCCCAATTCCAGCGTGCAGGCTGAAATCGCCCGCCTGCTCGAAGGCGCCCGTGCAGAACTCAAGCAGCGCGGCATCAAGGACGCCGACAAGGCCGAAATCCCTGAAGACGTGTTCCGTCCCCAGGCAGAGCGCCGCGTGCGCCTGGGCCTGGTGCTGGCCGAACTGGTGCGTGCCAACGAACTGCAGGCCAAGCCCGAGCAGCTCAAGGCCCACATCGACGAGCTGGCCGCCAGCTACGAGAAGCCCGAGGACGTGGTGCGCTGGTACTTCGGTGACCGCCAGCGCCTGGCGGAAGTCGAAGCGGTCGTGATCGAGAACAATGTGACCGAATTCGTGCTGGGCAAGGCCAAAGTGGTCGAAAAGTCCGTGTCGTTCGACGAACTGATGGCCCAACAGGGCTGATAGGCCTGGCCGGGCGGCTTGTCGGTTACCGAACTGCCCGGTTGTTGCCGACACATACAGGGGCTTGTGCTTTCGTGCACAAGCCCCAATTCATTTCTGGGTACAGTACCTGCTTGTCTGGAGAAAACATGAGCGCATTGGAAACACAAGGCCTGGGCATGGTCCCCATGGTCATCGAGCAGTCGGGCCGTGGCGAACGGTCCTATGACATCTACTCGCGCCTGCTCAAGGAGCGTGTGATTTTTCTGGTGGGGCCGGTCAACGACCAGACCGCCAATCTCGTGGTGGCTCAGCTGCTGTTCCTGGAGAGCGAAAACCCCGACAAGGACATTTCGTTCTACATCAACTCCCCGGGCGGTTCGGTGAGCGCCGGCATGGCGATCTTCGACACCATGAATTTCGTCAAGCCCGATGTGTCGACCCTGTGCACGGGCATGGCGGCCAGCATGGGTGCCTTCCTGCTGGCGGCGGGCGCCAAGGGCAAGCGCTTTGCGCTGCCCAACTCGAAAGTCATGATCCACCAGCCGCTGGGCGGCATGCAGGGCCAGGCGACCGAGATCGAGATCCATGCGCGCGAGATCCTCAAGACGCGCGAGCAACTGAACAAGATCCTGGCCGAGCGCACGGGCCAGCCGCTGGAGAAGATCCAGCGCGACACCGAGCGCGACTATTTCCTGTCGGCCGACGAGTCCAAGGAATACGGCCTTGTCGACCAGGTGATCAGCAAGCGCTCCTGATAGCCACAGGGTCGCGCGGCGGCGTTTTCCCTGAGGGAAGACGCCGTTTTTTATTTGGTTATCATCCCGACAACTTTCCGTAACAAGCAAGGCATTGCCCCCATGGCCGAGAAAAAAGGCTCTTCCAGCGAAAAAACCCTTTACTGCTCTTTTTGCGGCAAGAGCCAGCATGAAGTGAAGAAGCTGATCGCTGGCCCGTCGGTCTTTATCTGCGACGAGTGCATTGACCTGTGCAACGAGATCATCCGCGACGAGCTCCCGGCCGGTGACCTGGCGCGCGAAGGCCGCGCCGATTTGCCCACACCGGTGGAGATCAAGACCAATCTCGACAACTATGTGATTGGCCAGGATGTGGCCAAGCGCACGCTGGCGGTCGCGGTGTACAACCACTACAAGCGCCTGCGCCACAAGGACAAGGCCCACAAGGACGAGGTGGAGCTGTCCAAGAGCAACATCCTGCTGATCGGGCCCACGGGTTCCGGCAAGACGCTGCTGGCGCAGACCCTGGCTCGCATGCTGGATGTGCCCTTCGTGATGGCCGACGCCACCACGCTG
The DNA here is from genome assembly GCF_059415185.1 of Acidovorax sp. GW821-FHT10E04. Taxonomy (NCBI): domain Bacteria; kingdom Pseudomonadati; phylum Pseudomonadota; class Betaproteobacteria; order Burkholderiales; family Comamonadaceae; genus Acidovorax; species Acidovorax sp. GW821-FHT10E04. The sequence continues at coordinate 353,528 of NZ_JBWKMT010000002.1, forward strand.
ACGGAAGCCGGCTACGTGGGCGAGGATGTGGAGAACATCGTCCAGAAGCTGCTGCAAAGCTGTAACTACGAGGTGGAGCGCGCGCAGCGCGGCATCGTCTACATCGACGAGATCGACAAGATCTCGCGCAAGTCGGACAACCCCAGCATCACGCGCGACGTGTCGGGCGAGGGCGTGCAGCAGGCGCTGCTCAAGCTCATCGAAGGCACGATGGCCAGCGTGCCGCCCCAGGGCGGGCGCAAGCACCCGAACCAGGACTTCCTGCAGATCGACACGACCAACATCCTGTTCATCTGCGGGGGCGCGTTCGCGGGCCTGGAGAAGGTCATCGAGAACCGCACCGAAGCATCCGGCATCGGCTTCGGCGCATCGGTCAAGAGCAAGAAGCAGCGTTCGCTGACCGAGGTGTTCACCGAGATCGAGCCGGAAGACCTGATCAAGTTCGGCCTGATCCCCGAGCTGGTGGGCCGCATGCCCGTGGTGACGGCCCTGGCCGAGCTGAGCGAGGACGCGCTGGTGCAGATCCTGACCGAGCCGAAGAATGCGCTGGTCAAGCAGTACAGCAAGCTTCTGGCCATGGAAGGCGTGGATCTGGAGATCCGCCCCGCCGCGCTGAAGGCCATTGCCCGCAAGGCGCTGGCCAGAAAAACTGGCGCGCGCGGCCTGCGCTCCATCCTGGAGCAATCGCTGATCGGAACGATGTTCGACCTGCCCAACACCAGCAATGTCGAAAAGGTGGTGGTGGATGAGTCCACCATCGAAGAAAACAAGCCGCCGCTGCTCGTTTACCGCGAAGCGGCCAAAAAGGCCTGAAATGCCCGGAGCGGGCGCCTTGTTGCCGCCCCTTGAACCATCAACCCTGGCGGCAGTGCGGCTGCGCGCCAGGGTTGAAAATCCCCACATGTGGACCAACTTCCACAGAGCACTTTGAGGATTTCCATGTCCGGACACACCCCCCTGCCAGCCACCCCCATTGACCTGCCGCTGTTGCCCCTGCGCGACGTGGTGGTGTTTCCCCATATGGTCATCCCGCTGTTCGTGGGCCGTCCCAAGAGCATCAAGGCGCTCGAGATGGCCATGGAGGCGGATCGCCGCATCATGCTGGTCGCCCAGAAGGCCGCGGCCAAGGATGAGCCTTCGGTGTCGGACATGTTCGACGTGGGCTGCGTCTCCACCATCCTGCAGATGCTCAAGCTGCCCGATGGCACGGTGAAGGTGCTGGTCGAAGGCCAGCAGCGTGCCATGGTGGCCTCCATCGAGGATGCCGAAACCCATTTCACGGCCACCGTGACGCCGGTCGAAGCCACGCCCGAGGCCAACAAGCCGAGCGAAATCGAAGCCCTGCGCCGTGCGGTGATGCAGCAGTTCGACCAGTACGTCAAACTCAACAAGAAGATTCCGCCAGAGATCCTGACCTCGATCTCCAGCATCGACGACCCCGGCCGCCTGGCCGACACCATTGCGGCCCACCTGCCGCTCAAACTCGAAAACAAGCAGGTCGTGCTGGATCTCGCCGACGTGAAGGCGCGGCTGGAAAACCTGTTCGAGCAGCTTGACCGCGAAGTCGACATCCTGAACGTCGACAAGAAGATCCGTGGGCGCGTGAAGCGCCAGATGGAGAAGAACCAGCGCGACTTCTATCTCAACGAGCAGGTCAAGGCGATCCAGAAGGAACTGGGCGAAGGCGACGAAGGCGCGGACATCGAGGAGATCGAGAAGAAGATCAAGCTCGCCAAGATGCCCGCCGAGGCGCGCAAGAAGGCCGACGCCGAGCTGAAGAAACTCAAGCTCATGTCGCCCATGTCGGCCGAGGCCACCGTGGTGCGCAACTACATCGACGTGCTCACGGCGCTCCCCTGGAGCAAGAAGACCAAGATCAAGCACGACCTGGTCAATGCCGAGGGCGTGCTCAACGAAGACCATTTCGGCCTGGACAAGGTCAAGGACCGCATCCTTGAATACCTCGCGGTGCAGCAGCGCGTGGACAAGGTGAAGGCGCCCATCCTGTGTCTGGTGGGACCTCCTGGCGTGGGCAAGACCTCCCTGGGCCAGTCCATCGCCAAGGCCACCGGCCGCAAGTACGTGCGCATGGCCCTGGGTGGCATGCGCGACGAGGCCGAGATCCGCGGGCACCGCCGCACCTACATCGGCGCGCTGCCGGGCAAGGTGCTGCAGAGCCTCTCGAAGGTGGGCACGCGCAATCCGCTGTTCCTGCTCGACGAGATCGACAAGCTCGGTACCGACTTCCGGGGCGACCCCTCGAGCGCGCTGCTGGAGGTGCTGGACCCCGAGCAGAACCACACCTTCGGCGACCACTACGTCGAGGTGGACTTCGACCTCTCCGACGTGATGTTCGTCGCCACCTCGAACTCGATGAACATCCCGCCGGCCCTGCTCGACCGCATGGAAGTGATCCGCCTGTCGGGTTACACCGAGGACGAGAAGACCAGCATCGCCATGAAGTACCTGCTGCCCAAGCAGCTCAAGAACAATGGCGTGAAGGACGAGGAGCTCGAGATCACCGAGCCCGCCGTGCGCGACATGGTGCGCTACTACACGCGGGAGGCCGGCGTGCGGTCCCTCGAGCGCGAGCTGTCCAAGATCTGCCGCAAGGTGGTCAAGGGCCTGCAACTGAAGAAGCTCGAGCCGAAGGTCATCGTCACCGCCGACAACCTGCCCGACTTCCTGGGCGTGCGCAAGTACACCTACGGCCGTGCCGAGGCGCAGAACCAGGTGGGCCAGGTGGTCGGCCTGGCATGGACCGAGGTGGGTGGCGACCTGCTGACCATCGAGGCCGCGGTCATGCCCGGCAAGGGCGTGATCACGCGCACCGGTTCGCTGGGCGATGTGATGAAGGAATCGGTCGAGGCTGCCCGCACGGTGGTGCGAAGCCGCTCGCGCATCCTGGGCATCAAGGATGAGACCTTCGAGAAGCGCGACATCCACATCCACGTGCCGGACGGCGCGACGCCCAAGGACGGCCCGAGTGCGGGTGCCGCGATGACCACCGCGTTCGTTTCGGCGCTCACGGGCATTCCCGTGCGTGGCGATGTCGCGATGACGGGCGAGATCACGCTGCGGGGTGAGGTCACGGCCATCGGAGGGCTCAAGGAAAAGCTGCTGGCGGCCCTGCGTGGCGGCATCAAGACGGTGCTGATCCCCGAAGAGAACGTCAAGGACCTGGCCGAGATCCCGGACAACGTGAAGAGCGGCCTGGAGATCGTGCCCGTGCGCTGGATCGACAAGGTGCTCGAGATCGCGCTGGAAACCAAACCCGTGCCCCTGACGGACGAGGAGGTGGCCGTGGTGGCCGCTGCTGCGGCGGAGAAGAGCGCGGGTTCGGCCGCGGCCACGGATGGCTTGAAGCATTGAAGAAAAAGTTTTTGGGATGCTTCAAAAAATGCGCTACAATTCATTCCATCGCAGCAAACGTTGTACAATGTGAGGCTTCGGTAAAATGCGGGAATAGCTCAGTTGGTAGAGCGCAACCTTGCCAAGGTTGAGGTCGAGAGTTCGAGACTCTTTTCCCGCTCCAATTTCCACAAAAAGGGAAGCAATTGCTTCCCTTTTTTGTCAGAGGAATGTGAATTCCTGGCGCGGTAGCAAAGCGGTTATGCCCCGGATTGCAAATCCGGTTAGTCCGGTTCGACTCCGGACCGCGCCTCCAGATACGGTTTGTGCCGTCGATGCGGCACAGGATCCTGCGGGATCTTTGCATCGACCGGATCGTGGAGGATGGATGGTGGTCAGTTGGTTGATTTTTTGGCTTGCAATCGAATAGAGCCAAAAAATAGCGATATAATTTGAGGCTTGCTGATTCATGCAGGTGGAAACATCGGCTGCAGTAGGCAAAATGCGGGAATAGCTCAGTTGGTAGAGCGCAACCTTGCCAAGGTTGAGGTCGAGAGTTCGAGACTCTTTTCCCGC
>NZ_JBWKMT010000002.1:357553-924770 GCF_059415185.1 Acidovorax sp. GW821-FHT10E04
CTCCATATTTGTAAGGGAAGCTTCGGCTTCCCTTTTTTCTTGGCGGCGCAGCAAAGGTGGTTTGGCGACCAGCGGCCCTGTGACCAGAGATGCGACAGGGCATTGCGCGCATGCGCTGCCCGGGTTACGCTGCGACGCAGGAGTGCGTTGGGCAGCCGGCGCCCCGATGGTGAAATTGGTAGACACTGCGGACTTAAAATCCGCCGCTTTCCTGAAAAGGGGCGTGCCGGTTCGACCCCGGCTCGGGGCACCACTACGATTCAATCATGTCAAGTTACAACGCTCCCTTTGAAATCCACGTCCACGGACAAGTCCAGCTGCGCGCCGATGCCAGCTTCGACCAGCTCCAGGAGGCGCTCAAACCCTTGTGGAAGTACGCAGGAGCCCGCTCCCTGGCCGACGGTGCTGCGAGCGCCTACGAGGAAGAGCCGGGCATCAAGTTCGACACGCAGGAGCACCTGCTGCAGATGTGCTGGACCGTGCGGGGGGATGAGGATTTTCGCCAATCGCTCGACGAGATGTGCATGAGCCTGAACGAGCTGGCCGAGCAGGGTGCCGCCATTGAAGTCACGTTCTACGATGCGGACTTCGACGAGGAAGAGGAAGAGCAGGACGCAGAGTCGCGCGATGATTTCGTCATGCTTTTCGTGGGTCCGACGCCTGCGGCCATCATGCAGGTGCAGCGCGATCTCCTGGTTCAGGACGTGGTGAACATGATGGAGCGCCATTTCGACGGCGCGGAACTCGGCGGCGTGGTGGCCGAGATCGACAAGCTGTTCAGCCAGCGCTTTGATGCCCTGGTGAACTCGCTGGAAATCGGCAAGCCCCCCAGGGGCCCGGGGGGCTCGGGCAGCGGACACGGTGGCGGGGGGGGGCGCCGTCCGCGCCACCTCCACTGAGCGGCCGCCGGCTTCGCATCGCTCCGCTGTTCGTGGGGCCGCAGCGGGCTCGGGCATCAGCGCGCGGTGCAAGCGCTGGCGCTGAACCGGCGCCGTAGTAGCCGCCGCTGCCTTTTCGCTGTTCATGAACCATGACATCCGATCTTCCTTACCTGCGCTCCTACCCTGAGTCCCTGCAGTACCAGGCCCGCGACCTGCTCGCGCAAGGGCGCCTGGGGGCGATGCTGTTGCGCAAGTACCCCCGCGCGCATGCGGTGCGCAGCGACAAGGCGCTGTACGACTATGCGCTGGAGCTCAAGGCGCGCCACCTGCGCAACGCAGGCACGGTCAACAAGGTGCTTTTCGACAACAAGATCCATGTGGTGCGCCATGCGCTGGGCTTGCACACGGCCGTGTCGCGCGTGCAGGGCAACCGGCTCGCAGCGAAGCATGAAATCCGCATTGCCGCAATGTTCAAGCAAGCGCCGGACGAGTTTCTGCGCATGATCGTGGTCCACGAGCTGGCGCATCTGCGCGAGAAGAACCACGACAAGGCGTTCTATCAGCTGTGCACCCACATGGAGCCGCAGTACCACCAGTACGAATTCGACCTGCGTCTGTACCTCACGCACGTGGAGCATGCCGGAGAGCGGCTCTGGAGCGCCGAGCCTGCGTGAAGCGGCTCCTGGGCGCCAGCGCGATGGCTATGGCCGCGGGCGGTGCGGCATCAGGAGGTGATGGGTAGGCCTGCGCTGCGCGCGCTGAGGGCCTCCGAGGCGCCTGGGCAAGGCACCGCAACGGTTTCGCAGCAATCCGTGGGCAGGCCCAGCCAGCGCTGCGCCGCCGCCTCGAGCATGGCCACCGGACCGGTCGTGAGCAGGCGGATGTCCGGCGATTGCGCCGCGGTGGCGCTGGAGGGTGTGTTGAGCAATCCCGCTGTTTCCAGGAGCCGCTGCGTCTGCCGTGCCACAGGCGCGCCGGTTTCGATGAACTGGACGTCAGGCCCCACCAGCGCCCGCAATTCATGCGCCACAAAGATGTAGTGCGTGCAGCCCAGCACCAGCGTGTCGATCTGCCCGGCTGAAGCGCCGAACACGCCCATGGCGTGGATGTAGCGCTCACACAGGGCGCCGGTTTCGGTGGCACCGACGGCGCCGCCTGGTGCTGGCATGGGCTGGGCCACGCCGCGCTCGATGGCATGGGCCAGGCCGTCGCACGGCTGCACCACGAACTCCGCTTGATCCGCCAGCGAACCCAGCAGCTTGCCGAACTTGCTGCTGGTGAGTGTGCCCCGCGTTCCGATCACGCCCACGCGGCCTGTTCTGGTGGCTGCCAGCGCTGGCTTGATGGCGGGCTCCAGGCCCACCAGGGGCAGGTCGGGGTGGTTGCTGCGCACCTCGTGGATGGCCGCCGCCGTGGCGGTGTTGCATGCCACCACCAGGGCCTTGATGTGGTGCTGCCCGCGCAGGTACTGCGTGATGGCGTGGGTGCGCGCGCTCACGTAGGCATCGCCGCGCTCGCCGTAGGGAGCGTTGGCGCTGTCCGCCAGGTACACGAAACGCTCGTGGGGCAGCTCGGCCCGCAGGGCGCGCAGCACGCTCAGGCCGCCGACCCCGCTGTCGAACACGCCGATGGGTTGTTGTGGCTGCGGCGGCGTTGGCTGGATCATGAAAAAATCACTGCGATGCTGGGGGAGATGAAGTCGAGAGTGTGCCGCAGTCGCGCGCAAAATGCCGCGCGGCGGGAGGCACTCCGGGGGGCGCGTGCTTGGCGAGGGCCCGAGGAGGCCACCCACCAGGCTGCGCGGGCCGCCTGTCAGGCGGTGGCGGCGACCCCGATGCCCTTGAACTCCCCGGTGGCGATGCGCTTTTGCCACTCGGCCGGGCCGGTGATGTGCGCGCTGGTGCCGCCGGAATCCACGGCCACGGTCACGGGCATGTCCACCACGTCGAACTCGTAGATGGCTTCCATGCCCAGGTCCTCGAAGCCCACGACCTTGGCGGTCTTGATGGCCTTGCTCACCAGGTAGGCGGCGCCACCCACGGCCATGAGATAGGCGCTCTTGTGGTTCTTGATGGACTCGATGGCCACCGGGCCGCGTTCGGCCTTGCCGATCATGGCGATCAGGCCGGTTTTCTCCAGCATCATGTCGGTGAACTTGTCCATGCGGGTGGCGGTGGTGGGGCCGGCGGGGCCCACGGCCTCGTCCTTGACCGGGTCCACGGGGCCCACGTAGTAGATGACGCGGTTGGTGAAGTCCACGGGCAGCTTCTCGCCCTTGGCCAGCATGTCCTGGATGCGCTTGTGCGCGGCGTCGCGGCCGGTGAGCATCTTGCCGTTGAGCAGCAGCGTGTCGCCGGGCTTCCAGCTGGCCACTTCTTCCTTGGTCAGCGTGTCCAGGTTCACCTTCTTGCTCTTGTTGTAGTCGGGTGCCCAGTTCACGTTGGGCCACAGGTCCAGGCTGGGCGGCGTGAGGTAGACGGGCCCCGAGCCGTCCAGCACGAAGTGCGCGTGGCGCGTGGCGGCGCAGTTGGGGATCATCGCGATCGGCTTGCTGGCCGCGTGCGTGGGGTACATCTTGATCTTGACATCCAGCACGGTGGTCAGGCCGCCCAGGCCCTGCGCGCCGATGCCCAGGGCATTGACCTTCTCGAACAGCTCCAGGCGCAGCGCTTCGACCTTGTCGAGCGCGGGGCCGCCGGTCTTGGCGGCTTCGGCCTTGGCTTGCAGCTCGTACATATCGAGGTCGTCCATCAGGCTCTCCTTGGCCATGAGCACGGCCTTTTCCGCCGTGCCGCCGATGCCGATGCCCAGCATGCCGGGGGGGCACCAGCCGGCGCCCATGGTGGGCACGGTCTTGAGCACCCAGTCCACCACGCTGTCGCTGGGGTTGAGCATGTACATCTTGGACTTGTTCTCCGAGCCGCCGCCCTTGGCCGCCACGGTGATGTCCACGGTGTTGCCGGGCACGATCTCGGTGAAGATCACGGCGGGCGTGTTGTCCTTGGTGTTCTTGCGGTCGAACTGCGGGTCGGCCACCACGCTGGCGCGCAGGGTGTTGTCGGGGTGGTTGTAGCCGCGGCGCACGCCTTCGTTGATGGCGTCGTCCAGGCTGCCCGTGAAGCCGTCCCAGCGCACGTCCATGCCCACCTTCAGGAACACGTTGACGATGCCGGTGTCCTGGCAGATGGGGCGCTGGCCGGTGGCGCTCATCTTGCTGTTGGTCAGGATCTGCGCGATCGCGTCCTTGGCCGCCGGGCTTTGCTCGCGCTCGTAGGCGCGGGCCAGGTGGGCGATGTAATCGGTGGGGTGGTAGTAGCTGATGTACTGCAGCGCGGCGGCTACGGATTCGATGAGATCGTCCTGGCGGATGGAGGTGGTCATGGCGGTTCGTGGGGGAGTCTTTTGTGGAGAACGCAAACGCGTTCCTGTCCTGCCCGCCGCACACGCCGCCTGTCGACCAGCGCTGGGCCGCAAACCGCGCTGCCGATGGCAGGCGGACCGTATTTTGACAGACCCCCGCTGGCGCCACCTTGCGCCCGGGCAAAGGCGGGCGCCGCCGGTCGGCCATTGGCGCCTGCACGGGGGCGCCAGATACCCCCATGGGGTGGTGTTCGGTCCGCCGTGTTCACGGCGCGCCTGTTCCCTCCCCGTCCTCCGGTTCTTCGTCGGTGTCGCTGCTGCCCGGCAGGTCGTCCGCGCTCAAGGGGGGCGCGCCGGCCTGCCGGTTGCCGCGCCCTGGCGTCTCGCGCTCGGTATCCACGGCGTCGCGTTCGTCATCCTGCATCCCTTCATCCGGGCCGCCGCCGTCACCGGGACCGCCAGCTTGCATGGTTTCCACATGGTCGGGGAGGATGTCGCGGGCGGTGGGCTGCGGGTCGGGCTCCACGCTGCCGCGCTCGCCCGTGCCAAAGCGGTCGGTGTCGCTGTCCGATTCCGTGCTGTAGGCCCCTGCGCTGTCGCTGCCGGAGTCGGAGGCGTCACTGGGCCCCAGGCTGTCGATGCCGGTGGCACTGTGGGCGGGGGGAAGGTTGTCGGCGTCGATGCCGAGAAGGCTGCTGGTGGCCATGGTCTGCTCCGATGGTTGAGGAGGGGGCGCGGGCTCCATGCGGATCCGCGGCGCGGAGGCGGAAACACCGCCGCAATGCCATCGTCGGCGTGCACGGCGCTGCCCCGCGTCAGGCAGCGCTGACATGGGTGTCGTCCATCTTCGCCGGTACCTTCCCAAGGCCTTGAAAAGGTGCCCGGGCGCTGGTTGCCGCGCTCAGAAGTCCGGCAGCGTCCCGATGACGGACGGGGTGAAGTCCGCGCTGCCCACGGGCTTTTCGCCCTGCGACCAGGCCAGCAGCGTGTCTGCCGGCATGGGGCGGGCGTAGAAGAAGCCCTGCAGCTCGTCACAGCCCATGCCCAGCAGGATGTCGCGCTGGCCGCTGGTTTCCACGCCCTCGGCCACCACGCGCAGGCCCAGGGCATGCGCCAGGCTGACCACGGCGGCCACGACGGCGCGGGCGTCCTCGCTGCTTTCCAGGTCGTTCACGAAGCTGCGGTCGATCTTGAGCTGCTGCGCGGGCAGCTGGCGCAGGTAGTTCAGGCTGGAGTAGCCGGTGCCGAAGTCGTCGATAGACAGGAACACGCCGATGCGCGCCAGCCCGTCGAAGGTGCGCTGGGTGGCCTTGATGTCTTCCATGGCCACGGATTCGGTGATCTCGCACAGCAGCTGCGAGGCATCCACCCCGTGGCGCAGCAGGGCCTGCCCGATGCGCTCGGCCAGCCCGCTTTCGCGCAGCTGGTGCACCGACAGGTTGATCGCCACGCGCATGCGCATGCCGCTGCGCGCCCACTCGGCGACCTGGCGGCAGGCCTCGTTGATGACCCAGTTGCCCAGCCGCCCGATCAGGCCGAAGCGCTCGGCCAGCGCGATGAACACCACCGGGCTCACCATGCCATGCTTCGGGTGGTTCCAGCGCAGCAGGGCCTCCACGCCGCTGATCTGGCCGCGCGTGCCGTCGATCTTGGGCTGGTAGTGCAGGGCCAGTTCGCCCCGGTCCAGCGCCTGGCGCAGGTCGTTCTGCAGCTCCAGCTGCTCGGATGCATCGGAGCCCATGTGGGGTTCGAACAGCGCATAGCAGCCGCCACCCGCGCGCTTGGCGGCGTACATGGCGGCATCGGCGTTGGCCACGAGCTTGTTGCGGTCACCGTGGTCGGGGTGCACCACGACGCCGATGGAGCAGGCGATCTGCACCTGCTTGCCCGACACCTCGAACGGCTGCGACAGGGAGGACAGCACCCGGTTGGCCACCGTCACGCAGTCGGCCACGTCGCTCACGTCCTCCAGCAGGATCAGGAATTCGTCGCCCCCCACGCGCGCCACGGTATCGCCCTCGCGGGCTTCGCGGCGCAGCCGGTCGGCCGCGCTGCGCAGGATCACGTCGCCCGCGGCATGGCCGAACGAATCGTTGATGGGCTTGAAGCCGTCCAGGTCCACGAACAGCACGGCCAGGCGGTCCTCCACGCGGTGGTGGTTGGTGCGGTCCAGGCGCAGCAGCGCGTGGATGAGGCGGTCTTCGAACAGCAGCCGGTTGGGCAGGCCGGTGAGGGCATCGGCGAATGCGCGTTTTTGCAGTTCGTCATTGGCCGCCTGCAGGCGGGTGTTGCTGTCCTGCAGCGACCGCGTCAGACGCTCGGCCGTGGCTTGCAGCCGCGCGTCCAGGATGGAGGTGAACAAGGTGCTCACCAGCAGCATGCCGGTGGCCATGAGCACCATGGCCGTCAGGCCCGGGCCGCCGAGCTCTCCCGTGCTCAGGCACACGGAGCCCATGGCAAAGCTGGCCGCCGCCATGCCGGTGTAGTGCATGCCGCAGATGGCCACGGCCATCACGAACGATGCCGCCAGCTGGTAGGGCAGGCGCTGGCTGGGCCGCACCCGGCGCAGCAGCTTGAAGATCAGCAGGGCCGTGGCCGAGGCCAGCACCGCGATCAGCACCGACAGCGCCACCAGCGGCAGGTTCCACACGATGCCTGGCGCCATTTCCATGGCCGCCATGCCGATGTAGTGCATGCCGCTGATGCCGGCCCCCATCACCAGCGCGCCCAGCGCCAGCTGCATCCGGCCAAAGTGTGTGCGGCTTGCGAGCTGCAGGGCCATGGCGGAGGCGGCCACGGCGGCCAGCCACGACAGCAGCGTGAGCCCGCCGGCAAAGCCGATCTCGATGGGCAGCCGGAAGGCCTGCATGCCCAGGAAATGCATGGACCAGATGCCCGTGCCCATGACGATGGACCCCGCGGCCCACCACGCCAGGCCGACGCGGCGCTGCGCGGTGCGCACCCGCCGCGCCAGGTCGAGCGTCACGTACGACGCGAGCATGGCAATGGCAAAGGAGGCGGCCACCACGAACAGGTTGTAGCTGGAGGGCATGAACGTGTTCATGGTGCGAAAGGTGCTGGGGTTGGAAGGGCAGGGTGCATCGGGCGCGCGGCGCCGTCAAGGGCCTGGGCAGACATGCGGCGAAAGCCTGCAGGGCAGGGGCCGCGCGCGACGGAGTGTAGCCAGGGGCGCGAAGCCGCGCCGGAGTGGGGGTTTGCCCTGGCTGGGCCGGGTCGGGGGGCCGGGCGGATGTCCCCACCTGCAGTGGTGGCGGTGCGGGCTGTTTCCTTCCGGGGCAGGGCTTGCCGCACACTGACTGCTCCACGCTCCCGCACGGGCCATACAAGTCTGTAAATGAGAATGGTTTGTTTTTGCATTATGCTGCCGGTCGCGCCGACATTCCCCGGTCGTACCCTTTTCCGGCCAGACGCCGGCCCGCCGCCGTGGCCTTCCCGCCACGCCGGGCGTCCGGCGTCCGCCCGCCTGTTGTTTCACTTGGAGAACCACTGCCCATGACCTCCCGTACCGAACGCGACACCTTTGGCCCCATCGAGGTCCCCGCCGACAGGCTCTGGGGCGCGCAGACGCAGCGCTCGCTGCAGAACTTCGACATCTCGGGCGAGCAGCAGCCGCGCGAGATCATCAAGGCCCTGGCGCAGGTCAAGCGCGCCTCGGCCGTGGTCAACCAGGCCCTGGGCCTGCAGGACGCGAAGAAGACCGAGGCCATCGTGGCCGCCGCCGACGAAGTGATCGCCGGCAAGCACCCGGGCGAGTTCCCGCTGGTGGTGTGGCAGACGGGCTCGGGCACGCAGACGAACATGAACGTCAACGAGGTGCTGGCCAACCGCGCCAGCGAGATCCTGGGCGGCGAGCGCGGCGAAGGCCGCCTGGTGCACCCCAATGACGACGTGAACCGCAGCCAGTCGAGCAACGACGTGTTCCCCACCACCATGCACGTGGCCGCCGTGGAAGCGCTCACGCACAGGCTCCTGCCCGCCATCGCCAGGCTGCGCGCCACGCTGGACAAGAAGGCAAAGGATTTCGACGGCATCGTCAAGATCGGCCGCACCCATTTGCAGGACGCCACCCCGCTCACGCTGGGCCAGGAGTTCTCGGGCTATGTGGCCCAGCTCGACCATGGCGAGCGCCACGTGCGCGCCGCGCTGCCCCACCTGTACGAGCTGGCGCTGGGCGGCACGGCCGTGGGCACGGGCCTGAACGCGCCCAAGGGCTATGCCGAGCAGGCCGCCGCCGAGCTGGCGCGCCTCACGGGCCTGCCCTTTGTCACCGCGCCGAACAAGTTCGAGGCGCTGGCCTCGGTGGATGGGCTGGTGCACGCCCACGGAGCCCTCAAGACCCTGGCCGCCAGCATGATGAAGATCGCCAACGACGTGCGCTGGCTCGCCAGCGGCCCGCGCAGCGGCATCGGCGAGCTGAGCATCCCCGAGAACGAGCCTGGCTCGTCCATCATGCCCGGCAAGGTCAACCCCACGCAGAGCGAGGCCGTGACCATGCTGGCCGCCCAGGTGTTCGGCAACGACGTGGCCATCAACTTCGGGGGTGCCTCGGGCAACTTCGAGCTCAATGTCTTCCGTCCCATGGTGGCGCACAACTTCCTGCAGAGCGTGCGCCTGCTGGCCGACGGCATGGTGAGCTTCAACGACCAGTGCGCCGTGGGCATCGAGCCCAACCGCGAGCGCATCACCGAGCTGGTGGACCGCTCGCTCATGCTGGTCACCGCGCTCAACACCCACATCGGCTACGACAAGGCCGCCTACATCGCCAAGAAGGCGCACAAGGAAGGCACCAGCCTGCGCGAAGCGGCTGTCGCCTCGGGCCACGTCACGGGCGAGCAGTTCGACCAGTGGGTGGTGCCGGGCCACATGGTGGGCCGCTGATTCCGCCCGGGTCGGCCTGCACGCCATGGGCACGGGGGCACTGCCGTCATCTCCGCTGCTCGCGAGCTTTCGCGACAGCTACCGCGACCTGCTGCGCTACCTCTCGCACCGCACCGGCAATGCCGATGACGCGCGCGACGTGGCGCACGACACCTGGCTGCGCCTGGCCGACATGGACCTGCGCGGCGAGCAGCCCGCGCTGTGCGAGGCCGAGGCGCGGGCCTACGTATTCGCCATGGCGCGCAATCTCGTCATCGACCGGCAGCGCCACGCGGGCGTGGTGGCCCGCCATGCGCTGGCCCAGGCCCATGCGGACTCGGGCGCCGGCACGGCGGCGCGCCACGGCCCCGATGCCGCCGAGGCCCTGATGTACCGGCAGGCGGTGGACGCGGTCGAAGCCGCGCTCGCCGCCGTGCCCGAGCGCGCGCGCCAGGTCTTCCTGCGCCACCGCATCAACGGCGAAGGCCAGGGCGCGCTCGCGGCCGAATACGGCATCTCGCGCAACATGGTCGAGCGCGACATGATGCTCGCCATGGACCGCGTGCAGGCCGCCATGGAGCAGTGGCACGCGGCGGGCCGCAGCTCTCCTGTGGCACCGGCGTCGCACCACGAAGCCCGCCGCACCGGCCGCCGCCGCTCGCTGGCGGCATTGCTGAGCTTTGCCGCAATGGGCGTGGGTGGCGTGGGGGCCTGGCAATGGTGGCGCAGCGCAGTCGCGCAGTGGCAGCAGGTGGCACGCACCGGCCAGGGGCAGACGCTGCGCCACCCGCTGCCCGACGGCAGCCGCATCACGCTCGACGCGCAAAGCCGCGTGCACATGGCGTACTACGCCGGGCAGCGCCGCGTGAGCCTGCTGGCCGGGGCGGCGTTCTTCGACGTGGTGCGCGACGCGGACCGCCCCTTCGTGGTGGAGGTGCCCGGTGGCGCCGAGGGGGGCGCCGTGCGCGTGACCGTGCTGGGCACGCGCTTCGGCGTGGAGCACGGCGCCAGCGGGGTCGATGTGCAGGTGGAGTCGGGCCGCGTGCGGGTGGAGTCGCTGGGGCCGGATGGCCAGCCCCTGGCGGTGCGGGAACTCGCGGGCGGACAGGCGCTGCGGGTGCGGCCGGGCGAACCGCTCGCCCAGGCCGTCGCCCCGGCGCACGAGGCCGCCGCTTGGCGCCACGGCGTGGTGGCTTTTGCCGATGCGCCGCTGGCCGAGGCCGTGGACCGCCTGCGCCGCTACCTGCCGCGCCCGGTTCAGGTGGAGGCCGGTGCCGCCGCGCTGCGCCTGTCGGGGCAGGTGCGCATTGCACAGGCCGAGGACTTCGTGCGGGCACTGCCTTCCGTCGTGCCGGTGCAGGTGCGGCTCGTGGCGGGGCAATGGCGGGTGGCCGCGCGCTGACGGCCAGGCCGGAGGATGGGGCAGGACGCGCGACTTTGGTGAATTTTGGTGAAAGTGGCCGCCAGCGCTTTCTCCATAAGCGCTGAAAGCTATTGTTTTAATAGCTCTTTGGCCGATCAGGGCGCTGGCAGGCGCGCCGCCATTCAGGAAGTGGGAGGGCCCATTCGTTGTAGCGGGGAAAGGACTTCACCATGAACCGACAACGGCCCCGCACCCCGGCCCCCCGGCCTTCCGGCCCCGCACGCACCTCCCGTCCTGCCCGCCACGCACTCGCAGCCGCCATGCTGGCCATGGCGTCGCTGCAGATGGACATGGCCACCGCCCAGGGCGCACCCGCCCCGGCGGCCTTCGACATTGCCGCCCAGCCCCTGCCTGAGGCGCTGGCGCAATTCGCCCGGCAGTCGGGCGTGCAGCTGATCTACCCGCCCGAGCTGGTGCAGGGCCGGCATGCCCAGCCCGTGCAGGGCGCGCGCAGCCCCGAGGCGGCGCTGGCCGAGTTGCTGCGCGGCAGTGGCCTGCGCATGCGCCGCGACGGCGCCACCCTGGTGGTGGAACGCGCTCCGGCCGACGGCGCCGCCGCGCTGCCCGAGGTGCGCGTGGCCGCCGAGGCCGAGGTCGAAACCGCCACCGGCCCCGTGCGCGGACTGGTGGCCCGGCGCAGCGCCAGCGCCACCAAGACGGACACGCCGCTCATGGAAACGCCGCAGACCATCACCGTGGTCACGGCCGAGCAGATGCAGGTGCAGCGCGTGCGCGACCTGGAGCAGGCGTTCGAATACTCTGCGGGCGTGCGTCCCGTGTCCGGTTACAGCGGTTCGTACGACGCGATCTACAGCCGGGGCTTCTGGGCCGATGCGCGCAATGGCAGCCTGTTTGCCGACGGGCTCAAGGTGTCCGACAACTCCTGGGCCTCGGGCAAGCAGGAGCCGTACGGGCTGGAGCGCGTGGAACTGGTCAAGGGCGCGGCGTCGGTGCTGTACGGCATGTCGGCGCCCGGCGGCGTGCTGGCCACGGTGAGCAAGCGCCCCACGGCCGATGCCGTGCGCGAGGTGGTGGTGGAGGCGGGCACGTATGCGCACCGGCAGATCGGCGTGGACCTGGGTGGCGAGGTGGCACCGGGCAGCGACTGGACCTGGCGCCTCACCGCGCTGGCGCGCGACAGCGAGACACCCGTGCGTCCGCTGCAGGACGACGCGGTGTACATCGCGCCCGCGCTGCGCTGGCAGCCGTCGGCCGCCACATCGCTCACCCTGCTGATGCAGCACCAGAAGCGCCGCCTGGGCTATTCGTACCCGCTGCCGCGGGTGGGCACCCTGTTGCCCGGCCCCGGCGGCCAGCGCATCGCGCGCTTTCGCTTCGTGGGCGAGCCTGCCTACGACCGGCAGGATGTGCGGCAGACCACGCTCACCGCCTTGTTCGAGCACCAGGTGAACGAGCATGCCACCCTGCGCCAGGGGCTGCGGTTCTTCGACTCCGAGGCGGACATCTTCTTCACCAACGCCACCGTGGACCCGGCCGCGCCCACGCGCGTGCAGCGCCGCGCCATCGACGAGTTCGAGCGCGTGCGCGGCTTCTCGTCGGACACGAGCTGGCAGCAGCGCTGGCGCAGTGGCGAGGTGGAGCACACGCTGATCGCCGGCGTGGACTACACCCGCTACCGCTCGGAATCGGAGTGGTACGCGCGCACGCTCGCCCCGCTGGATTTGTACCAGCCGCAGTACGGCGCCGTGCCCGGCGCGCCCGCGCCGATGGCGTTCTCGGACACGTCGCAGCGCTGGCAGGCGGGCCTGTATGCGCAGGACCAGATCAAGCTGGGCGAGCGCTGGGTGGTGCTGGCCGGCCTGCGGCACGACTGGAGCGACGACCGCTCGCGCCCGTTCTTCACGGCCGCGCCGTGGTCGGTGGAGCGCACCGATGCCTTCACCGGCCGCGTGGGCGTGGTCTACCTGGCGCCGGGCGGCTGGGCGCCGTTCGCGGGCTACAGCCAGTCGTTCCAGCCGCAGGGCGGCACGGACGCGCAGGGCCGGCGCTTCAAGCCCACCGAGGGCGAGCAGTTTGAACTGGGGGTGCGGTGGCAGCCGAGCGGCAGCGAGGGGATGATGTTGTCGGCCGCCGTGTACGACCTGCGCCAGGACAACGTGCTCACGCCCGATCCCGCCCATCCGCAGTTCAGCGTGCAGACGGGGCAGGCACGCTCGCGCGGGGCCGAGCTGGAGGTGCGCGGGCAGGTGGCGCGCCACCTGGAGGTGGTGGGCGCCTATGCCTACACCGACCGCCGCATCACGCGCAGCAACCTGCCGGACGAAGTGGGCCGCCGTGCGGCCGAGGTGCCCTACCACCAGGCCTCGGTCTGGGGGCACTACCGCCTGGCGGCCTGGGGCCTTCCGGCGTGGACGCTGGGCACGGGTCTGCGCTACACCGGCGACATGGTCGATGGCACGGCCAGCGCCTACCGCATCCCGGGTTATGGACTCGTCGATGCCATGCTCGCCTGGCAGGACGGGCCGTGGCGCGTGGCGCTCAACGTGCGCAACCTGTTCGACAAGGCTTTCCTGATCTGCAACGGCGCCCACTGCCGGGACGGCAGCCCGCGCACGGCCACGCTTTCGGCCGCGTACCGCTGGTGATGCGCTGCGGCGGGCGGGGATGTGCGGGGCCTAGCCGTGGGACTCGGCCAGTTCCTGCTGCGCCAGCGCCTCGAGCTGCTCCTGCTGGTAGACCACGATGCTGCGCTGGTGGATGCCGATGATGCCTTCGCGTTCCATCCACTTGAGCTCCACGTTGATGCGCTGGCGCGAGCCGCCCAGGAGCTGCGCGAGCTCGTCCTGCACCAGCGACAGCCCGATGGCGCCGCGCTGGCCGGGAACGGCGGCGCGCTCGCCGAATCGGCGCAGCACGTGCAGCAGCTGCTTGGCCAGCCGCGCGCGCAGGGGCAGGGTGGCCATGTCTTCCATCATCCAGTACAGGTAGCGCATGCGGCGCGCCTGCAGCGTGAGCAGGGCCTCGCCGAACTCGGGGTGTTCGCGCAGCAGCTGGCGGAACACGCCCTCGGCCACGCTCAGCACCGTGGTGGGGCCGTGGGCATGCGCGTCGTAGGTGTTGGGGCCGCGGTGCAGCACCTCGGCCTCGCCCACCCAGATGCCGGGCTCCACGTAGGCCAGCGTCACCTGCTTGCCCGAGGGCGTGGTGCGCCGAAACCGGATGGCGCCGCTGGCGCAGGCAAACCAGTCCTGCGCCAGGTCGCCCTGCTCGACGATCATCTGGCCGTGCGTGTAGCGCGTGACGCGCCCCAGCCGGAAGATGTCGTGCCGCAGCGACGGAGTGAGCGCGGCGAACCAGCGGCCCCGGTTGATGGCTTCGCGCTCCGGCGGGCTGAGGAAGGGGCGTTGCTGGTGGCGGTCGGCCAGGGGGCTCTCGGACTCTGGCAAGGCGGTGGTGGGCATGGCGGCAGGCTGGAGTTGGGCGGGGCCGGCCTGTGCGCGGGGCCGGGCCGACAGGGCGGAGAAAAAGGCGCAGGCGCCAAGTTTAGCGATGCGCCCCGGCATGCCGGGCGCGGCGCGGCACCTGCGCGACAGCAGGCGCTCCAGGCGGGGCCTTCGCGGGCCGTGGACGGGCGCGCGGCTTGCGCAAGAAGGCCAGGAGCCTGCGCTCGGCCGCGCTCAGCCCCCGGGGCGACGCGCTGCCGCCGATGCGGTCCCACACTTCCTGCAAGCCCGGGCCGGCGTCGGATGCAAGCCGCGAGCCCAGCTCCAGCACGGCAGGATGAACGTATGACTTCTTGCACACCGCTGGGGTGTTGCCCAGCTGGCGCGCTACCTCGGCCAGGATGGTCTTGGCGCTGTAGCGCACGTTTTTGTCGGCCGCGCCGGAGGCATCGGTCTGCGCACATGCCAGGCGGGTCAGCTCCAGCGCCTGCGTGGTGCCATGCCAGGTGCGGAAGTCCTTGGCCGTGAAGTGGTCGCCGCCGGTGGCGGCCGTGCCGTGCGTGATCTCGCGCAGGTAGTCGTTCACGTCGCCCGAGCCCACGGTACGTGGGGTGCCGTCTCCGTCCTCGTACTGGAAGAGCTCCTGTCCTGGCAGCTGCTGGCAGCGGCGCACCACCCGGGCCACGCGCGGGTCGTTCAGCTCGGCCTCCTGCAACACGCCGCTCTTGCCCCGAAAGCGCAGCCTGAGCTGGCTGCCGTGAAGCCGCGCATGCCGGGTGCGCAGCGTGGTCAGGCCGTAGGACCGGTTGCTGCTGGCGTATTCCTCGTTGCCCACGCGCAGGTAGGTGGTGTCCAGCAGGCGCACCAGCGCGGCCAGCACCAGCGTGCGCGTGAGCGGCTGGCCGCCGCGGTGCGCGGCCAGGTCGCGCGCCACGCGGGCGCGGATGCGCGGCAGCGCGCGGCCAAAGGCCTGCATGTGCTCGAACTTGCCTTCGTCGCGCTGCTGGCGCCACTGCGGGTGGTAGCGGTACTGGCGCCGTCCGCGCGCATCCAGCCCCGTGGCCTGCAGGTGGCCGTGGGGCAGGGGGCAGATCCACACATCGGTGTACGCGGGTGGAATGGCCAGGCGCTGGATGCGGGCGATCTCGTCCGGGTCCCGGAGCCATTGGCCGTCGGGCAGGCGGTAGCGAAAAGTCTTGTCGCTGCCGGGCTCCCGCGTGAGGCCTGGCATGGACGGGGTGACGTACACCAGCCCCCCGGGCAGCTTCTGTGGGCGGGGGGTGGGCCGGGGTGGCGCAGGTGCGCGGGGCGATGGGCAGGGGGTGGGCATCGGGGCGAGCAGGTGATAAGGACCAGTGCGTGGCCCCGATCACACCCGTGCCCGGGCGGTGCTGGTGTAGGTGCGCTGCGTGCGCCGGGGTGAGACAGGGACCGAATCGGCAGCGCCGCCGCGCCGCCATTTGGGGTGAATAATGGCCCTTGCGCTTATTGAACAAGCGCCAATGGCTATAAAAAATGTAGCAAGCTGCTCGGTCGGGCCGCGCTCAATCGGCCGCAGCCGGTTCCAGCGCAAAACCCACGCCGTACACCGACCGGATCCAGTCGCTGCCGTCGCCGCTGGCGGCCTTGAGCTTCCTGCGCAGGTTCTTGATGTGGCTGTCGATGGCGCGCTCGTTCACGTCCAGCGTGTCGTCGTAGGCCTGGTCCAGCAGCTGCGCGCGCGAGAAGATGCGCCCGCGCTGGCGCGCCAGCACCTGCAGCAGCCGGAACTCGCGCCGCGTGAGGCCCAGCGGCGTGCCGTGCAGCGTGGCCTGCCAATGCGATTCGTCGAGCACCAGCGCCGATCCGGCGGCGGGCGGCGGCTCCTGCGCGGCGGCCGTGCGGCGCAGAACGGCCCTGGCGCGGGCGACCACCTCGCGCGGCGAAAACGGCTTGCAGATGTAGTCGTCCGCGCCCAGCTCCAGGCCGATGAGGCGGTCCACCTCTTCCACGCGGGCGGTCAGCATGATGATGGGGTGCTGCGTGTGGCGCCGCGCCTGGCGCAAGATGGAGAGGCCGTCCATGCCGGGCAGCATGATGTCCAGCAGCGTGAGGTCGGGTGGCGCGGCCAGCAGGCTGGCGAGCGCGGCACGGCCCTCGGCCTGGTGCTCCACGGTGTAGCCCGCGTGGCGCAGGTAGTCCACCACGATGGCGGCGATGTCGGGTTCGTCTTCGACGACGAGGATGCGGTGGCTCATGAAGGGTTGTCCAGCAGGGGCAGTTGCAGGGTGACGCGCAGGCCTCCCAGCGGGGAGGCCTCGGCCGCGAGGGTGCCGCCATGGGCCAGCACGATGGCGCGGCAGATGGCCAGGCCCAGGCCGGAGCCGCCGTGGTCGCGGTTGCGCGAGGTTTCGGCACGGTACAGGCGCTCGAAGATGCGCGGCAGCTCGTGCGCGGGCACGCCGGGCGCGCTGTCGTCCAACTGCACGCGCAGCAGCGGCGCGCCATCGGTGGCCCGTGTTTCCCCGGCCGTGACGCGCAACTGCCCGCCCGCATCGGTGTAGCGCAGGCTGTTTTCCAGCAGGTTCATGAAGACCTGGTGCAGCTGCTGCGCGTCGCCCCGCACCAGTGGCGCGGGGGCTTGCGCGGCCAGGGCCTCCAGGCCCGTGGTGTCCACCTCGATGCCGGCCTGGGCCAGGCGCGGGCGCATGGAGGCCAGCGCCTCGGCCAGCAGCGCGAGCGGGTGCACGGGCACCTGGGCCGACGGTGCACTGGTGCCAGCGGCATCCAGGCTGGCGCGCAGGTCGCCCACCAGCTGGATGAGGCGCATCACCTGCCGGTGCAGGCGCAGCGCGGTCTTGTCGTCAAACGGGCGCACGCCGTCCTGCACGGCTTCGATCTCGGCGCGCATGGCGGCCAGGGGCGTGCGCAGCTCGTGGGCCACGTCGCCCAGCCACTGGCGGCGCGAAGACTCGATGCTGCTCAGTTGTTCGGCCATGGTGTTGAAGGTGCGGGCCAGTCGGGCCAGTTCATCGTTGCCGTGCACGGGCACACGGGTGTGCAGGTGGCCCTGTGCAATCTCGCGCGCGCCGGTGGCCAGGGCCTCGACCGGGGCCAGCCAGCGCCGTGCCAGCCAGCCCGACAGCAGCAGCGCCAGCGCCAGGCCGGCCAGGCCCGTCCACGCCACGAAGCCCAGGTGTTGCGCCAGAAAGGCCTGGTCGGCCTCGCTGCGCACGCCCTGCGGGGGCGCCAGCACCAGATGGCCGATGGCCTGGCCGTCGGCGCCGGTCAGGGCCACGCGCGCGCTGCCGGGCTGGGGTGCCGTGCCTGCCACCAGCTTCTGCTGCGCGTCCACCAGGCCCAGGCGGGGAAACAGGTCGTCGGGGTGGCGTTGCGCGGATGGGGGCGGTGGGCCGCTGGTGCCAGGCTCGCCCGGGGGCGGGCCGCCATCGGGGGGCGGGGGCGGCGGCTGCTGCTGCATGCCGCGCTCCGACGCCGGGTTGCCGTTCGCCATCCCGGAGGGCATGCCGGGCGGCTGTCCGCTGCGGTCGCTGGGCGGGGCGTCTTCCATGCCCTGGTGGCCACCCCGGCGCGGGCTTGCGCCCGGGTGGCTGAGCTGGCCCCAGAGGCGGGGCTGGCCGCGCAACGTGTCCCAGCCGCCCGTCTGTGTGTGGTGGGCCTGCAGGCGCTCCGCGAGCCAGCCCATGCGGGCCAGTTCGATCTCGGCCACGTAGGGCCCCAGGCCCCGCTGCAACCCCAGGCGGGAGAAGCCCGCAAAGATCAGCAGCAAGGCCAGCAGCAGGGCCGCCAGGGCGATGAAGGCTTTGCGGTGCAGGGTCAGGTGGGGCATCGGTGGGGCTGCAGGTGTCGTCAGCGGGCGGGTGGCGGGCCGCCCGCACCGCCGGGGCCGCCAGGCCCGCCCGCGGGCCTGGCCACCAGGGTGCCGCCCATTGTGCGGCATGTGCCCGCGAGCGATTTGCCGTCGGGCATGGTCAACGTCACGCTGGCGCCCTCGGTCTTGCCCTTGCAGGCGGCATAGGCCTCGGGCGGCGGCGCCGGCGGGTCCTGCCGGCCGTGGGGTTGCGCCAGCACGGGGGTGGCGGATATTGCAGCCAGCATGGTCGTGAGCGCCACGCGGGCCAGCCAGCGGGGACGAAGAGAGTGCATAGGCATGGTGTTTTTTCTTTCAGTGTTGTGGAGAAAGGAGATCAGCGAGCCAGCGCCAGCACGTGCTACCGGCGCGGCGCGTCTGAGGGCGCAGTGGATTAAGGAAAGCGGTTGACGGGTGGGGCACGTCGTCAGAAACCGGCGCCGCCCGGGCCAGTGCACCCGTGGATCCGGCTTGGCCGGGCCACCGGGTGCGTCCCCCACCCGGGGGAAGGCGCCGAAGGCGACTCAGGGGGGCTTTCAGTCAAGCTGCGATCGAGATCGTGATGCTGGCCGAGTATCCGCCGCCGCTGTTGGCCTGCATGGTGGTCATCTCCAGCGTGGTGCCGTCGCTGAAGACGTTGTCCGTGGCGAACGACATGGAGGCCAGGTTGCGCACGCTGGCGCTGTAGCCCGAATTGGCGCTGTAGATGGTGCTGAGCAAGGCCGTGGGGAAGGCCAACTGCGTGGTCTTGATCTTGTTGCTCGCGCTGCTGGCGGCGGCCAGGCTGCGGTACACCTCCAGGTGCATGTGGGGCATGCGGCCCGCGTAGCAGCCAGGCACGATGGTGGTGAAGGTGACCGTGCCGCTCGCATCGGTGGCCTGCACGCCGCGCAGGTAGTTGTCGGCGATGTTGCTGGAGCTGTACACGGAGTAGTTGCCGTCCTGCGTGCAGTGCCACAGGTAGATGGCGTAGCCGGACAGCGCGGCGCAGCTTGCGTTGGTGTTGGTCAGCGTGATCGTGATGGTGAACGGCACGCCGCTGACCTGTGTGGACGAACCGATGGAGCTGCGGATGTCCGAGCGCACGATACCGCTGAGCGCCAGCACGTTGTAGGTGTTGTTGCTGGCCTTGGAGCCATCGGCAGGGTAGGGGCCGGCGGTTTCCTCGGGAACAACCGAGCAGGTGGTGGTGGTGCCTGTCCCGGTGCCCGTGCCTGTTCCCGTTCCGGTCCCCGTGCCGGCGGTCTCGGTCGTGTCGCTGGCTTCGGTGTCGCTGCCCCCGCCCCCGCAGCCAAGGAGCGTGGCCACGCCCAGCGAACCCAGGGCATTCAGCGCAAGGCGGCGGTTGGAAGGGGCCTGTGCGGCGGCGGCCAGGGGCTCGGGGAAGGGGAGGCGGTCCATGGATGGCTCCTGCAAGTGGGTATGGCCTGCACTGTGCCGTCCGATTGGGGAGAAATTAGGGAGCCGCTGCTTCGTCGGAACGCTATATATTCAATAGCTATCAGCGCTTGTCCCTAAAGCGCAAAAGCGGTTTTTTGCCGGAAACCGTGGGCGCAGGATGCAAGCGCACTGCGCGGCGCCGGGCGGGCTTCGTGGGCTTACTTCGCCGCCCCGGTGGCCTCGTGCCGGCAACTGAAGGACCGGTCGCCACGCACGATGTCGTCGCTGCCGCACTGCCATTTGTGGATGTCCGTCTGCTGCTTGCGGGTGCGCAGCACGGGGGTGTAGACCAGGTGCTTGCCAGCCAGCGCCAGGTCGCCTGAGCTGTCGGCAATGGTCAGCCGCACCACGCCATTGGCCGGATCGATGGCCATGGCCTGGAAGCCGGTGGGAAGCTGCCCGGGCCGGCCCAGGCCGATGGCGGCGGCGCTGGCGGGAAAGGCGCCGGTGCTCCGGTAGTGGTTCTCCACCAGCCCCAGCACCGTGCGCGCGGCGCCGTCCAGCTGGCGCACGGCTTCGCGGCGCGGATTGGCGGGCTCCTCTCCCTGGTGCCACAGCGCCACGGCCACCATGGCCGCAAAGCTCAAGGCGGCCACCCCGCCCAGCATCACCAGCGCCTTGAGGAACCAGCTGGGCCCGCGGACCAGGGCCACGGCCTGCTGGATGGCGGTATCGCTGGCGTGGCGGGAGACCACGAACGTGCCCGTGATCGAACTGTGCAGGCCCCGCTCGCCAAACAGGGCGGTCAGCAGGCGGTGCAGCAGGAACGGCACGGCCAGCGTGAGCGCCAGGGTGAGCGAGTACTTCAGAAAGTGCCGCAGCACGGACCGCGCGATGCCGGGGCGTTCACCCGTGCGGGTCGCCACCCGCATGCCGAGCAGCCGCTTGCCCGCCGAGCCCTGGCCCAGCGCATCCATCAGCGCGGGGAGGAACAGGCCGAGGATGCCCAGCGCCAGCGCGGCCGGGTACGTGGCGCCCGGGGCGCTGTCGAAGGCGGGGCGCGCAAACACCCAGGCCAGCGCCAGCGCGACCGGAAAAGCCGCCATGCATGCGCCGTCGATCAGCGTGGCACCCAGGCGCGCCATGGTGCCCGGAAACACCTCCACCAGCCGCGCCGGCGCGGGTGCCTGGGCGGGCTGCCCCCGGCCTGCCGGGGCCCTCGCGGCGGGCATGTCCGCCACCAGCGGCGCCTGGCAGCTGAAACACTGCGTGTAGGAAGCATGGTTCTGCCAGTTGCAGCGGGGGCATTGCATGGAGGGTGCGCCTGGGGTGGGCAAGAGGCCGCGCCAGGCGGCCTCCTCGCGGGGTGGAGGCTCAGTGCCGTGCGGGCGGCGCGGTGTGCGCCATCAGGCGGTCCGTCAGCGCGATGGCCAGCGCGCTCAGCAGGAACACCACGTGGATGATGGTCTGCCACATCAGCACCTTGAGGTCGTAGTTGGCGGCGTTGATGAAGGTCTTGAGCAGGTGGATCGAACTGATGCCGATGATGGCGGTGGCCAGCTTGACCTTGAGCACCGAGGCGTTCACGTGGCTCAGCCATTCGGGCTGGTCGGGGTGGTCTTCCAGGTGCAGGCGCGAGACGAAGGTCTCGTACCCGCCCACGATCACCATGATCAGCAGGTTGGAGATCATCACCACATCGATCAGCGCCAGCACCACCAGCATGATGATGGTCTCGTTGAGCGCGGTGACCTCGAAATCGCTCTTGTAGCCGATGCTGGAGACCAGCTGCTTGAGCGCGGCGGTGTTGCCGAAGGCTGCCTCGATCAGGTGCACCAGCTCCACCCAGAAGTGGAACACGTACACCGCCTGCGCCAGGATCAGGCCCAGGTACAGGGGCAGCTGCAGCCAGCGGCTGGCAAAGATCAGCGACGGCAAGGGGCGCATGGGCGACGGGGTGGCGGGATTTGGGGGGAGGGACATGGAATGTAGGGTGGGACTTGGGTCGCGCGATTTTAGGGGTGCCGCGTGACAGCCCCTCGCGCACAGGTGCCTTCTTCCCTGCCCGGCACTGGCGATTCTGTAAGCTTCGTGCCAGTCAGTGGCTTGTAAGTGCCGCGTCCGACAGTACCGCCCAATTCCAATTCCATCAGACCCAGGAGACAACACCATGAGTGCGCCCACATCCGCGATCGAGTCCGTATTGGTTGAGAACCGCGTGTTCCCGCCCGCCGATGCGGTCGTCAAGGCTGCCCGCATTTCGGGCATGGCGGGCTACGATGCGCTGTGTGCCGAAGCCGACAAGGACTTCGAAGGCTTCTGGGCCCGCCTGGCCCGCGAGAACGTGCAGTGGACCAAGCCTTTCACGCGCACGCTGGATGAATCCAACGCACCCTTCTTCCAGTGGTTCGCCGATGGGGAACTCAACGCCTCGGCCAACTGCCTGGACCGCCACATCGGCACGCCCACCGAGAACAAGACCGCCATCGTCTTCGAGGCCGACGACGGCACCGTCACCAGGATCACCTACAAGGAGCTGCTGGCCCGCGTGAGCCAGTTCGCCAACGCGCTCAAGGCCCACGGCGTGAACAAGGGCGACCGCGTGCTGATCTACATGCCCATGACCATCGAGGGCGTGATCGCCATGCAGGCCTGCGCGCGCATCGGCGCCACGCACAGCGTGGTGTTTGGCGGCTTCAGCGCCAAGGCGGTGCATGAGCGCATCATCGACGCGGGGGCCGTGGCCGTCATCACGGCCAACTACCAGATGCGCGGCGGCAAGGAACTGCCGCTCAAGGCCATCATCGACGAGGCCCTGGCGACGGGCGGCTGCGACACGCTGCGCCACGTGTTTGTCTATGAACGCACATCCACGGCCTGCAACATGGTGGCGGGGCGCGACAAGACCTTCGCCGAGGCGCTTGCGGGCCAGAGCACCGACTGCCCGCCGGTGGCCGTGGGGGCCGAGCACCCGCTGTTCATCCTGTACACCAGCGGTTCCACCGGCAAGCCCAAGGGCGTGCAGCACAGCACCGGCGGCTACCTGCTGTGGGCCAAGCTCACGATGGACTGGACCTTCGACCTGCGCCCGGACGACGTGTTCTGGTGCACGGCCGACATCGGCTGGATCACCGGCCACACCTACGTGGCCTATGGACCGCTGGCGGCTGGCGCCACGCAGATCATCTTCGAGGGCATTCCCACCTTCCCCAACGCCGGGCGCTTCTGGCAGATGATCGAAAAGCACCGGTGCACGATCTTCTACACCGCGCCCACCGCCATCCGCTCGCTCATCAAGGCGGCCGAGGCCGACGCCGCCGTGCACCCCGCGCGGTCGGACCTGTCGAGCCTGCGCATCCTGGGCAGCGTGGGCGAGCCCATCAACCCCGAGGCCTGGATGTGGTACCACAAGAACGTGGGCGGCGAGCGCTGCCCCATCGTGGACACCTTCTGGCAGACCGAGACCGGCGGCCACGTGATCACCCCGCTGCCCGGCGCCACGCCGCTGGTGCCCGGCAGCTGCACGCTGCCGCTGCCCGGCATCACCGCAGCCATCGTGGACGAGACCGGTAACGATGTGGCCAACGGCGCCGGCGGCATCCTGGTCATCAAGCGCCCGTGGCCCAGCATGATCCGCACCATCTGGAACGATCCCGAGCGCTTCAAGAAGAGCTACTTCCCCGAAGAGCTCAAGGGCTACTACCTGGCTGGCGATGGCGCCGTGCGCAGCGCCGACCGGGGCTACTTCCGCATCACGGGCCGCATCGACGACGTGCTCAACGTGTCGGGCCACCGCATGGGCACGATGGAGATCGAATCGGCACTGGTCTCCAAGACCGACCTGGTGGCGGAGGCCGCCGTGGTGGGCCGCCCCGACGATGTGACCGGCGAGGCGATCTGCGCCTTCGTGGTGCTCAAGCGCTCGCGCCCCACCGGCGACGAGGCCAAGCAGATCGCCAACGAACTGCGCAACTGGGTCGCCAAGGAGATTGGCCCCATCGCCAAGCCCAAGGACATCCGCTTTGGCGACAACCTGCCCAAGACCCGCAGCGGCAAGATCATGCGCCGGCTTCTGCGCAGCATCGCCAAGGGGGAAGCCATCACGCAGGACACGAGCACGTTGGAGAACCCCGCAATCCTGGATCAGTTGGCCCAGACCAACTGATCCAGGAGGTGCCGTGCATGCGGCGCCAGCGTGCAGCGCCTGCGGGTTTGGGGCCACTCATGTCGCCACAGGCGATGTGACGTGGCCACAGAATCCGGCAATCCTGGACCAGCTGGCCAAGGCCAACTGACCAGAGGGCGGTGCACCGCCGCGGGGCGCGGGCGCGCTGCGCCTGCAAATCAGCGTGGTGGGGGGGCCTGCCTGGGGGCGTGGCTGGCGTTCACCGTTCACGGGAACCTCGCCATCGGCAACGGGGTGCCGTCCAGCCCGAAGGCGTGCGCGGCCCCTTGTAGGACACCGACTGAAACCGCTCCCCCGCGGCGCGGGATGGCCCCTGCATGGGTTACAACGGCGGCATCGTGTCCCAGGCTGCATGCCTGGGCGCTGCATACCGGAGGTTTCCCATGCATCTGCGTTCCATAGTACTTTTGTTGACGGTGCTGGCCATCGCGATACTCGCGGCGCTCAACTGGCCCACCCTGGCCGCTCCCGCCCTGGTCTCCCTGGGGATCGTGGTCTTCGAGGCACCGCTGGGCCTCATCATGCTGGCCCTGACGGCCCTGCTGGGGATATTCTTCCTGGCCTACGTCCTGTCCCTCCAGGGGTCCGTGCTCATGGAGACGCGGCGCCACGGCAAGGAGATGCAAGTCCAGCGTGAACTGGCCGACAAGGCAGAAGCCTCGCGGTTCACGGAATTGCGCACCTTCCTGGATGCCCAGCACCATCAGGCGCACGCCGCCTTGCTGACCCGGCTGGACCAGTTGGAGGCGCGCCTGGCGGCGCGGGTCGCCGAATCCGACAATTCCACCGCGGCCTACGTGGGGCAGCTGGAACACCAGCTGCGCACCCGGGGCCTGGAGCCCGCGCCCGTGGTGCCGCCACTCGTCTGATCCCCGCTTGCGCGAGGCGCGGGCGGCAGGGCCCGGAAACGTTTGCGGCCGTGACAGGGATCTGGCACGGCCGCAAGGGGCGGGGAAGGGCGATGCAGCCCCCCGCCGTAAGTCCATCAAAGGCGCATCACTTTTGCGTCAGCACCCAAGCCGCCAGCTTCTTGGCCTCTGCATCGTTGACCTGCGCGTTGGCCGGCATCGGGACCGGACCCCATACGCCCGCGCCACCCTTGATGATCTTGGCGGCCAGCTTGTCCACGGCATCCTTCTGGCCCGCATACTTGGCGGCCACGTCCTTGTACGAAGGACCCACCAGCTTCTTGTCCACGGCGTGGCAGGCCATGCAGTTCTTCGAGGTCGCCAGGGCCAGATCGGCCATGGCGGGTGCCGCAACCGACAGCGTCATGGCAAGGGTGATCAGGGTACGCTTCATGGTGGGATTTCCTGTGGGTTGGGTTACAGTTCTTTTAATGGAATTGTAGTGAGTTGGGTTGACAGGCATTTGTCTGTCGTCAACCCGGCGTTTTCTGGAGATCGCGATGTACCTGCTGGGTCTTTCACTGGTGCTTCTGGCACTGAAGTATTTCGAGATCGGACCCGTGGCCAACTGGTCCTGGTGGTGGGTGCTGGCACCCTTTGCCGCCACGGCCCTATGGTGGGCCTGGGCGGATTCCACAGGGTATACGAAACGTAAAGCCATGGAAAAGATGGACCAGCGCAAGCAGGACCGGATCAACAAGAACAAGGAAGCCCTGGGCATGCGCCCGCGCAAGCCACGCTAGACAGTCCATTGCGTTTGTTCCTCGCACCGCCAGCGCGGATGTACAAGGCTGCGCCACAAGAAGAACCGATCACCGTTGTACATGACAAAACAGGAACAGCTCTGCCGCATGAGGGTAGAAGCCGATTTGCGACCCGAGTGCCTGATGAGCGACTACGGCATGCTGAGGATCATCCACGTTGAGGTGGTCCAATGAATGTGGCCTTTGGTGTCAGCGTGCTGGCACGTTCTATCCAGCAGGGCGGCGTGGATGGCATTGGCACCTACACTCGGGAGCTGATGGCGGCCATGCCGCAGGCGGCACGGTTGCAGCCCTATGTATTCGACGCGCCGACCAGTGTGTGGCGGGGAGCAACACCCGCGATGCCGTTTGGCTCCTTTGCTTGGCAGGCATTGGCCGCGACGCTGGTAGGGGTGGACTTTGGCCACGCACGCCGCGCACTGGGGAAGGGGACCGATCTCGTGCATGCCACCGACCACCTGGTGCCGCGCCTGCGCGGAATCCCGGTGGTGGCGACGATCTTCGATGCCATACCGCTGTCGAACCCGGAGTGGGTCAGATACCGTTTCAAGAGCCTGAAAAATGAGTTGTGGCGGCGCACGGCCTTCTGGGCGCAGCATGTCATCACGATTTCGGAGTATTCCCGCCAGGAGATCGCCATCCATTTCCGCCTACCCGAGGAGCGGATCACCGCGATTCCGCTGGGAGTCGGGGCCCAGTGGTTCGTACCTCTGGACGCGGCCCTGCATGAGGCCGTGCGATCGCGGCATGCGCTGCCCGATCACTATTTCGTGAGCGTGGGCACCCTGCAGCCGCGCAAGAATATCGACCGCCTGCTGTCGGCGCACGCGAGCCTTCCAGAGCATCTGCAGCGCGAGTACCCCTTGCTCATCGTCGGCAAGCCGGGCTGGGGGTGCGATGACGTCGTTGCACGCTTCACGGGGGGTGGATTGAAGCATGTGCGGTGGCTTCGGCATCTGCCGGATGCGGAGCTTCAGGTCGTGATCAAGCGGGCCACCGCCCTGGTGTTTCCGTCGCTGCACGAAGGTTTCGGCTTGCCGGTGCTGGAGGCATTCGCTGCCGGCGTGCCGGTGGTGGCGTCCAACACGACATCGATCCCCGAGGTCGCGGGTGACGCGGCCTTGCTGATCGACCCTCTTCGCACCGATGAGATCGCGGATGCGATGCGCCGCATCGCGGAGCAGCCTGAGCTTGCGGCCCGGCTGGTGGCACGGGGGCGTGACCGGGTGCAGGCGTTCAGCTGGCAGGCGTGCGCCGAAAAAACCTTGCGTGTCTACGAGTCGATGGCTTGAAATATTTCTGCGATGACCACAGCGACCCACAGCCCCTCCGTCTCGGCGCGACAGCGCCAGGTTCAGCTGCTGTGGCGCGATATCCGCGGCGCCATGCTCGCATGGAGGTTCTGGTGCTTCATGGGATGGAACGATGTCGCCAAGCAGTACCGGCGCACCTTCCTGGGCCCCGTGTGGATTGCGTTGCACACGGCCTTGTTCATCATCGCTTTCGGCCTGATCGGTGCGCAGCTGTTCAAGTACCCGCCGGACTGGTACTTGCCTTATTTTTGCGCGGGGCATGTGCTGTTCGGGTATTTCAGCGCCTTGATCAATGAGGGCTGCCTGACCTACATCGGCGCGGACGCCTTCTTGAAGCAGACGCCCTATCCCAAGATGGCGTTTGTTTTTCGCACCGTGTTCCGGTGCTCCCTTCTGATGTTGCACAGCGCGGTCATCGTGCTGGCGGTGCTGCTCTGGTCGGGGCGGCTGGGGGACGTGCAGTGGTGGGCCTTGCTCGGCGCGGCTGCCTTGACGCTGGCCGCCGCCTGCTTCGTGGTCGCCATACTAGGGGGCCTGGCCACCCGTTTCCGTGATGTCACGGTGGCCACGGGCAGCCTCATGCAGGTCAGTTTCTTTGTGACGCCCGTGCTGTGGGTGCCGGACCAGTTGACCGAACGGGCCCAGTGGGTGGTGCACCTGAATCCCCTGGCCCTGTTCCTGGACCTGGTGCGCAGTCCCTTGATGGGGACTGTGCCCAGCATGCGGACCTGGGGGGCGGCCGGCGGCATGATCGTGCTGCTGGCGCTGGTTTTTTTCTGGCAGTACGTGGTGATCCGGCGCCGGATCGTGTACTGGCTGTGATGCGGGCGCTTTCGGGGTCGGAGACGGCCTACATCCAGCTGAAAGGCGTGTCGATAGATTTCCCCGTCTTCACGACGCGTTCCCGTGGCCTGCTCAATACCGTGCTGGGGTTTCCCCAGCGCGACAAGGCCCGTGTCGAATCCAGCGGATTGGGCCGGGTCAGCGTGCATGCGTTGCGCGACGTGAACCTGGCGTTGCGCACGGGGGACCGCGTCGGCTTGATCGGCTCCAACGGCGCCGGCAAGACCACGCTGCTGCGCGTGCTGTCCGGCGTGTATGAGCCCATGCAGGGCGATCTGTCTTTCCGCGGCCGGGTGGCCGCCCTCACGGACATCATGCTCGGCATGGACGTGGATGCCACGGGCTACGACAACATCATCATGCGCGGCATCGTGATGGGCCTCACGCGCAGGCAGGCGATGGAACTTGTCCCTTCGGTGGAGGCGTTCACCCAGCTCGGTGAGCACCTGCAACTGCCGGTAAGGACCTACTCCCAGGGCATGCTGCTGCGCCTGGCGTTCGCGGTGTCCACGAGTGTGGTGCCCGATATCCTGTTGATGGACGAGATGATTGGCGCCGGGGACGCCAAGTTCTTCAGCCAGGCCAAGGAGCGCATCAACGGGCTGATCGAGCAGGTCTCCATCCTGGTGCTGGCATCCCACAACGAGGTCATCCTGCGGAGCTTCTGCAACCGCGCACTCGTACTCAGCGAGGGGCGCGTGGTGATGGATGGCAGCGTCGATGACGCCCTGGCTTTCCACAACCTGCAGCAAGGAGTTCTCCGGTGAGACTGAAATGCACGGGCCCGGCCGAGGTGCTGGAAACCATCGCGGCGCTGGGGCGTACCGAGGACGTGAGCTGGTCGCCCGATGGGCGCCGCATCGCGCTGGCCGGCATCGCGGTGGACAAGCTGCTGATTCTCGGCGTGGATTGCCGCCTGGAGGATGGGCATAAATGCATCCATGTTTCCGATGCCATGCAGGTGGCTTCCTCCAGCCTGAAGCGCCCGCACGGAGTGTGCTGGGTCAGCGACGGGACCGTGGCGGTTGCCAGCCGCGAGGGCAACGTGTCGTTCTTTGATATTCCCGCGGCGCAGCGGCCCGTGTCCGCCTGCAGGCTGCAGCCGCTGGCGACGGTTGGCAAGGGCGATACCGAACTGCTGAAGTCGCCCGGCAGCCTGTGCGCCCGGCCTCTGGGCTCCGGCCTGCTTGAACTCTGGGTGTGCAATGGCTTCGCGCACTACGTGACCCACCACCTGCTGGATGCCCGTTCCGGCTTGACCCATGTGGACGCCCAGGTCCTGATGCGCGAAGGCCTGGAAGTGCCCGATGGCGTGGCACTGGATCCTGCGGGCGATTGGGTCGCCATCAGCAACCATGACCGGCATGTGGTGGCCCTGTATCGCAACGATGCGCGGCTGGAGGCCGCCGCCAGGCCGTCGGCCGAACTGCACGGGCTCAGCTATCCCCATGGCGTGTGCTTCGCGGCGGGGGGCAGCGTTTTGCTGGTCGCGGATGCGGGGACTCCGCACATCGCGTTGTTCCGCCGAGCGCCGCAGGGCTGGCCGGATGGTGCGTCCGAGCCCCATGCGCTGGTGCGGGTGCTCGACGATGCCACCTTCCGCAAGGGGCAGCACAACCCCAGGGAGGGCGGGCCCAAGGGGGTGGATGTGCATGAGCCCTGGGGTTTGCTGGTCACCACCTGTGCGGAACAGCCCCTGGCCTTTTTTGATCTTGAGGCCATCTTGCCGCCTGACCTGCGCCAGCAGGACACGCTGGCGCCCGCACAGGCCGCGGGCGAGGGGCTGCGGACCGCGATGCTTCGATTGGCGCGCGGTGTCTCCGCGCGAGAGGCGTTGCTGATGGGCGCGGTGCGCAATGAAGCAGCCCTCATGCGCGCCAGCTGGTCGTGGCGTGTGACGGCCCCGCTCAGAAGCCTGGCGGGAGGATGGCTTCGCTGGATCTCCCGGTTTCGCAAGCATTGAGGCCCTGCGAACGGGCCGGCACGCACGGTGATGGGCTGGCCAGCGTCTTTCGGGAAACACCCGGGGCGCGTGCCCTGGGCCTCCCTGTGGTGATGCCCGCCAAGGCAAAACGCCCATGCGGGGCAGCATGGGCGCTTGTTTGTCCGGCGCGGCCCCGGGGGCGCGGCGGCCTGCCGCCAGAAAGGGCCATCAATGGCCGCTCATCCGTTCATCAATAGGCGTCCAGCACCGCACCCTTGCTCGCGCTCGATGCATTGAAGGCGAACTTGGCCTGCACGCCGCGGGTGTAGCGGGGGGCAGGGGCCGTCCAGGCGGCGCGGCGCTTGACGATTTCTTCCTCGGGCACGTTCAGCTCCAGCAGCAGCTGGCGCGCGTCGATGGTGATGCTGTCGCCTTCGTTGACGAAGGCGATGGTGCCGCCGGCCGCCGCCTCGGGCGCCACGTGGCCCACCACCATGCCCCAGGTGCCGCCGGAGAAGCGGCCGTCGGTGATCAGTCCCACGCTTTCGCCCAGGCCGGCGCCAATGAGCGCACCGGTGGGGGCCAGCATCTCGGGCATGCCGGGGCCGCCCTTGGGGCCGAGGTAGCGCAGCACCATCACGTCGCCGGCCTTGATCTTGCCGGCCAGGATGGCTTCGAGGGCCGATTGTTCGTCGTCGAACACGCGGGCGGGGCCGGTGATGACGGGGTTCTTCAGGCCCGTGATCTTGGCCACGGCACCCTCGGGGCTCAGGTTGCCCTTGAGGATGGCCAGGTGGCCCTGCGCGTACATCGGGTTGTCGATGCCGCGGATCACGTCCTGGTCGGCGCGGGGCACGTCGGGCACGTCCTGGAGCACTTCGGCAATCGTCTTGCCGCTGATGGTGATGCAGTCGCCATGCAGCAGGCCGGCGTTGAGCAGCACCTTCATCACTTGCGGGATGCCGCCCGCGCGGTGCAGGTCCACGGCCAGGTACTTGCCGCTGGGCTTGAGGTCGCACAGCACGGGGGTCTTCTGGCGCACGCGCTCGAAGTCGTCGATGGTCCATTCCACGCCGGCGGCGTGTGCGATGGCCAGGAAGTGCAGCACCGCGTTGGTGGAGCCGCCGGTGGCCATGATCACGGCCACGGCGTTCTCGATGGCCTTCTTGGTCACGATGTCGCGGGGCTTCAGGTCCATCTTGATGGCCTCGATCAGCACCTTGGCCGATTCCTTGGCCGAGTTCATCTTCTCGTCGTGCGGGTTGGCCATGGTGGACGAGTACGGCAGGCTGATGCCCAGGGCTTCAAACGCGCTGGACATGGTGTTGGCGGTGTACATCCCGCCGCACGAGCCGGTGCCGGGGATGGCGCGCTTCTCGATTTCCTTCAGGTCGAAGTCGCTCATCTTGCCCGCGGCGTTCTCGCCCACGGCCTCGAACACGCTCACGATGTTCAGGTCCTTGCCCTGGTAGTGGCCGGGCAGGATGGTGCCGCCGTAGACGTAGATGGCGGGCACGTTGGCGCGCAGCATGCCCATCAGGCCGCCGGGCATGTTCTTGTCGCAGCCGCCCACCACCAGCACGCCGTCCATCCACTGGCCGCCCACGCAGGTCTCGATGCAGTCGCTGATGACCTCGCGGCTCACCAGGCTGTACTTCATGCCTTCGGTGCCCATCGCCATGCCGTCGCTGATGGTGGGCGTGCCGAACACCTGGGCGTTGCCGCCCGCTTCCTCGATGCCGGCGATGGCCGCGTCGGCCAGCTTCTGCAGGCCGCTGTTGCAGGGCGTGATGGTGCTGTGGCCGTTGGCCACGCCGACCATGGGCTTGACGAAGTCGCCTTCCTCGTAGCCCATGGCGTAGTACATGGAGCGGTTGGGCGCGCGCGACTTGCCTTGCGTAATGTTGGCGCTGCGGCGGTTGATGGGCTGGATCGGGATGGTCTTGCTGTCTGCCATGGCGGTTTTCCTGGTGGGGAGTCGTTGTAGTGGGAAGACGCCGCAGAGGGGCGCACGGGTCTTCGGCTGTCGGGGTGCAAGTATGCGAGGTTTGGAGTGGCGTTTCCAATCCCTTTCGCCTGCTTCAGTAATATATAAAACATATCACCGGATCACCACCGCAATGAAAGAAGCATTCATCGACGTGCGCGCCTGGCGCCAGTTCGTGGCCGTGGCCGAGGAGCTGCACTTCGGCCGCGCCGCGCTGCGCCTGCACATGACGCAGCCGCCCCTGACCCAGGCGATCGCGCAGATGGAGCGCTCGCTGGGCGTGGTGCTGTTCGACCGCACGCGCCGGCGCGTGGCGCTGACCCCGGCGGGCGAGGCCCTGCTGCCCGACGTGCGCGACTTTCTGGAGCGTGCGCAGGCCTTGCCGGCCCGCGCCCGCGCGGCGGCGGCCGGTGAGGTGGGGCGCGTGCGCCTGGGATTCGTCTCCACCATCGGGTTCGAGCGCCTGCCTGAATGGGTGCGGGACTTTCGCGTGTTGTGCCCCCAGGTGGCGCTGGAACTGGTAGAGGCCACGGGCGATGTGCAGCGCGAACTGTTTGCGCGCGGTGAACTGGACGCCGGGCTCATGCTGCATTCGCCGGGCTTCGCGCCGCCCGGGTTGGCGCGGCTGGTGGTGGCGCAGGAGCCGCTGGTGCTCGCCTTGCCCGAGCGCCACGCGCTGGCCGGTGCGTCGCGCCTGGACCTGGCGCGGGTGCTGGCCGAACCTTTGGTGATCTTTCCGCGCCGCATCGTGCCTTCGCTGCACGACGCGATCTTTGCGCTGTACCACGCAGCGGGCCGCGTGCCCGTGGTGGCGCAGGAGGCCATCCAGATGCAGACCATCGTCAACCTGGTATGGGGCGGCCTGGGCGTGGCCTGGGTGCCCGAGAGCGTGACCCAGTTCCGCCGCGAGGGCGTGGTCTACCGCGCGGCGGATGCGTTCGGGGCCGCGCCGGCCAGGGCCCCGGCCAGGGCCGCCAAGGCGGCGGCCGCGCCGCCACTGCCCGTGTGCGAAACCAGCCTGGTCTGGCCCGCCGCGCTCAACAACCCCGCGCTGGCGCGCTTCACTGATTTTGTGCGCGAGCGCTCGGCGGCGGGGTGAGTCAGCCCGCCGCGGCCGGCGCGGCGCGCCCGCGCGCGAACAGCAGCCCCACCGCGATGGCCAGCAGCGGCACCATCACCGCGTTGATCGCCGTCCAGCCCACGCCGGTGAGCAGCGCGCCCGAGGCAAAGGACATGGCCGCCGCCACGGTGCCGTTGGCCAGCTGCATCAGCGCCTGCGCCTGGCCGCGCTCCTCGGGTGCATGGCTTTCGGCGAGCAGCGCTGTGCCCGAGATCACCATCAGGTTCCAGCCCGTGCCCAGCAGGAAGGAGCTGGCCAGGAATTCGGTGAACGCCATGCCCGAGAGCGCCACCGCCGCGCTGGCTGCCAGACAGGCCGCCCCCACGGCCGCCACCGGGCGGCTGCCGAAGCGGTCCACGAGCTG
Organism: Acidovorax sp. GW821-FHT10E04; assembly: GCF_059415185.1. Lineage (NCBI taxonomy): Bacteria > Pseudomonadati > Pseudomonadota > Betaproteobacteria > Burkholderiales > Comamonadaceae > Acidovorax > Acidovorax sp. GW821-FHT10E04. The sequence continues at coordinate 390,139 of NZ_JBWKMT010000002.1, forward strand.
GCCCGCGAACAGTGCCGGGAAGAACATGCCGATCACGTGCCACTGGATCACCTGCGCGGCCGAGGCCGCCGAGAAGCCGCACACCTCCATGGCCAGCGGCGTGGCGTTCATCACCAGGATCATCAGGCCGTGGCCGATGGCCGCCATCACCACGGCGGCGCGCAGCCCGGGCCGGGCGAGCAGGGTGCGCATGGCCGCGATGCCGCCCGCCGCAGGCTGGGGCGCGGCCCCCTCGCGCAGCCGTGCCATCACCGCCCACCCGAGTGCGGACAACACCGCAATGGCCATGTAGGCGCCCGCCAGCGGCGTGGCCAGCAGGTTGCGCGACCACAGCGCCAGCGGTGGCGCGAACACGGCGGCGCACAGGCCGCCGGCCACCACGCAGGCCGCCGCGCGCCCTTTTTGCTGCGGGTCCACCGCCTCCAGCGCCGCATAGGTGTAGTAGCCCGACGATGCCTGGTACGCGCCGATGGCCAGCGTGCCCGCGCAGAACACGGCAAAGCTGCCCCATTGCACGCCCGCCATGCTCACCAGCCCGCCCGCCACGCCAAGGAGCGCACCGGCCTGCAGCCCCGCGCGCCGCCCCCGGCGCTGCATGAACAGCGACAGCGGCTGCACCGACAGCAGGTTGCCCAGAACCAGCAGCGCCAGCGGCAGCGTGGCGAGGGTGGGCCAGGGCGCCAGCCTTGCCCCCACGATGGAGGTGAGCGTGATGCCGATGATGGAGCAGCCCCAGTAAAGGGCCTGGCCCGCGAACAGCAGGCGAACGGACGCATTGCGCAAGAGCAGCATGGATGGCTTTCGGTGGTGCGCCCCGGTGGGCGCGTAGGAAGGAAAGGGGCCGGGCCGCGGGGCGGTCAGTCCAGCGGCACACCCGCGCCAAAGCGCTGCGCATAGGCCTGCGGGCTCACGGCGCGGTGCTTGTGAAAACTGCGGCGCAGGTTCTCCGGGTGCTCGAACCCGCACAGCCGGGCCACGGTGGAGATCGATGCCTGGGCCTGCGCCAGCAGCGTGGACGCAGCTTCCACGCGCACGCGTTCCACGTAGCGGGCGGGCGTCATGCCCAGCTCGCGCTGGAACACGCGCGAGAGCGTGCGGGTGGGCATGCAGGCACGTTCGGCCAGGGCATCAAGCGACAGGTCGCCGCCCAGCTGCGTGGGAATCCATTCGAGCAGCGCGGCCAGCCGTGGGGCGTGCAGGGTCTCGGGCGCCAGCAGGGGGCTGAACTGGGCCTGCCCGCCCGGGCGGCGCATGAACATCACGAGCCGCCGCGCCACGGCCAGGGCCAGGGGACGGCCCAGGTCCGCCTCCACCAGCGCCAGGGCCAGGTCAATGCCGGCGGTGACGCCCGCCGAAGTGAAGACATGGCTGTCGTGTGGGCTGGCGGCGTCGTACGTGTGCAGGCAGTCGTGCTCCACCAGCACCTTCGGGTGGCTCTGGCGCAGGCGGTCCAGGCGCGACCAGTGGGTGGTGGCGCGCCGTCCGTCCAGCAGCCCCGCCTGTGCCAGCAGCAGCGCGCCGGAGCACACCGACCCCAGCCGCCGCACCCGCGGCTCGGCGTGGCGCAGCCACTCGCACAGGCCGGCATTGGACAGCTGCGCAATCACCCCATCGCCGCCCGCCACCAGCACGGTGTCGAAGCCAGCCGCATCCAGGGTTCCCCAGGCGCCATCGGCCACCAGCGCGAACCCGGCCGATGTGGGCACGGGCCCTGGCGCTTCGGCCAGCAGGTGCAGCGTGTAGGCCGGCGGCAGGCCATGGCCCGTGCGCTCTGCGTTCGCAGAGCCAAACACCTGCATGGGGCCGACCACGTCCAGGCTCATGACGCCGGGGTAGAGGAGGCAGGCGACAGCGCGGGATGGAGGGTGCATGGCGCCAGTGTGAAGGCTCCGTGGGTTGGCTGCAACGACAACATCCCCACAGATCTGGCCACTGGCTGGAGGGCGGCCTGGGGACAGGGTGCTTCCGGCGGGTCGCCGGCGTTCGCACCGGGGCCGGGGCAGTCGCCAGGCGATTCAGCGCGGGGACGGCGGTGCGCCGATGCCGGGCAGGACGGCGCTCAGATCGACGGCCTCGGCCATCGCGCGGTTGCCTTCATCGCCCGGATGCAGCCGGTCGCCTGAATCGAAGCGCGCCGCGATGCGGGCAGGGTGGGCCGGGTCGCGCAGCGCCGCATCGAAGTCGATCACCGCATCGAATGCGCCGCCGTGGCGGATCCAGTCGTTCACCTGCCGGCGCAGTGTGTCCTTGTCGGGATGGTGGTAGTTGCTGAGCGGCGTGCCAGGCAAGGCACCCTCGAACGGCGTGAGCGTCGCGCCGATCACCCTCAGTCCGTGGCCGCGTGCCTGCGCGATCAGCTGGCGGTAGCCAGCCGCCAGCGCCTGCAGCGTCGGCCGGGGACTTGCCGGGGCGAACGCGGTGCCCGGCCAGGAGATATCGTTGATGCCCAGCATCACGATGACGCTTTGCACGCCAGGCTGGGCCAACACGTCGCGCTCCAGCCGCGCCAGCGCATTGGCGCCCATGCCGTCGGACAGCAGGCGGGCGCCGGAAATGCCGGCATTGACGACCGCCACCCCGTGCGGCGCCAGGCGGGTGGCCAGGAAATCCGGCCAGCGGCGGTCATTGTCCAGGCTGGCGGTGGCCCCGTCGGTGATGGAGTCCCCGATCACGACGACCGCGCGCGCGGTCGGTGCGGCTTCCACATGAATGCCCGCCAGCAGCGGGCGCGCCGTGGTGCTCTGCACCGCTGCGCCTCCGGCGACCAGCTCCGGGGCGGTGGCCTGGTCGCCGGGGGCGATCCAGGTGGTCTGCCGTCCGTCCCAATGGAAGGTGCTCACCGGCGTTTCATCGGGGAGGTACAGGCTCACCGCAAGCTGCGCCAGCGCGGGCACGGCCAGCCCCACGGGGTCGCTGACCAGCGACGCGCCGGGCAGGATCGTCGCCGCCTCCTGGCCGCCAAAAGTGACGGTGCGCAGGCTGTCTGCCAGCACGGCCCCACCGGGAGCTGGCCGCGCGACCGTCGCCTTGCCCAGCGCCACCGGCTGCCGCCCGTAGGCGTTGGACAGCACAATGCGCACGCGGGGCCCGCCCAGGCTGACGCGCGCCACCTGCCGCACCGTCTGGCCATGCAGCACCGGCGGAAGGTGGGTGGGGAACAGGAAGTCCGGTCCCCAGGCAGGCTGGGGGCTGGCGCCCCAGGTTGCCACCCAGGTGGACGCACGGACAGGCGCTGGAGCGTGGGGCGCGGCCGCGCTAGCCGAAAGTGCAATGGCCAGCAGCGCCGACGCCGACAGGGCAGGGAGGTTTTTCATATTGTTGAATTCATTGGCTTTGTAAGATTCAATGATGAATTCAAAGACATGAATAAACTAGACTTCTCCCCGGAAGAACATTTGTGATTTGAATTCACCGAGGAAGCCGCGATGGCCCGTCTGGATGTCAATCGCTCCGGCGAACTGGAGGTATTTGTCCGTGTGATCGAGCTGGGTGGGTTTTCCGCGGCAGCCCGTGCCTGCGGCATGACGCCCTCTGCCGTGAGCAAGCTGGTCGCGCGCATGGAGCAACGCCTGGGCACGCGGCTGGTGAACCGCTCCACGCGGCAGCTCCAGCTCACCCCCGAGGGCTGTGCCTTGTACGAGCGTGGCGTGCGCATCCTGGCCGATCTGGACGAGGCCGAGCGCTGCGCCAATGCGCACGCCGCGCCGCGCGGGCGGCTGCGGGTGAACGCGAACGTGCCGTTCGGGCACCATTTCCTGCTGCCGCTTGCTCCGCAGTTCCTTGAGCGCTGTCCCGATGTCACCCTCGACATCGTGCTGACCGATGAAGTCATCGACATCCTGGAGCAGCGCACCGACGTGGCCGTGCGCGCGGGTCCGCTCAAGAGCTCGAACCTGATGGCGCGCAAGCTCGGTCAGACGCGCATGGTCATCGTTGGCGCGCCCGGCTACCTGGAGCGCGAGGGCATGCCGGCGGCGCCGGATGATCTGCTGCTGCACAACCGGCTGGGCACCAGCTACGTGCGCGCCCAGGCCGGCTGGCCGCTGCGGCACAACGGTGTGGACGTGGTGGTTCCGGTGGCGGGCAATGCCCAGGCCAGCGACGGTGAAGCCCTGCGCCACCTGGCGCTGGCCGGCCTGGGGCTGGCGCGCCTGGCCGCCTTCCAGGTCCGCGACGACCTGGCGGCAGGCCGGTTGCGGCCCGTGCTGGAGGAATCCAATCCGGGCGACCTGGAGGAAGTGCATGCCGTGTTCGTCGGCCAGGGAGGCTACCTGCCGCTGCGCGTGCGCGCCTTCCTGGATTTCCTTGCCGAACGGGTCGACATCGGCGCGCAGTCAGTTCGTTCATGAGGCGCGCCGCATGCTGCGGCCGGGCACGGCCTTGCCGGGATGGCAATTCCTGGAGTTGTTCTTGGCCGAAAAGGCCTTGAACAGGTTCCTACGCCGATGCCTGTGACTGCAGGTAGTTCTGCAGGCCGATCCTGTCGATCAGGCCGATCTGCTTTTCGAGCCAGTAGGCGTGGTCTTCCTCGGTGTCGCGCAACTGGGCCAGCAGCAGGTCGCGGCTCACGTAGTCGCCCACGCTTTCGCACAGGGCCATGCCGTTTTGCAGGGCGGCGCGCACTTCGTACTCGGTGGCCAGGTCCTTGCGCAGCATCTCGGGCACGGTCTCGCCGGGGGTGAATTCCTTGGGGCGCATGTCGGGGCGGCCGCCCAGGAAGAGGATGCGGCGCAGCAGCGCGTCGGCATGCTGGGTTTCTTCCTGCATCTCGTGGTCGAGACGGGTATAGAGCTTGACGAAGCCCTGGTCCTCGTAGATCCGCGAGTGCGCGAAATACTGGTCGCGCGCGGCCAGCTCGCCGCGCAGCAGATCCTTGAAATACTCGACGACTTGTGGGTTTCCCTGCATGTTCTTATCCTTGAATTTCTGGTGGGGAGTATCGCGCGGACCGTGGCCTTTGTGGGCAATGCCCCCGCCTTGCCGCTCTGCATGCGTACCGGGATCAGAAGCGTTCTCATTGGGGCGCAAATGGGGCGCGCGGCCCGCGTCGCGGCTGCCCCCATGCCCCGCGGGGCTGCCGGCTCCCCTCCGCCACGGCGCGCGGGCACAATACCGCCCAAATGCTGATCTACCCCCACATCGATCCCGTCGCCCTGCAAGTGGGCCCGCTGGCCATCCACTGGTATGGCCTGACCTACCTGGCGGCCTTCGGGCTGTTCATGCTGCTGGGCATCGCCCGGCTGCGGCACCCGCCATTCGTGTCCATCACGGGGCCCGCCGCGTGGACGCGCAAGGATGTGGAGGACATCCTGTTCCTCGGCGTGGCAGGCGTGGTGGTCGGTGGGCGCCTGGGCTACTGCCTGTTCTACAAGCCCGGCTACTACCTGAGCCACCCGCTGGAGATCTTCGCGGTGTGGCAAGGGGGCATGGCCTTTCACGGCGGGCTGCTGGGCGTGATCGCGGCGATGCTGTGGTTTGCCCATTCGCGCAAGCGTCCGTGGCTGCAGGTGGCCGACTTCGTGGCGCCCTGCGTGCCCACGGGGCTGGCGGCGGGGCGGGTCGGCAACTTCATCAACGGCGAGCTGTGGGGCCGCTTTTCCAGCCCCGACCTGCCGTGGGGCATGGTCTTCGCGCACAGCGGCTCCATGCAGCCACGCCACCCGTCGCAGATCTATCAGTTCCTGTTGGAAGGGCTGCTGCTGTTCATCCTGCTGTGGCTCTATGCGCGCAAGGAGCGCCGCCAGGGTCAGGTGGCGGCGGCGTTCCTTGTGGGCTACGGCACGTTCCGCTTCATCGCCGAGTATTTCCGGGAGCCCGACGCCTTCCTGGGCGTCCTGTCGCTGGGCATGAGCATGGGCCAATGGCTCTGCGTGCCCATGATCGTCGCCGGCGTCGCGCTGTGGCTGTGGGCACAGCGGCAGCCGGCCCCCGTGCCCGGTTTCAAGTAAAAAATACTTCTGACGCTTGATGATCAAGCGCCGGCAGCTATTGAAAATATAGCAAACAGCGGGTTGTGGCCGACTGCTCATCCCGCTGCCTGTATCGCGGGGTGGCGGGCTTGCGCACGCGGCTTCTTCCGCTGCCTTCCTCAGGGCGCTCCTTCGCGGCGGGGCCCTGGCTGGCGCCGAACCCGAACCCGTGCCATGCGCGCGGCGCGTCCTGCAGGGCCTGGGGCACCGGTTTTCCAGTGAGTCCGGCGGCCGTGCGGGCCTTGCCACTGGGGGCGGGCAGCCCCGCCAACGTCATCCCGACGTGCGCGAAGCGCCTGGCTTCTCCGTGACCTCTTCCAGCGTGCCCCCATGGCCCGCTGAGTGCGCGCGGATGTGGTGTGGGAGCCACCGGCCCGCATTTTTTTGCGAAATTCAATGAATTGGGCGTTCCAGGTCTTGTAATTTTTCATAATTATGAGAAATTACGTAGAAATCAGAGAAAGCCCGGTATTTGTGAGCTTTTGGCGGCGTGTTGGCGGCCAAAGGCGTCAGAGAATCTGACTGTGCCGCCTCTGCCACTGGAGTTCACCCGCACCATGCGCCCGATTCCCAACTCATTGCACGACGAAGCCGCCTCGCGGCTGCGCGAGCAGATCTTCGCCGGGGCCTTGCCGCCGGGGAGTTTTCTGGACGAGGCGGCGCTGTGCGAGCGGCTGGCCATTTCGCGCACGCCGCTGCGCGAGGCGCTCAAGGTGCTGGTGGCCGAGGGCCTGCTGCGCCACGAGCCGCGCCGGGGGTGCTTCGTGGCAGAGATCTCCGAACGCGACCTGGACGACCTGTTCCCGGTGATCGCCTTGCTGGAGGGGCGGGCCGCGCACGAGGCCACCCGCAAGGCGGGCGCCGCCGACGTCGCGGCGCTGGAGGTGCTGCACGAGCGCCTGCAGCAATGCGCCTCGGACGGACTCCTTACCGACTACTACGAAGCCAACTACGCGATCCATGAGGCCTTCATCACGCTGGCGGACAACCGCTGGCTGGCGCAGGTGATCGGCGACCTGCGCAAGATCCTGCGGCTGGCGCGGCTGCAGACGCTGCATGCGCCGGGCCGCCTGCAGCAAAGCCTGGCCGAGCACCTGGCCGTGTTCGCCGCGCTCAAGGCGCGCGACTGCGACGCTGCCGAGGAGGCCATGCGCACCCACCTGTTGCGCCAGCGCGATGCGCTGCGCGACGTTGCCCGCAACCAGCAATCGAGGCTGACACCATGATGAACAGTACCCCCGAATGGATCGCCCGCAGCGTGTCCCGCCTGCGCACCGCCGCGCCTGCCACGGACAAGGCGGCCGACAAGTCCGGCGAGAAGCCCGCGAGGGCCGCCATCGACAAGTCGGTGACGGATGTGGTGGCCAAGGTGGCCGTGCCGCGCTCCACGCACGAACGTCTGCAGGCGACGCTGCGCCGCGGGCAGGAGGCGCTGTCGCCGCGCGCGCTGCGCCGCCTGCTGGCGGACCTGCAGGAGGTGGTGGCCCCGCAGGTGAGTGAGCTCGAGGGCGGGCGCCGCGCCCAGGCGGTGGCCGAGTGGTATGCCAGGGCCGAGACCGAGGAGCGGCGCGACATGTGGCTCCTGATGTGCGAGCAGTTCGCGCCCGACGCCACGCGCTTCAAGTCGGCCCGCCAGCGCTACGAGGCCGCGGCGGGCACGGCCGAAGAGGGGCAGGCCGAGATCAGCCTGCGCCGCGCGCTGGTGTCGCCGCGCACCCGGCTGCTGCAGCGCTTTTCCGTGTTCCCCGAGGGCATGCGCTTCCTGGTGGACATGCGGGCCGAGCTGCTGCCGCTGCTCAAGGCCGACAAGCGCCTGCTGGCGCTGGATGCGGAGCTGGAACACCTGTTCTCCACCTGGTTCGACGTGGCCTTCCTGGAGCTGCGCCGCCTGTCGTGGGATTCGCCAGCCTCGCTGATCGAAAAGCTCATCAAGTACGAGGCCGTGCATGACATCCGCAGCTGGGCGGACCTCAAGAACCGGCTCGACAGCGACCGGCGCTGCTACGGCTTCTTTCACCCACGCCTGCCCAACGAGCCGCTGATCTTCGTGGAGGTGGCGCTGGTGGACAAGATTTCTGCCAGCATCACGCCCTTGCTGGACGAGGCGGCCGCGCCGGTGGACATCTCCCGGGCCACCACGGCGATCTTCTACTCGATCAGCAACACACAGACGGGCCTGCGCGGCGTGAGCTTCGGCGATTCGCTCATCAAGCACGTGGTGGAGACGCTCACCGCGGAGTTCCCGCGGCTGCGCACCTTTGCCACGCTGTCGCCCATTCCGGGCTTCCGCTCGTGGCTGGGCAAGCACGCGGGGGCGATGCTCGAGCGCCTGGATGACAAGCGCCGCGCCGAGCTGGGCCGCGCGGTGGGCTTCGAGCCCCCGCAGCCCACGCACCTGCTGGCCGCCATCGACAAGGCCCTGGAGCTTGACGCCAAATCGCCCGTGCGCCAGATGCTGCTGGAATGCGCCGCCCGCTACCTGGGGCGCGAACTGCACGAAGGCAAGCCGGTCGACCCGGTGGCACGCTTTCACCTGGGCAACGGCGCGCGGGTTGAACGGCTGAACTGGGCGGGCGATCCTTCCGGCAAGGGGCTCAAGCAGTCGTACGGGCTGATGGTGAACTATCTGTATGACCTCAAGCGCATCGACAAGCACCGCAGCCTGCTTGCGCAGGGCAAGGTGCCGGTGTCGGGGGACATCGACAGCCTGTGCCGTGGTGATTGATCCGTGCCGCCCGCGCGGCGGGCGGCACTGTTTTGGCCCTGGGCCGGTGGGCCGGGGGCCGAAAGGCGGCTGACCTGCCCGCCTGGCAGGCGTGGCGCCCGGGGCGCGGCGTCTTTCTGGTAGAAGTGCAGGCAGCAACCGGTGGCCGATGGCCGATCGCACGCCACGGGCCGGTTTCCATTTTTACAACGACGACAGGAGACAAGGAAATGACAGACAACATGCGAATCGACGACCGAGCGGTGCAGCGCCGCAGCCTGCTGGCCGCAGCGGCGGCAGCGGGCCTGGGCCTGGGCAGCGGCGGCAGCTGGGCGCAGGCCTCCGCCTGGCCCTCCAAGCCCGTGAACCTGGTCGTCCCCTTTCCGGCCGGAGGCGGCACCGATGCGTTCGCGCGGCCGCTGGCCGCGCAGTTTTCCCGCGCCACCGGCAAGACGCTGGTGATCGACAACCGGGGCGGGGCGGGGGGCACCGTGGGCGCCAGTTTTGCCGCCAAGGCCGCGCCCGACGGGTACACGCTGTTCATGGGCGCGGTGCACCACGCCATCGCCCCGTCGATGTACCCCAAGCTCGACTACGACATCGAGAAGGACTTCATTCCGCTGTACCTGCTGGCCAACGTGCCGCAGGTGGTGGTGGTCAACCCGAAGAACGTGCCGGTGGGCAACTTCCAGCAGTTCATGGACCATGTCAAGCGCAACCCCGCCAAGCTCAACTACGGCTCGGCGGGCGCGGGCACATCGCACCATCTGGCGGGCGAGCTGTTCAAGCAGCAGACCAACACCTTCATCACGCACATCCCCTACCGTGGCGCGGGCCCTGCGCTGCAGGACCTGATCGGTGGGCAGGTGGACATGATGTTCGATGGCCTGGGTTCGTCGGCCGCGCATATCAAGGCGGGGCGCATCAAGGCGCTGATGGTGTCCGGCTCCAAGCGCAACGCGGCCTTCCCGGACGTGCCCTGCGCTTCCGAAGTGGGCCTGCCCGACTACACCGTGACCACCTGGTATGGCCTGTGGGCGCCCAAGGGAACGCCGGCCGATGTCCAGGCGCGCATCGTCGAGGAGATCCGCAAGCTCGGCGCGGCCGACGAGCTCAAGACCATCTGGGCCAGCAATGGCGCCGAATACGGCGGCCTCACGCAGCAGCAGTTCGCCGGCATGGTCAGCAGCGAGGTCAAGCGCTGGGCGGCGGTGGTGAAGGCTTCTGGCGCAAAACTTGATTGACCCCCTGAGGCGCTTCGCGCCATCCCCCTGAGGGGGACGCCACCCGTGGCCTGGCAGAGCCAGTTCCACGGTGGCACTGGCGATGGCGTTGCGCCAGTTGTTGTGGGGCGTGGACTTTGCAAACGTGATGGGCAACGAATATGTCAGGTGAAGTGTTGATGGATGCCGGTGAGCGTGGCGTGGTGCATGTCACCTTGCGCCATGCCGGGCGGCTGAACGCGATGTCGCGGGGCATGTGGCGGCAACTGCGCGAGGTGTTTCAAGACATCCAGCGGCGCAGCGATGTGCGCTGCGTGCTCATCGCCGGCGAGGGCGATGCCTTCTGCGCGGGGGGCGACATTTCGGAGTACCCGGGCTTTCGCTTCGACACCGCGGCCTTGCGCGATTTCCATGAGAACGACGTCTGGGGCGGGCTGAGCGCCATGCTCCTGTGCGACGTCCCCATCGTGGCCCAGATCAGCGGGGCCTGCATGGGTGCCGGGGTGGAGATCGCCAGCTGCTGCGACATCCGCATCGCGGGCGGCACGGCCCGCTTTGGCGCCCCCATCGCCAAGCTCGGCTTCCCCATGGCCCCCCGCGAGGCGCAACTGGTGGCCGGCGCCGTGGGCGATGTGACGGCCCGGCAGATGCTGCTGGAAGCCGCCACCTTCAGCGCCGCCGACATGCTGGCGCGCGGTTTCCTGAGCCGCGTGGTGGCCGACGACAGGACGGCCACCGAGGCGGTGGGCAGCGCGCAGCGCATTGCCGCGCTGGCACCCCAGGCCGCCCGCATGAACAAACAGACATTTCGGGCATTGAAAGTGCCTGTGGCGCCTGCTGTAAATGCGCAATCAGCTATTAAAGATATAGCAAACGATGTGCCTGACCCCTATGCGTACGCGGACAGCGCCGAGCACCGCGAAGGCATCACCGCGTTCCTTGAAAAACGCGCCCCCGTGTTTTGATGGGCCTTGCCCATTTCCATTCCTCTTGTGGATCTGACCATTTGCAACCCCGCCCAACTGCCATGAGCCAACACAACCTCTTCAGCGCCCTGCGCGCAGCCTTTCCCTCCGACCTGGGCAGCACCGCCGTGGAAACCACGGCGCCCGACGGCACCCCGCTGCACTACAGCTGGGCCGACCTGGACCATGCCAGCGCGCGCATCGCCAACCTGCTGGCCTCGCTCAAGCTGCCCGAGGGCAGCCGCGTGGCCGTGCAGGTGGAAAAGTCGGTCGAAGCCATGCTGCTGTACCTCGCCACCTTGCGCGCGGGCTACGTGTTCCTGCCGCTCAACACGGCCTACCAGAGCGCCGAGATCGAGTACTTCATCGGCAACGCCGAGCCTGCGGTGGTGGTGTGCAGCCCGGGCAACTTCGGCTGGGTGTCGAAGATCGCCTTCACGCTGGGCACGCAGCACGTCTTTACCCTGGGCGACGACCGCACCGGCAGCCTGCTGGAGCGCGCGGCGCACCATGGCGACAGCCACACGCCCGTGCAGCGCGCGGCCGATGACCTGGCCGCCATCCTGTACACCAGCGGCACCACGGGCCGCAGCAAGGGCGCCATGCTCACGCACGGCAACCTGCTGTCGAACGCGCAGGTGCTCAAGGAGTACTGGGGCTGGACGGCTACCGGAGGGCCTGATGGCCGTGGCGACGTGCTGATCCACGCCCTGCCCATCTTCCACGTGCACGGCCTGTTCGTGGCCATCCACGGCGCGCTGATCAATGGCAGCAAGATGATCTGGTTCAGCAAATTCGACCCCAAGGCCGTGCTCGCCGCCATGCCGCGCGCCACCGTCTTCATGGGCGTGCCCACGCTCTACGTGCGCCTGCTGGGCGAGGCCGGCCTCACCAAGGAGGCGGCGAAGAACATGCGCCTGTTCGTCGCGGGCTCGGCGCCGCTGCTCATCGAGACCTTCAACGAATGGCAGCAGCGCACCGGCCACACCATCCTGGAGCGCTACGGCATGAGCGAGACCATCATGCTCACCTCCAACCCCTACGCGGCCGATGCGCGCCATGCCGGCCAGACCGAGCGGCGCGGCGCCACCGTGGGCTTCCCGCTGCCCGACGTGGGCCTGCGCGTGGTGGACGATGCCAACAAGCGGCTGCCCGTGGGCGAGATCGGCAACATCCAGGTCCAGGGCCCCAATGTGTTCAAGGGCTACTGGCGCATGCCCGAGAAGACGGCCGAGGAGTTCACGCCTGACGGCTGGTTCAAGACCGGCGACGTGGGCAAGGTGGACGAGCGCGGCTACGTGAGCATCGTGGGCCGCAGCAAGGACCTGATCATCAGCGGCGGCTACAACGTCTACCCCGCCGAGATCGAGGGCTACATCAACGACATGCCCGGCGTGGCCGAAAGCGCCCTGGTCGGCGTGCCCCACCCGGATTTCGGCGAAGTGGGCGTGGCCGTGGTCATCGCCAAGCCGGGCGTGAAGCTCGACGGCGAGGCCATCGTGGCGCGGCTCAAGTCGCAGCTGGCCAACTTCAAGATCCCCAAGCGCTGCTTCGTGGCCGACGAGTTGCCGCGCAACACCATGGGCAAGGTGCAGAAGAACCTTCTGCGCGAGCAGCACAAGGCACTGTTTTCCTGACCCCGTGGGTTGGCGGCTGCCGCAGGCGCGGCCTGCTGGCACCTGCCCGTCGCAGTCAGTGCCCGCCGCCGATCAGGGCGCGTCCGGCCGCCCGCAGGGCCTTGGCCGCGCTGTCGCCCAGCAGCAGCGCCCCGCTGCTGAACGCGCCATCCACGAGCAGCGAGAGCTGGGCGGCGGTCACGTCCGGCTTTTTCACACCGAGCCGCCGGCACAGCGCCGAAAGCCGCTTGCGCTGCTCCAGCCTGTGGCGGGCCGAGATGGCGCGGGCAGGGTGCGCGGGGTCCGCGAATTCCGCGGCCACGTTCAGCTGGGGGCATCCCCGGTAGCCCGGGCGGGCCACCCGCTCGCCCACCCACTGGAGCAGGGCGTCGAGCTCCGCCGCGGGATCGGGGCCGTGCGTTGAGACAACGTCGTCCCATTGCTGCCAGAACTCGCGGTCTTCGCGCTCCAGGAAGGCCGCGATCAGGTCATCCTTGGTGCGGTAGTAGCGGTAGAGGCTGGTCTTGGCGATCTTCGCGCGCTCGATGATCAGGTCGATGCCCACCGCGCGAACGCCCTCGTTGTAGAAAAGCTGGGAAGCGGTGTCGAGGATGCGTTGCTGCACATCGCCGGGCGGCATGGCCGCGGGCGTGGCGGAGGAGGCAGCTCGCGAGGACGGGGTGCCGTCACGGGTTCCAGGTGGTCTCATGCGCAGATTTTCCCACATCGCGCGGAGATGTGATACAGACCTGTATGTTGCCGGCAGGCCTGCATGCGCCGCGTGCCTTCAGCCCGCTCCGCGGGGGCGGCCAGGGCCACGGCCGTGGGTCCGACCCTGCCGTTGGGCAAGGCCCGCGCGGCGGGGCCTCTGCCCTGTGCTCAGCGCAGCACCAGCACGGGGATGTGCGAGTGCGTGAGCACATGCTGGGTTTCGCTGCCCAGCAGCAGGCGCTTGAGCCCCTTGCGGCCGTGCGATGCCATGACGATCAGGTCGCACTTGTGTTTCTTGGCGGCGGAGATCACCGCTTCCGCGACGAGATCGGATTTGGCGATGACGGCCTTCACGGCAACGCCCTGGGCGATGCCTTCGGTCTTGACGCCATCGACCATGGCCTGCGCGGCGTCGCCCCACTGTTTCTCGATGCGCTTGACGTCGCTCATGTCGACCGGCATGCCGCCTTCAAAGTAGCTGCGGGGATAGCGTGGCACGACCTTGAGGGCCACCACCGTGGCGCCCGACAGGGCTGCAAGGGACAGGCCGTGCTCCACCGCTTTGTCCGACAGGGCCGAACCGTCCGTGGCAATCAGGATGCGTTTGTACATAAAGGGCTCCTCAAAGTGATGGAACAAGCTTAGGATCAATCATGTTCCGGGGCTTGATCCAGGTCAATGTACCTGCCGGGCCCTCACGATAGGCTTGAACCATGTCAATGTTTGGACCCGGTGCGCCGGCCTCATCCCCGGTGCATCAGACAGATGCCGGGACGGACGCGTGGCCGGCGGCCGCGCCCGCTCCGCAGGCCGTGCTGCTGGACGACCCGCAGGAATGGTCGGCATTCGGCCGCCCGTGTGCTCAGGCGGGTGGTGCTCCCGCGGACCTTGCCGCGTGCGCCTGGGAATCCCAGGTGGTGCTGGAGGGCATGCACTGCGCGGCCTGCGCGCTCACCATCGAAGACGCGCTGCGCGCCGTGCCGGGCGTGCAGCAGGCCGATGTGAGCGCCGCCACGCGGCGCGCGCGCGTGGTCTGGCACCCGGCGCAGGTGCGCCCCTCGCAGTGGATGCAAGCAGTGCACAAGGCAGGCTACCGCGCCATGCCCGCCATGGACGCCTTTGCACGCGAGCAGCGCTTGCGCGAGAGCCGCCGCGCGCTGTGGCGCTGGCTGGTGGCGGGTTTTTGCATGATGCAGGTCATGATGTACGCGTGGCCGGCCTATGTGGCACAGCCGGGCGACCTCACGCAGGAGATGGAGCAGCTGCTGCGCTGGGCTTCCTGGGTCATTACCTTGCCGATGGTGGTCTTTGCGTGCGGACCCTTCTTCTCCAGCGCGCTGCGCGATATCCGGTTGCGCCGCGTGAGCATGGACCTGCCCGTGGCGCTGGGCATGGCCATCACTTTCGCGGTGAGCACGGCCGGGACCTTCGACCCCACGGGCATCTTCGGGAAAGAGGTGTACTACGACTCGCTGACCATGTTCGTCTTTTTCCTGCTCACGGGGCGCTGGCTTGAGCTGCGCCTGCGCGACCGCACTGCCGGCGCGCTGGAAGCCGTGATGAACCGCCTGCCCGACAGCGTGGAGCGGCGCTCGGCGGATGGCAGTTTCGTGCGCGTGGCCACACGCCGCCTGGCCGTGGGGGACACGATCCGCGTGCTGCCGGGCGAGGCCTTTCCGGCCGATGGGCGCATCACCCGGGGCAGCACCCAGGCCGACGAATCCCTTCTGACGGGAGAGTCCACCCCGGTGGCGCGGCCCGTGGGCAGCGTGGTCACGGCCGGCAGCTACAACCTGCAGGCGCCGGTGGAGGTGCAGGTGGAGGGCACGGGCGGGCAGACGCGCTTCGCGCAGATCGTGGCCTTGATGGAAAGCGCGTCGCTGCAGAAACCCCGGCTGGCACAACTGGCCGACCGCATCGCGCGGCCGTTCCTGGTGGCGGTGCTCGCGGCCGCGGCCCTGGCGGCCGCGTATTGGTGGCCCTCCGATCCTGGCCATGCGCTGATGGTGGCGGTGGCGGTCCTCATCGTCACCTGCCCCTGCGCGCTGTCCCTGGCCACACCGGTCGCCATGCTCACGGCGGCGGGCACGCTGGCGCGCCATGGCGTGCTGGTGCGCAACCTGCAGGGCCTGGAGGCCTTGGCCCGTGTGGATACCGTGGTGTTTGACAAGACCGGCACGCTCACGCGGGACGGAATGGCATTGCAAGCCGTGCATACCACCGAAGGATGGGCGGCACGGGGCGCGCTGGCGCTGGCGTCCGCCTTGGCGCGCCAATCGATGCATCCCGCATCGCGCGCCGTGGTGGCCGCCGCTGGCGCGCAGGACGACGGGCGCTGGATCGTGAGCGGCCTGCAGGAGGAAGCCGGGCTCGGCCTGGTGGCCGTGGCGCGGGATGGCCTGGGCGCGGAGCCTGCCCGCACGTTCCGGCTGGGCTCCGCCCGCCATGCGGGCGTGGCGCCGCAGGACGGCGCCGCACTGCAGGTGGTGCTGTCGGAACAGCGCCCCGACGGGCGGGTGCTGGAACTGGCGCGCTTCGACCTGGTGGAGGCTCTGCGCGCCGAGGCCCCGGCCGTGGTGACGGCGTTGGCGGATGCCGGCATGGCGGTGCAGCTGCTGTCCGGTGACCGGGCCGTGTCGGTGCGGCGCGTGGCTGCGCAGGCGGGCATAGCGCAGGCGGCGGGGGAGTGCACGCCCCAGGGCAAGCTGGCCGCATTGCAGGCGCTGCAGGCCGGCGGCCACCACGTGGCCATGGTGGGCGATGGCATGAACGATGGCCCGGTGCTGGCAGGCGCCCATGTGTCCTTCGCGTTTGGCCGCGCCGTGCCGCTGGCGCAGGCGCAGGCCGATTTTGTCGTGCTGGGCGACAGCCTGGCGCTGGTGCCGCAAACGGTGCTGCTGGCGCGGCGCACTCTGCGTGTGGTGCGCCAGAACCTGTGGTGGGCCGCGGGCTACAACGCCCTTTGTGTTCCATTGGCCGTGGCGGGTTTCATGCCCGCCTGGCTCGCCGGGCTGGGAATGGCGCTGAGTTCGCTGCTGGTGGTTCTCAATGCCGCGCGCCTCGCACGAGATCTTCCGCCGTTGTCTTTCTCGGGCGCGGCGCCGCTGCCGCCAGAGGGTGCTCCGGCCATTGAAATCACCAAGACAACGCTGAAGGCCGCCTGATGGACATTCTGTACCTGCTGATTCCGCTGTCCGTGGTGCTGGTCTTGATGGTTCTTGCAGGACTGTGGTGGGCGGTCCATCACGGCCAGTTCGAGAGCGTCGAGCAAGAAGGTGAACGGATTCTCCGAGACGATTGACTTGTGTCAATGCCCTGAAAAGCTGGCTGCAACAAACTCTTACTGCAATACAAAGAGGTGCCCGATGGATTCTCCAAAAACAAATGCTGCGCACTACAACGACACGGTGGTGCGGCAGTTTTCTATCATGGCCGTGGTATGGGGGGTGGTTGGCATGCTGGTGGGCGTCATCATCGCCGCCCAGCTGGCCTGGCCTGAACTCAACTTTGGCATACCCTGGCTCAGCTACGGGCGCTTGCGCCCCCTGCACACCAACGCGGTGATTTTTGCGTTTGGCGGCTGCGCGCTGTTCGCCACAAGCTACTACGTGGTGCAGCGCACCAGCCAGGTCCGGTTGTTCGCCGGGCCGCTGGCGGCGTTCACGTTCTGGGGCTGGCAGCTGGTCATCGTGGCCGCCGCCATCAGCCTGCCGCTGGGCTACACCTCCGGCAAGGAGTACGCCGAGCTTGAATGGCCCATCGACATCCTGATCACGCTGGTCTGGGTGTCCTACGCCATCGTGTTCTTCGGCACCATCGGTGTGCGCAAGGTCAAGCACATCTATGTGGCCAACTGGTTCTTCGGTGCGTTCATCCTGGCCGTGGCATTGCTGCATGTGGTCAACAGCGCAGCGATTCCCGCCGGCTTCATGAAGAGCTACTCGGCCTATGCGGGCGTGCAGGATGCGATGGTGCAGTGGTGGTATGGCCACAATGCCGTGGGCTTCTTCCTCACGGCGGGCTTCCTCGGGATGATGTACTACTTCATCCCCAAGCAGGCAGGCCGTCCCGTGTACAGCTACCGCCTGTCCATCGTCCACTTCTGGGCGCTGATCTTCACCTACATGTGGGCCGGTCCCCACCACCTGCACTACACCGCGCTGCCCGACTGGACGCAATCGGTGGGCATGGTGTTCTCGCTGATTCTGCTGGCCCCCAGCTGGGGCGGGATGATCAACGGCGTGATGACGCTGTCCGGCGCCTGGCACAAGCTGCGCGACGACCCGATCCTGCGTTTCCTGATCGTGTCGCTGTCGTTCTACGGCATGTCCACGTTCGAGGGCCCGATGATGTCCATCAAGACCGTCAATGCCCTGAGCCACTACACCGACTGGACCGTGGGCCACGTGCACTCCGGCGCCCTGGGCTGGGTGGGCCTGATCTCGATGGGGTCGCTGTACTACCTGGTTCCCCGCCTGTTCGGCCGCGAGAAGATGCACTCCATCAAGGCGATCGAGCTGCACTTCTGGATGGCCACCATCGGCATCGTCCTGTACATCGCCGCCATGTGGATCGCCGGCGTGATGCAGGGCCTGATGTGGCGCGCCATCAATCCCGATGGCACGCTCACCTACACCTTCGTCGAGAGCGTGAAGGCCACGTACCCTTTCTATGTGATCCGTGTGGCTGGCGGCCTGCTGTATCTGGGGGGCATGGTGGTCATGGCCTGGAACGTGTGGGTGACAGCGATCTCGGGCCGTTCGGTCAAGGTTGCCATTCCAGCCGTGAATGCGGCGCACGCCTGAGCCGAAGGAGATAACCCATGTCCAACAACAATCCATCTTCTTCGACCGGCTTCTCCCACGAGAAAGTCGAGACCAACAACTTCCTGATGATCGTGCTGATCCTGCTCGTGATCGCCATTGGCGGCCTGGTGGAGATCGTGCCGCTGTTCTTCCAGAAGTCCACGACCGAGGCGGTCAAGGGTGTGGAGCCCTACAACGCCATGCAACTGGTGGGCCGCGACATCTATATCCGCGAGGGCTGCTACAACTGCCATTCGCAGATGATCCGCCCCTTCCGCGCCGAGACGCTGCGCTACGGCCACTACTCGGTGGCGGGCGAGTTCGTGTACGACCATCCCTTCCAGTGGGGCAGCAAGCGCACCGGACCCGACCTGCACCGCGTGGGCGGCAAGTACAGCGATGAGTGGCACCGCATCCACCTGAACAACCCGCGCGACGTGGTGCCCGAGTCGAACATGCCCGCCTATCCCTGGCTGGAAAAGAGCGCGGTGGACCCCGCGAGCGTTGCGCCGCGCATGAAGGCGCTGCGCACCGTCGGCGTGCCCTACACGGACGAGCAGATCGCGGCATCCGCGGCCGACGTCAAGGGCAAGACCGAGATGGAGGCGCTGGTCGCCTACCTGCAAGTCATGGGCCGTGCGCTCAAGTAAAGGAGGTTCGCAATGGACATCACCACCATGCGCATCGTCGCCACGCTGGCCTCGATGGCCTGCTTCGTCGGCATCTGGGTCTGGGCCTACCGGGGCCGCAACAAGGCCCGGTTTGACGAGGCCGCTCGGCTGCCCTTTGAACAAGATTGACCCCCACCAGAACGAGAACACCCCATGAGTGACTTCACCAGCAATTTCTGGTCGGTCTTTGTGACCACGCTGACCCTGGTCGGCATCATCGCCTGCGGCATCCTGCTATGGATGGCAGGCCGCAAGAAGGTGATGGCCACGGCCGACAACACCACGGGCCACGTCTGGGACGAGGACCTGGTCGAAATGAACAACCCCCTGCCGCGTTGGTGGGTCTGGCTGTTCGTCATCACCATCGTCTTCGGCTTCGGCTACCTGGCCGCCTACCCAGGCCTTGGCAGTTTCACCGGCAAGCTGAACTGGACGCAGAAGGGCGAATACGAAGCCGAGATGGCCAAGGCCAAGGCTGAACTGGAGCCGCTGTATGCCCGTTTCGCCTCGATGAAGCCGGAAGACGTGGCCAGGGACCCGCAGGCCCAGGCCATTGGCGAGCGCCTGTTCATGAACAACTGCGCTCAGTGCCATGGTTCCGACGCGCGCGGCAGCAAGGGTTTCCCCAATCTGGCGGACGGTGACTGGCTCCATGGCGGGGCGCCCGAGAAGATCCGTGAAACGATCGAGAAGGGCCGTGTGGGCAACATGCCTCCCATGGCGGCCGCAGTGGGCACGCCCGAAGACGTGCGCAACCTGTCGCACTATGTGCTGAGCCTGTCGGGCAGCCCGCACGATTCGCTGCGTGCTTCGCTGGGCAAGTCCAAGTTCACGGCATGCGCGGCCTGCCATGGCATGGACGGCAAGGGCAACCAGGCGCTGGGTGCCCCCAATCTGACCGACGACGTCTGGCTGCATGGCTGGGGCGAGGCGGCCATTACCGCCATGGTCAACAACGGCAAGGTCAACCAGATGCCGGCCCAGGCCGACAAGTTGACGGAAGCGCAGATCGGCGTGCTGTCTGCGTACGTATGGGGCCTGTCCAACGGCAAGCAGGCTGCCGCGGTGCGCTGATCCGGGCCGGGTGGTGCGCCCCCTGGCGCTGCCCCCGGTTTTTTGCCCCATTGCTGAAGACACACCAAGCCAATAGGTCGACACCACCATGAAGCCACCCAGCGGGCCAGCCCGCAAGGTCATTCCGATTGCACCGGTTGCATCCGATGCCTCGTCCGAGGGCGAGATCGTCTCCTTGTACGAAGCGCAGAAGAAGATTTACCCGCGCTCCATCAGTGGCCTGTTCGCACGCTGGCGCTGGGGCATGGTGTTTCTCACGCAACTGGTCTTTTACGGCCTTCCCTGGTTCGAGTGGGGGCAGCGCCAGATGGTGCTGTTCGACCTGGGGGCACGGCGGTTCTATATTTTCGGGCTGGTGCTCTATCCGCAGGACTTCATCTATCTCACGGGCCTGCTCATCATCTCGGCGCTGTCGCTTTTCCTGTTCACGGCCGTGGCGGGGCGGCTGTGGTGCGGTTTCGCCTGTCCCCAGACGGTCTACACCGAAATGTTCATGTGGATCGAGCACAAGATCGAAGGCGATCGCAGTGCCCGGCTGCGGCTGGACAACGGGCCCTGGACCTTCGAGAAGATCCGCAAGAAGTTTCTCAAACAGGTGGTATGGATCACCGTGGCGCTGTGGACGGGGTTCACGTTCGTGGGCTATTTCGTGCCCATCCGCGAGCTCGGCGCGGAACTGCTGGCGCTGCAGGGCAACTGGCAGATATTCTGGGTGCTGTTCTACGGCTTTGCCACGTATGGCAATGCGGGCTACATGCGCGAGCAGGTGTGCAAGTACATGTGCCCCTACGCGCGCTTTCAGAGCGCGATGTTCGACCGGGACACCCTGATCGTGAGCTATGACGTGGAACGCGGCGAGCCGCGCGGCCCGCGCAACAAGACGATCGACCACAAGGCCAAGGGCCTGGGCGACTGCATTGACTGCACCCTGTGCGTGCAGGTGTGTCCCGTGGGCATCGATATCCGCAAGGGCCTGCAGTACGAGTGCATTGGCTGCGGACTGTGCGTGGATGCGTGCAACACGGTGATGGACAAGATGCACTACCCCCGGGGGCTGATCCGCTTTTCCACGCTGAACGGCGTGGCGCAGCGCTGGAGCCAGTCGCAGATCCTGCGGCGCGTCCTGCGGCCTCGCGTGCTGATCTACACCGCCGTGCTGGTGGCACTGTGCGTGGGCATGATGGCCAGCCTGGTCACCCGCACGCCGCTCAAGGTGGATGTGGTGCGCGACCGCGCGGCCCTGTCGCGCATCGTGGCGGGCGGCAAGCTGGAGAATATCTACCGCCTGCAGATCATGAACGCCACCGAAGGCCCCCAGCGCTACCGCATCGGCGCCCGCGGCCTGGACGGGCTGGAGGTGGCCTCTGAAGCCGAGGTGGACATTGGCCCCGCGGAGTCCCGGTGGGTGGCCGTGCGCCTGCAGATACCGTATGGCTCCGCGCCCCCGGGCTCCCATGCCGTGCAGTTCGATGTGCAGGCGGTGGGCGCTGCGGCCCATGTGACCGAGAAGTCCGTATTCCTGGTGCCCCGATGAGGCGACGTGCACCCCGGTGCACGGCCCCGGGGACGTTGTATGACCGAGAAGATTTTTGAGGAGCAAGCACCCATGCCATCCAATCCAGCCATCGGCTCCGCCCCCGCCACCGCTGCGCCCTGGTGGAAATTCGGCCACGTCTGGCTGATCATCGCCGGCCCTGCCATCGTCATCGTGGCGGGCTTTGTCACGCTGTGGCTGGCGATTTCGCGGCCAGACCCCGTGGTCGTCGAGGACTACTACCGCCAGGGCATCGAAATCAACAAGACGCTGGAGGCTCCGGAGAAGAGCCTGGCCCCGGCCATGAAGGGCCGCAACCACGCGGCGACACCGGTTCAGGACCAGCCACGCTGAAACCCCTGGCCGAGCAGCGGGTCTGCGCGGCCTTACCAGGAGACAACCCCGATGTGGACGCAACGCCTGATGTGGATTGCATGGCCCGCCTTTCTGATGGCGGGCGCGATGGAGATGCTGGTTTTTGCTATGGTGGACCCGCAGGACCTGCATTGGTTCGGGCAGCCGCTGGCCCTGTCGCGCCAGGGCGTCTACACGCTCGCGTTCTTTGCGTTCTGGGCCATCACCATGGCCTCCAGCGCGTTGACCACGCTGCTGGCAATGTCGCCCTTTGAACTCAACCGCTGCCCCGTGCCCGAAGGCGAGCGCCCTGATGATTGCCGAAAGACATCATCCTGCCCTTGAACAGCGCACCGGCCGGGCTCCGGTGGCAAGGCGTTGCCGGGACGGGCGGACCTGGCTCGCCTTGCTCAGTGGCAGGCGGACTGGTTGTTCACGATGCGCTTGAGCGCGTCGGTCTCGAGGATGCGGACATGGCGCTGCTTGACTTCGACAATGCCTTCTTCCACAAACTTGGAGAAGGTGCGGCTCACGGTCTCGAGCTTGAGGCCCAGGTAGCTGCCGATCTCCTCGCGCGTCATGCGCAGCACCAGCTCGGACTGCGAGAATCCGCGGGCGTGCAGGCGCTGCACCAGATTGAGCAGGAACGCTGCCAGGCGCTCCTCGGCACGCATGCTGCCCAGCAGCAGCATCACGCCGTGTTCGCGCACGATCTCGCGGCTCATGATCTTGTGCACGTGGTGCTGCAGCGCGGTGACCTCGCGGGACAATTCCTCGATGCGGTCAAACGGCATGACGCAGACCTCGGCGTCTTCCAGGGCCACCGCATCGCAGGTGTGGTGGTCATTCACGATGCCGTCCAGGCCGATGATCTCGCCCGCCATCTGGAACCCCGTGACCTGGTCGCGTCCGTCCTCGGTGGCCACGCAGGTCTTGAAAAAGCCGGTGCGGATGGCATAAAGCGAGGTGAACGACTCACCATTGCGAAACAGCGTACCGCCGCGCTTCACCTTGCGGCGAACTGCAACGACCTCGTCGATGCGGTGCAGTTGCTCTTCGCTCAGGCCCACCGGCATGCACAGCTCGCGCAGGTTGCAATTGGAACAGGCGACTTTGATGGTGAGCGGGTTCATAGGCACAGGGCGGAGTTAGGTTTCGAGCATACCGCCCGATGGCCGAAGAGGGAGTCTCTTGGAGGGCGGGCAGGCGACTGACATGCATCAAATTGTCGCTGTTCCGGCCACTCCATCACTTGATTCATGTCAAGGACATGGGGGGCAGCTTACGGCACAGTCAAGGTGTACGCAAGGATTCGCCCCATGACCGCTGTTTCGCCTGACCTGCTGCGCCGTTTTGACGTACCAGGCCCCCGCTATACCTCCTATCCGACGGCCGACCGGTTTGTGGAAGCCTTCGGCCAGGAGGACTACGCCCTCGCCCTCGAGCAGCGCCGCATGGGCACCCTGACCAAGGCGCTGCCCTTGTCCCTGTATGTGCACATCCCTTTTTGCGAGTCGCTGTGCTACTACTGCGCCTGCAACAAGATCATCACCAAGCACCACGACCGGGCTGAAGTCTATCTGCGCTATCTCAGCCGCGAGATCGATCTGCACACGGCGCACTGCGGCACGGGGCAGGTGGTGAGCCAGCTGCATCTGGGCGGCGGCACCCCCACCTTCCTGTCGGACGATGGCTTGCGGGAACTCATGGCGATGCTCCAGCGCAGCTTCACCCTGGCGCCGGGCGGGGAGTACTCGATCGAGGTGGACCCCCGTACCGTCAATGCCGACCGGCTTGCCGTGCTCGCGGAGCTTGGATTCAACCGGCTGAGTTTTGGCGTGCAGGATTTTGACCCCGAGGTTCAGAAGGCGGTGCACCGCATCCAGCCCGCCGAACAGGTGTTTTCGCTGGTGGAATCCGCGCGCTCGCTCGGCTTCGAATCGATCAATGTGGACCTGATCTACGGGTTGCCGCGCCAGACGCCGGAGTCGTTCGACCGCACGCTGGCGCAGGTGGTTCAGTTGCGGCCTGATCGCATTGCGCTGTATGCCTATGCCCACCTGCCGGAGCGGTTCAAGCCCCAGCGCCGCATCCTCTCCGCCGAACTGCCCGCAGCCTCCGGCAAGGTGTCGATGCTCTCCCGTTCGCTCGACGCGTTCATGGGCGCCGGCTATGTGTATGTGGGGATGGACCACTTCGCGCTGCCGGAGGACTCGCTGGCCGTCGCCAAGCGGCAGGGCCGCTTGCACCGCAACTTCCAGGGCTACAGCACCCAGCCCGACTGCGACCTGATCGGCCTGGGCGTGTCGGCCATTGGCAGGGTCGGCGCCACCTACAGCCAGAACGCCAAGACCCTGGATGAGTACTACGACCTGCTGAACCAGGGGCGTCTGCCCGTGGTGCGTGGCCTGGCCCTGACGCGGGACGACCTCGTGCGCCGTGCCGTCATCATGTCCTTGATGTGCCAGGGAGAACTGCTGTTCGAGCCCATGGAACAGGCCTGGCTCCTCGATTTTCGGCACTATTTCTCCGCCGAACTGGCGCAACTCGACACCATGGCCGAGCAGGGACTGGTCAAGGTGAGGCCCGACGGTGTCGAGGTCACGGCCATGGGCTGGTTCTTCGTGCGCGGCATCGCCATGGTTTTCGACCGATATCTGCAGGCAGACCGCAACCGCGCGCGTTTTTCACGCATCATCTGAATCCCATGCTTGCAACGGTTGCCTCGACTGCCTTGTTGATGGGGCTCGTTGGCGGGTCCCATTGCCTGGCCATGTGCTCGGCACCTTGTGGCGCCGTGGTGGGGCAGGGGAGCGCGGGCTGCGCATCCGCCCCGGGCGCCGGGGCGCCGGCGGAGGGGGCTCCCCCGAAGGTGCAGGCGGTGCGGTGGGCACCGCGCGGTGGCGTGGCCCGGCGGGCCGTGGCCTTTCATACGGGCCGCCTGACGGGATATGCCCTGGCGGGCGGGCTGGCCGCCCTGGCCATGGACAGCCTGGCGTGGCTCACTCAGCAGACCATGGCACTGCGCCCGGCGTGGACCTTGATGCACGTCGCGGTGATGGCGTGGGGGCTGATGCTGATGGTCCAGGCGCGGCAGCCGCTCTGGGTGGAGCAGGCGGGCCGTGGCGTGTGGGAGCGCGTGCGGCCTCTGGTCCGTGCCCCGGGAGGCATTCTTGCCGCGGGGTTTCTCTGGGCGCTGATGCCCTGTGGCTTGCTGTATTCGGCGCTGCTGGTGGCTGCCTTGAGCGGAGGGCCCCTGGAGGGCGCATTGTCCATGGCGCTTTTTGGCATTGGCAGCGGCGTCTGGCTGGTCGGCGGGCCCTGGGCCTGGACGCGGTTGCGGGCCCGGCTCAACACCGTGCGCGCGGACTGGGGGACGCGCGCCGCCGGTGGCCTGCTCTGCGCGGTGGCAAGCTGGGCACTGTGGATGGACCTCGTCTACAAACCCTCACTGTGGTGCCGCTAGCGTGCATTCGGGCCGCGGCGGCCTGAGGGCGAGGCGGTTTCGGTAACCCACATCCCCATGAGGGGGATTGTCCCGCCCCGTGGCTTCGGGCAGGCAAGTGTTGCCGTGCCGCCGCGGCGCGGGTGGGCTCCTTCGACAAGGCCTTCGAACTGGCGATAATCTGTGTAACTATTGGTGGCATTCACGTCTCCATGTTTCGCGCGCCCCGAAGTGAACTCCTCCATCCTCATCGATATCAGCCAACTGCGCGTCGGCATGTACATCCAGCTCGATGTGGGCTGGATGCACCATCCGTTCCCGGTGAGCAGTTTCCGGGTGGCATCGGCGGACCAGATCGCGACGTTGCGGGAACTGGGGCTCACCGAGGTGCGATACGTCCCCAAGAAAAGCGATCCGGAGCAAAGAGAGCTGGTTCCGGCCGCCTGGAGCGTGCCGGAGATGACGGTGCCCTCGGCCCAGGGACCGGATGCCCCCGGCGCCACGGCCACCGTGGACCCGGAGGCGCAGCGCCGGCGCGAATTGCTGGAGGCGCAGAACCGCACCTTGGCGGCCTGCAACCAGCGGTTCGGAGAGGCCACCCGGCAGTACCAGGCACTCGAACGCGTTGCGTCCGAGCACCCGGACCAGGCCCGCACCAAGGGCGATGCGCTGGTGGCTGGCTGCGTATCGGAACTCCTCGAGAACGGTGACTCCGTCATCCGGTTGCTGTCGGAGGGCGTTGGCGAGCGCAATGCCCTGCACCCCATCAACGTGATGGTGATCTCCCTGCTGCTGGGCCGTGCCCTGGGCATGAAGAGCTCCGAGCTGCATGATCTCGGCATCGCGGCCCTGATCCATGACCTGGGCAAGCTCAAGCTGCCGCCGAACCTGCGCCAGCCCACGCCCTCGATGATCCCCATGGAGCGAACGCGCTACGAGTCCCACGTGGGCGAGTCCGTGGCATTCGCCACGCGCATGGGGCTGCCCGAAGCGGTGCTGACGGCCATTGCGCGGCATCACGAAATGGCCGATGGCAGCGGGTTCCCCCTGCGGCTGTCGGGGCCTGACCTGGGACGGGCGGGGCAGGTGCTGGCGCTGGTCAACCGGTACGACCGCATGTGCAACCCGGCCAACGGCGTGGATGCGCTCACGCCCCACGAGGCGTTGTCCGTCATCTTCGCGCAGCTCAAGGCGCGCTTCGATTCCGTGGTTCTGGGGGCATTCATCCGCATGATGGGGGTGTACCCGCCGGGCTCCATTGTCCAGTTGGTCAATGACCGCTATGCGATCGTTGCCTCGGTCAACTCGTCGCGGCCCCTGCGGCCCAAGGTCATCGTGCACGATTCCCGTGTGCCCAAGGACGAAGCACCGATCCTGGACCTGGAAACGGTGCCCGAGCTGGGCATCCGGCGCAGCCTCAAGCCCGCGCAGCTGCCACGCGATGCGCTGGACTATCTCTCTCCCCGTCAGCGCATCTGTTACTTTTTCGAGCGTGCGGTCAGTCCCGGCAATGAAGAGGCAGGTTCGTGAGGGTTTCGCAATCCCACGGCTGGCTGGACGCGCTGCAGGAAGCCGTCTGGCTTGTCGATGAGGCCAGCCTGCTCATCCTGCACGCGAATGCCGCCGCGCAGCGGCTGGTAGGGACCCCCGTGTCCGCCATGGTCGGTGCATCGGTGCTTGGCCTGGCTACCACGCCGCAGGACCAGGCGTTCTGGGGGGAGCCCGCCGAGGTGGTGGCGGGCGGCATCCATTCCCACACCCGTCTTCTGCGTGCGGATGGCACGCTGGTGCCCGTGGACCGGCAGGTAAGCCGCGTGCCCTGGGGCGCAGCGGGGGGCGATACGGTGTACATGCTGACCATGCTGGACCGCAGTGCCCAGGAGGCCATCGAGCGCGAACTGGAAACCCTGCTGTCCGAACTGCGCGCCACGCTGGACTCCGCGGCCGACGGCATGCTCGTCTGCAGCCTTGATGGCCGGGTGCGGGCGTTCAATCAGCGCCTTGCACAGCTGTGGAGCATTCCGCGCGACCTGCTCCTTGAGCGTGACGACGGGGCGGTGTATGCCCACATGGCCACGCAGGTGAACGATGCGGAGGCCTATTCGGAGCGCCTGGCCGCGATTGCGCGCGAGCCGATGCGGGAGAGCACCGACATCCTGGTGCTGCGCAACGGCGCGGTGCTGGAGCTGCGCACGGTCCCCCAGTTCAGCCAGGGGCGGCCGGTGGGGCGTGTGTACTCGTTCCGGGACATCACCCGGCAGACCGAGATACAAGCCAGCCTGCGCCTTGCCGCCAGGGTGTTCGAATCCAGCCTGGACGCGATCTTCATCGCCGACAGCCAGCACCGGGTCCTGCGCATGAACCCGGGATGCGAGCGCCTCGTGGGCCCGTCGGCCAAGTCGTTCGAGGGCAACACGGCGGCATCCCTCTTTGGCGGCGGCCCCGATGCGGCGTTCATGGAACAGGTGCTGCAAGGCTGGTCCAGCGAAGGCTTCTGGGAAGGCGAGCTGTGGCTTCCCCGGGACAACGGGACCTATTGCGCGGTACAGCTGTCGTGGGTGGCGTTGCGCGACGACGAGGGGCGGCTGGTGCAGAGCATCGGCTTCATGCGCGACCTGACGCTGCAGCATGCGGCCCAGAAGCGCATCGAAGAGCTGGCGTACAGCGATGTGCTCACAGGGCTGCCCAACCGGCTGCTTCTGTCGCAGCGGGTGGACACGGCCATCCAGGGCGCCCGCCAGAGCGACACCGGTTTCGCGATCCTGTTCCTGGACCTCGACCGTTTCAAGATCATCAATGACTCGCTGGGCCATCCCTTTGGCGACCGGGTGCTGCAGCTGGTGGCCGAGCGATTGCAGGCCTGCCTGCGCCAGACGGACATGCTGTGCCGGCTGGGCGGGGATGAGTTCGTCATCTATCTGCACGGTGGGGATGCCGTGGTGGCCGAGAGCGTGGCGCGCCGCATCCTGGACGACATGCTCAAGCCCTTCATGCTCGACGGCATGGGTTTCTCCATCCAGTGCAGCATCGGCATGGCGCTGTACCCGCAGGACGGGGCCACGCTGGACGACCTCATCAAGCAGGCCGATACCGCCATGTACCGCGTCAAGGAGCGCGGCCGGGGCAGCTATGGCTTCTACCAGCCGCAAATGAACGCCAACCTGCTGTCGCGCATGCAGATGGAGCATGCGATGCGCCAGGCGCTGGGGCTGGACCGCATGGCGGTGCACTACCAGCCGCAGGTCAACATGGCCACGGGGCGCATCACGGGCGCCGAGGCCCTGATCCGCTGGACCGACCCTGAATTCGGCGCGGTCTCGCCCGGGCAGTTCATCCCCCTCGCGGAGGAGTCCGGCTACATCGTCACGCTGGGTGCCTGGGTCATGGAGCAGGCCGTGCGCGAGGCGGCGGTGTGGATGCACAGCGGCATGCCCATCATGATCTCGGTGAACGTGTCCGCGCTGGAGTTTCGCCAGCCCGATTTCGTGGACCGGATCACGCGCCTGCTGGCGGTGCACCAGCTGCCGCCCACGCTGCTGGAGCTGGAGCTGACCGAAACCATCCTGCTGCAGGATGCGCAGGAGATGGAGCAGCGCCTGCGCGTGCTGGCCGGCCTGGGCATTGGCCTCGCCATCGATGATTTCGGCACGGGCTATTCCAGCCTGGCGTACCTGAAGAAGCTGCCGATCCACAAGCTCAAGATCGACCAGTCGTTCGTGCGCGGGCTGCCCGACGACGATGGCGACCGGGCCATCGTGAGCGCGATCATCAGCATGGGGCGCGCCATGCATGTGGAGGTGGTGGCGGAGGGCGTGGAAACCGAAACCCAGCAGGCGGTGCTGCTTCAGATGCAATGCGACCACTACCAGGGTTTTCTGTGCGCGCCCGGGCTTCCTGCCCACGAGTTTCGTGCCCTGCTGGGCAAGCCGCTGCCCTTGAAGGCGCAGGGCCGGCGCAATTCCGTCCAGACCTAGGCGCGCGAGGCCAAGGGCTTCGCACCACCGCCTTGGCCACCATCTCCGCTGCCCTTGCGCCGTGGCCCCACGGCAGAGCCTCAGGAGGCCGCGATGCCCTTCCAGAGCATGTAGGCCGCCAGGCCGAAGAGCAGGGATGCGAACACGCGCTTGAGTTGCTTGACCGGCAGGCTGTGCGCCGCCCTGGCGCCCAGGGGCGCGGTGAGCACGCTGCAGGTCGCGATCACCGCCAGGGCGGGAAGCCAGATGTAGCCCAGCGATGCCGGGGGCAATCCGCTCACGTTCTGGCCGCCAATCACGTAGCCCACCACGTTGGCGAGGGCGATGGGAAAGCCGAGCGCGGCGCTGGTGGCCACGGCATTGTGGATGGGCACGTTGCACCACGTCATGAACGGCACGCTCACGAAGCCGCCGCCGGCACCCACCAGCCCCGACAGGAACCCGATCACGCCGCCCGCCGCCACCTGCCCCGCGCCGGCAGGCATCTGGCGCGAGGGGGCGGGCTTCTTGTCCAGGAACATCTGAGAGGCCGAAAAACTCACGAACAGCGCGAAGAAGATCGCCAGGAACGAGCCCTTGAGGAGCGCGAACACGCCCAGGCTGGCGATGAATCCACCGAGCACGATGCCGGGCGCCAGGCGCTTGACGATGTCCCAGCGCACCGCGCCACGCTGGTGGTGCGCGCGCACGCTGGAGATCGAGGTGAACATGATCGTCGCCATGGAGGTCGCGATGGCCATCTTCACCGCGAGGTCCGGTGCCACCTTCTGGGCACCCAGGATGTACGTCATGAACGGCACCAGCAGCATGCCGCCGCCGATGCCGAGCAGGCCGGCCAGAAAGCCGGTTGCCAGGCCCAGTACACCGAGTTCAACGATCAGGAGAGGATCCAGCATGGGGCAAAAAGGGAGAAGGGGAGGGAAGAGCGGGCGGGGAGGGGCGCCCGGTCGGCCGTTCAGCGGGAAGGTGAGGCGGCGGCGACAGCGGCATGGGGAAGGAAGAAGGTGTCTGCGATTGCCACCGGACTCTCATCCTGAACCGGGGGTTCAGGTGGGCGAGGGCAGCCAAGCGTTGGGTTCATCTGACGCGAGATGATCACGCTCACCGGGCAATGTACCAAGCCCGAGCTCGTTGAGCATTGGTTCAAGGAAATATAAAGCCCGACAGCATCGCAGACAGCCTGATTGTAGGCGCTGGCGGAGTCCGACGCCGGCGCCAGGACATGTAAAGACCGCAGGGCGGCGCGCCGGGTTCAGAGGTGCCGGGGGGCGCCGCGTCAGAGCAGGCGCCCGTCCTCGCCCAATGCCTCGTCGAGCCGCTGGACCAGGACCTTGAGGTGGTCCTCGTCCCGCTCGGGCAGGGGCAAGGCGGCCTGTGCTCCGGGCTGTGCCGCAGGCGGCGGGGAGGACTTGGCAGCCGCGCCCGCCGCCAGGTCGGCCGCCTCGCGGTCCGCAATCTCGAAAGCCAGGTTCAGCGCGGCCAGCACCGCGATGCGTTCACGGGCGCGCACCTTGCCGGCGTCGCGGATGCGGGTCATGGCCGTGTCGACGCGTTCAACGGCATCCAGCAAGCGGCTTTCATGCCCCTCGGGGCAGGTCAGCAGGTAGCTTTGCTGCAGGATCTGCACCTCGATTTGCTTCATTCGGATTCTTTCGTGACAGGGGCCGCCGCGGGCAGCCGCTCCAGCAGCGCGTCAACCCGGGCGCGGGCCGCGCTCAGGCGCGATTTGAGCGAATCCCGCTCCTGCGCGAGGGCGGCCACCTGATCGGCGAGCAGCGCGTTGGTGCGTTGCAGTTCCGCGTGCCTCAGCAGCAGGCGTTCGACGCGCTCGGCGATCTGGTCGGTGGTGGACGGTGTTGCCATACAGCTGTCGATTGTAGGGTTGGCGGTTGTAAACGGTCGTAAAATCCCGTTGTTGGTGCTCGCGGTGTGGTTCACATGCCGCAGTTCAACGGGAAGCAGGGAGGTGCCGCCAACCATGGTGCGCCCAGCCTGCGCTGCCCCCGCAACGGTCAGCGGACGAATCGTTCCGATTCCCCCTTCATACACATGCCACTGGGTGCCTTGAACAAGCCCCTGGGAAGGCTTTGAAGGGTGTTCCGCCAGCCCGGATACCGGCCAACACGGTGGTTGCACGCGCCCGATCAGGGTGCGCGCAGCCGTATCACCCATTTGCTGGCGGGGAGGCCGGCGCGGGTTTTGTTTGTTGACGATGTTCCCCATGAAAATCCGTACCTCTCGTGCGCGCCTTGCTGCGCCGCTGTGCCTGCGTCCCGCGCTGGTGGCGCTGGCCGTTGTGGGCGCCTGCTCCGTGCAGGCCCAGCAGGCCGATGCCGGCGGCCCCGTGCTGCTGGCGCAGAACCTGCGCGCGCCCTCGCTGACCGAAACCGTGGTGACCGCCACGCGCACGCCCCAGCCCTTGTCCGACCTGGTGGCCGATGTGACCGTCCTGGATCGCGAGACCATCGAAACCAGTGGCGCCACCGGCCTGGCCGACGTGCTCGCCCGTGTCCCCGGCATCGAGTTCTCGCGCAACGGCGGCCCCGGCACGACCACGGGCGTGTTCCTGCGCGGCGCTGAGTCGCGCTTCACGGCCGTGTACATCGACGGCGTGCGCATCGATTCCCAATCCACCGGCGGCGCGGCATGGGAGTCGATCCCGCTGGCGCAGATCGACCGCATCGAAGTGCTGCGCGGCCCGGCGGGCGCGGTCTATGGCTCCGACGCCATGGGTGGGGTGGTGCAGATCTTCACCAAGCGCGGCGAAAACGGCACCGCGCCCTATGTGGGCGCGGGGTTCGGCAGCCACGGCACGCGCAAGATCGAAGCCGGTGTGAGCGGTGCCAGCGGCACGATCGACTACGCGCTGGGCATTGCACGCGAGGAAAGCAAGGGCTTCAACGCGCGCACCGTCGCCACGCAGAACCCCGACCGCGACGGGTATGAAAGCACCTCTGCCAACGCGCGGGTGGGCCTGCAGGTCAACGCCATGCACCGGCTGGAAGGCACGCTGCTGGTCAACGACCTCGACAGCGGCTACGACAGCGGCCTGGGCAAGGATGACCGCAACAAGCACAGGCTGCATGCCCTGGGCCTGAACTGGCAGGCGCAATGGACCCCGCAGTACAAGACGCGCCTGCAGCTGACCGATTCGCGCGACAGGTACGAAACCAAGCCCTCGGTGTACCTGAGCGATACCCACCTGCGCGGCTACCTGTTCCAGAATGAATGGCGCGAGGGTGCGCACCTGCTGACCGCCGCGCTGGAGCGCCGCGAAGACAACCTGGAAAACAAGCCCATCGACCGCAAGCGCTCGCAGGACGCCGTTGCGCTGGGCTATGGCTACAGCGCGGGCGGCCACACGGTGCAGGCCAATGTGCGGCACGACGCGGACAGCGAGTTCGGCGGCAAGGGCACGGGCAGCCTGGCCTACGGCTACGCCTTTGCGCCCCAGTGGCGCGCGACGGCATCGGTGGGCACGGCCTTCCGGGCCCCCACGCTGTACCACCGCTTCAGCGAGTACGGCACGGGGTCGCTCAATCCCGAGAGCAGCCGCAATGTCGAGGTGGGCCTGCGCTGGGCCGAGGGCGGCAGCAGCTTCTCCGCCACCGCCTACCGCAACCGGGTGCAGGATCTGATCACGTTCGGGGCCGCAGGGCCTTGTCCGTCGGATTTCGGCTGCTACGTGAACACCGCGCGGGCCGAGTACAAGGGAGTGACGCTGGCGGGTTCGTACCGCCTCGGCGGCGTGCAACTGCGCGGCTCGCTCGATCTGCAGAACCCGCGCGACCTGGCCACGGGCAAGCTGCTGGCCCGCCGCTCCAAGCGCCACGGCACACTGGGAGCCGACACGCAACTCGCTGGCTGGACGGTGGGCGCCGAGGTGCAGGCCTCTGGCCGCCGCTTCGACAACGCCGCCAACACCACGGTGCTGGGCGGCTACACGCTGGTCAGCCTGTATGCCAGCACGCGGGTTGCTCGCGATTTCACCCTGGTGGCGCGCGTGGACAACCTGGCCGACAAGCACTATGAGCTGGCCCGCACCTACGCCACCGCGGGCCGCACCGCCTACGTCGGCGTGAAGTGGGCCCCGCAGTGAAGCACCCCCTGAGGCGCTGCGCGCCTTCCCCCCACGGGGGGATGCCACCCGGGGCCTGGTGGAGCCGGTTCCACGGTGGCACTGGCTTCGTGCGTGCCAGTTTCATCGGCATGCCGGGAATGTGTCCCACAGGGTTGCTGAAATGACCAGGTGCCCCGCGCTGCTGATCGCCGCCCCGGCCTCCGGGCAGGGCAAGACCACCGTCACCGCCGCCCTGGCGCGCCTGCATGCGCGCCAGGGGCGGCGGGTGCGGGTGTTCAAGTGCGGGCCGGATTTTCTGGACCCGCACTGGCACCAGCTGGCCAGCGGAGCGCCGGTGCACCAGCTCGACCTGTGGATGAATGGCGAGGCGGACTGCGCGCAGCGCCTGCATGACGCGGCGCGCGCGTCGGACCTGGTCCTGATCGAAGGCGTGATGGGCCTGTTTGACGGCACGCCCAGCGCGGCCGACCTGGCCCGGCACTTTGGTGTGCCCGTGCTGGCCGTGGTCGATGCCTCGGCCATGGCGGGCACCTTTGGCGCGCTGGCCTACGGCTTGCGCCACTACCGGCCGGGTCTGCCCTGGGCCGGTGTGCTGGCCAACCGCGTGGGCAGTGCCCGCCATGCCGACATGCTGCAGGGTGGCTTGCACGACGCCGACGACTGGATGGGAGCGCTGATGCGGGTGCAGTCTGGCACTGCGCCCGCTGCGGGCAAGGCCGGTGCGGCGCTGCTGCCCGAACGCCACCTGGGTCTGGTCGCGGCGCATGAGCTGCCCGACAGTCTGCAGCGTCTGGACGCCGCCGCCGATGCCCTGGCGGCCACGCCCCTGGGCCAGATGACGCTGGAGGACCTGCAGCGCTGGGCCGTGGAGTTTCCGGCTCCCGCAGTGGCAGACACGGTGCCGCCGCTGCTGGCGGGCCGCACCGTGGCCGTGGGGCGCGACGCGGCGTTCTGCTTCATCTACGCCGCCAATGTGCAGTGCCTTGAAAAGATGGGCGCGCGTGTGGTGTTCTTCTCGCCCCTGCACGATGCCGCGCTGCCCGACTGCGATGCCGTGTGGCTGCCCGGCGGCTACCCCGAGCTGCACACAGCGCAGATCGCCGCCAACACCGGCATGCAGGCCAGCCTGCGCGCCCATGGGGCCGCAGGCAAACCCCTGTGGGCCGAGTGCGGCGGCATGATGACGCTGTTTGAATCCATCACGCTGGCCGACGGCAGCACGGCCCCGCTGTGGAGTCTGCTGCCCGGCCGCGTGACCATGCAAAAACGCCTGGCGGCGCTCGGGCCGCAGCAACTGGCGGTGGCGGGGCACACCCTGCGCGGCCACACCTTCCACTACTCGACCAGCGACAGCAGCGCCCCCGTGGTGGCCCGCACGGCCCGCCCCCATGAAGCGGTTGCGCCGGATGCGGGCGAGGCGCTGTACCAGCAGGGCAGCCTCCACGCCAGCTACTTCCATGCGTGGTTTCCGTCCAGCCCCGAGGCCGTGGCGCATCTGCTGGGAGGCGTCTCGGCATGACTCCCACCCCGCACCCCATCACCAGCGAACTCATCCTGGGTGGCCAGAAAAGCGGCAAGTCCCGCCGCGCCGAGTTGCTGGCGCGCGACTGGCTGGCGCAGTCCAGCGACCACCGCGCCGTGCTCATCGCCACGGGGCAAGCCTGGGACGACGAGATGCGCGAGCGCATCGCCCGCCACCAGCGGGACCGCGCCGAGCGCGTGCCGGGTCTGCGGACCGTGGAAGAGCCGCACGATGTGGCCGCTGCCGTGGTGTTGCACAGCACGCCGCAGACCCTGGTGGTGGTGGACTGCCTCACGCTGTGGCTCACCCACTGGACCATGCCCATGGGCTGCGAAGACATGGATTTGAAGCAAAAACAGGCTCTGGCTCTGGATTGGCAAGCGCAAGCAGCTATGTTTTTGATAGCGGTTCGGAAATCCCCCGGCCCCGTTGTTCTGGTGGGCAACGAAATTGGCCTGGGGGTCATCCCGATGGGGCGCGAGGTGCGCGCCTTCGTGGATGCGCTGGGCACGCTGAACCAGCAGGTGGCCCAGGTGTGCCCCCGCGTCACGCTGATGGCCGCCGGGCTGCCATTGACCTTGAAATGAAACTATGAAACCAACCCCCGTGCGCCGCATCCTGTGGGTGATCGCCATCCTGTTGCTGCTGGGCCTGCTCATGGCCGGGCTGGCGCGGGCGCAGCCTGTGCAGATCACCGACGACAAGGGCCGCAAGATCGCGTTGCCCCGCCCGCCCGAGCGCATCGTGAGCCTGCTGCCCTCGCTGACCGAAAGCGTGTGCGAGCTGGAGCAATGCCACCGGCTCGTGGGGGTGGACCGCTATTCCAACTGGCCCGAGGCCGTGGTCGGCAAGCTGCCCAAGATGGGAGGCGGCATAGATCCCAGCATCGAGGCCATCGTCGCGCTCAAGCCGGACCTGGTGCTCATGTCCGTCAGCTCGCGCGCCAGCGACCGGCTGGAGGCGCTGGGTCTCACCGTCGTGCAGCTGGAGCCCAAGACCCATGCCGACGTGCGCCGCGTGCTGGGCACCGTGAGCGACCTGCTGGGCGTGCCCCGCGCGCAAGGCTCCGACCGTCTCTGGCGCGTGATCGATGCGGGCGTGCTGGCGGCGGCGCAGTCCCTGCCACCCAAGGCGAAAAATGCGCGCGTGTACTTCGAGGTGAGCCGGGGGCCCTATGCGGCGGGCGAGGCGTCGTTCATCGGCGAATCGCTCACCCGGCTGGGGGTGCGCAACGTGGTGCCCGCGTCGCTCGGTCCGTTCCCGCGCCTGAACCCCGAATTTGTGGTGCGCGCCAACCCCGACATCATCATGATCGGCAACCGCAGCATGCAGGCCATGGTGCCGTACCCCGGCTGGGCCGGCATGCGCGCCATCCGCGACAACCGGCTGTGCGTGTTTGGCCCCGGTGATTCGGATGTGGTGGTGCGACCTGGCCCGCGCATGGCCGAGGCCGCGCGCATCATGGCCCGCTGTCTGGTGGAGAAAGCTCCATGACCAGCCTTGCCATGGATTTGCCAACAGGTTCCGCCAGCCGCCGCGCGGCATGGTGTGCCGCCTGGCTGCTGCTGGCCAGTGTTGTGCTGGCCGTGTGTGGCGCCAGCGTGGGCAGCACGGGTTTTGACAGCGTGCTGCGCATGCGCGGCGACCCCGTCGCCTGGCAGATCGTGTGGGACATCCGCCTGCCGCGCACGCTGGGCGCGTGGCTGGCGGGTGCGCTGCTGGGCCTGTCGGGTGCTGTGGCGCAGGGGCTGTTTCGCAACCCATTGGCCGACCCGTACCTGCTGGGCAGCGCCTCGGGCGCCGCGCTGGGCGGGGCGGTGGCGATGGCGCTGTTCGGTGTGTCGCCGGTGGCGGCGCAGTGGATGGCCCGCATCGGCATCACGGGCATGGCTTTCCTGGGCGCGGCGGGGGCGGTGGTGCTCACGCTGCTGTTGGCCAAAGGCGTGCAGCACACGCTGCGCCTGCTGCTGGCGGGGGTGATCGTGGGCGTGGTGCTGGGCGCGCTGCGCGACCTGGTGGAGCTGGCCTCGCCCGACATCCTGCAGGCCATGCAGGCGTTCACGCTGGGCAGCACCGCCTTTGTGGGCTGGATGGCCTGCGTGCTCATGGCCGTGGCCTGGGGGCTGTGCTCGGTGGTCGCCTGGATGCTGGCGCGCGCGCTCGACGGCCTCACGCTGGGCGAGGCCACGGCGGCCAGCCTGGGCCTGCCGCTCATGCCCATGCGCGTCGGGCTGGTGGCCGCCATGGCGCTGGCCACGGGCACGGCCGTGGCGCAAACGGGGCTCATCGCGTTTGTGGGGCTGGCCGCGCCACACCTGGTGCGCTCCATCGTGCGCGTGACGCACGAGCGGCACATCGTGCTCGCAAGCCTGATGGGTGCGGTGCTGCTGCTGGCGGCCGACATCCTGGCGCGCTGGCTGCTGGCACCGCAGGAACTGCCCGTGGGCGTGCTCACGGCGGCGCTGGGTGGAACCTACCTGCTGTGGCTCATGCACCGGCGGACGTCGCAAGGTGGTTAGCTATGAATTCAGTAGCTATCAGTGCTTGCAAAATAAGCGCCAGCATCGGAAATCGTTTGATATTGCAGGGCATTGACCTGCAACTGCCTGCCGGGCGCTGGACCAGCATCGTCGGCCCCAACGGCGCGGGCAAGTCCACCCTGCTCAAGGTGCTGGCGGGACTGTTGCCGCGCGCTGCGGTGCAGGGCGAAGTATTGCTGCTGGGCCGCCCACTCGCGCAGATCCCCGCACGCGAACGTGCCCGGCAGCTCGCCTGGCTGGGGCAGAACGAAGGCTCGGCCGACGACCTCACGAGCTACGACGTGGCCATGTTGGGCCGCCTGCCGCACCAGGCCTGGCTGGCGCCGCCGGGTGCGGCCGACCACGCAGCGGTCGAGCAGGCGCTGCGCACCACGCAGGCCTGGGACTGGCGCCACCGCCCGCTGGCGCAGCTGTCGGGCGGCGAGCGCCAGCGCGTGCTGCTGGCCCGCGCCCTGGCCGTGCAGGCGCAGGTGCTGCTGATGGATGAGCCCCTGGCCAACCTCGACCCGCCCCACCAGACCGACTGGCTGCACACCATGCGCGCGCTGGTGGACGCGGGCGGCACGGTGGTCAGCGTGCTGCACGAGGTGTCGCTCGCGCTGCAGGCCGACGACATGGTGGTGATGGCGGAGGGCCGCGTGCTGCACCAGGGCGCCTGCGATGCGCCCGATACCCACGCCGCGCTGGAGAGCGTGTTTGACCACCGCATCCATGTGCGGCATCTGGATGGCATGTGGATGGCGCTGCCCTCCCTGCAACGCAAGAACAACAACCAAGGAATGAAGGAAGTGCAAGCATGAACATCGAATCGGGCTTTTCGCAGGTCGCGCAGTCGCTGCTGTGGCCGGTGCTGGTGCTGGTGGGGCTGGCGTTTGTCTACGCGCTGTGGTCGGGCGGCGCCACGCTGATGGAAGCCTGGCAACGCTGGCGCCAGCCGCAGTACCGCTCGCTGCGGGTGGCCCCTGGCTTGTCGATGGAAGAGCTGGAGCTGCAGCTGGTGCGCCAGGTGGAGCCCGTGCGCCTGCTCAGCCGCCTGTCGCCCATGCTGGGGCTGATCGCCACGATGATCCCGCTCGGCCCTGCGCTGCAAAGCGTGGCGGCGGGCAACGGCCAGCAGGCGCTGGCGGTGTTCAGCGGCGCCTTTGCCGGTGTGGTGCTGGCGCTGGCCGCCGCGTCGGTGGGCCTGGTGGTGTATTCGGTGCGCCGCCGCTGGCTGCTGGCCGAACTGCTGGTGGTGCGCAAGGAGCGCGGGGTGGCGCAATGACCTTGAAGCACCTGAATGTGCTGGCCGAGGACGACGACGACCCGATGCTGTCGGCCGTGAACCTGGTGGACGTGTTCCTGGTGCTCGTGGTGGCGCTGCTCACGGCCGTGGCCGTGCAGACCCAGACCAGCGCCAACGAGAGCGTCACCATCATCCGCAACCCCGGCCAGCCCGACATGGAAGTGGTGGTGCGCGAGCAGGGCAAGGAAGTGCGCTTCAAGGGCGCGGGCAGCGCGGCGCAAGGGCAGGGCGTGCGCGCGGGCGTGGCCTACAAGCTCGAAGACGGCAACATCGTCTACATCCCT
Organism: Acidovorax sp. GW821-FHT10E04; assembly: GCF_059415185.1. NCBI lineage: Bacteria > Pseudomonadati > Pseudomonadota > Betaproteobacteria > Burkholderiales > Comamonadaceae > Acidovorax > Acidovorax sp. GW821-FHT10E04. The sequence goes on from NZ_JBWKMT010000002.1 coordinate 428,896, forward strand.
GAAACGGGCGCTGCTCCTGCCGGCGCTTCGGCCGGTGGCGCGGGTGGTTCCGCCACGCCGGCACCCGCCAAGCCATGAAGGCGCTGATCCTGCGCGCGGCACTCTGGTGCCTGCTGCTGGCTGCGCCGCTGGTGCATGCCGTGCAGGCGGACAAGGCCCAGGGCGCAGCGGGCGCCAACAAGGCCGCACCCGTGCTGCTGTGGCTCACCTCCGACATCACCACGGCCACGCGCACGGCCATGGTGCAGCGCCTGGCCACCGAGGCAGGCCTGGGCTTTGCGCACATCGACTACCCGCTCGCGGGGCCGGCGGTGCTCGACGCAGCACAGGCCCGGACGCTGGAGCGCGCGCTGGCGGGCGCTGCGCTGGTGTGGGTGGATGCGCCGCACGCCAGCGTGGAGGCACGCCTGCGCCGCATGGCGGGGGCGCAGCTCGATGGCCGTGCCACACGTTCCCCCGGCCGCGTGGTGTGGGTGCCTGCGGGCGCCCCCGCCGCCGACCTGACCGCGCTCGATGCGTCCGGCCGCATGGTGGCCTACCTGCAGGCCGGTGGCCCGCGCAACCTGAAGAGCGCCATCGCCCTGGCGCGTGCCACCGTGGCGGGTGTGGCCATGCCCGTTTTGTCCGCGCCCGACATCCTGCCCACCCGGGGCATCTACCACCCCGACGCGCCCCGGCTGCTGCCCAACGCCGTGGCGCTGGAGGCATGGCGCCAGGGCCAGCCCGCGCTGCGCGGCCTGCCGTCGGTGGCCGTGCTGGTGCACCGCCACCATTTTGTCGATGGCAGCACCGAATGGCTCGATGCCTGGCTGCGCACCTTCCGCCAGCAGGGCCTGTTCGCCTATGCGGCCTTTGGCCAGCAGGTCACGGCGCAGACGCTGGCCGAGGTGCTGGAGCTGCCCCCCGAGAGCGGCACTGGACCCGGCCGCCTGCATGCCTCGGCCCTGGTGCTGCACCAGCTCGTGCCACAGGCCGCCGCGCTGCAGCCGCTGCTGGCCCGCTGGGGCGCACCCCTGCTGGGCACGCAGCCCTACCGCGCGGGCGATGCCGCTGCGTGGGAGGCCAACGACACGGGCCTGTCGCTGTCCGATGTGCCGTTCTATCTGGCGCAGCCTGAGGCGGCGGGTGCCATCGACCCGGTCCTGGTCGCCGCCCACGGCGCCGAGGGCCGGGACTTCCGCCTCATCGACCGCCAGGCCCAGGCCGTGGCCGCCAAGGCGCGGCGGCTGATCGCGCTGCAGACCAAACCGGCAGCAGACAAGCGCCTGGTGGCCATGGTCTACAACTACCCGCCGGGCGGCACCAACTTCGGCGCATCGTTCCTCAACGTGCCGCGCAGCCTGGAGCAGGTGTCGGGCGGCCTGGCCCAGGCGGGCTACCGCACCGAGCGTGTGCCCGAGCAGGGCTGGATCGACGGGCTCAAGCCGCTGCTCGCCGTTTACTACCCCGGCGCCGATGTGCGCGCGCTGCTGCAAAACGGCCAGGCCGCCGCGCTGCCACTGGCGCGCTATGAGCAGCACCTGGCCACGCTGCCGAAGGCCGTGCGCGAGCGCATGAACGCGCACTGGGGCCCGCCCGAAAAGAGCCGCTACGTGGTCGAGTGGCAGGGCGAAAAAGTGTTCGCCATCCCACGCCTGCAGGTGGGCCAGCTGGCCGTGCTGCCCCAGCCCCCGCGTGAGGAAACCCTGCGCCTGGGCCAGAACCCCTTCATGCACAAGAGCAAGGCGCCGCTGTCGCACCATTACCTGGCGGTGTACCTGTGGGCGCAGCTGGAGGCCGATGCGCTCATCCACTTCGGCACGCACGGCACGCAGGAATGGGCCGGTGGCAAGGCGCGTGCGCTCGATGTGCACGACGACGCGCTGCTGCCATTGGGCGACCTGCCCGTGGTCTACCCCTACATCGTGGACAACCTGGGCGAGGCCCTCACGGCCAAGCGCCGGGGCCGCGCCGTGCTGGTAAGCCACCGCACGCCCGTGTTCGCCCCGGCAGGCTTCGAGGCGCGCATGGCCCACATGCACGAGGTGATGCACGAGTGGGAAACCGTGGATGAAGGCCCCACGCGCCGCGCGCTCGAAAAGCAGCTGGTGGCGCAGTTCGTGGAGCACCAGCTGCACCGCGACCTGGGCTGGAGCGCCGAGCGCATCGCGGCCGACTTCAGCGGCTTCCTGGAAATCCTGCACCCCTATCTGGACCAGCTCGCGCAAAGCTCGCAGCCCAAGGGCCTGGCCGTGTTCGGCCGCGTGCCCGCGCCCGAGCAGCGGCGCGAGACCATCCTGCAGGCGCTGCGCAAGCCGCTGATCGAGGCACTGGGCGAAGACATCGACGAAGCCTTCCTCATCAAGCACGATGCCGTGCTGGCCGCGCGCCCCGCACGCTGGCTGGAGGTGGCGCTGACCGACGCGCAGGCCGCCAGCGTGCTGGACCTGCGCCCCGTGCTGCCAGCGCAGGCGGCAACGCCGGGTGCGGCGGGTGCCTCCGACGTGGTGCGCGCCGAAGACCATGTGCCCAACCGCGCCGCGCGCAAGCCCATCGACACGCCCGCGCTGCTGCAGCTGGCCCAGCGCGCGCAGGAGCTGGAGCGCCTGCTGGCCACCGAAGGCGAGATGCCCGGCCTGCTCGCGGGGCTGGAGGGCCGTTTCCTCACCGCTGCGTACGGTGGCGACCCCATCCGCAACCCCGAGAGCCTGCCCACGGGCCGCAACCTCACGGGGCTGGACCCGAGCCGCCTGCCCACGCGCCAGGCCTATGCCGTGGCGCAGACGCTGTTCAACGACTGGTTCAAGGACTACCAGGCGCGCCATGGCGGCCAGGTGCCGCAGCGCATGGTGTTGTCGCTGTGGGCGGGTGAAACACTGCGCCACCAGGGGATCATGGAAGCGCAGGCCCTCGTGGCGTTGGGCATGCGCCCGGTGTGGGACGACTCGGGCCGCCCGGTGCGTGTGGAGACCATTGCCGCAGAAGAACTCAAACGCCCGCGCGTCGATGTGCTCATGAGCATCACCGGCTCGTACCGCGACCAGTTCCCCGCGCTGATGGCGCTCCTCGACCGCGCCGTGGCCCAGGCCGCGACGGCCGAGCCCGGCAATGTGATTGCGCGCAATACCGAGCAGATCGGCCAGGAGCTGCGCAAGCAGGGTGTGCCACGCGCACAGGCCGAGCAACTGGCGCGCGTGCGCTCGTTCGGCAACGCGGTGGGCGACTATGGCACCGGCCTGTCCGACGCGGTGCAGAGCGACGGCCTGCAAACCAACGATGCGCGCCTGGGCCAGATGTTCCTCGAACGCATGAGCCAGCCCTATCTGGAGGGCGAACCGGTGACGGGGGTTGCGGGCGGCACGGCCGCGAAGGCGCTGGGGGCCCACCTGCGCCGTACCGACGCCGCCATCCTGTCGCGCAGCTCGAACCTGTACGCCATGGTCAGCTCGGACGACCCGTTCCAGTACCTGGGCGGCCTGTCGGCCGCAGCCCGTGTGGCCGGCCGGTCGCAGGGGCTGGAGCTGCACGTGGCCCAGCTGCAGGATGTGAGCGAGCCCACCACCGAGACCGCGCAGCGCGCCATTGCGCTGGAGATGCAGTCGCGCTACCTGCACCCGGGCTGGCTCAAGGCGCAGAAGGCCGAGGGCTATTCGGGCACGCTGCAGGTGCTCAAGGCCGTGCAGTTCGCCTGGGGCTGGCAGGCCGTGGCGCCCGACACGGTGCGCAGCGACCATTGGCAGAGTTTCTACGACGTGCTGGTGCGCGACAAGCACCAGCTGGGCCTGCCCGGGTGGCTGAAAGAACATCCACAGGCCTACGCCCAGTCGCTGGAGCGCCTGGTGCAGGCGCAGCGCCAGGGCTATTGGCAGGCCGATGCCGACACACAAAAACAGCTGGCGCAGATGTACCAGGAGCTGACGCGTGCCGCACCGCTGGCGGCCGAGCTGCCCAGCGTGCGCCGCTGGGTGGAGCAGGCCGCGCAGGGTGCGCCAGCGGCGGAATCCGCGCCCGCAGGCATGGCCGTGGCCACGCCGCAGTCGCCTGCCGCGCCGGCGCCGCGGCCCGTGCCGCCTGCTGCCGACCTGCCTGCGCCACCCGCCCAGGCAGAAGCCCCGCCCGCCGCACCCACCGTGCCCGCCATGGGCGTGCTGCTGGAGCGCCAGCCCGAGCGCGATGCCCCCGACACCGCCCAAGAACCCAGCCCCGTGGAGCGCATGGCCGGCATCGTGGCCCTGCTGGTCATGGCCCTGTTGGTGCTGGCGGGCGCTGCGTGGCAGGCGCGCCGTCCGTTCTCACTGTCCGCCGCGCCCGGCCTGGCCCGCGTGTGAATCGACCCTTCTTGAAAGCACCCCCACCATGCAGATCGAAACCCCACCCACCGAGAAGCGCTATGAAAAGCCCGAGGGCGAGCGCCGCGGCATCGTCATCGTCAACACCGGCGATGGCAAGGGCAAAAGCACGGCGGCCTTTGGCCTGGCGCTGCGCGCCCACGGCCGGGGCAAGGCCGTGAAGATCTTCCAGTTCATGAAAGTGCCCACGGCGCGTTTTGGCGAGCACCGCATGTTCGAGCAGCTCGGCCTGCCCATCGAGGGCCTGGGCGACGGCTTCAGCTGGAAGAGCAAGGACCTGGAGCACTCGGCCCAGCTGGCGCGCGACGGCTGGGAGAAGGCGCGCGCCGCCATCCTGTCGGGTGAGCACTTCCTGGTGGTGCTCGATGAGATCACCTACCCGCTGATCTACGGCTGGCTCCCGCTGGAGGGTGTGCTGCAGACGCTGCGCGAGCGGCCCAAGGAGGTGCATGTGTGCCTCACCGGCCGCCGCTGCCCGCCCGAGATCATCGAGCTGGCCGACACGGTGACCGAGATGCAGATGGTCAAGCACGCGTTCAAGGCGGGCATTCCCGCGCAGCGCGGCATCGAGGACTGAGCACGTTCAAAGTCGCTTTGCGTCGATAATGCAACTTGGTTGCGTTATGCTTTCGCCCTTCCGCTTTTCCAAGGTCCTGTTCCATGCGCGTTTCCCTGACTTCCATTTCCCTGTGCCTCTGGTCTGTTGGCATGCAGTCACCGGCTGCGGCCGAGTCAGCCACCCTGTTGCCGGTGGAGGTGACGGCGCCGCGTGAGACGGCCGGCAGCACGCTGGGGCTCGACCTGCCTGGCACCACCGGCTCACGCCTGGGCCTCACCGCACGCGAGACGCCCGCCAGCGTGAGCAGCCTGGGCGCGGCCGACATCGCCGAGCGCAGCCTGACCCGCGCGCAGGACGTGGCCGTGCGCATGCCCGGCATCACCGAGGCGCCGGCCCCCGGCAACGGCGGCACCAGCCTGGTGGCGCGCGGCTTTGCGGGCCACAGCTCGGTGGCGCAGATGGTGGACGGCACGCGCCTCATCGTGGCCTCGGGCACCATCACCTACCCGTTCTCGACCTGGCCCATGGAGTCGGTCGAGGTGCTGCGCGGCCCGGCCTCGGTGCTCTATGGCGACGGGGCGATCGGCGCGGCCGTAAACTACGTGACCAAGCGCCCGGTCTTCGGAACGCCGCAGCGCGAGGCGTTCCTGAGCGTGGGTTCGTTCGGCAGCGTGCAGGGCGGCGTGGGCCTGCGCGGCCCCATCAACGATGTGCTGGCCTACTCGGTCTACCTCGATGCCGAAAAGAGCGACGGCTACCGCCAGTTCATGGACACGCAGCGCCACAACTACGCGCTGGCCCTGGCCGTGCGCGCCAGCCCCGATCTGAATGTGACCCTGTCGCTGGACGGTGGCGTGAACGACGATGCGCGCTACTTCGGCACCCCGCTGCGCAATGGCGTGCTCGACGAGCGCCTGCGCCGCACCAATTTCAACGTGGCCGACTCGGTGGTCCAGTACGACGACCGCATCTGGCGCGCCAAGGTCGACTGGCAGGCCGCCGCCGGCGTGCGCCTGCGCAACGAGACCTACCACCTGACCACCGACCGCCACTGGCGCAATGCCGAGGCCCATGCCTTCAACGCCGCCGGCACGGCCGTGAACCGCAGCGACTACCTGGAGATCCTGCACGACCAGCAGCAGACCGGCAACCGCCTCGACGCCGCGTTCGACGGCCACCTCGGCGGCATGAAGAACCGCTTCATCGTGGGCCTGGACTGGTACCGCACCAGGCTGCTGCACACCAACAACTCCCCGTACGGCGGGGCGAGCACGGTGGACCCGTTCAATTTCGCCCCGGGCGGCTTCATCAGCCCCGTGCCCACCCTCCCGGGCCGCGCGTCCGAACTCCAGACCACCGCGCTGTTCGCCGAGAACGCGCTCGACCTCACCAAGGAATGGAAGCTCGTGGCCGGCCTGCGCAGCGACCGCATGGAGCTTGACACCACCGACCTGCGCACGGGCGTGAACCTGGTCAAGAAGTATTCGCCCGTCACCGGCCGCCTGGGCGCCGTGTGGTCGCCCAGCGAGGCGCTGTCGCTCTACGGCCAGTTCGGCACCGGCACCGACCCGCTGTCCGGCGCGCTGTCGCTGCCGGGCGGCGGCAACACCTTCGACCTCGCCAAGGGCCGCCAGGTCGAGGTCGGCGCCAAGGGCGCGGTGCCCGCCGTGCGCGGGGAGTGGACCGTGGCGCTGTACAAGATCGAAAAACGCAACCTGCTGTCGCGCGACGCCGGCAATCCCAACCTCTCGCAGCAGGTGGGCCAGCAGTCCTCCACCGGCATCGAGCTGGCCTTCGCGGCCGAGCCCGTGCGCGGCTGGACCATCGACGCCAATGCCGCCTTGCTGCGTGCGCGTTACGACGCATTCAAGGAACTGGTCTCCGGCGCCCTGGTCTCGCGCGATGGCAACACGCCCACCGGCGTGCCCGAGCGCACCTCCAGCATCTGGACCACCTACCGCTTCCTGCCGCAGTGGCAGGCGGGTTTTGGCGCGCGCTACGTGGGTGCGCGCCAGGGCAACACCGCCAACACCACGCAACTGCCGTCGTATGTGGTGCTGGATGCCTCGCTGGCCTACGACCATTCGCGCAACCTCAAGCTCGGCCTGGCCGTGAAGAACCTGGCCGACCGCGACTATGCGCTGGCCGGTACGGCCAACGCGCGCTGGCTGCTGGGTGCGCCGCGCACCGTGCAGCTGACCGCGCGCGCAACGTTCTGATCGCGGCGAACCGGGCAAGGCGCGGCGCATGCTGAAGAAGCTCGTCATCTTCGTGCACAAGTGGCTGGGCGTGGTGCTGGCGCTGTTCTTCCTCATGTGGTTCGTGAGCGGGGTGGTGCTGTACTTCGTGCCGTTCCCCAGCCTCACGGCGGCGGAGCGGCTGGCCGCCTTGCCCGCCCTGACGCTGGAAGGCCCGGGATGCTGCCTTGCGGCGCAGGATGCCGCCCAGCGCGCGGGACTGCGGCCTGCGGTGGGCGGCGAGGCGCGCCTGGGCATGCTGGGCGATGCGCCGGTGTGGCGCCTGCTGGCCACGGAAGACGCGGTGCCGGCACGCGCCGTGGCGCGTGCGCCGCAGCCCGATGCCAGGCCGCGCTGGCGCACCGTGGACGCGCGCAGCGGGACGCTGCTCGCGCCGCTGTCGCCGGACGCGGCCGCCCGGGTGGCCGAGGCCTTCAGCGGCCGCCGCGCCACGGGCACCGAGTGGGTCGAGCGCGACCAGTGGACGGTGCCGCAGGGCCTGGATGTGCACCGTCCCCTCATCAAGGTGCTGCTGGACGGCGATGACGGACTGCAGCTGTACGTCTCGCCCGGCGCGGCCGAGGTGGTGCGCGACACGCGCCGCGCCGAACGCTTCTGGAACTGGGTGGGCGCCGTGCCGCACTGGATCTACCCCACCGTGCTGCGGCAGTTCCCCAGGGCCTGGCACCACGTGGTGGTGTGGCTTTCCATCCCCGGGGTGCTGCTGGCCGCCACGGGCATCGTGCTCGGCGTCTGGCAGCTGTTCCTGAACCGCCAGCGGTGGATTCCGTACCGCAGGTTCTGGATGCGCTGGCACCACATCCTGGGCCTGGTGGCCGCGGTGTTCACGCTCACCTGGATGTTCTCGGGGTTGATGTCGATGAACCCGTTTGGCGTGTTCGGCGGCGCGGCCGTGGGGCCCCAGGCGCGGGCGCAGTGGGCCGGTGAGCCCGCCCCGCTCAGCCGGGGGCCACGGGATGCGGTGGTGCTGGCGGCGGCGCAGGGCATGGTCGTGCAGGAGCTGGATCTGCTGCGCATCGCGGGCCAGGCCTGGTACCGGGTGCGCGGCTGGGAATCCGCGGGCATTCCTTCACAATGGCTGGTGCGGGCGGATGGTCCGTCTGCCACCATGGCGCGGGCACTGCCCGACGCCATGCTGCGCGCGCGGCTGCAGATGCTGCGCCCCGAAGCACCGGCACCTGCCGTGGAGAAGATGGAGCACTACGACGACCTTTACTATGCGCGGCGCCAGGACGGCGCTGCCCTGCACACGCGGCCGCTGCCGGTGTGGCGTGCGCGCTGGGCCGATGACGGGGTGGCGGTGTATGCCGACCCGGCGTCGGGCCGCATCGTGCAGCGCACCGACGCGGGCACGGCGTGGCAGCGCGTGCTGTACCACGGCCTGCACAGCCTGGATTTCGCGCCGCTGCTCGCGCGCCCTGTGCTACGCACCTGGCTGATCGTCGGGCTTTCGCTGCTGGGTGTCGCGCTGTGTGCCACTTCGTGCGTGATCGCGTGGCGGGTGCTGGTGCCCCGGCGGCGCGCCGCCCGCGCCCAGGGGCCGGCCCGCGATGCGGGAGGCGCATGGACGGCGTAGTCGCGGGGCTGGTTCCCGGCGCGGGCTGGGCCGCATGGCGCGTGCTCGTGTGGGTACCCGCGCTGGCCCTGGTGATCGACTGGTGGCTGGGCGAGCCGCCCGCGGCCTGGCACCCCGTGGTGTGGATGGGCAAGGCGCTGCAGCGCGGGGGCGAGCGGCTGGCCCCCACGGTGCCCGTGGCGCAGGATTGGAGATGTTTTTGGCTTGCAGCGCTTGTCTGGTGTGCGCTGGCAGCTATTGTTTTGATAGTTTCCGCGGTGTTGCAGCATGCGGCGTTCGCACTGCATGAACTGCTTGCCGCGGCCGTGCTGGCCTTTCTGCTCAAGCCCTTGCTCGCCTGGCGCATGCTGCGCGACGAGGTGCTGGCGGTGGAGGTGGCGCTGGGCCAGTCGCTGCCCGAAGGGCGCGCGCGCCTGTCGCGGCTGGTGAGCCGGGACGTGAGCGCCCTGAGCGCTGTCGAGGTGCGTGAATCGGCCATCGAATCGCTGGCCGAGAACCTCAACGATTCGGTGGTGGCGCCCCTGTTCTGGTTCGTGCTGCTGGGCCTGCCCGGTGCCGCGCTGTACCGCTTTGCCAACACGGCCGATGCCATGTGGGGCTACCCCGGCATGCGCGGGGGACGCTACTGGCAGTGGGCGGGCAAATGGGCCGCGCATGCCGATGATGTCCTGTCGTGGCTGCCGGCGCGCATCACCGCCTTGCTGCTGGTGGCCGGCGCACGCGGCATGCGGCTGCGCACGCTGGCGCGCCAGGCCCGCAAGACGCCTTCGCCCAACAGCGGCTGGCCGATGGCGGCCATGGCGCTGGCGCTCGGGGTGCGGCTGGCCAAGCCCGGCGTGTACACGCTGCATGGCGCGGGCCGCGCGGCCGGTCCGCTGGATACGCGGCGCGCGGCGCGCCTGGGCGGCAACGCGGTGCTGGCGCTGGTTCCGCTGCTGGCGGCCGCCCAGTTGCTGCTGGTGATGGTGTGCACGGCATGAGCGGGCCCCTGCGCTGGAGCGCGGCCGCCCCCGAGCACGGCGGGCCGGATGCGATGGGCGCCGCGCTCCATGACTTCTCCACCAACAGCAATGCCTGCGGGCCATGCCCGGGAGCGCTGCATGCCGTGCGGGCGGCCGACGCCACCCGCTACCCCGACCCGGCCTACACCGCCCTGCGCGAGGGCCTGGGGGCATTCCACGGCGTGGCCCCTCGGCGCATCGTGCTGGCGGGCGGCGCCAGCGAGTTCATCCACCGCATCACTGCGCTGGCCGTGCAGCAGGGCTGCGTGCAGGTCGCGTTGCCCGCGCACAGCTATGGCGACTACGCCCAGGCCGCGCAGGCGCGGGGCCTGGCACTGGCGCGCGCAGGCGAAGCGGGCGCGGGCCTGGCGGGCCTGGCGGGCTTGCAATGGGCCTGCGACCCTTCCAGTCCCCTGGGCCGGCCAGACCCTGCCGCGCATGTTTGGCATGCGCCGGCCGATGGCGGCGTCCCCGGCGTCCTGCGCGTGCTTGACTGCGCCTATGCGCCGCTGCGGCTGGAGGGCCCGGGCGCCTGGACCGGCCGGCCCGCCACCACCCCGGCCCATTGCTGGCAGGTGTGGACGCCGAACAAGGCACTGGGCCTCACCGGCGTGCGTGCGGCCTATGCCGTGGCGCCCGCGGGTGCCGAAGGGCAGGTGGACACACTGGTCGCGCTGGCTCCCTCGTGGCCGCTGGGCGCGCACGGCGTGGCATTGCTGCACGCCTGGCTGGACCCCGCCGTGCAGCAGTGGGTGGTGGGCAGCCTTGCCACCCTGCGCGACTGGAAAGCGCGCCAGCTGGCGCTGTGCGCGGGCCTGGGCTGGGCGGTGCGGGCGGGCAGCCAGGCCAACTACTTCTGCGCCCGGCCTGACGGCGGGGCCGATCCCCAGTCCCTGGCCGAACGGCTGGCCGGGCTGCGCGGCCAGGGCATCAAGCTGCGCGACTGTACCTCGTTCGGTCTGCCGGGCCATGTGCGGCTGGGGGTGCTGCCGCCAGCGTCGCAACAGGCGTTGCTGCAGGCATGGGGGCGCTGATCCCGCGCCGCGCGGGCGCTACCATGCCGGATTCATCCATGCATCTTCCTCTCCCTATCTCTTCAGGAGGCCCGGCCCCCGTGCGAACCATCACCGTCACCCGCTACGTCACGCCGCTGCGTGAAGGCGGATCCATGCCCGCCGTGGTCGAAGGCGACGACCTCGGGCTGTACGTGCTCAAGTTCCGGGGGGCGGGGCAGGGCGTGCGCGCCCTCCTGGCCGAGCTCATTTCCGGGGGGCTGGCGCGGGCCCTGGGCTTGCCCGTGCCCGAGATCGTGCTCGCCCAGCTGGACACGGGCCTGGCCCAGACCGAGCCCGACCCCGAGATCCAGGACCTGGTGCGCGCCAGCGGCGGTCTCAACGTGGGGCTCGACTACCTGTCGGGCGCGCTCAACTTCGACCCCGCGGTGGACGAGGTGTCCGAGGACTTCGCCTCGCGCCTGGTCTGGTTCGATGCCCTGGTGGCCAATGTGGACCGCACGGCGCGCAACACCAACCTGCTCGTGTGGCACCGCAAGCCCTGGCTCATCGACCATGGCGCCTCGCTCACCTTCCACCATGCGTGGAATGGCGCGGTGGCGCAGCCCGCCAGGCCTTTCGCGCCGATTGCCGACCATGTGCTGCTGCACCGCGCCACGGCCATCGGCGAGGTGGACGGCGAACTGGCGGCGCTGCTCACGCGCGAGGTGCTCACGGGCATCCTGGCGGATGTGCCCGATGAATTCCTGGCCTTGGCCGGCGCCGAGCATGCCGAGGGCCCGCTGTCGGCCCCGGCCAGCCATCGCCAGGCCTATGTGGACCATTTCGCGGCGCGCATCGCGGGGCGCGAGGCCTGGGTGAAGGGGGCCATCGATGCACGCGGCTGAGGTGTACGACTACGCCATCGTGCGTGTGGTGCCGCGCGTGGAGCGCGAGGAGTTCATCAACGCGGGCGTGATCCTCTCGTGCCAGCGCAGCGGCTTCCTGCAGGCCGCCATCGCGCTCGACGAGGCGCGCCTGCTGGCCATCGACCCGCGGGCCGACATCGACACCGTGCGCCGCCACCTGGCGGCCATCGTGGCCATTTGCGCCGGGGACGAGGGCTGCGGGCCGATTGCGCGGCTGCCCTACCGCTCGCGCTTTCACTGGCTCACCGCCAGGCGCAGTGCCGTCATCCAGACATCGCCCGTGCACACCGGCCGCTGCACCGACGCGGCGGCGGCGCTCGACCACATCATGGACCGCATGGTGAGGCCCCTGCCTTGAACGCATCCACTTCTCCGCGCATGGCGCGCTGCGTGATGGTGCTGGGCACCACCAGCGGCGCCGGCAAGAGCTGGCTCACCACCGCGCTGTGCCGCCACTACAGCAACCTGGGCCTGAAGGTCGCGCCGTTCAAGGCGCAGAACATGAGCAACAACGCGCGCGTCGTGCCCGGCCCCGGCGGGTTGCTGGGCGAGATCGGCAGCGCGCAGTACTTCCAGGCCCTCGCGGCCCGCGCCGGGCCCGAGGTGCGCATGAACCCGCTGCTGCTCAAGCCCGAGGCCGACACGCACAGCCAGGTCGTGCTGATGGGGCAGGTGAGCGCGGAGCTCACGGCCATGCCCTGGCGCGGCCGCAGCGAAAAGGTGTGGCCGCAGATCGCCGCCGCGCTTGATGCGTTGCGCGCCGAGAACGACGTGGTGGTGATCGAAGGCGCGGGCTCGCCCGCCGAGATCAACCTGCACGCGAGCGACATCGTGAACATGCGCGTCGCGCGCCATGCCGGCGCCCGCTGCCTGCTGGTGACCGACATCGACCGGGGCGGCGCCTTTGCGCACCTGTACGGCACCTGGGCGCTGCTGCCCGAGGACGAGCGCGCACTGATCCATGGATTCGTGCTCAACAAGTTCCGCGGCGATGCCCGCCTGCTGGCGCCCGCGCCGCAGATGCTGCAGGACCTGACCGGCGTGCCCACCGTGGCAACGGTGCCGATGCACTGGCGCCATGGCCTGCCCGAGGAGGATGGCGTGTTCGACGACCGCAGCACCTCGGCCGGCACCGTGCACACCACCGTGGCCGTGGTGGCCTATCCGCGCATCAGCAACCTCGACGAGTTCCAGCCCCTGAAGAACGTGCCCGGCGTGCGCCTGCTGTGGGCGCGCAGCCCGGCCGACCTGGGCGGCCTGAAGCCCACGGACTGGGTGGTGCTGCCCGGTTCCAAGGCGACGGCCGCCGACCTGGCCTGGCTGCGCGCGCAGGGGCTGGACCAGTCCATCGCGGCCCATGCCGCGCGGGGCGGGGCCGTGCTGGGGGTGTGTGGCGGCCTGCAGATGCTGGGCGAGGCGCTGATCGACACCGAGGGCATCGACGGCAATGCGCCCGGCCTGGGCCTGCTGCCGCTGGTCACCGCCTTCGCGCGCGACAAGACGGTGCGGCTCACGCGCGCGCGTTGCGGTGCGCTGCCGGGCGCCTGGGGGGCGCTGTCGGGGGTGGAGGTGGCGGGCTATGAAATCCACCACGGCCAGACCGCGCAGCACCCGGCCATGGCGGCCAAGGGGGATGTGGCGCACGAGGTGATGCCAGGCCTGGCCTGGAGCAATGCGGCGGGCAATGTGCTGGGGGTGTACCTGCACGGCCTGTTCGAGGACGGGGCGGCGCTCCAGGCGCTGTTCGGTGCGCGGCTCGCCGCGCCGGTGCCCACGCTCGACAGCGTGTTCGACGGCCTGGCGCACGCCATCGGCCCCTGTTTCACGCCCGGGGTGCTGGATGCGCTGGTGGCCGCGTAGGGCTGCCGCGGTGGCGGGCCTCGGCGCTTTACACCCGTTCGCAGTGGTATGCGAGCGTGGTGTACGGGAAGCGCACGGTGCCCTGCCCGCGCAGCGCGGGGTGGTGGGCGATGAGTGCCTCGATCCGTGCGCGCACCTGGGCCCGCTCGCTGTCGGGCAGGGCGGCGATGAAGCTCACCGACATGAAGCGGTCCATGATGACCTGCTGTGGCGGCCCCACATGTTCATGCGGCAGCCGGGTCTCGGCCAGTGGGCTGAAGCCGGGGTGCGGGAAGGGCCGGCGCCAGTCGCCCTTGTAGAAGCGCGGCGCATCGCCCTCGAAGGGCGTGATGATGTCCGTGAGTTCCGCCACCCAGTCCACCGACTCGTCGCGCACATTCCACACCAGGCCAAGCCGGCCGCCGGGGCGCAGCACGCGGTGGAATTCATCCAGAGACTCGCTCGTGGCAAACCAGTGGAAGGCCTGCGCACAGACCACGGCATCGAGCGCGCCGGACGGCAGCGGAATGGCCTGGGCCGTTCCCGCCACGGCGCGCACCGTGGGCAATTGCAGGGCATCGATCCTGGCGCGCATCGCATCCACGGGCTCCACGCCCACCACACCGGCCCCGGTGGCCGCGAGCAGCGCGGTGAACTTGCCCGTGCCCGCGCCCACATCGGCCACCTGGCGGCCGGGGCCCAGGCCCAGGGTCTGCCCCAGCCAGGCCGACAGCGCCGCCGGGTAGTCGGGCCGGCCGCGCGCGTATGTCTGTGCCTCATTCGCATAACCCCGCTGTGCCGCTGCGTGCACGGCATCTTTCTTCGTGTTCTCTACCACCATGACCGCACCTTTCATTCTTCCACCCGTTGATGACCTCCATGATGCCGCGTTGGCCAGCCGCCTGCAGCACGTGATCGATTACAAGACCAAGCCGCTCGGCTCCCTGGGGCTGCTGGAGCGCCTGGCGCTGCGCCTGGGGCTCATCCTGGGCACCGAGACGCCTGCACTGCATGCGCCGCAGATGCTGGTGTGCGCGGGCGACCACGGGCTGGCCGCAAGGGGCGTGTCGGCGTTTCCGAGCGACGTGACGTGGCAGATGGTCGAGAACTTCCTGGCCGGTGGCGCCGCCGTGAGCGTGCTCGCGCGCCAGCACGGCCTGGGCCTGACGGTGGTGGACTGCGGCGTGGCCAAGCCCATCGCCGCGCGCGAGGCAGCGCCCGGCCAGCCGCAGTTGCTGCTGCGCAAGGTGGCGCTGGGCACGCAGGACGCTTCCGTCGGGCCCGCGATGACGGCGGCGCAGTGCGCTGGGGCCCTGGCGAGCGGCGCGGAGGTGGTGCGCGGCCTGCCCGGCAATGCGCTGCTGCTGGGCGAGATGGGCATCGGCAACACGTCCGTGGCCTCGCTGCTGCTGGCACGGCTGGCCGGCCTGCCGCTGGCCGAGGTGACGGGCGCCGGCACGGGGCTGGATGCGGCCGGCATCGAGCGCAAGCGCGCGGTGCTGCAGCAGGCGCTGGACGTGAACGCCGGTGCCACCGGCCCGCTGGATGCGCTGGCCGCCCTGGGCGGCTTCGAGGTCGCCACGCTGGTGGGAGCGGTGCTGCAGGCCGCGGCCGAGCGCCGCGTGATCGTGGTGGATGGCTTCATCACCAGCGCCGCCGTGCTGGTGGCCAGCCGCCTGCAGCCGGCCGTGCTGCAGCGCTGCGTGTTCGCCCACCGCTCGGGCGAGCGCGGCCACAGCCTCATGCTCGCGCAGATGCAGGCCGAGCCGCTGCTGGACCTGGGCCTGCGCCTGGGCGAGGGCTCGGGCGCTGCGCTCGCCTGGCCGCTGCTGCAGTCGGCGTGCGCGGTGCTCAGCGAGATGGCAAGCTTCGAGTCGGCCGGGGTCGCCACCCAGACAGCCTGAACCAGGGGGGGCGCCCCTGCGGCGCAGCCTTCCACCTCCTGGCGCCCGGCGGCGTGCGATTTGTCTCTCAGGCCTCGACCGTCTGGTTGCGCCCCTGCTCCTTGGCGCGGTACAGCGCGGCATCGGCGCGCGAGAGCATGCCGTCCAGCGTCTCGCCGGGGCCTGCCCAGCTGGTGAGTCCGATGCTGACCTCGCAGTCGAGCGGGTGGCCCGTCGCCAGCGCGGCGTGGATGCGCTGCGCCACGCTCCGGGCCGCCACTCCCTGCGTGCCTGGCAGCAGCACCATGAATTCTTCTCCGCCATACCGCCCCAGGCGGTCCGCGCGGCGCAGTACCTGGCGCGTCCGTTCGGCGAAATGCACGAGCACGGCATCTCCGTGCTGGTGTCCATGGGTGTCGTTCACGGACTTGAAGTTGTCCAGGTCCAGCATCATGATCGAGGGGCCGTTGCCGTAGCGCTGTGCGCGCTCCAGCTCGTCCTCGCAGCGCTGCAGCAGCGCGCGCCGGTTCAGTGTCTGGGTGAGCGAGTCGTGCGTCGCCAGATGTTCCAGCTCGGTGCGCAGGCGGTCGGTGGCCATGAGCACCGCGCCGATGGACAGCATGAGCACCGTCAGCACGTAGGCGCCGATGTACAGGGTCTGGAACAGCGAAGGTTCCATCAGGTCCGCGCCGGCGCGCCCGGCCATGATGGAGCCCAGGCGCACGGCAAGGACGCCCATGTGCAGCGCCAGGACGACCTCCACCAGCCGCACGGGGAAGTTGCGCCCGCCGTGCCGCAGCATGAAGCGCAATTGCGCGGCATAGACGATGCCCATGGCCACCGTGAAGAACCCGACGCGCAGGCCGTAGTGCGGCATCCAGTAGGTCAGCCAGATGAACACGAGGGTGGTGCCCGCCATGACCCAGGACCAAGTGCGCCAGGTGGAGGGCCTGCCCATGAAGCTGCGCGTGCCCATGTAGTAGGTCACGGTGCCCAGCACCAGCAGCTGGTTGGCCAGCACCAGGCTCAGCCAGTCCGGGATGAAGCCGCGCGCGCTGAAAAGCACCGTGGACGCCAGCCACAGCAGCGGCGCCAGCGCCCAGGCGCCCACCCCCTGGATCGACGGCGGGTAGTAGCGCCTCATGAAAAGCAGGACGATGGCCATGACGGCGGACATGAAGCCCGCCATGGCGATCATGGAGCGCGGGTCGAGGTTCGTCATCCAGCGTGAATGGGAAGAGGGCGCGCTACGTAAGAAATTGTTTCTGCTGCGATTTCAGTATAGCCATACGAATATGTTTCAGGCGTATGCCATGGGCCCCGCAAACGTTTCCGTGCACCAGAAAAAGGAGCCTAAGCGGCAAGGATGGTGCGCGCAGCGCGGGGGCTGGCACAGGCCGGGCACAAGGATGGTGCAATTTGTACGCAAACTCAATGAAAAATTGTGTACAAAGTTGGCATGGGCCTTGCATTCATGGGTGCCATGCAAGCTCCCATCCCCGCCCAGCCCCCGGTTGCCATTGAAATCGTCGCGCTCACCAAGCGCTACGCCAGCGGCAAGCCCGCCGTGGACGCCATCGACCTGCGCATCGCCAGCGGCAGCTACTGCTGCCTGCTGGGCCCCTCGGGCTGTGGCAAGAGCACCACCTTGCGCATGATCGCCGGGCACGAGTCGGTGACCAGCGGCGACATCCTGCTGGAGAACCGCAACATCACCGACCTGCCCGCCGCCGCGCGCGGCACGGCCATGATGTTCCAGAGCTTCGCGCTGTTCCCGCACCTCTCGGCGCTGGACAACGTGGCCTTCAGCCTCAAGATGAAGGGCGTCGCCAAGGCCGAGCGGCAAGCCAAGGCGCGCGATCTGCTGGAGCGCGTGGCCATGGGCCACCTGGCCGAGCGCAAGCCCGCCGAGCTGTCGGGTGGGCAGCAACAGCGGGTGGCGCTGGCGCGGGCCCTCATCACCCAGCCGCGTGTCTTGCTGCTGGACGAACCCCTTTCGGCACTCGACCCCTTCCTGCGCATCCAGATGCGCGCCGAGTTGCGCCGCTGGCAGAAGGAACTGGGCCTGACATTCATCCACGTGACCCACTCGCAGGAAGAGGCCATGGCCCTGGCCGACACCATGGTGGTGATGAACCACGGCGTGATCGAGCAGGTGGGTTCGCCGCACGAGGTCTACAACCGCCCGGCCAGTGAGTTCGTGGCGCGCTTCATGGGCGGCCACAACGTGATCGACACGCCCGAGGGCAAGGTCGGCGTGCGCACCGACCACCTGCAGATAACCCCCGCCATCGCCGAGCTGCCCTGGGGTGCCCAGCGCATGCAGGCCGTGGTGACCGACGTGGAATACCAGGGCACCTACGTGCTGCTGGGCCTGCAAAAGCAGGGCGTGGCGCTGTCGGCCAACGCCACGGCGGCGTACTCGGTGATGGTGTCCGAGGCCGCTTTTGCGGCGCAGCCCTACCAGGTGGGGCAGGCGGTGCAATTGCACTGGACGCCGGAGCAGGCGCACCCGCTGTCCAAGCCTGCTGCCGCATCACCGGCGGTGCCATCTCCAGCCGTGGCCGTTGCCGCCTGATGGCGCTGCCACGCATCTTCCCTTTTTCCACCCGTCCCCTTCCGCAACCCAAGGAGTTTTCCCATGTTCGATGATTCCCGTGCCGATTCCCCCGCTGTTGTCGTTACCGAGGCTGCAGGCGTGCAGCGCCGCTCGCTGCTCAAGGGCACGGCGGGCATCCTGGCCGCTGGCGTGTTCCCGGCCGTCCATTCGCAGGAGAAGATCGTGCTGCGCTACCTGGGCACGGCGGTGAACCAGGACAAGGCCATTGCCGAGAAGTTCAAGGCCGACACCGGCATCGAGATCCAGTACGTGGCCGTGACCACGGACGACGTGACCAAGCGCGCCGTGACCGCGCCCAACAGTTTCGACCTGATCGACACCGAGTACTTCTCGCTGAAAAAGATCGTGCCCACAGGCAACTTGAAGGGCATCGACACCAAGCGCATCAAGAACGCCGACAAGATCACCACGCTGTTCACCACCGGCATGGTGGCCGGCAAGGCCGTGGGCGACCAGGGCACGGCGCCCAAGAAGGTGATCTACCTGGAGGGCGAAAAATCCAAGAAGTTCGCGACCGCGCCCACGCAGTTTATGTCGCTGATCCCCACCGTGTACAACGCCGACACGCTGGGCATCCGCCCCGATTTGATCAAGCGCCCCATCAGCTCCTGGGCCGAGCTGCTCAACCCCGAGTTCAAGGGCAAGACCGCGATCCTGAACATTCCTTCGATCGGCATCATGGACGCCGCCATGGTGGTCGAGGCCATGGGCATCTACAAGTACCCCGACAAGGGCAATATGACCAAGAAGGAGATTGATCTCACGATCAAGACCCTGATCGAAGCCAAGAAGCAGGGCCAGTTCCGCGCGCTGTGGAAGGACTTCAACGAGTCGGTGAACCTGATGGCATCGGGCGAGGTGGTGATCCAGTCGATGTGGAGCCCGGCCGTGACCGCCGTGCGCACCAAGGGCATCGCCTGCAACTTCCAGCCGCTGAAGGAAGGCTACCGCGCCTGGGCCGCCGGCTTCGGCCTGCCGGCCACCCTGTCGGGCAGGAAGCTCGATGGCGCCTACGAGTTCATCAACTGGTTCCTGGACGGCTGGGCGGGTGCCTACCTGAACCGCCAGGGCTACTACAGCGCCGTGCTGGAGACCGCCAAGTCCAAGATGGAAGCCTACGAGTGGGCCTACTGGATGGAAGGCAAGCCCGCCACGCAGGACATCAAGAGCCCCAATGGCGACGTGCTGGCCAAGGCCGGCGCGGTGCGCGACGGCGGCAGTTATGAGTCGCGCATGGGCGGCATCGCCTGCTGGAACGCGTTGATGGACGAGAACAACTACATGGTGCAGAAGTGGAATGAATTCGTCGCGGCGTAGAGAGTGCACCCCCTGAGGCGCTTTGCGCCTTCCCCCTCTCTCGACCCGCTGCGCGGGTCGGGAGGGGGACGCCCCCGGTGCGGCGGGGCGGCCCTTGCACGGGGGCACTGGCCTTTGGCCGCGCCAGTTTCAAGGATTAAGACGAAACGCCGAGCTGCGGATATCTGATACCGATTGTTTGCAAACACCATGAGCACAACCCACACACCGACCTTGCCTGCTGCTGCCGTCCCCGGCCGCAGCATTGCCGCCTGGTGGCAGGCTGCGCCGTTCACGCTGGTGTTCGCGCTGTTTTTCCTGATTCCGCTGGCGCTGATCGTGATGGTCAGCTTCTGGGACTTCAACGAGTACGAGTTGCTGCCGGGCTTCACGTTCAAGAACTACGTGTCGATCTTCGCGGGGTGCGGTGATGCGTCAGACGGCCTGTGCGTCACGCTCAAGACGTACTGGTCCACGCTCAAGTTCAGTTTTCTGGTGTGGCTGATCACGCTGGTGATCGGTTTCACCGTGGCCTATTTCCTGGCCTTCCATGTGCGCTCCTCGGGCATGCAGACGCTGCTGTTCGTGCTGTGCACCATTCCGTTCTGGACGTCGAACGTGATCCGCATGATCTCCTGGGTGCCGCTGCTGGGGCGCAACGGGCTGGTGAACCAGACCCTGGTGGGGGCCGGGCTGGTCGATCAGCCCATCGAATGGCTGCTGTTCTCGGACTTCTCGGTGGTGCTGGCCTTCGTGCACCTGTACACCATGTTCATGATCGTGCCCATCTTCAACAGCATGATGCGCATCGACCGCAGCCTCATCGAGGCGGCCAGCGACAGCGGGGCCAGCGGCTGGCAGACGCTGTGGAACGTGATCATCCCGCTGTCGCGCACCGGCATCATCATCGGCTCCATCTTCGTGATCACCATCGTCATGGGCGACTTCGTGACCATCGGCGTGATGGGCGGGCAGCAGATCGCATCGATTGGCAAGATCATCCAGGTGCAGACCTCGTACCTGCAGTTCCCGCTGGCCGCGGCCAATGCCGTGATCCTGCTCGCGGTGGTGCTGATGATCATCTGGTGCTTGACGCGCCTGGTCGACATCCGAAAGGAACTCTGACATGTCCATGCGCGATTCCCGCCCCGCGAGCTTCTGGCCCCTGGCCCTCGTGTTTGCCCTGTTCGTGCTGTTCATGTACGGGCCCATGCTGGTCATCTTCATCCTGAGCTTCCAGGGCCCCGAAGGCGGGCTGACCTTTCCCATGCGCGGCGTGTCGCTGCACTGGTTCCACAAGCTGGCCGAAGGCCTGGGCGTGGTGGACATCGGCGCGGCGCTGTGGCGCTCGCTGGGCCTGGGCGTGGCGGTGATGCTGTGCACGGTGGTGCTGTCGGTGCTGGCCGGCCTGGCCTTCCGCAAGCGGCTGGCGGGGGGCAACACGCTGTTCTTCATCGTCGTGGCCAGCCTGATCATGCCGTCCATCATCGTCTCGCTGGGCATCGGGCTGGAGTTCCGGCTCATCGACAACGGTATCAAGGCGGCCCTGGAATGGCTGGGCATGGAGAGCACGCTAGAGGGCTACGGTACGTCGCTTGGCCTGTTCACCTCGGCCCTGGGCGCGCACCTGACCTGGACGCTGCCGTTCGGCCTGCTCATCATGTTCGCGGTGTTCAACCGCTTCAACCCATCCTACGAAGAAGCCGCGCGCGACCTGGGCGCCACGCCCTGGCAGGGCTTCGCCCATGTCGTGCTGCCGCTGATCGCGCCCTCGGTCGTGGGCATCGGCATGTTCGGCTTCACCCTGAGCTGGGACGAGATTGCCCGCACTTCGCAGGCCATCGGCGACGTGAACACGCTGCCGCTGGAGCTGCAGGGTCTGACCAGCACGGTGACCACGCCGTCCATCTACGCGCTGGGCACGCTGACCACCGTGGTGTCGTTCATCGTCATGGGCATCACGCTGGCGTTGGTATGGGCCTTGGGGCGCAGGCGCAAGGGCCGTCCGGGTTAAAAACGGCACCCTTATGACGACCATCAACCCCAAGCCCCGGCGCACACGCGCTGCGGTCACCGAGCCGCCCGTGCAGCCCGGCGCGACCGGCCAGCTCAGCGACAACGACATGTACGACCGCATGGTGTCGGCCATCCTCGACCACCGGCTGCCCCCCGGCACCAAGCTGGTGGAGGACAAGCTGGCGGCGGCCTTTGGCGTGTCGCGCACGCGCGTGCGGCCGGTGCTGGTGCGGCTGGCCAATGAACAGGTTGTCACGCTCACGCCCAACCGGGGCGCATCCATTGCCCAGCCCACGCCGCAAGAGGCGCTGGAGGTGTTCGAGGCCCGCCGCCTGCTGGAGCCGCGCCTGGTGGAGCTGTTCATCGCCAACGCGACCGATGCCGACATTGCCGTGCTGCGCGCCTGCATCGACCACGAAGAGTCGGCCCGCGCCAGTGGCGACATGCGCCGCGCCATTCGCCTGTCGGGCGATTTTCATCTGCACATCGCGCAGGCCGCCGGGCACCAGACGCTGGGGCGCATCCTGCGGGAGCTGGTCTCGCGCACCTCGCTGATCCTCATGACCTACAGCCCGAGCCACGCGCGCGAACGCGAGGAGGCCACGGCCTGCGGCTGCCGCGAGCACCGGGCGTTGATCGATGCCATCCGCCTGCGCGACGCGCGCGAGGCGGCGCGCCTCATGCTGACGCACCTGGCCCGCATCGAAACGCAGCTGGAGTTCACCCCGCCGGCCAGCGATGTGCCCGATCTGGCGCAATTGCTGGGCGCCTGAATCCCGACACCTTGCCATGCGCCAGCTGCTCGTCCTCAACCCCAACACCTCGGCCAGCGTCAGCGCCTTGCTGCAGCGGCATGTGCAGGCAGCCGCAGGTTCGCATGTGGCGGTGCGCACGGCCACGGCACGTTTTGGCGCCCCCTACATCGCCTGCGAGGCCAGCTATGCCGTGGCAGCCCATGCCGCATTGGACGCCTGGGCCCATGAGCTGGCGCAACCCCGGCCCCGGCCCGATGCCGTGCTGATCGGCTGCTTTGGCGACCCGGGCCTGATGGCGCTGCGCGAAAGCTGCCCCGTGCCTGTGACGGGCCTGGCCGAAGCCTCCTTCATCGAAGCCGCCCGCCATGGGCGCTATGCCATCGTCACGGGCGGCGAGCGCTGGGGCCCCATGCTGCAGCGCCTGGCGCAGGCGCTGGGGCATTCGCACGGGCTCGCGGGTATTCACACGGTGGCGCCCACGGGGGCCCAGCTGGCGGCAGACCCTGAAGCCGCCCGTGCCTTGCTGGTGGAGGCCTGCCGCGACGTGGTGCGGCAGATGGGGGTGCAGGCTGTCATCCTGGGCGGGGCAGGGCTTGCCGGCATGGCCGCTGCGGTGCAACCCCAGGTGGCGGTGCCGGTGATCGACAGCGTGGTGGCCGGTGCGACCTGGGCCCTGCGTGCGCACCCCGTGCCGCCGGAGCGGAAAGTGGCGGGGTTTGAGGTGGCGTGGGTGGGGGTGTCGGGGGAAATGGCGGCCTTGGGCACAGCCGGGGTTGTTTGACACTCCTGGGCAGACCACCTGGCCTACGACGGCACTGGGAGGGCCGTTGGCTCTCAAGTTACACGTATTATTGGCATCTGGCGCTTATCCAGTAAGCGCGAGTAGCTATAAAAATAGAAGCAGCCTGCGTTCAAGGCGCCAGCGTCTTTGGCTGGTAGTCGCAATACTCGCTCACCACACATTCCCAGCAGCGCGGCTTGCGCGCCTGGCACACATAGCGGCCCAGCAGGATGAGCCAGTGGTGCGAGTCCACCGCGTAGGCGGCGGGCACGCGCTTCATCAGCTGCAATTCCACCGCCAGCGGGTTCCTGCCGGGCGCCAGGCCCGTGCGGTTGCTCACGCGAAAGATGTGCGTGTCGACCGCCATGGTGGGCTCGCCGAAGGCCACGTTCAGCACCACATTGGCCGTCTTGCGGCCCACGCCAGGCAGGGCTTCCAGGGCTTCGCGCGTGCGGGGCACCACGCTGCCGTGCTGCTCCACCAGGATGCGGCAGGTTTCCAGCAGGTTTTTGGCCTTGGTGCGGTACAGGCCGATGGTCTTGATGGAGCCCTCCAGCCCTTCCAGCCCCAGGTCCAGGATGGCCTGGGGTGTGCCCGCCACCGGGAACAGCTTGCGCGTGGCTTTGTTCACGCCCACATCGGTGGCCTGGGCCGACAGCAGCACGGCGGCCAGCAGCTCGAACGGGGTGGTGTATTCCAGCTCCGTGTTGGGCATGGGGTTGGCCGCCTTCAGGGTGGCGAAGAAGGGTTCGATCTGCGCGGTTTTCATGGGGGAGAGTTTGTTCTGGAGGAATGCGTGGGTTCTGCATTGTCCCGTAGCTGGATGCGCAAGAACTCCAGGAACATGCGCACGGCCGCCGGCAGGGTGCGGCCGCTCAGCGTCTGCAGTTCGGCGGCGCGTGCGCTCATGCCGGGCTCGCGGATCTGTGCCGCATGCAGCTCGCCGCGCCGCACGCGGTCGCGCACCGTCACTTCGCCCGATATCGACAGCCCGCCGCCGTGCAGCACGAAGTGGGTCAGCGTCTCGAAGTGGTTGCACACCAGCACGGGCTCGAACACCAGGCCGCGCTGGCTGCAGCCGATGTCGAACAGCTGGCGCACGGTGTTGTCGCGTTCGGGCAGGGCGATGGGGCAGGGGTACATCTGCGCCAGCGTCACGCTGGGGAAGCGCGCCAGCGCGTGGTCGGGCCGCATGATCGCGATGACCGGCGAGGCCTCGCGGTGCTGCACGGTGATGTCCCGCTCGGCCGAGCGGCTGTAGGTGAGGCCGATGTCCGCGTCGCCGTTGAGCACGGCCGTGGTCACCGCCGCCGGGCTGACCACGCGCAGGTGGAACTGGATACCCGGGTACTGCGTGCGGAACTGCGCCATCACGCGTGGCAAAAATTCGATGGCAAAACCGGCTGAACTGCACAGCCGCACCCGCCCCGTGTGCAGCCCCTGCAGCGCCTGGATGTCCGAGACCACGCGGTCGGCCTCCAGCGCGCCGCGCCGCGCGTGCGCGGCCAGCAGCTCGCCCGCCGCGCTGGGCGCCATGCCACGCGGACGGCGGTCGAACAGCGGCACGCCCAGCAGGTCTTCGAGGGCCGCCACCTGCCGGCTCACGGCCGAGGGCGACACATGCAGGCGCGTGGCGGCTTCGCTCACCGAGCCGCTGCGCACCACCTCCAGAAAGTAGCGCAGGGCCGTGTCCTGCAGGCGGCTTGAGAGCATGGGAGGCCTGGGTGTGTGGTTTGCGTAAAGCGCAACGATAACCTCAGAAATCGTCGATTGTCGAAACGCAAGCGGCTGCTTATGCTGACTTCCCAATGACACATTCGCCCGCAACCCCCTTGCACCCCCAGACCAGCACCCCGCCCGGCGGCATCGTGGCCCGCACGGCCGTGGGCCTGTCACACGCCATCCATGCCCGCGAGGTGTCGTGCGTCGAGGTGCTCGATGCCTACCTGGCCCAGATCGACCGCCTGAACCCCGTGGCTAATGCGCTGGTGGCCCTGGCAGACCGCGACGTGCTGCGTGCGCAGGCCGCCGAGCGCGATGCGCAACTGGCGCGCGGCGAGAGCCTGGGGCCGCTGCACGGCTTTCCGCAGGCGCCCAAGGACATCATGCCCGCCGCCGGCATGGTCACCACACGCGGCTCGCCCATCTTCGCGGGCCAGGTCTCTGCCACCGACGCCGTGGTGTTCGAGCGCATGCGTGCCAGCGGCGCGCTCTTCGTGGGCCGAACCAACTCGCCCGAGTTCGGCCTGGGCGGGCACACCTACAACCCGGTGTATGGCACCACGCGCAATGCCTTCGATCCGGCCGTGTCGGCGGGCGGCAGCAGCGGCGGGGCGGCGGTGGCCGTGGCGCTGCACATGCTGCCGGTGGCCGATGGCTCGGACATGATGGGATCGCTGCGCACGCCGGCGGCGTTCAACAACGTGTACGGGCTGCGCACCTCGCTCGGCCTGGTGCCGCACGGCCCGACCGAAGAGGTGTTCTTCCAGCAGTTCAGCGTGGCCGGCCCCATGGCCCGCGACATCCCGGACCTGGCGCTGCTGCTGTCGGTGCAGGCGGGCTTCGATGCGCGGCTGCCGCTCACCCGCCGGCACGAGGACATTGCCTTGCTGGGCCAGCCGCTGGAGCGTGGCTTCCACGGCGCGCGCATCGGCTGGCTGGGCGACCTGGGCGGGCACCTGCCCACCGAGCCCGGCGTGCTGGCCACCTGCGAGCAGGCGCTTGCGCACTTCCGCACGGTGGGCTGCGCGGTGGAATCCGTGGTGCCCGCGTTCGACATGGAGCAGCTGTGGAGTGCCTGGATCGACCTGCGCAGCTTCAGCGTGGCGGGTGCCAACGCAGGCCTGTACCGCAACCCCGCCACGCACTCGCTGCTCAAGCCTGAGGCGGTGTGGGAGATCGAGCGCGGCATGCGCCTGTCGGCCCTGCAGGTGTACGACGCGGCCCGCGTGCGCAGTGCCTGGTACCAAGTGCTGCGCGGATTGTTCGAGCAGTTCGACTTTCTGGTGCTGCCGGCCGCGCAGGTCTTTCCGTTCAATGCCGACCTGGACTGGCCGCACGAGGTCGGCGGCCGCACCATGGACACCTACCACCGCTGGATGGAAACCGTGGTGCCCGCCACCATGGCCGGCCTGCCTGCACTGGCAGCACCCGCCGGCTTCGGGCCTGGTGGACTGCCTGCCGGGCTGCAGATCATCGGCCCGGCGCAGGCCGATGCCGCCGTGCTGCAGATAGGGCACGCATACGACCGGGCCAGTGGCTACGCCCGTGTGGCGAGCCCCTTGCTGGGTTGATGGGCCCCGTTCCGTTCCACGTTTTATATGCCTTCCCCTGCCGCCTTTCCCGCATTTTCTTGACCGGAGAACTTCCCCATGCCCTTGCCGCGCTCCCGCTTCATCTCGTGCCTTCTGGCCAGCGCGTTCGCGCTGGCCGCGCCCGCCGTGGCGTTGGCGCAGACCTATCCCGACCGCCCTGTGAAGCTGGTCGTTCCGTTCGCACCCGGCGGCGCCACGGACATCCTGGGGCGCCTGCTGGCCACGGCGATGGGCGAGCGGCTGGGGCAGCCCATGGTGGTGGAGAACAAGCCCGGCGCGGGCACGGTGGTGGCCGCGTCGCTGGTGGCCAAGGCGCCGGCCGATGGCTACACCCTGCTGCTGGGCGCCAACACCACGCTCACCATGAACCCCGCCATCCGCACCAACCTGCCGTACGACCCCGTGCGCAGCTTCACGCCCATCGGCATGGTGGCGGACATGGGGCTGCTGCTGGTGGCCCACAACGATGTGCAGGGCAGCACGCTCAAGGACATCGTGGCCCAGGCCAAGGCCGCGCCGGACAAGTTCTCGTACGGCTCCTACGGCACGGGCTCGTCGGTGCACTTCGGCGCCGAGATGCTCAAGGCCACCGCGGGCTTTCCGATGATGCACGTGCCCTTCAACGGCAGCTCGCCCAACCTCACGGCGCTGATGGGCGGGCAGGTGCAGCTGGCGGTGGACACGGTGGTGGCCTCCACCCCGCTCATCAAGGCCGGCAAGATCAAGCCCATCGCCGTGCTGAGCCCGCAGCGCCTGCCGCTGCTGCCCAACGTGCCCACGGTGGCCGAGAGCGGCTACCCGGGCTTTGACATGGGGTCGTGGTTCGCGTTCGTCACGCCCGCCGGCCTGCCCGCACCGGTGCAGAAAAAGCTGGAGAAGGCCCTGGCCGACACCATGGCCTCCGCCGAATTCAAGAAGAAGCTGGTGGACATCGGCATGACCCCGGCCTGGGGCAACGGCGACGCGCTGCGCGCCCGCATCGAGCGTGAACTGCCGCTGATGCGCGCCGTGGCGGCGCGGGCGGACATTCGCGTCGATTGATCGGCTGGTGCAGGGGCTGGCTCAGGCCGTGCGCTGCACCGCCAGGCACAGCCAGCACGGAAACGCGCCCGTGGCGGGGTTGACGGCGAAGTGCTCGTCATAGACCTCGACGGCGGGCCGCGCGGCCACTTCCCAGCCTGCGGGGATCTGCCCCGGGGCCATCATTCCCGCCCAGGCCGCACCGATCTCGGGCCCGGTGCCGACGAACTGCAAACAGGCGTAGTCGCCCCCCGGAAAGTCCTGTACCAGCGCCTCGGTGCCCGTGCGCAACCCGACGCCCACCTGCACGCAGGCGTCGTAGCGGCATTGCGCGGGCGGTGTGCAGGCGGGGTTGTCCAGGCTGATGCCGTAGTACCTGGGGCGCGGCTCGGCGAGGCCATGGGCCGCGCACCATTGGCCAAAGCGGTCCCACAGCTGCGTGAGCGACGGGCCGTAGGGGCCGGTCTGGCGCATGTAGGCAAGGCGCATCGGGGGCAACTGGCGGATGTCGAGGGGCATGGGTGGTCCTGGATGGGATTGCGGTAGGGAGGGCGCTTTTGTGCCTTGCAGTCTAAGCCGCAGGAAACCTGCTCGGCAATTGGCGACAATGCGGGAATCCTTTGCCACCCATTTTTGTCCACGCCATGCAATTCGCCGACCGCCTGAACAATGTAGAAACCTCCGCCATCCGTGAGCTTTTCAAGCTGCTGGGCAAGCCCGGCATCATCAGCTTCGCGGGTGGCTTCCCCGACAGCGCGATGTTCGACGTGGAAGGCATCCGCGCTGCCAGCAACGCCGCCCTGGCCGAAGAACCCGGCGCCGCGCTGCAGTACGGCGCGACCGAAGGCTACAACCCCCTGCGCGAGCAACTGGCCGCCTTCATGGCCAGCAAGGGCGCCCAGGACGTGGCGGCCGACAACCTCATCGTCACCACCGGCAGCCAGCAGGCGCTGGACCTGCTGGGCAAGACCCTCATCAGTCCCGGCGACAAGGTCATCGTGGAAGGCCCGACCTTCCTGGCCACCATCCAGTGCTTTCGCCTGTACGGCGCCGAACTCATCAGCGCGCCCATCGACGGCAACGGCGTGAAGACCGACGAGCTGGAAAAGCTCATCGCCGAACACAAGCCCAAATTCGTCTACCTCATCCCCACCTTCGGCAACCCCAGCGGCGCCATGCTGAGTCTGGAGCGCCGCAAGGCCGTGCTGGAGATGGCCGTGAAGCACAGCACCCTGATCGTCGAGGACGACCCCTACGGCGACCTGTACTTCGGCGACGCACCGCCCCCCAGCCTGCTCAACCTGTCGGCCAGCGTGCCCGGCAGCCGCGAGCTGCTGGTGCACTGCGGCAGCTTGAGCAAGGTGCTGTCACCCGGCCTGCGCGTGGGCTGGATGATCGCCCCGGCCGAGCTGCTGGCCAAAGCCACCATGTGCAAGCAGTTCAGCGATGCGCACACCAGTACCTTCGCCCAGGCCACGGCCGCCCAGTACCTCAAGGCCGGCCGCATGCCCGGCACGCTGGCGAACGTGCGCAAGGTGTATGCCGAACGCGCCCAGGCCATGGGCGATGCGCTGCGCAAGGAGCTGGGCGGCGCCATCGAGTTCGTGCAGCCCCAGGGCGGCCTGTTCGTGTGGGCGCGCCTCACGGGCGCGGGTGGCAAGGTGGCCGACGGCAACGTGCTGGCAAAGCGCGCCATCGAAAAGGGTGTGGCCTTCGTGCCCGGCACGCCCTTCTTCTGCGCCAACCCCGACCACGCCACGCTGCGCCTGTCGTTCGCGACGGCCGACGTGGAGAAGATCCGCGAAGGCGTGGCGCGCCTCGGCCAGGCCCTCTGAAGCGTCGATGTCGGACGCCAACGATCTCGCCCAGATTCTCCAGCGCCTGGAAAGCCTGGAGATCAAGGCCAGCTTCACCGAAGACCTGCTGGACCAGCTGAACATGACCATCTACCAGCAGCAGCAACTGATCGACCGGTTGACGCACGAGGTCATCCAGCTGCGCCAGCAGGCGCCCGAGAGCGGCTCGAACGGCCCGCGCAACCTGCGCGACGAGCTGCCGCCGCATTATTGATCTAGCGATCTAGGCTTTCACGGACCGCCAGGCCGCATCCGCCAACTCCGCGCGGTACGTGGTGGGCGAGGGCAGGCCGCCCTGGGCAGCGTTGCCCGACAGCCACGCCCTGCAATAGCTTTGCACCGGGCCCATGACCAGCGACGGCATCAGTTCGCAAGGCAGGTCGCGCAGCGCGCCCGATTGGCGGTGCGGCTCGAACCAGGCCACCAGCGCCTGGTTGCGGCCCCGCGCCGCCTCGGCCAGGTCGGCGGTGCGCGGGCCTGCGGCCACGGCGCCGCGCGCCTGGAACAGGAAACGTGCCCGCTCGGGTTGTGCCACCACCCAGTCCAGATAGCCCGTGACCAGGGCCGACACGCCCGCCTCGACGCCCTGGGCGGCATCCAGCTGCGCCTGCACGCTGCGCGACTGGTCGTGAAAGATGTCGAAGAACAGCGCCGCCACGATGCCGTCGCGGTTGCCGAAGTGGTGATAGATGCTGCCCACGCTGGCCCCGCAGCGGGCGCGCACCCCGTCGATGGTGACGGCATCCACGCCGCCTTCGGCCGCGCAGGCGAGGGCGGCGTTCAGGATGTCCTGGCGGCGGTCGGTGGCGGCCTCGGCCGGGGATGAGGTGGAGGGCGGGGAATTGCGGCTTGCCATGGAATGCGATTCTAGAATAAAGTTCTAGAAAATACTTCTAGTCCACGATTTCCATGCATCCTTCCCCCATTGCCGCCCCTGCAGCCGCTGCATCCATGCCCGGTGCCGCCTTGTACCCGCACTTGCTCGCGCCGCTTGACCTGGGTTTCACCACCCTCAAAAACCGCGTGTTGATGGGCTCCATGCACACCGGCCTGGAGGACGGGCGCGACCTCACGCGCATGGCGGCGTACTTCCGCGAGCGGGCCGAGGGGGATGTGGGACTGATCGTGACGGGCGGCTTTGCTCCCAACATCGCGGGCTGGGCCAAGCCCTTCGCGGGCACGCTGGCGACCTCGGGTGCCGCCCGGCGCCACCGGGTGGTGACCGACGCGGTGCACGGCGCCGGCGGCAAGATCGCGCTGCAGATCCTGCACACCGGCCGCTATGCCTACCACCCGCTGGCCGTGGCACCCTCGCGCCTGCAGTCGCCCATCTCGCCGTTCACGCCGTTCGCGCTGTCGGCGCGCGGGGTGGAGCGTCAGATCCGCGCGTTCGTCAACTGTGCCGTGAAGGCGCGCGAGGCAGGCTACGACGGCGTGGAGGTGATGGGCTCGGAGGGCTACTTCATCAACCAGTTCCTCTCGCAAACCACCAACCTGCGCAGCGACGCCTGGGGCGGCGACTACAGCCACCGCATGCGCCTGCCGGTGGAGATCCTGGCCCGCATGCGCGAGGCCGTGGGGCCGGACTTCATCATCATCTACCGCCTGTCGATGATCGACCTGGTGCCCGGCGGCAGCGCCTGGGACGAGATCGTCACCTTGGGCAAGGCCGTGGCCACCGGTGGCGCGAACATCGTCAATACCGGCATTGGCTGGCACGAAGCGCGCGTGCCCACGATTGCCACCAGCGTGCCGCGCGCGGCGTTCGCCTGGGTCACGCAGAAGATGAAGGCCGAGTTTGCGGCGGCAGGCATCACCACGCCACTGGTCACTTCCAACCGCATCAACACGCCCGAGGTGGCCGAGCAGGTGCTGGCCGATGGCTGCGCCGACATGGTGTCGATGGCGCGTCCGCTGCTGGCCGACGCCGCCTTCGTGAAGAAGGCGGCAGAGGGCCGGGCCGACCGCATCAACACCTGCATTGCCTGCAACCAGGCCTGCCTGGACCATGTGTTCCAGAACAAGACCAGCAGCTGCCTGGTGAACCCGCGCGCCTGCCACGAGACGGAACTGGTCTACCGGCCCATCGCCACACCGTCCGCACGCAAGCGCATCGCCGTGGTGGGCGCCGGGCCCGCCGGCCTGACCGCTGCCACCGTGGCCGCCGAGCGCGGGCACGAGGTGCACCTGTTCGACGCCGCGCCCGCCATCGGCGGCCAGCTCAACATGGCCAAGGTGGTGCCGGGCAAGGAGGAGTTCCACGAGATGCTGCGCTACCTGGCCACGCGGGTGGAGGACACGGGCGTGCAGCTGCACCTGAACCGCGTGGTGCAGGCCTGCGACCTGGCGGGCTTCGACGAGGTGGTGATCGCCACGGGCGTGCTGCCGCGCGACCCGCAGATCCCTGGCCAGGACCACGCCAAGGTGCTCAGCTACATCGACGTGCTGCGCCACGGCAAGCCGGTGGGCGAGCGCGTGGCCATCATCGGCGCGGGGGGCATCGGCTTTGACGTGGCCGAGTACCTCACGCATGGCGAGCACCCTTCCACCACGCTCGACCTGCCGGCCTGGAAGGCCGAGTGGGGCATCACCGACCCCGCCGAGGCGCGCGGTGGCCTGGCCCCTTCGGGCCCGCGCGCCACGCCCCCCGCGCGGCAGGTGACGCTGCTGCAGCGCAAGAAGGGCAAGCTGGGCGCGGGCCTGGGCAAGACCACGGGCTGGATCCACCGCACCACGCTCAAGATGAAAGAAGTGCAGATGGTGAGCGGCGTGAACTACGAGCGCATCGCCGACGAGGGGCTGCTGGTGTCCTACGGCGACAAGCGCGAGGACCCGACCTGGATCCCTTGCGACACCGTGGTGCTGTGCGCGGGACAGGTGCCCCTTTTCAGCCTGGCGCAGGCGCTGGAGGCCACGGGCCGCAAGCCGCACCGCATCGGCGGCGCGCTGGAGGCGGGCGAGCTGGATGCCAAGCGCGCTATCGACCAGGCGGCGCGGCTGGCGGCGCGCTTGTAAGGCGAGTGAAGCCGGTTTTTAAGAAAAACAGGCCGCCAGCGCTGGATAGGAAAGCGCTGGCAGCTATTATTTTGATAGTTTCTGGCCGACGGCCGATGTCCCCCGCTGCGCGGCAGAACTCTCGAGTGCGTTGAACACCCGCAGCGCGGCCCACGCATCGTTGGCCGCGTAGACCAGCTGGGCCTCCGTCAGCCGGGCGTTGGCCCAGTTCGAGGTGGCGGCCTTCTTGGACTTGATGAAGCGCCGGTTGAACAGCACGGCCACCGCGCCCTTCACACCCATGTCCTTGCGATAGCCGCGCTGGCGGAACACGGTGTTGAGTTCCAGCACATCGGCCGGCTGCACGCCCAGCTTGTGCTGGATGCGTTTGGTGTCGTCCCCCAGGCCAAAGCCCGCCTTGGTCACGCCGCGCAGGGCCAGCAGCTCGGCCACGCGCGCGCGGCAGCCGGGGTCGTGCAACTGGAAGACCCAGGCGGTGTCGAGCGTGGCCAGCTGCACGATGTGGGGCCCGTCGGACTGTTCGCCCTGCACGAAGGTGGGCTTGGATTCGGTGTCGAACCCCCACGCGCTGGCCGCCGCCAGGGCATCGCAGGCCTTGTCGGCCTGCTCCGGGGTGGAGACGAGGGCGATGCGGTCGGTGCCCAGGCGCTCGAAGGGTTCCAGCAGGGCGATCTGGTCTTTGCCGGGGGTGGCGTGGTGGGCGGCGCGCGAAGGCGGGTGGGGGTGCCGGGGAGGGGGTGGTGCCGTCATGGGCCCATTGTGCCGTGCGGGCCCTGGAGCCCCGATGTGCCCGTGCCCAGAGGTCGGGCGCATCCGCCTGCGTGCCGGCCTCTCAGCGCTTGCCCGTCGTGTGCAGGCGGGGCGTCCCGGCAATGTGGCCCAGGGCCTCGTCGCAGGCAGCCACGGTCAGTGCCTGCCGCGCAGCCAGCCAGCCCACGCCAAACCAGGCCTTCGGGTCGGTGGCGGCGATGTCGCCATACAGCACGCTGGCCACGCGTTCATCGTTCAGCCGGCCCAGGGCCGCCAGCGCGGGCTGCAGGCTGTCGAGGAAAGATTCCCCTTCGGCGTCCAGCGCAGGCGCCACGAACTCCGTGAGATAGCGCAAGCGCTTGAGGCGCTTGCGCAGGCGGTGTTGCTCGTCCACCGGCAGGGCTGCAAAGCCCTGGGCCCCCTGGCGCACCCTGGCGTGCAGGCGGTGCAATCGCTTTTGCAGCAGGCGGCGGGTGTCCCGGGCCTCCAGGCCTTGGTCCCCGGCCGCCGACGCGTCATCGCGGCCCCGGGCCGTGAACGCCATGAGGGCGATGAGTGCCGCCTGGAACGCGGGCGTGCGCACGATGATGGCGGCGGCGGGAGCCTGGTCCGCCGCCGCACGCACCTCCAGCGCAGGCGCGCCCGCATCGCGCATGTCGGCGACGATGGCCTGCAGCGCCTGGCCCCGGTCGCGCAGCTGGCCCAGGCGCTGGAACACCTCCACCAGCGGTGGCTCCCAGGCGGGGTCGAACGCGCCGGGGGCCAACGGCGCCAACTCGCGCAAGGCCGTGCGCAGCCGGCGGATGCCGATGCGCAGCTGGTGCACATGTTCCTCGTCGCCCCCGCCTTCCACGATCTCGCTGGCATTGCCCAGGATCTGCTGGAGGCAGTGCGCCACCACCACGCGCTGCAGGCCGCGCCCCTGCAAAAAGTGCTTGCGCTGGCCGCTGGCACGCAGGGGGGCG
Source organism: Acidovorax sp. GW821-FHT10E04 (assembly GCF_059415185.1). Classification (NCBI taxonomy): domain Bacteria; kingdom Pseudomonadati; phylum Pseudomonadota; class Betaproteobacteria; order Burkholderiales; family Comamonadaceae; genus Acidovorax; species Acidovorax sp. GW821-FHT10E04. Next base: position 462,649 of record NZ_JBWKMT010000002.1, read on the forward strand.
GCCTTGGTGGCGGGCCGGGCCCATTGCGCGGCCAGCAGCCGCTCGCCGCGCTCCGCCTTGGACACCGTGCTCAGAAACAGCCCGTGCCGTGTGGCCCACCGGGCGGCGATGGCCGCCAGGCCTGATACCGGCCCGGCCTTGAGTTCCAGCTCCAGCTCGCAGATGCGCGCCTCTTTCTGCTGCGGCGTGCCACGGTGGGCGATGACCTGCCCGGTGTCCAGGGCCAGCTCCACCACGCCGCCCTTGAAGGCGATGTCCCGCGTCACGCGGTCCATGGCGGTGCCATAGGTTTCGGCCAGGGGGCCGCTGGCGCCCTGCAGCGCGTGCAGCAGCCGGGTGCCCGCCAGGGTGCCGGCATGCAGTGCGGTGTGGGGCTCGGGGGCGGGGCCCGCGGCGTGGGCCGGGCCCCGGTCCACGTTGTGCTCCTCCCGGTCCAGGGGGCCGTCACCCAGGGCCTTGACGGTCTGCACCCACAGGTCGCCTTCGCGGCGCAGCCGCAGCGCGATGCCGCGGGCCGCCAGAGCGCCGTCGGGCGTGTCGAAGTAGCGGGCCTCCATGCGGATGGACGCGCACGGGCCCCGGCGCGCCGCCGCCTGCACGGCCGCCAGGCGCTCGGGAGGAATGCAGAACTTGAATTCGATTTCCATGGGGTTTATTTTGCCTGCGCGTGGAAGTGTTTTTATTTTTGCAGAGAGAAAGTGCAGTGGTGAATAATGCGTGGAGATAATCGGAAATATCCAAGAATGATCATCATGACAATACCCGTGCCTTGCATCGAATTCCCGGTTGGCTGCCGGATGTGGCGGGGATTCGGCGGATTATAGGGTGGCCATGAATATCCGTGTTCGAATTGCCCTGTTCTTCGGTGGAGGATGTGTCAATACTTCCCTTTCGGCTTGGATTATCGATTGGTCACGGTTCTGTCATTTGAAACAATTAGTATCTTCTGGGTGCCCGGGGTCGTCTCCGGTGGCCATTCAAGAGGATTCCAGATGCTTCAGAAAATGAAAATTGGCACCAGGCTGGCCCTGGCATTTGCAGTGCTTCTGCTGCTGATCTCCGCGCTGGCGGCTGGCGGCATCAGTGGCGCCAAGCGCCTGACGGAGCGCAGCGCGGCGCTGTATGGGGACCGCACGGTGCCCATGGGCGTGCTGGCCGAGATCAGCCACCTGACCCAGCGCAACCGCGTGCTCGTGATGGACATGCTGATGGACCCCGGCACCAGCAATCTGCAGGCAAGCCATGCGGCGCTGTCCGCGAACGTGGAGCGGATCCGGGCCCTGTGGAAGTCCTACACCGCCAAACCCCTCGGCGAGCAGGAGCAGGCGCTGGCCCGGGCCTTCGCGCAGGCCAATGCCGCGTACCTGGACAAGGGGCTGATTCCCGCGGCCGCGGCGCTGGTGGCGGGCAAGTACGACGATGGCTCCGAGCTCTACATCAGCCAGATCCGGCCCCAGGCCGCGAAGGTGCAGGATGCCGTGGAACAGCTGGTGGCGTTGCAGATCAGCCTGGCGGACGCGGAGTTCGGCGCGGCCCGGCAGATGAGCGAAACCATCCATGTGTGGATGCTGGCGGCCACCGTGCTGGCGCTGCTGGCGGGCACGGCGATGGCATGGGTCATCACCCGGTCGATCTCGCATCCGCTGCGGCAGGCCGTGGCGTTGGCGCGGACGGTGGCCGGAGGCGACCTGAGCGCGCAGATCGAGGTGCGCGGTGCCGACGAGACGGCGGAGCTCCTGGGGGCGCTGCGCGAGATGAACCAGCAGCTGGTGCGCGTCATCACCGAAGTGCGCGAGAGCACCGAGTCGGTGGCGCAGGAGGCCGTGCTGATCGCGGGGGGCACCGAAGACCTGGCCCGCCGCACGGAGACGCAGGCCTCCAATCTGCAGGAGACGGCCGCCTCCATGGAGCAGCTCACCATCACGGTGCAGCACAACACCGACAACGCCCACCGCGCCACCCACCTGGCGCAGGAGGCCAGCAAGGTCGCGAACGAAGGCGGCAGCGTGATGCGCAATGTCATCGCCACCATGCAGGAGATCCATGTCCAGTCGCAAAAGATCACGGACATCATCAAGGTGATCGACGACATCGCGTTCCAGACCAACCTGCTGGCCCTCAATGCGGCCGTCGAGGCCGCCCGCGCGGGGGAGCAGGGGCGGGGCTTCGCCGTCGTGGCCGGGGAAGTGCGGGGGCTGTCGCAGCGCAGCAGCACGGCGGCGCGCGAAATCCGGGGGCTGATCACGGCGAGCGTGGATGGGGTCGAGCGGGGCTCGGCGCTGGTTGGCCAGGCGGGCGAGCGCGTGGCCAATACGGTGCGGCATGTCGATCAGGTGGTGGAGCTCATCAGCGAGATCCGGGACGCCGGCCAGGAGCAGTCCCGGGGCATCGCGCAGATCGGTGAAGCCGTGCGCCAGCTTGACGCCGCGACGCAGAAAAATGCGGCGCTGGTGGATGACAGCTCGTCGGCGTCCACGGGCATGAAGCACCAGGTGCGGCGGCTGCTGGAAGTGATCCACCAGTTCCGCCTGGCCCCCGACGGCGCCGCCGCGGCGGTGGACGGGACGGCGCCGCAACCATCGGGCGGTGCGCGGCAGCTTCTGGCGGCACCGCCACGGCCCCAGGCGGCGCACAAGCGCCTGGCCACGGTGCCGCGCTAGGACGGAGCCCTTTCCATGAACAGGACCGATGTACTGATTGCCATTGCCGAGGTGGCGCGCACGGGAGGCGCTTCGAGCCCCGAGGACTCCATTTCGCAGCTGGCCATGGTCATCGACGGCCTGGAGCTGTCCAGCAGTGGTTCGGAGATGGCGATGGAGATGCTGCTCAAAAGCGCCGCCTGCCTGTGGAACCTGCAGCAGGAGCGGCTGCGCCTGTGAAGCACCGGGAGGCGGGCGCTGCCCCGGTGCGCCTTCTCAGCGCGGGGCCGGTGGCGGCTCTTGCGGGGCGGCCACGTCGAGGGACGCGATCTGGTTGCGCCCCTGGTGCTTGGCCAGGTACAGCGCCTGGTCGGTACGGTCCAGCATGTCGCGCAGGCTGCGGTCGCTTTGCCGGAAGGCGCCCAGCCCCAGGCTGGCGGTGATGCCATAGCCGTGGCCCGCCTCGTCGGCCAGGCGCAGCGCGCGGATGCTCTGGAGAATGCGCATGGCCACTTCCATGCCCTCGGCCAGCGCGGTCAGCGGCAGCAGCACGCCAAACTCCTCGCCCCCCAGCCGGCCCACCGTGTCGCTGGCGCGCAGCTGGCTCTTGACGGCCTGGGCAAACGCCACCAGCGCGCGGTCGCCCTCCAGGTGGCCAAAGCGGTCGTTGATGGACTTGAAGTGGTCCAGGTCCAGCATGAGCAGCGCGAGCGGCTCGCCGTTGCTGCGCGAGCGCGCGTACACCGATTCGGCGCATTCCAGGAACGCGCGGCGGTTGGCCATCCCCGTCAGCATGTCGGTGGTGGCCAGGCGCTGCAGCTCGCGCTCCAGGTTCTTGCGCTGCGTCACGTCGCGGTAGATGCCCTCCACGCCCGCGAAGTTGCCCGCATGGTCGTACAGCGCGTGGCTGCTGATGGAGATGTCGATCACCTGCCCGTCGCGCCGCACCATCTGGCCGGGAAAGTCCGACACCTCGCCTTTTTCCACGATGGCGGCCTTGAACGCGTCGCGGTCGGAGCTGTGCGGGTAGTACGACTCGGCGGTGCGGCCCTCGATCTCGTGGGGCTCATAGCCCAGCACGCGCCGCACGCCCGGGCCCACGTGCTGCACGACACCCTTGGCGTCCGTGCGGTAGTACACGTCCTGCATGTTCTCGAACAGGCGGCGGAAGTTCTGTTCGCTTTCGCGCAGCTGGTCCTCGATCTCGCTCTGGTGCGTCATGTCCAGGCCGCACATCAGCACGGCGGGGGCGCCCTGCCACTCCACCGCCACGCTGCTGATCAGCACCATGCGCAGGTTGCCCCGCAGCGTGCGGATGCGGAACTCCGACGGCTTGTTGGGCCGTCCTCCCTGCCCGGGCACGGTGACCTGCTGGACACGGTGGTTGGAGCGCACGCGGTCCATGGGATGCACGAAGTCGTCCGAGGGCCTGCCGATGAGGCTGTCCGGGCCCGGTGCCTCCAGGAGATCCAGGCCGGCGGCGTTGGCAAAGCGGATGATGCCCCCCTGGGCGACCAGTACAGCCGCTGGCAGCAGTTGCAGCAGACGGAGGTCGTTGAACATCGGCGTGACGTAACAAAAGGTAATGCCCCATTGTGGCACCGGGGTGGGCCGGTGGGAATCGATGTTTGTCACAGGCGGTACCATCGCCCATGAGAAAAACTTTCCAACTCCACGTTGAAGGCAAGAACCGCGACCGCGTTCTGGATGCCGTCAAGCACGAAATCCGCAAGTACATCAAGCGCGAACGGCGCCGCGAGCTGCCCGAAGGCGCTGACTTCTGGGACTTTGACTGCCAGTTCGGCCGGACCAGGGAAGACGCCGCCGCGGCGCACCTGTCGGCCTTGACCGGGCTCATCAACGAAGTGGCGGCAGAAGGCGGCCCGCAGTTCCATGTGGAGATCGTCGCCAGGCCCGGCAAGCGCACGCCCCGGCCCGCGGGCGAGCCCGGGGCCCCGTCCGGCCAGGACGGCGGCGGCATGGACGAGGCCGGCGAAGGGGCTTGACCCCGGGCCGTGGCGAGCGGGCGGCCAGGAGCCCCCGCGGGTGTTCGACAGGCTCCTTCTAGGAGCCTTTTTTGTCTGCGGCCGCCGCAGCGCGCAGCTTGTCCTTCTTGCTGGGCCGCTTTCCCTTGATGCCGCCGGTGCCCTGGGGGTCGGCGGCCGAGGCCGGCGCGGGGGCCTCGGTGGGCTCAAAGCCCGCAATCTGCTCGCGCGGCAGGCTCAGGTGCTGGCGTTTTTCGATGAGCCGGAAGTGCGCTTCGGCATCGGCCGTCACGAAGCTCACGGCCACACCGCTCTCGCCCGCGCGGCCCGTGCGGCCGATGCGGTGCACATAGTCCACGGCCGAGCGGGGCAGGTCGTAGTTCACCACGGCCGGCAGCTGCGCGATGTTGATGCCGCGCGCGGCCAGGTCGGTGGTCACCACCACCTGCCAGCGTTCGTCTTTGAACTCCTGCAGCACCTGCTTGCGCGCGCCCTGGCTCAGGCCGCCGTGAAAGGGACTGGCGAAAATGCCGGCCTTGTACAGCTTTTCGGCCACATGCTCGGCCGCGTACTGCGTGGCCACGAACACCAGCACGCGCGGCCAGCCGTGCTCCTTGACCAGGTGCCGCAGCAGCTGGGTGCGGCGGGCGGCATCCACCGCGATGGCGCGCTGCTCGATGGCGGGCTCGTTGCCCGGGGTGTGGGGCACCTCCACGCGCACCGGGTTTTTCAGCAGGCCGTCGGCCAGCGCCTGCACGGCGGCGGGAAAGGTGGCTGAAAAGAACAGGTTCTGCCGCTGGGCGGGCAGCAGGGCCAGCACGCGCGCCAGCTCTTCGGCGAAGCCCAGGTCCAGCAGGCGGTCGGCCTCGTCGAGCACCAGGTGCGCCACGGCGGACAGCCGCAGCGCGTTGTGCTCCACCAGGTCCAGCAGGCGGCCCGGCGTGGCCACCACGATGTCGGCGCCGCCGCGCAGCCCCAGCATCTGCGGGTTGATCGACACGCCGCCGAACACGATGGCGATCTTCAGCGGCTGCTGCAGGTGCTGGGCCAGGCTGCGCAGCACCTCGCCCACCTGGGCGGCCAGCTCGCGCGTGGGCACCAGCACCAGGGCGCGCACCCTGCGCGGGCCGCCGGTGGCGCCCAGTTGCAGCTGCTGCAGCAGGGGCAGGGCGAAAGCGGCCGTCTTGCCCGAACCCGTCTGCGCGGCGCCCAGCAGGTCAGCGCCTTGCAGGGCGGCTGGAATGGCGCCCGCCTGGATGGGCGTGGGCGCCACGAAACCCGCCTTTTCGGCAGCGTGGACAAGGGCAGGGGACAGACCGAGGGAGGCAAAGGGCATGGAGGCAGCGCTGGAGCGGCGTTGAAAGCGGACGCACGACAGCGCGAACGGGGAAAGATGGGGGATTGTCGCCGCAGTTGCCCTCGGGGCCCGTGCGCCGCCTCGGCGCGCTGGCGTGCCGGGCCTTGCGGCGGGCCCCGTGGGCGGCCACCGCCCTGATAATCAGGCACCGGCGGTTCGCCGGTTTTTCCCTTGTCTTTCCCCGCACCATGGCCCTTACCCTTGATTCCTCCGCCATCACCCACGGCATCCAGCTGGCGGTGGCGCCCGTGTTTTTGCTCACGGCCGTGTCCGGCATGATCGGCGCCGTCGCGGGCCGGCTGGCCCGCATCATCGACCGGGCCCGCGTGGTGGAAGACCGCGCCCGTGCCAACACCGAGCCCGAGTTTCTGGCCCGCGCCTACAGCGAGCTGGCAGATCTGCGGCTGCGCGGGCGGCTGGCCAACGGGTGCATCGGGCTGCTCACGTTCTGCGCGTTCCTGATCGGCACCACCATCATCCTGCTGTTCCTGGGCGAGACCACCAACTTTCAGTCCAACCGGCTGGCGGTGGCGGGCTTCCTGGCGGGAGTCGCGTCGTTCTTGCTGGCGCTGGTGTGTTTCCTGACCGAGACGCTGCTGGCCACGCGGTTGCTCAACTTCCACATGCTGCAGCAAGAGGTGGAAGGTAAAAAGCCATGAAGTCGTTTGCCGACCTGGGCGGCCTGGTGTATTCCACCGACTCCGGCCGCATGTGCCCGGGCTGCCGCCAGCCCGTGGCGCAGTGCACCTGCCAGCAGAACAAACCCTTGCCCACGGGGGACGGCATCGTGCGCGTGTCGCGCGAAACCAAGGGGCGCGGCGGCAAGGCCGTGACGCTGGTCAAGGGCGTGCTCGTGGACGGTGCCGCGCTGGAGCAGCTGGGCAAGCAGCTCAAGGCCGCCTGCGGCAGCGGCGGGACGGTGAAGGACGGTGTGATCGAAGTGCAGGGTGACCATGTGGAGCGCGTGATGGTCGCCCTCCAGAAGCTGGGCCACAAGGTCAAGCGCGCGGGAGGCTGAGGCCCCCTGAAACGAAAAGAAGGCACCGCACCACGATGGATCCCGAAAAACTGCAGCGCCTGGTCACCCTGGAGATGCCCTATGGCAAGTACAAGGGAACGGTGCTGGCCGATCTGCCGGGCAACTACCTGAACTGGTTCGCGCGCGAGGGTTTCCCCAAAGGCGAGCTGGGGCAGCTGCTGGCGCTGATGCACGAGATCGACCACAACGGTTTGTCGGACCTGCTCAAACCGTTGCGTGGGGCGCGCGAACTGAACACTTGATCGCTGGTCGCGCGGGGCGCACGCCTGCCTGCCTGCTGCGCGATCAGCATGGGCCCAGGAATTGGCGAGGGCATGCGAAGACCTGCCGAGCCCGTGCCGGTCCTTGCACCGGCCACAGGCCTCACCCCGGAAGTGGTTCTGTGCGCCCCTCAGCCCTTGTGCTGGCCTGTGCTGCTGTGCAAGCTGGCGTAGTTGATCGCAATGAGTTGCGCGATAGCGAGAATATCGGCGCGCGAGTGGTCGGCTCCGGGGAACAGATCTTTCGCCAGGCTCTGGGCTTCTATCACTTGTTTCGAGGCGAGTTCGCTGGCTCGATAGAGCCCTCGTGCAAGGACGATGTCTGTGTTCTGGGTCATGTTGTTCTCCTGATTTTTCTGAGAGCCTCAGTATGAACTCCCACCCGTTCTATGGGCTTGGGGGAATGCCATTGGCGCCTCCGGTGGGAGGGTATCGCCGGGCTGGCGCATAGAGATCAAAACAACCGGCTGGCGGACACAGGGAGCCACCAGTGGCACGGCGGCGGCCAGCTTCACGGCATTGAGCCTGCGGGACTCCTGGGGAGTCTGCGTGCCGCCATAATCGCCTTCGATACCAACTCACCACTCCGAGGGAATGCACATGAAGGGCAATATTGCGGCGATCGTCCTGGTCGTGCTGGGCGTGTTTTTTCTGCTGACCAATCTGGGGCTGATCAGCATCAGCCTGCGCGAGTTGCTGCGGGTATGGTGGCCGGTCGCGCTGATCGCGGTGGGCGTGGCCCTGTTCTTTACGCCCGGTACCAAGGGCAAGTAAGGCCGGGTTCGCGGGGCACCCGCAACACCGACCATCGCCCCGCGCGCGGGGTCAGCCGCCGGCCCGCCGTGGGCCGTGCCCGTCGTCTTCGCGCGGCGGCACAAAGGCCGGGTCGCTGCCGAAATAGCCCCGGAACAGGTTGCGCGCGATGCCATGCGCCGCCACCTGCAGGCTGTCCGCCACCTCGGGCGTGAACAGGCGCTCCGTGTGGTGCTGCCACAGCCTCACCCAGGCGGCGAAGTGGGCTGGCGTGACGCCGTCCAGCGCCATGTGCTTGCCGAAGACATCGCCGCGGAAGCTGCGCGTGCCCAGCGCCACCGTGCTCCAGAAATCGACAAGCCGCTGCAGGTGGTTCTCCCACTGGCCGTGCAGTGCCTTGTCGAAAACGGGCCCCAGGAGCGGGTCGGCCCGCACATCGGCGTAAAAGCCATGCACCAGTTGCGTGATGCTCTGCACGCTGGGTGCCGAGGCCTTCCCGGGGGGCGTGGCCGCCGGATCGCTCATGGACGTGCGGCTCCCGCTCAGCTGCACCCGCAGCCCGACGAACCGCAACCCTGCGAGGGGGCCGCCGCACCTGCCTCGAACGGCGGAAACAGCACGTTGTTTTCGAGGTGGATGTGGTTGATGAGGTCGTCACCCAGCTGGGCGATGCCCGCATACAGGGCGCGCCAGGTGTTGCAGGCGCCCTGGGGCGGCGTGGCGTCGTTGGTCAGGGCGTTGAGCTTGTCCAGCGCGGCGCCATGGTCCACGTGCTCGGCACGCATCATGCCGATGGGCTGGCCCACGAAGGGGTTGCCCCCGGCCTTGAGCATCGGAAACAGCACCTGTTCTTCCTTGGCCATGTGCGAAAGCAGTTCACCGTGCATGTCTTCCAGCAGGTCGGCCAGCCCGGCAGGCACCATGGGGTTGTCGCGGTGCACGGCTTCCACGCGGCGGGCCATGCGGATCAGTTCGGGCAACTGGGCGCGGTGCACCTCATGGTAGCGCGCCAGGATGTGGTCGATGAGCGCGCCGGGCGAGGCGGCTTCGGGCAAGGCGTCGCTGCGCTGCAGGGCCGCCAGTTCCGCCAGGACGGCATGGGCGTCCAGCCCCTTCTCGGCGGCGGCATGGGCCAGGCTGACCTGCCCGCCGCAGCAGAAGTCGAGCTTGAGCCGCCGGAACACCGCCGTGGCGCCGGGCAGTTGCACGGCAATCTGGCCGATCTGCTGATCCGCGCCGAGGGGCGCGTGTGCGGGGTGGGCGGTTTGCAGGTGATCAACGCGGGCGTTCATGGCGATCCTTTAAAGATTCATTTTATGTGAATATTTTATCCCATAAAATTCTCGGTAGATGCATCTTTTAATTGACCTGGGGCAAATCCCATGCGCCTGACCCAATGGACCGACTACACGCTGCGGGTGCTCATGTACTGCGCTGCCACCGAAGGCCGCCAGCAGCCGGTGACCATCACCGAGGTGGCGCAGGGCTACGGCATCTCGCGCAGCCACCTGATGAAGATCGTGCAGCAGCTGTCCGCCCAGGGGTTGCTGGAGACGACGCGCGGCCGGGGAGGCGGCATGCGGCTGATGCGGCCTGCGGGCACCATCAACATTGGCGCGGTGGTGCGGGCCACCGAGACGGATTTCAATCTGGTGGAGTGTTTCGACCCCGCCACCAACCAGTGCCGCCTGAGCAGCCATTGCCGCCTCAAGGGCGTGCTGTGGCAGGCCATGCAGGCCTACCTGGCGGTGCTCGATGGCGTGACGCTGGAGGATCTGATGGCGCCACAGGCCGCCGCCCTGGGCTTCGGCGCCCTGCCCACCGTGGCTGTGCCGCGCAACGGGGCCGCGCGGCGGGCCGCGCCGGATGGGGATTGAATTCTGAACGAAAAAGGGCTGTGGCGCTTTACTGTCAAGCGCAAGGTGCTATTAAAAACATAGTCATCGAGGTGGGTTACCCCGGCTCCCCGAACGCCTGCCGGTAGCGGGCGGGGGTCAGGCCCACATGGCGCGCGAATTCGCGCGTGAAATGCGGCTGGTCCGCGAAGCCGCAGGCAAAACCGATCTCCGCCAGGCCGTGGCGCTCCTGCAGCAGCCACTGCGCGGCGGCGCGGGCCCGGGCCTCCGCCACGATGCTGCGGCAGCTCAGGCCGGTGCCTGACAAGGCCCTTTGCAGGCTGCGGCGCGCGAGCCCCGCCTGGCGCGCCAGCGCATCCACGGTGTGCGGGGCGGCGGGGTCTTGCAGCACATGGCGTGCAAGCGCATGCGCGAGGGGCGGCCAGGGCAGGGGATCGCACAGGCCGGTGGCGGCACTCGGCGGCGGCGCCTCGGGGGCGCGTGCGCCGCTGGCTTGCCAGTGCAGCACCCACTGGTCCACCCTGCCGTGCGCCATGAGTTGCGCGAGCCGTCCGTCCAGGTCCCCGGCCAGTCCCCCTCCCTGCCGGTCATCGGCATCCCATCGCAGGCGGGACGCCGCCATCTCCACCCCCAGTGCGCGCACGCCCAGGGCCTTTCCGGCGCCCAGCAGCACACCCAGCACGGCGAGGCTTTCGGTGGGCAGGGGCGGCTGGGCCACGCCAGCGCGTGCGTGGTGGCGCAGCTGCAGGCGCCCTGGGCCCAGGGCCTGCACGCTGACCTGATGGCGGGAGTGGACGTAGCGCTCCAGGCGCTGCCAGCGGGCGAGCAGGGCGGCCATGTCGGCGGCGCCCATCAGGGCCCGGTGCACGGGGTCGCCTTGCAGCAGGTCCACCCGCTGGGCCAGCCGCAGCAGCATCGCGGGCCCGCCCTGCCGCAGGATGGCTTCCACCACCGCGCGCTTGCAGGCCAGGGGCACGCGGCTGCCCTGGGGACCGCCGTGCAGGCCATGGGGCGCGGGCGGCGGCGCCAGGCCGTGCGCGTGCATGGCGCGCACCAGCAGGCGGACCATGGCGGCGCTGGCGAAGTCTTGCATGGGGCCGGATTGTGCCCGCGCGGCCTAGCGCGGGGCCAGCGCGTGTTGCACGTCCGCGCGGCGCACGGGCAGGCGGGTGAATCGCACGCCGGTGGCGTCGCGCAGCGCGTTGGCGATGGCCCCCGCCCCCGCGACCATGGCGGTCTCGCCGGCGCCCGTCGGGGGCTCGCGGCTGTCCACCAGGTGCACGTGCAGCGGCGGCACGTCGCCCATGCGCGGCAGCGGATAGTCGGCGAAGGTGGCCGCCGCCACGCCCGAACGCGCCACGGGGACTTGCTCCAGCAGCACCATGCCCAGGCACCAGACGAGGTTGCCCTCGGTCTGGGCGCGCACGCCATCGGGCTGCAGGACGAGGCCGCAGTCGTGGGCGCACCAGATCGCGGTCACGCGCACCTCGCCCGTGCCCCGGTGCACCTCCACATCGGCCACGGCGGCGGCGTAGCTCAAGCCCTTGTAGATACCGCCCGCGATGCCGCGGCCGCGCAGCGTGGTGGCGTCGCTGCGGGGGCGTTCGCCCCAGCGCGCGTGGCTGGCGGCTTGCGCCAGCACGGCGCCAAGGCGCGTGTCCGAGGTGTGGCGCAGGCGCCAGTCCAGCGGGTCGGCCCCCGCGAGGCGCGCGCATTCGTCCATGGCGCTTTCCACGGCCAGGGTGTTGGGCCCCGCGCCCAGGCCGCGCCAGGGGCCCGTGTGCACGGGCAGCCGGGCGGCGGTGAATTCGATGCGCTGCCGGGGCACGCCATACGGCAACTGCGCGCCGCGCGCCACGCCGCTGTCGCCCGCCAGGTCGGCCAGGCGTTGCATCCACACCGGCATGGCGGCGGGCGTGAACAGGATGTGGCTGCTGGCGAAGGCATGCCACCAGTGGGTCAGGCGCCCCTGGTGCACGCGGGCGCGGATGCGGTGGCTCGACGGCGGGCGCTGGAAGCCCTGGGCAAATTCCTGCGCGCGGCTCCATTGCACCTTGACCGGCGCGCCCGCCGCCTGGGCGAGCACGGCGGCTTCCAGCTCCACCGTGCACAGCGTGCGCCCGCCAAAGCCGCCACCCACGCGGCAGGCCTGCACCGCGATGCGCCCCGCCTCCAGGCCGAGCTGGCGGGCGAGCACGTCGCGGATGTAGAACATGTCCTGCGTCCCGGCCCAGACGCGCAGCGCGGGGCCTTCGCCTTCCTGCGGCATCCACTGCGCGGTGGCGCTGCGGGGCTCGATGGGAGCGTGGGCGGCCAGCGGGATGTCCATGCGCAGGTCCAGCGTCCACAGGGTGTCCCCGGGCACGTCGTCCTGGCGCACGGCATGCTGCAGGCGGCCACGGCGCAGGTGCTGGTCGATGTCGATGCGCTCGTCGATGGCCGGCTGCCCGAAGGCGCCATCCACCTCCCACTGCACGGCCAGCGTGGCCTCGATGCGGTCGAGCGCGGCGGGCGTGCGCGCCACGATGCCCAGGCCCCGGCTGCCCATCTGCCGCAGGCGGGGGCTTTGCAGCACGGCCACGCAGGCGGGGTCGGCGCGCGCGGCGGCCTCGTCGAAGGACCGGGGGTGCGAGGTCAGCTCGGCCGACGCCGGTGCGCGCAGCACGCGTCCGTACAGCAGCCCGGGCAGGCGCGTGTCGCCCGCGAACAGGGGCTGGCCCGTGACGATGGCGTGCAGCTGGCCGGGGGCCGGTGCGGCGGCCGGCCGGCCGCCTGCGCGCGGCTGCAGGCTGCGCAGGGCGCTGGCAGGGATGTCGCGCGCGCCGAGCGTGCCCGTGGTCCGCCCCTGGGCCAGCGCCTCGCGCAGGGTGGCGCAGGCGCGTGCCAGCGGCAGGGCGAAGTCCTGCACGCTGGCGCTGCCCACGGTGGCGCGCATGCGGGCGATGTCGGTGGTGGCAGGCAGCCGCAGGTGCACCTGCGCGGGCGGCACGCCCAGCTCCTGGGCCGCCAGGCCCTGCAGCGCGACACTGATCTGCTGGCCCATCTCGGTGCTGGGCAGCCACAGCGTGTAGCGGCCGCCTTCGTGGCGTATCCAGCCCAGGGCGTCATCGGCGGTGGAGGTGGGGCGCTGGGGGATCACCGGCACCAGCGAGCAGCCCGCCAGCGTGACCGTGAGCGCCCCGGCGCCAGCGGTGGCCAGAAACTGGCGGCGCTTCATGGCGCGGTGCCCTGGGCGGCTTGGTGGATGGCCGCCCGTACCCGGTGCTGGGTGCCGCAGCGGCACAGGTGGGCCGACATGGCGGCGTCGATCTGCGCATCGGTGGGCCGGGGCGTGGCGCGCAGCAGCGCCACCGCGCCCATGATCTGGCCGCTCTGGCAGTAGCCGCACTGGGGCACGCGCAGGTCCAGCCAGGCCTGTTGCACGGGGTGCAGCGTGCCGTCGCCCGCAGCCAGCCCTTCGACGGTGGTGACGGCGCGCCCCTGCAGCCCGCGTGCGGTGTGCAGGCAGGCGCGCTGAGCTACCCCGTCAATGAGCACCGTGCAGGCGCCACATTGGCCCACGCCGCAGCCAAAGCGGGTGCCGACCAGGCCCAGCGGCTCGCGCAGCAGCCAGAGTAGGGGTTCGTCCTCCCAGCCGGGCGGCACGGGCTGGTGTTGCTGGTTCAGGGTGATGTGCATGCGGGCCTCCGGTGGTGGTATGGAGGCCAGTGTGCAAAGGCAGGGGCGGCAGGTCTTGAAGATCTGCGCCAGACGGACCGGTGCGGCAAGGGGCTCGCCACACCAGGGATATGAATGAAAATGGCCGCTAGCGCTTATTCTTCAAGCGCTGGTAGCTATTATTTCGGGAGCATGGCATTCCACTGCGGCATGGTCTGCGCCCACCACAGGCGCAGGCGCATCGCCCATTGCGGCGTATAGCCCGAGGTGGCGAACCGCACCTGGCCCTGGGCGTCGATGACCACCAGCGCGGGCACGGCGCGCACGCCCCAGCTGCGCGAGAGCGTGCCCTGCGGGTCCACCGCCGTGGGCCAGGCCATGCCGCGCTGGCGCTGCACCTGCGCGACCCGCTCGGCATTGCCCGATTGCATGGCCACGCCCAGCAGGGGCCAGTCGGTGGACAGGCTGGCGATGCCGGGCTCTTCCAGCTTGCAGACCGCACACCATTCGGCCCAGAAATGCACGGCCACGGCCTGGCCGGGGTGCTGCGCGCGCCATTGCGCCAGGGTGGTGCCGGCGGGCGGGGTGGTGGTGGCGCCGGTGGGGGTGGACGCCATCACCAGCAGTGCATCGGGCGCGGGCCCCCGGGGCAGATCGCGCGTGCGCCAGGTGTCCACCGCCACGACGGCGATCCACGCCAGCGCGAGGGTGGCCAGGTGCTGCTTCCAGCCAGTGCGCAGTGAGAACCATGCGCGGGCGGAGAAGGACCGGAGCATGGCGGGGCGATGCGCGGGCGAAGGACTGTGGATCAGCGCAGCACTTCCAGCAGGCGGTCCAGCCCGCCCTGGTTGATGGCCACCTTGGCCTGCGCGCGCACGGCGGGCTTGGCGTGGTAGGCCACCGACAGGCCCGCGGCATCCATCATGGGCAGGTCGTTGGCGCCGTCGCCCACGGCGATGGCCTGGGATGGCGCAATGCCCATGAGCGAGGCCACTTCCAGCAGCGTGCGGCGCTTTTCCGCGCCGTCGCAGATGTCGCCCCAGGCCTGGTCCACCATGCGGCCGGTGAGCTGGCCGTTGTCCACCTCCAGCATGTTGGAGCGGGCGAAGTCGATGCCCAGCCCGGCCTTCACACGGTCGGCAAAGAAGGTGAAGCCGCCCGAGACCAGCAGCGTGGTCAGGCCCGCGGCCTTGGCGGCGGTGATCAGCTCCTGGGCGCCGGGGTTGAAGCGCAGGCGCTCGCTGAACACCTGCTCCATGTGCTGCACCGTCACGCCTTTGAGCAGGGCCACGCGCTGGCGCAGGCTTTCCTTGTAGTCGGTGATGATGCCCTGCATGGCGGCTTCGGTGATGGCGGCCACCTCGGCCTTGCGGCCGGCGGCATCGGCGATCTCGTCCACACACTCGATGTTGATGAGGGTGGAGTCCATGTCGAACGCGATGAGTTTGTAGGCGGACAGGGACAGCGGGGGTTCGATGCCCTGGACAACAAGGCCGGGGGCGAATTCGGTGGCGTTTTTCATGGCGGGGCGCTCTTGGCAAATGCGGAGATCGGAACCCGCAATGGTATCGCCCGTGCCCCGGGGCTCGGGCGGAGGCGGGCAGGGCCGCATCGGCCCGGCGCCTGCTGGCGATGCCGGCGTGGAAAAACGGCAACGCTCCCCGCACAGCGGGCCGGAGCGCGCACGGCCGGGCGCATATGATTCCCGCACAACATGCAACGGAGGGAGGCAGGCGATGGCGATGCACAGGGGACGCAGGGCGGCTGGGCAGGCCGGCGCCGCACCGATCAACCGCAGGCAGGCCACGGCCGTGCTGCTGGCCGGTGCCGCCGCACCCTTCGCGGTGGCGGCCGCGCAAGATGCCGCGGCGCCCGCACCACAGGCCGCCCCCGCCGTGGCCCCATGGCCGGGCGACGACTGGGCCGAAAGCACGCCCGAGGCCCAGGGCATGGATTCCGCGGCGCTGGCCAGGCTCATCGGCTACGGCGCCGCGCAGGGCATGGACAGCCTGCTCGTCACGCGCCACGGCACCCTCGTGGCCGAAGCCTTCTACGCCCCCTACCGCGAGGGGCTCCAGCACGCCGTCAACTCCACCACCAAGGGCATCGTCGCCACGCTCACCGGCATGGCCATCCAGGACGGGCTGATCGCCTCGCGCGACGTGCCCGTGCTCGACTTCTTCGAAGGCCGCCAGGTCGCCAGCGCCGATGCCGCCAAGAAGGCCATGACCCTGGGCCACCTGCTGGACATGACCTCGGGCCTGCACTGGATCGAGCCGCTGAGCGACGCCGTGCCCGAGACCATGCTGCAGCTGGCCCGCGCGCGCGACTGGCAGGGCTTCGTGCTCGACCGGCCCATGGCCCAGGCGCCCGGCGCGGGCTTCAACTACAACAGCGGCAACACCCACCTGCTCTCGGCCATCCTCGCACACAAGACCGGCGGCAGCACCCTGGCCTATGCGCAAAAGCGCCTGTTCGGCCCCCTGGGCATCACCGACGTGCGTTGGCGCAAGGACCCGCAGGGCATCGAGGTGGGCGGCTGGGGCCTGTACCTGCACCCGCGCGACATGGCGCGCATCGGGTACCTCTACCTGCGCCGGGGCCAGTGGAACGGCCGCCAGCTGCTGCCCGCCGCCTGGGTGGAGCAGGTCTTCAATCCGGTGGTGGACATGGGTTTCGGCAGCGCCGCGCCTGCCTTCAGGTACGCCAACGGCTGGTGGAGCATCCCGTCCAGGCGCGCCTACTTCACGGCCGGCTTCAACCGCCAGCTCATCGTGGTGCTGCCCGACCTGGACGTGGTCGTGGCGGTCACGGGCCGGCGCAACTACCCGCTGCCTCCGTTCCTTGACCAGATCATTGCGGCGGCCCGCTCGCACGAGCCGCTGCCCGCCGACAGCGCCGCGCAGGAGCAGCTGGCCGCGCGCATCCGCGACGCCGGGGTGGAAAAGCCCAGCGCCAGCCCGGCCATCACCCCCGAGCTGGCCGCCACCGTCTCGCGCAAGGCCTGGGTGCTGGAGCGCAACCCCCTGGGCATCCAGCGCCTGGTGCTGGACCTGACCCCCGCCAATCCGCGCTATGAAGTCACGTTCGATCCCGGCCGTCCGGAGCTGCCGCGCGAGCCCGTGGCCGGCCCCCTGGGCCTGGACGGCCTGTACCGCACCGCCCCGCAGGGCCCCGACAGGGTCATCGCCATCAAGGGCCACTGGCTCGATGCGCAGAGCTTCCAGCTCATCTCGCGCTCGGTGGTCGATGGGGAGGTCACCGTCATCATGCTGAAATTCGAGGATGGCGGGAAGGCGGTGAACGTGGGGCTGGAGAACAACTGGGGGGTCAGGGGGCAGGTGCGGGGGCGGGCTGCCGGGTAGGGGCGGCATGTGCGAGTTCCCTGGGTAAATTTCCACTGCAGCCTTGGCCCGGTTTGGGACATGATGGACGCACACCCGTGCCAAGACGCCTGAACAGCCATTTTGACCAGAAGCCCATGACCCTCGCCCAGTCCGCAGCACCAGCGCCATCCAGCCCCCTGGGCCGCCTGCGCGGCCTCCAATCCATCGCCCGCGAAATGTCCGACGCCCCGGTCGAGATCCGCGGCCAGATTCCCCCATGGCTCATCGGCGGCAGCCTGCTGCTCAACGGCCCGGCGCTGTGGGACCTGCCGCACGGCAGCTACGAACACTGGTTCGATGGCCTGGCCATGCTGCATCGGGTGCGGCTGGCCCCGGGGGACATGGGCGGGGCCAGTGCCACCTACCGCAGCCGCTACCTGCAGACCGACGACCTGCGCGAAAGCCTGGCGGCGCGCAAGCCGGCGCGTGCGGCCTTTGGCACGCCGGACCCGGCGGGCTTCTTCACGCGCTTGCGCCACCCCAAGGTGACGGACAACGGGGCGGTGGTGATGGCGCGCATCGGCTCGCAATGGGTGGCGCAGACCGAGACGCCGCTGCTCACCAGCTTCGATCCCGACACGCTGGCCACCACGGGGCGCATCGTGTACGACGATGCCGAGGTGATCCACGTGATGTCGGCCCATGGCATGACGGACGCGCAGGGCGCCTACTGGAACGTGGGGCTGGAGGTGGGCCCCCAGTGCACCTACAAGCTGTTCAAGATCGTCCAGGGCAGTCGGCGGCGCGAGGTGCTGGCGCGCTGGTCCGTGCGCCAGGCCGGCTACCTGCATGCGTTTGCGATGACGCCCACCCATGCCATCGTGTGGCAGCCGGCCATGCGGCTCAACGCGATCAAGCTGGCGCTGTCGGGCAGGGGTTTCATCGACAGCTTTGCGTGGAACCAGCCCCTGGGCTCGCGCATCGACGCCATCTCGCTCATCGACGGCAGCGTGCGCAGCTGGGTCGTTCCGGCGATGACCGGTTTTCATGCCGTGCAGGCCTGGGACGAGCCCAGCCCCGACGGCCGTGGCGCACCCGTGCTGGTGCTGGACCTGTGCACCACCGATGGCCCCGAGATCTTCAGCGCCCTGCGTCTGGAGCGCCTGCGCGCCGGGGTGCCGGTGGGCGTGCAGCACCGCGTGCAGCGC
The DNA here is from genome assembly GCF_059415185.1 of Acidovorax sp. GW821-FHT10E04. Classification (NCBI taxonomy): domain Bacteria; kingdom Pseudomonadati; phylum Pseudomonadota; class Betaproteobacteria; order Burkholderiales; family Comamonadaceae; genus Acidovorax; species Acidovorax sp. GW821-FHT10E04. The sequence continues at coordinate 480,729 of NZ_JBWKMT010000002.1, forward strand.
TACCGGCTGGAGCCCGGCCGCAGCGATGCGCAGCCCCGGACGCTGGTGGAAGGCGCCAGCGTGGAGCTGCCCGCCGTGCATGGCGCCTACTGGGGCCGGAAGCAGTCCCGCCACGCCTGGTTCGCGGGCTTCGACCCCGAAGGCAAGGCGCCCATGTTCGATCGCACCGTGAAGCTGGACCTGGACGGCGGCCGCATCGCCGGCACCTGGCAGCGCGAGGCCGCCGTGCAGATGGAGCCCCTGTTCGTGGACCGCCCCGGCTCCAGCGCCGAGGACGACGGCGTGCTGCTGGTGCCCACGCTGGCCGAGGACGACACCGGCACGGTGATCGGCGTGGTCGACCCGGCCAGCATGCACTGCCTGGCCACGCTGCACCTGCCGCAGGTGGTGCCGTTCGGCTTCCATGCGGCGTGGAAGCGGGCCTGAGATGAGCGTCTTCACCTGCACCGCAACCGCACCGCGCCGGTAGCCGCGGTGCGCCCGGCGGTTTGTGCCTTGCCCTGGGCCCGCCTTGCCGAGCCAGGTGGCCGGCGCTAGAACAGGTCCTGCTGGGCCGAGGTCAGGTGGGAGAAACTCTCGCCCAGCGGCTGCAGGATGGCGTCCGCGATCGGCTGGATCTGCTTGGTGAGGTAGTGCCCGTAGTCGATGGGGGAACGGCGCGCCTCCAGCGGCTCAGGCCCGTTGCGGGTCATGACGTAGCGGATCCAGCCACCGCTCTGGTACTGCTGGGGCCGGTCCCTGCGGGCGTTGTACTCGTCGGCCATGCGCGCCGCACGCACCTGCGGGGGCACGTTGGCGACGTAGGCGTCCAGGCGGTGGCGCAGGCGCTTGCGGTAGACGAGCAGGTCGTCCTTGTCGCCGGCCAGGGTGGCCTGCGCGTAGTCGGCCACGAACTCGCGGTAGGGCGCGCCCTGGAACACGCGCGAGAGCAGGCCCTCCTGGAACTGCCGGGCCAGGGGCGTCCAGTCGCTGCGGGCCATTTCCAGGCCGCGGTAGACCATCTCCTCCTTGCCCTGCACGTCCACGCTCAGGCCGGCGTAGCGCTTCTTGCTGCCCACGTCCGATCCGCGGATGGTGGGCATGAAGAACTTCCTGTAGTGCGTGTCGAACTCGATCTCGAGGTAGTTCTCAAGACCCTGCTCTTCGCGCAGGGTGCGCGTCCACCAGGCGTTGATGTCCTTGACCAACCCCGCGGCCACGGCGTGCGCCTCGGCGTTGGTGTGGGTGCGCCTGAGCCAGATGAAGATGGAGTCGGTATCGCCGTAGATGGCCTCGTAGCCGCGCTGCTCCACGAAGTCGCGGGTGGCTTTCACCATCGCATGGCCGCGCAGGGTGATCGCCGAGATCACCTGCGGGTTGAAGAAGCGGCATTCCGACGCACCGAGCACGCCGGCGAACGAGTTCATCACCAGCTTCAGCGCCTGGGACAGGGGCTCGTTCTTCGCGCGCTTGGCCTCGTCGCGCGCGTGCCAGAGGGTGGTGACGATCTCCGGCAGGCAGTGCCTGTCGCGCGAGAAGCGCGTGCCCAGCGGGCCCCGGATCAGCGGCGCCGCATCGCTGGCGTGCAGGCCCTCCACATACCCCACCGGGTCGACGAGGAAGGTGCGGATGATCGAGGGGTACAGGCTCTTGTAGTCCAGCACCACCACGGAGTCGTAGAAGCCGGGCCGGGAGTCCATCACGTAGCCGCCGGGCGAGGACTTGCCCTGGATCTCGCCCACATTCGGGGCCACGTACCCCAGGCGGTGCATGCGTGGCAGGTAGTGGTGGCTGAACGCGGCGATGGAGCCGCCGAAGTGGTCCATCTGCAGGCCGGTGGTGTGGGCCCGCTCCATCACGAACTGCAGCAGCCGGGCCTTCTCGAAGATGCGCAGCACCAGCTCGCAGTCGCGGATGTTGTAGGTGGCCAGCGCGGGCTTGTCGTGCTGGTAGCGCCGCTCGATCTCGGCCATCTTGTCGTACTCGTCCCCGATCTCCTTGCCCTCGCCCAGCAGCTGCTGCGAGACGTTTTCGAGGCTGAACGACGCAAAGCTCCACACGGCCGCACGCAGCGCCTCGATGCCGTCGATGACCACCCGCCCGGGCATGGGCGCGAAGAGGTAGCCCTGCTTGCCCGGGTGCGTGCGCCAGGCAATGGGCCGGCGCTCGCGGCCCGGCAGCAGCGGCGTGGCGCACTCGTCGGCGGTCTTTTGCAGCACATGCAGGTCGAACTGGATCACGTTCCAGCCGATGACCACGTCCGGGTCGTTGCGCTCGAACCAGTCGTTGAGCTGCTCGATCATCGCTTGGCGGGTGGGGCAGTAGATGAGCGCAAAGCCCGGTTGCTCCGTGGATGCGGAGGGCGGCTCGCTCAGCATGTACACCACGCGCTCGGCCATGCCGTCGAGCGCGATGGAGTACAGCGCCTGGTGCTGGCTGGTCTCGATGTCCAGCGACACGACCTTCAGCGTGGGCCGGTAGCCGGGCGCGGGCGCCAGCCTGCAGTCCACGCGGGCGCCGTTCTCGGTGCGCCCGCCTTCCACTTGCACACCGGCGGTGATGAAGCGTTCCATCAGGTAGCGCTCGTGCGGGCGCACATCGGCTTCGAGCAGGGAGATGCCCAGCTGCTGCAGCGAGCGCGCCAGGCGCCCCAGCTGGCGATAGTGCCTGGCGTAGACCCCGATCACGGGCTCTTGCTGAAAGCTCCTGAGCTCAAGCCCGCGCAGTTCCACACCCGGCAGGGCCAGGAGCTGCGCGTCCACCGTGCCCTGGTGCCGCGCCTCGACGAAGGCCACCGAGGTCTGGCCGGTCAGCAGCACCTTCAGCGGCCCGGCATCCGTCGCCAGCCAGTACTCGATCTCGGTGCCCGCCGGTGTGTCCCGCCAGTGGCGCGTGAGGATGAAGCCCTTCATGGGGATGGAGGCCACGGGCAGGCAGAAGGCACGCAAGGGGGTGGGAAGATCGTCGGGGTGCTGATTCTCGCCGAAGCAGCGGGCGGATGCCGTTGCCCCGCCACGCTCACCCGGTGTGGCGCTGGCGCCTTGATTCACCGGCCCGGAGTGGGGCCTTTGCCGGCGATGCCCGGCGCTACGATGGCAGCCCCTGCAAGCACGGAGCATTCCGATGTTCAGTTTCCTGGTCGATATTGTTGTTGGCTTTTTCGAGTTCGTGGTCGATGTGCTGCTGTTCCGGTCCCAGCGCGACAGGCGCGGAAGCCGGGAGCGCAGCGTGGCCGAGGACACGCTGGCGGTGGCGCACTTCGACTTCGTGACGCTGGTGCTGATCTCGCTGGTGAGTGCGGGCCTGATGCTGCTGCTGGCCTTCGCAGTCGGTGTCCCGGTGGGCTGGAGCGTGGCCATCGGCCTGGCCGTGGGCGTGGCCTGGGGGCTGTGGCGCTATGCCCGGTTGCTGCGCGAGCCCTGACCGTACCGCCGCGCTGACGGGGTTGCCGAAGCCCGGCAGGTCCGCAGAGTGCCAGATCCATGGGTGTGGGGCGATTCTTCGGGGATGGTGCAGGCCTTTCGGGGCGGGAGGTCCGCCAGGGCGGCGGCCTACTGCGGGACCAGCCCCGCCGCCTTCACCAGCTCGGCATGGACCTTGATCTCCTGCGTGATCGCGTCCTTGAGCTGCTGGCCGGTGCCCGGCGCCACTTCCATGCCGCTGGCGGCGAGCTTGGCCTTGGTGTCAGGGTCGGCCAGGGCGGCGTGCGCGGCGCGCTGCAGCCGGTCGATGACGGGCTGGGGCGTCTTGGCCGGTGCCAGCAGACCCACCCAGGCCGAGAGGTTCATCTCCGGCGCGCCCGCTTCGGCCATGGTGGGCGTCTGCGGCAGGGTGGCGGTGCGCTGCGAAGCCATCAGGCCCAGCGCATGCAGCTTGCCCGACTGGATGTGCGGCAGCGCCTCGGGCAGCACGGCGAACAACATGTCCACCGTGCCGGCCAGGGCGTCGTTGATGGCCGGGGCGCCGCCCTTGTAGGGCACGTGCAGCAGGTCGGTTTTGGTGCGGGTGGTGAACATCAGCCCCGCCAGGTGCTGCGGGCTGCCGTCGCCCGACGAGGCGTAGGTCAGCTTGCCCGGCGCGGCCTTGGCGGCGGCCAGCACGGCGGCCACGGTGGGGAATTTCTGCTTGTCCTTGACCACCAGCACCATGGGCTGGTTCACGAACTTGGTGACGGGCACGAAGTCGGCTTCGGGGTCGTAGGGCAGGGTCTTGAAGATGCTCTTGTTGGTGGTGAGGAAGGACGCCGGCGAGACCATCAGCGTGTAGCCATCGGGCGCGGCGCGCGAGACCAGCGGCGTGCCGATCTGCCCGGATGCGCCGGCCTTGTTGTCCACCACGAAGGGCTGGCCCAGCTCGGCCGCCATCTTCTGCGTGACCACGCGCGCGATCATGTCGGCGCTGCCGCCCGCGGGAAGCGCCACGATGACCTTGACGGGGCGGTCGGGGTAGGTGCCCTGGGCCCAGGCAGAGGCTGCGCAATACAGCGAAAGAACGGTACAGGCCAGGGCCGGGGCAAGACGTCGAAATTGCATGGAACAGCTCCCAAGGGTGGACGGACAGCACGCCAGGCGAGCCCCCGCGGGCGCGGGTGGGCATCGCCTTTTCGCAGGTATACCGCGTGTTCCGTTCTCAAGCAATTCCTGCACCAGACCTCCCTGCACGTCAGGAAGAGGCCCCTCGAAGCGCCTGTTTGCTCTTTTTTTGATAGCTGCTTGCGCTGAATGAAAAAGCGTTTCAGCCCTTTTTCTGATGCAGGTACAGATCGTCCGACCAGGTGGCCAGCCATTCGGGCTTGAACGCCACGAACACCGCGCACAGCATGCCGGTGACCACCGCGTCGCCCCAGGCCATCAGCCAGCGCGCCACGAGCGAGAGCTGGTCGCCCACACCGGGCAGCGTGTGGCCGCTCCATTGCGACAGGGTGCCCGCCACGAACAGGCACAGCGCAGTGCCCAGAAACCCCCGGCCCAGCACATAGACGAAGGCGCGCACGCCCGCGAGCGATCGGGCCCCCGCCAGGCGGCGCAGCGCCACGCCCAGCAGCAGCGCCAGCGTGGCGGGCACCACGCCCTGCCACACGGCGATGCCCAGCGCATCCCATCCGCCCAGGCCGGGCGAGACCCACGCAGCGACGGCGCCCACCGCCAGCAGCGTCGGCACGGCCAGCGGCCAACCCAGCATGAGCAGCACCAGGCACGCGCCCGACCACTGCAGTTGCAGCGGCATCTGGTGCAGCGTGGGCAGGGCCCAGACCCAGGGCAGCAGGACGAGCGTGGCCAGCAGCGGCGTCCACAGCGGGGCGGGGGTGCCGTGCCCTGCCTCATGCGCCAGGGGCTTTCGGCTGGCCAGCAGCCGCCAGGGCCGGGCGGCCAGCGCGGCAACCAGGGCGATCAGGGCCAGGACGGCTTCCATTTCCAAATTACTATTGTTTTGATAGCTTCTGGCGCTTGATGGATAAGCGCTGGGGGCCTATTCGAATCATGTCTGCACGCGCTAGGCCACCACCGGCTGCCCCAGCGAGCGCAGGATGTCCCGCACCATCTGCGCGCGGTCCTTCGGGTCCTTGAGCTCGCGCTCGATGCGCAGCTTCTCGTTGCCCGCCAGCTTGATGTGCTTGTTCTTCTGGATCAGCTCGATGATGCGCATCGGGTCGATGGGCGGCTGGGGCTTGAAGGTGATGTGGATCACGCCCGGGGCGGCATCGACCTTCACCACGCCGTAGGGCTGGCTCAGCACGCGCAGGCGGTGCACGTCGATCAGGGTCTGGGCCTGCGGCGGCAGCTTGCCGAAGCGGTCCACGATCTCTTCGAGCAGGCCGTCGATCTGGTCGGGGTTCTTGGCGGTGGCCAGCTTCTTGTAGAACGACAGGCGCAGGTGCACGTCGCCGCAGTAGTCGTCGGGCAGCAGGGCGGGGGCGTGCAGGTTGATGTCGGTGGTGACCGACAGGGGGCTGAGCAGGTCCGGCTCCTTGCCGGCCTTGAGCGCCTTGACGGCTTCGTTGAGCATCTCGTTGTACAGCTGGAAGCCCACCTCCAGCATGTTGCCGCTCTGGTTCTCGCCCAGCACCTCGCCGGCGCCGCGGATCTCCAGGTCGTGCATGGCCAGGTAGAAGCCGCTGCCCAGTTCCTCCATCTGCTGGATGGCGTCCAGGCGCTGCGCGGCGTGCTTGGTCAGGCCCTCGGTGTCGGGCACCATGAGGTAGGCGTACGCCTGGTGGTGGCTGCGGCCCACGCGGCCGCGCAGCTGGTGCAGCTGCGCCAGGCCGAACTTGTCGGCGCGGCTCATGATGATGGTGTTGGCCGTGGGCACGTCGATGCCGGTCTCGATGATGGTCGAGCACAGCAGGATGTTGTAGCGCTGGGCCACGAAGTCGCGCATCACACGCTCCAGTTCGCGCTCGGGCATCTGGCCGTGGGCCACGGCGATGCGTGCCTCGGGCAGTATCTCTTCGAGCTTCTGGCGCCGGTTCTCGATGGTCTCCACCTCGTTGTGCAGGAAGTACACCTGCCCGCCCCGCTTCAATTCGCGCAGCACCGCCTCGCGGATCACACCCGTGCCCTCGTTGCGCACAAAGGTCTTGATCGCCAGGCGCCGCTGCGGCGCGGTGGCGATGACCGACAGGTCGCGCAGGCCTTCGAGCGCCATGCCCAGCGTGCGCGGGATGGGTGTGGCCGTCAGCGTCAGCACGTCCACCTCGGCGCGCAGGGCCTTCATCTGCTCCTTGTGGCGCACGCCGAAGCGGTGCTCCTCGTCGATGATGAGCAGGCCCAGGTTGTGGAATTTGGTGGACTCAGACAGCAGCTTGTGCGTGCCGACCACGATGTCCACCGTGCCGTCGCCGATGCCCTTGATGGCGGCGGTGATCTCCTTGCCTGAGCGAAAGCGCGACACCTCGGCCACCTTCACCGGCCACTTGCTGAAGCGGTCCACCAGCGTCTGGTAGTGCTGCTCGGCCAGCAGCGTGGTGGGCGCGAGGAAGGCCACCTGCTTGCCGCCCGTGACGGCCACAAAGGCCGCGCGCAGGGCGACCTCGGTCTTGCCGAAGCCCACGTCGCCGCAGACCAGGCGGTCCATGGGGCGGGGGCTGATCATGTCCTGGATCACCGCGTGGATGGCGGCGTTCTGGTCGGCCGTCTCCTCGAAGCCGAAGTCGTTGGCGAAGGTCTCGTAGTCCTGCGGGCTGTAGCGGAAGGCATGGCCTTCGCGCGCGGCGCGGCGGGCGTAGATGTTGAGCAGCTCGGCCGCGCTGTCGCGCACCTGCTCGGCGGCCTTGCGCTTGGCCTTTTCCCACTGGCCGCTGCCCAGCTTGTGCAGCGGCGCCTCGTCGGCGCTCACGCCGGTGTAGCGGCTGATCAGTTGCAATTGGCTCACGGGCACGTAGAGCACGGCCTTGTCGGCGTATTCCAGGTGCAGGAACTCCTGCATGGCGGGCGTGCCGTCGGGGTTCTTGTTGCCCACGTCCATGTTGACCAGGCCGCGGTAGCGGCCGATGCCGTGCGCGCTGTGTACCACGGGGTCGCCTACGTTGAGCTCGGCCAGGTCCTTGATCAGCGCCTCGACGTCGCTCACCTGCTCCTGCTTCTTGCGCCGGCGCGTGGTGGGGCCGGCGGCAAACAGCTCGGTCTCGGTGACGAAGTCGATGCCGTCCTCGACCCAGCTGAAGCCCACCGTGAGGCCTGCGGTGGCAATGCCCACCTTTTCGTCGGCCGTGCCCTGGAACTCGGCCAGCGAGTCGAAGGCCGGCGGGTTCACCCCGCTGGCGCGCAGAAAGTCGAGCAGGCTCTCGCGCCGGCCGGCGCTTTCGGCCAGCAGCAGCACGCGGTGTTGCGTGTTGCGGATGTGGGCGTGCAGGCGGGCCAGCGGGTCCTCGGCCCCGCGCACCACCGACAGGTCGCCGAGCTTGTGGAAGTGCGGGTTGTCATCCACGTCCTCCACGCCGGGGCGGATGGACAGCTGCGCATGCTCCTTGGCGCGCGTGTAGAACTGGTCGGCCGAGAGGAACAGCTCCTCGGGCGGCAGCACCGGGCGCTCGGGATCGCCCTGCACCAGTCGGAAGCGGTCTTTCGTGTCCTGCCAGAAGCGCTGGAAGGCGGGCTCCAGGTCGCCGTGCAGCACCACGGTGGCTTCTGACCCGAGGTAGTCGAACACCGTCGCTGTTTCATCGAAGAACAGCGGCAGGTAGTACTCGATGCCGGCCGTGGCCACGCCCGCGCCCATGTCCTTGTAGATGCGGCTCTTGGTCGGGTCGCCCTCGAGCATCTCGCGCCAGCGGCTGCGGAACTTGGCGCGCGCCTCATCGTCCATGGGGAACTCGCGGCCGGGCAAGAGGCGCACCTCGGGCACGGGGTACAGGCTGCGCTGGCTGTCGGGATCGAAGGTGCGGATGCTGTCGATCTCATCGTCGAACAGGTCCACCCGGTACGGCACCAGCGAGCCCATGGGGAACAGGTCGATCAGTCCGCCGCGCACCGCGTACTCGCCCGGGCTCACCACCTGCGAGACGTGGCTGTAGCCCGCCAGCGTGAGCTGGGCCTTGAACTTTGCCTCGTCGAGCTTTTGCTTGACCTTGAAATGGAAGGTGTAGCCGGCCAGGAAGGACGGCGGCGCCAGGCGGTACAGCGCCGTGGTGGCGGGCACCAGCACCACGTCGGCCCCGGTGTCCTTGTCCTTCTGGCTGATGCGCCAGAGGGTGGCCAGCCGCTCGCTGATCAGGTCCTGGTGCGGCGAGAAGGTGTCGTAGGGCAGCGTCTCCCAGTCCGGGAAGAGCGCGCAGCGCAGCGTGGGCGCGAAGAACGCCATTTCCTCGATGAGGCGCTGCGCATCGGTGGCATCGGCCGTGACGATGGCGGTGGTGCGGCCGGCGGCCTTGTCGCGCTCGGCCAGGCGGGCCAGCAGCAGCGAATCGGCGCTGCCCACGGGGCGGGGCAGGGTGAAGCGTTTTCCGGGGGAGAGTTTGGGCAGTTCCATGCGCGCTGTGTCGTCTGGGCCCACGGCATCCCCTGGCGCACAAAACGCACGCAGGCCGCACGGGTGGGCAACCGGAGATTCTAGAATGGGCGGGCCATGACTGCTGTGCTGTTGCCAACACCCCTCGTTCCCTTGTCCGCCCACGGACGTTTCTGGGCGCTGGTGCCCTGCGCGGGAACGGGGTCGCGCGCCGTGGCGGCCCCGCCTGCGGCAATGGTGCCGGCCCCGGGCCTGTCTGCCGGGTCCACGCTGGGGGTCTTTTCCGCGTCCGAGGCGGCGGCACCACCCGTCGCTGCGTTGCCCAAGCAATACCACCTGGTGGCGGGGCATCCCATGGTGCTGCACACGCTGGCGGCCTTTGCCGGGGTGGGCCGGCTGCTGGGCACGCTGGTGGCCGTGGCGCCGGGCGACCGTTTCCTGGATGCGCATGCGCACCCGGCGTACTTCGCGGTCGAATGCGGCGGCCCCACGCGCGCCGATACGGTGCTGGGCGGCCTGCGGGCGCTGCTCGCGCGGGGCGCGCAGCGGGATGACTGGGTGCTGGTGCACGATGCGGCGCGCTGCCTGGTCACCACGGCGCAGATCGACCACCTGATCGATGTGTGCGCGCAGGACAGCGTGGGCGGCTTGCTCGCACACCAGCTGGCCGACACGCTCAAGACCTCGATCGACGGCCCCGGGGGCGTGCGCGTGGCCTCCACCGTGGACCGCAGCAACAAGTGGCTGGCGCAGACGCCGCAGATGTTCCGCATAGGCCCCCTGATGGACGCGCTCGACAAGGTGGGATCGAACGTGACCGACGAGGCCAGCGCCATGGAAGCCATGGGCCTGCACCCGCGCCTGGTGCCCGGCGGCGCGCAGAACTTCAAGGTCACCTACCCCGACGATTTCGCGCTGGCCGAGGCCGTGCTGGCGCAGCGCGGCCATGGCACCACGCTGGCCCGCTTTGGTGGCGAACGCGGGCAGGGGGCGACCGAGACGGGGCGCAAGACGATTTTCTGAGCCTGCCCGCGCAAGGGCAGGACGACCATGAGCCCCGTGCGGGCAGAAGGCGAACGAACGGATGAACTTCAGGATTGGAGAAGGCTGGGATGTGCACGCACTGGTGCCCGGGCGGCCGCTGGTGATTGGCGGGGTGACCATCGAGCACACCCTGGGCCTGCTGGGCCATTCCGATGCCGACGTGCTGCTGCACGCCATTACCGATGCGATCCTGGGGGCCGCGGGCCTGGGGGACATCGGCCGCCATTTTCCCGATACCGATGCGCAGTTCCGGGGCGCCGATTCGGCCGTGCTGCTGGCCGAGGCCGCGCGCCGCGTGCGCGCCGCGGGCTACGCCATCGGCAATGTGGACAGCACGGTGGTGGCCCAGGCGCCTCGCCTGGCGGCCCACATTGCCGGCATGTGCGAGTGCATTGCGAAGGCCCTGGGGGTCGACCCCGGCCAGGTCAACGTGAAAGCCAAGACCGCCGAACGCCTGGGGCCCGTGGGGCAAGGCCTGGCGATGGAGGCACGGGCCACCGCCCTGATTTTCAAGGCCTGACCCTCTGCGGCGGCAGCGCGTCCTGGGGCGCGCTTCGTCAGGCGCTTTCGCGCCCGATGATCGCGAAGCCGATGTCCACCACCGGTTCGGCCACGGGTCGGCCCTCGGCGCGGTCGGCGATCAGTCGGGCAGCCGTCTGGCCCATGCGCGTGCCGTCGATGCGCACGGTGGAGAGGCTGGGGCTCACGGTCTGCGCGAAATCGATGTCGCCAAAACCCATCACGGCCAGTTGTTCCGGCACGGACATGCCGCGCACGCGGGCTTCGGTCAGCACGCCCAGGGCCAGCATGTCGGAGCTGCAGAACACGGCGTCGATGTCGGGGTGCCCGGCGAGCAGCGCGGCCAGGCCGTCGCGCCCATCGGCATGCGTGGTGGGTGACTTGCCCAGACGCACGGCAGGCGCGCGCAGGCCCAGGCGCTCGGCAGCGGCTTCGAAGCCCCGTGCGCGGCGTGCGGCGCGCTCGTCGCCGCCACTGAGCAGTGCCAGGCGGCGCCGGCCTCTGGAGTACAGATGCTCGCACACGGCAGCGCCCAGCTGTTCGTGCCGCAGCCCCACCAGCATGTCGATGGGCGTGGAAGTGAAGTCCCAGGTCTCCACGATGGGGATGCCCGATGCCATGAGCATGCGGCGCCCTTCGGGCGAATGCATGATGCCGGTGACCACGATGCCTTCCGGGCGCCGGCCGACGATGGCGCGCAGCAGCTCGTCCTCGCGCGAGTGTGCATAGCCGACCTGGCCCACCATCACCTGGAACCCTCGCAGCTCCAGCGCATCGGTGAGCGCCTGCACCATCTCGCCGAACAGCGGCCCCGTGAGCGTGGGCACCAGCGCGGTGACCACATGGCTGCGCGCCGATCGCAGTCCCCCGGCGACCAGGTTGGGCACGTAGCCCATGCTGGAGACGGCCTCCTGTACGCGCACCCGCGTCGCCTCCGACACCTGGTGCGGTGTGTTGATGGCGCGCGAGACGGTGATCATCGAGACCCCGGCCCGCTCGGCCACCTCGCGCAGCGTGACCGAAGGACGGTCGCGGGTGGCGGGCGCAAGGGAGGGGGAGGGCGGCGAGGCTGGCATGCGGGGAAGTCTATAAGAACCTGCTCAGTCTCCTTGGGGAGTCGCACAAGTGCTTTGCCGGGACGGGATGCCAGGCGCGGTGCGCAGCCGACGGCCCGTGCTATCGGCAAGCGCCGCAACGCCGCAGACCGCCCGGCAAGGCTGTTGCCCTTCTGTTTGGAGTGAAATCGGGCGATTGGACGCCCAGGCTGCCTGCATGGGCATGAGCCCACGCGGCGCACCCGACGCGCCCACTCATCCCGATTGCCCTCCGATGCGACCTCCAAAAAGAGACTGAGCCGGTTCTGAGACCCGTCGCGGCGGATGGCAGGCGGAGGCGGCCAAATGTCATTGCATCGACAGTCACGGACGGCGTCCATGCCTAGCATGCCGCCATGACCTGTTCGCCCCCATGCACATCCCCAGCCGCGCCAGCGGCAAGCCGGGTTTCCGCCGCCCCCACCTCCCTACCAGAGCTGCGGCAGGCGGTGGACTGGGCCATCGTCTCGCGGCGCAGCATCCGCGCATTCCTGCCCACGCCGGTCTCCCGCGAAGAGGTGCATTCCATCCTCGACGTGGCGCGCCATGCGGCCTCGGGCATGAACACGCAGCCCTGGCGCGTGCACGTGCTCACGGGGGCCGCGAAGGAGCGGCTGAGCACCGCCATCGCCGCCGTGGACAACCATGAGGATGGGGCTGCGACCCTCACCGAGCCCTACCACTACTACCCGCTCGAATGGGTATCGCCCTATGTCAACCGGCGCCGCAAGGTGGGATGGGACCTGTATGGCCTGCTCGGCATCGCCCGGGGCGACAAGGCGCGCATGCACGCCCAGCACGGCCGCAACTACCGCTTCTTCGATGCGCCCGTGGGGCTGATCTTCACGGTGAACCGGGTGATGCAGGCCGGCAGCCTGATGGACTACGGCATGTTCCTGCAGAGCGTGATGGTGGCGGCCCGCGCGCGCGGGCTCGACACCTGCCCGCAGGTGGCGTTCACCAAATTCCACCAGGTCATTGCCGCCGAGCTGGGCATCCCCGATACCGAGATGGTGGTCTGCGGCATGAGCCTGGGCCACGCCGACCCAGCGGGCATCGAGAACACGCTGGTGACGGAGCGCGAGAGCGTCGAGTCGTTCACCACCTACCACCCATGAACGCGCAAAACAGGAGACCAGCATGAGCCAAGCAACCCACCACAGCCCCTACCAGCACGGCCTGGAACGCACCCCCGCCAACCACCTGCCGCTCACGCCGCTGGGCTTTCTGGACCGCAGCGCGCAGGTGCATCCCGAAGGCACTGCCGTGGTGCATGCGGGCAGCACGCAGACCTGGGCACAGACGCGCGAGCGCGCCTACCGCCTGGCCAGCGCGCTGGCACGGCGCGGTGTTCAGCGCGGCGACACCGTGGCCATCCTGGCGCCCAACACGCCCGCGATGCTGGAGGCGCACCTGGGCATCCCCCTGTGCGGTGCGGTCATCAACGCCGTCAACTGCCGGCTCGACGCCGAGGCCATCGGCTTCATCCTGCGCCACGGCGAGGCGTGCGTGCTGCTGGTGGACAGCGAATTTTCGGCGCTCGCGGCCCGGGCCGTCGAGGGCCTGGCGCAGCAGCCGCTGGTGGTCGCCATCCACGATGCGGGCCTGCCCGCGCAGCCGGCCCTTGGCGGGCTCGACTACGAAGCCCTGCTGGCCGAGGGTGATCCGGCCTTCGAAGGCCTGTGGCCCGAGGACGAGTGGGACCCGATCGCACTGAACTACACCTCGGGCACCACTGGCGACCCCAAGGGCGTGGTGCCCAGCCACCGCGGGGCCTACCTCATGAGCCTGTTGCAGATGACCGACTGGGCGATGCCGCGCCGCCCGGTGTATCTGTGGACGCTGCCCATGTTCCACGCCAACGGCTGGTGCTTCACCTGGGCCGTCACGGCGGCGGCGGGCACGCATGTGTGCCTGCGCAAGGTCACGGCCAAGGCCATCTTCGAGGCCATTGCCGAGCACGGTGTGGACCATTTCTGTGCCGCGCCCACCGTGCTGGCCATGCTGGCGAATGCACCGGCGCACGAGCGCATCGCGCTGCCGCGCCCGGTGCGCGTGCTCACAGCGGGCTCGCCGCCGCCGGCCGCCATTCTGCAGGCGATCGCCGCGATGGGCTTCGACGTGGACCACGTGTACGGCATCACCGAGGTCTCGGGCACGCCCGTGAGCTGCGTGCGCCAGCCCGGCTGGGCGGCCCTGCCCGAAGCCGGGCGTGCCCGGCTGCAGGCGCGCCAGGGCGTGCGCGCCGCGGCGCTGGAGCACCTGCGCGTGCTCAACCCCGACACGCTGGAGCCCGTGCCGGCCGATGGCGTGACGGCTGGCGAGATCATGCTGCGCGGCAACACCGTGATGAAGGGCTACCTCAAGAACCCCGGCGCCACGGCCAAGGCCTTTGCCGGCGGCTGGTTCCACACCGGCGACATCGCGGTGCTGCACCCCGACGGCTATGTGCAGATCACCGACCGCTCCAAGGACGTGATCATCTCGGGCGGCGAGAACATCTCCTCGGTGGAGGTGGAAGACGTGCTGCACCGCCACCCCGCCGTGCTGCTGGCCGCCGTGGTGGCCCAGCCCGACGAACGCTGGGGCGAGGTGCCCTGCGCCTTCGTGGAGCTCAAGCCCGATGCCGCAGGCAGCGTCAGTGCCGAGGAGCTGATCGAGTTCTGCCGCTGCCATCTGGCGCGCTTCAAGTGCCCGCGCCAGGTCGTGTTCGAGGTCTTGCCCAAGACCGCCACCGGCAAGATCCAGAAGTTCCGCCTGCGCGAGATCGCGGGCAGCCGCGAGGCCATCACCAAGCTGGCACAGATTCAGGCAGAGCCCGCAGGCTGAGCATTCAGCCTTCTCGTGCGATGGCCTGCAGCACCTGCAGGTCGATCACCTCGATGGAGCCATAGCCCAGGCGGATCGCACCCCGGTCCTGCAGTTCCTGCAGCGCCCGGTTGGCCACCTGGCGCGACACGCCCGACAGGCGCCCCAGTTCCTCCTGCGACAGCGTGATGCGCCGCGCGGTGTTGGGGAACAGCGCATCGTTGAACAAGCCCGACAGGCTGTAGGCCACCTGCGCCGTGGTGTCGCCCAGCCGGTCGGTCTGCACCTGCGCCACGTAGTGCGCCAGACGCGCGTTGAGCTGCCCGATCAGCCACAGCGCAAAAGGGTGGCTCTCTTGCAGCAGCCGCAGGAACTCGCTGCGCGGCAGCAGGGCCACCACGCTGTCGGTCAGCGCCGTCACGGCGTAGGGACGGGGCTCGTCCTTGAGCACCGAGCCCTCGCCGAACCAGGCGCCCGAGGGCACGCCCGCGAAGGTGCTGGTGCGGCCTTCGGCGGTGATGTTGTCCAGCTTGAGCATGCCTTCCATCACCCCGGCCCAATGCGCGGTGGGCGTGCCCTTCGAGAACACCGCGCCGCCCGCAGGGTAGCTGCGCAGCGTGATCGCCCGGCGCACGCGCGCGGCCTCCTCGGCGGTGAGGGCGGACATCCAGGGCGACTGGGCAAGGAAGAGGTCGAGGGGATCTGCGGTCATGGTGGCGTGGAAACAGGCACCGCCGGATTCTGCGGGAGATCACGCTCCGCGCCAATGGGGCCGGCCCGAAGGTTCAGGCAATGCCCGTCACATGGTCGCGCAGCAGCGGCACATGCACGATCAGCGAGCCCTTGTTGGGCTCGATGCGCACGATGCCCCGGGGCTTGAACACGCTGAGCGCCACGTTCACCCGCTGGCGCGAGAGTCCGCAGATCAGGGCCAGTTCCTGCTGCGAGATCAGCAGCTCCTGCACCGCCTCGCCCTGGCTGTCGGCCAGCATCAGAAGGGCCCGGGCCACCCGCGTCTCGGGCCCGCGCAGGCGCGATGCCTCCAGCATGCCCACGAACACCCCCATGCGCGCGTTCATGATGTCGCAGATCACGTGGTTGAACGCGATGGACGACTGGCGCAGCGTCTCGAAGGTCTCCACCGGCACCAGGCACAGGTGGGCCGGCGTGAGCGAGCGCAGGTCGTACTGGCGCAGTTCCTTCTTGAGCAGCGAGCCCTCGCCGCCCCATTCGCCCTCGCGCAAACAATACAGCGTGGTTTCGGCACCGTCCGACGCCACCACGTACATCTGCAGGAAGCCGCGCACCAGCCCGTACCAGTGGGTGCAGGGTTGCCCCCGGTGGGCCACCAGCTCGCCGGGGACGGTGATCCGCTCGCTCGCGGTGCGCAGGACCACGGCTTGCAACTCGGGCGACAGCACGCGGTACCAGGCCGACGACTCCAGGAAGTCCACCATGCCGGTGCCTGCGGGGGCATGTGCTGCCCTTTTCCCGCGTGAGGGCACGGGCGTTTCAAGCGGGCTCGATGGGGTGCGAGAAGGCATGGCTTGAGTCCCTGGGTGGTCAGAGCTTGCAGTATCGGTCAGGGGGATAGCTTGAACGCGCGGCGCGCGTTGCCCGCCAGGTACAGGGCTCTCGTCTCTGCGTCCAGGCCCAGGGCATCGAGCCCAGCCAGGCATTCTGCCGGTGTGAGCATGGGGTAGTTGGTGCCGAACAGCACCTTGTGCCGGCCCGGGCCGCGCAGGTAGGCGACCAGTTCTGGCGGGAAGCGCGAGGCCTTGTAGGCCGATGTGTCCACATAGACGTTGGGATGTTTCATCATCAGCGAGACCATCTCGTTCACCCATGGGAAACCGATGTGTCCGCCCACGATGCGCAGGTCCGGGAATTCATGTGCCACGTGGTCCAGGTACGGCATCGGCCGGCCCGGCTCGGAAGGGCGCATGGGGCCTGCATGCCCGACCTGCAGGCAGAAGGTGACGTCCAGTTCCACGCATTCGGCATACAGTGGGTAGTAGCGGCGATCGTCGGGCGGCAGGCCCCAGAGCCAGGGCAGCACACGCACGCCCTTGAAGCCGAACTGCCGCACGCAGCGGCGCAGTTCGCGCACGGCGTCCATGGGCCGGTGGAGATCGACCGAGGCGATGCCCACCACCTGGCCGGGATGCGCCTGCGTGGCCGCTGCCACCTCGTCGTTGGTGATCATCGGCCCGGCAGGCCCCCACCAGGCGCTGGCCAGGACGCGCTGGACGCCTTGGGCGCGGAAGGTCGCCAGCGCTTCATCGTGCGTGATGCCGGGGTTTTCCTGCGCCAGGGAGCGCCAGTGGGTGGGCCAGCGGCGCAATGAATCGAACATGGAGTCCAGCAGGTAAGGCTGGTTCGGCAATTGCATCCAGGCATCGATGATTTCAGGCATTGGTGATGCTTCCCGGCGTGGTGCTGATTGGGTTGAAATGGTCGTCGAAGCCTTGCAGGCTGGGCATGGGCAGCACAGGCCGGGTGCCCAGGGCCTGGAGTTCGTTCCACAGGCGCATGAGCATGCCGGCCCGCGTGGCATCGTCCACATAAGGCACGTGGTGCGCAAAGAAGGGTTCGTAGACGGAGAACCCCGCATACCCCAGCGTGCCCTGCAGCAGGTGGCGCATCATTCCCGTGAGCTCGCCGTGCAGGGCGCCGGTGCCGAACATGTGCTCACGCCCGCCCAGGGCGGCCACCACCAGCGCATGTTTGCCCACCATGCCACCCCGGTCGTACACGCGCCGGCCGCCATAGAACACGCCGGACAGGAACACCCGGTCTATCCAGCCCTTCATCTGCGCCGGCACCGAGAACCAGAACACCGGGAAGACGAGCACCAGCAGGTCTGCGTCTACCACTGCCCGGACCTCGTTCGCGATCTCGGGGGCGAGGCTGCCATGCTCCCACGCGTGCCGCTGCTCCAGCGGGTACACCAGGTGTCCGGGGCTTGCCCGTTCGCCGAAATCCGTGGCTCTGGCCACGGCGCCAAAGCCCGCCGCATGCAGGTCGGTCGCGCTGGTTTGCCAGCCTGCGTTGGCCAATGCCGCCTGGGTGGTGTCGCGCATGGCCGCGACGAAAGAACGAGGTTCGGGGTGGGTATAGACGATGTGGGCACGTGGCATGGGGCTCGCTTTCAGGCTGGGTTCGTTGGCAGGTTTGTAGCCCGGAACCGCCGCGTGCGTTGTCGTTGCAAAGACAACATGGCCGAGCCCTTGTGGCTAGCATGAAGCCGGCAATCAGCAAGCTTTTTCAGACCCACGAAGGAGACACCCATGGCATGGCATATCGAGGCGATGGACGGCTGCGCCGTCGTCCGCATGAACACCAACAAGGTCAACGTGCAGAACGCGCTTTTTTTTGCCGACCTGCACGATGCCTTCGACCGGCTCGAACGCGAGTTCGGTGAACTGCCGGTGGTGCTCACGGGGCAGGGCGACGCGTTCTCGGCCGGGATCGATTTCGACTACAGCTTCGGCATCTTCGGCAGCGGCAGCAAGGATGCCGTCCGCGAGTGGTACAAGGCCTACCGCGAGACCAATCTGCGCATCTTCGAGTACCCCCGGCCCACGGTAGCGGCGGTCAACGGCCATGCCATCGCGGGCGGGCTGATCACGGCGCTGGACTGCGACTTCCGCGTGGCGGCGCGCAAACCCGCCAAGTTCGGCCTCAACGAAGTGCCCATCGGCATCCCCATGCCGGCGGCCTACGTGGAGATCATCAAATACGCCCTGGGCGACCAGGTGGGCGCGCTCGCCACGCTGCGCGGCAAGCTCTACACACTGGAAGAGGCCGAGCGACTGGGTTTCTTCCACGAGGTGGTGGAGCCCGAGCAACTGCTCGCCACGGCCATCGGCTATGCGAAGTGCATCACACCCGACTGCAACACCGCCTACGCGATGTCCAAGAAGGCGCTGCACGACAGCGTGATGCGCCAGATCGAGGAGCGCACCGTGGCCCTGGACGACTACCTGCCTGCCGGCATGGGCGACGCGGGCAACCGCCGTGCGCAGGACCGCCGCCGGCAAGAGATCATGCGCAAGCGCTGAAGCACAGGGGTCTCCATGATCGACCTCTACAGCTGGCCCGCACCCAACGGGCACAAGGTGCACATCCTGGTGGAGGAGCTAGGCGTTCCCTACCGCGTGGTGCCCATCAATATCACCCAGGGCGACCAGCACCAGCCGGCCTACCGTGCCATCAACCCCAACGGCAAGATCCCGGCCATCGTCGACCATGCTCCGGCCGATGGGGGCGGGCCCTTCACGGTGTTCGAGACCGGCGCCATCCTGCTGTACCTGGCGGACAAGGCGCAGCGCTTCGTGCCCGCCGAACTGCGTGCACGAAGCGATGTGCTGCAGTGGCTTTTCTGGCAGGTGGGCGGGCTCGGGCCGATGATGGGGCAGGCGCAGCATTTCTTTCGCTATGCGCCAGAGCCGGTTCCCTACGGCATCGGGCGCTACCAGAACGAGACGCGGCGGCTGCTCAAGGTACTCGATGAGCGGCTCGAAGGCCGCGAGTACATTGGCGGCGCCTATTCCATCGCCGACATCGCCTGTTTTCCGTGGGTGCGCATCCACAAGATGACGGGCGTTGCGCTGGACGATTTTCCGCGCGTGCAGGCCTGGTATGGCCGTGTGCGCAGCCGGCCCGCCGTGGGGCGAGCGATGGACCTGTTGCGCGGGAGCTGGGTGGATGTGACCACGTCCAGCGACGCCAGGCACAACCTCTTCGAGCGCGGGTAACCGGGCATGCCGGACCACAGCAGCACGGCAGGCGTGGATGCCTTCATCGATCTGCGCAGCCCGTACTCGTACCTGGCGCTGCGGCAGGCGCGCGATCTGGAGCAGCGCAGCGGGTTGCGCTTCGATTGGTGGCCATACATCACGGACTTTCAATCGGCTTATGGCGGCGAGGTGAGCGATCGGTCCCCGCGGGACGTGGCCAAGCTCAAGTACCTGTACATGGACTGCCGCCGCCTGGCGCAGCTGCAAGGCCTCACCATCCGCGCCACCACCAAGCTGTGGGACGCGACACTGGCCAGCCAGGCCCTGCTGTTCGCGCGGTCGCGGCAAAGGCTGTGGGAGTTCTGCGATCCGCTGCTGGCCGCGTTCTGGCGCCGCGAGTTCGATCTGGAGTCGCCTGTGCAGGTGGAGGCAGCGCTGGTGGCTGCCGGGCTCTCGGCCGGCGACTGGCAGGGCTATCTGCAGCGCGATGCGCAGAGTGACTTTGCGATGGCCTCCCAAAGGGCGCAAGCGCTGGGGGTGTTTGGCGCGCCATCGTTCGTCTGCCAGGGCGAGCTGTTCTGGGGCGGCGACCGCATGGAGTTGCTGGCACGGCGCCTGGAGGCCTTGCGCAACGGTGCAGATGCCAATTGACGTGCGGCGAAACCAGCCAGAGGACGGGGTGGTGCGGTATGTGCAAGCAGGTGTGAGGGTGGTGGGGCGGGCCCGGCCCATGGCGTCAGAATGACCCATTGCCCAAGCGCTACCGGAAAGCCCCATGCTCCGTTGGAATGCCCTGTTGATGAAGGCTGTGCTGGCCGCCACCGCCCACGGGCTGGTACATGCTGCGCTACCCGGGCCGCTGCACGGGCGCGGACCGGTGGGTGTTGCTGAGTAGCGTGGCCGGCGTCGAGGCCGAGAGCGCCGGCGGTGCCAACGTGCAGGGCGTGTACCTGGTAGCCACCGGGGCCGACGGCTACCAGCCCTGGTGTCGCTGGACAACCAGCGCGTGCTGATCGCCTGTCGGCTGGACGGCCACCCGCTGGCACGCGGTATGGCGCGGCTGGTGGTAGCGGGCGATGGCAAGGCCGGCCGCCCGGTCTCGGCGCTCGAAACCATCGAGGTGTTTGCGGCCGCGCCTGCGGTGCGGTAGCCGAGAAGGGGTCACGCCGTCGGCACAACGGTCTCGTACCCGGCGTCCTCGGGGCATCGACGGGGCCGTTCGGGCCGGCTCCGGTCAGCCCACGCCCCTTCCGCAATTTCCCAAGATGTCGCATAACAAAGGGTTTTCCCTATGGTTCGTGGAAATGTTAACGTTAACATTCATGCGTTGCTGCCGTTTAGGCATGGTCTGAAGTGGGTTTTCAAGTCGCTTTGGTCGGTCTGAAAGGCGGCTCGTCCCCCTGAACACTGCTTGATACCGCCGAAGGCAGGGTGCTGCAAGCCGCTTGTACGACCTGTTGATACGCCCTGACCACCCACCAGACCTGATACCACCATCCATGACCCCGCAAGACCTCAAATCCATCATGGGCTCCGGCCTGCTGTCCTTCCCCATCACGGACTTCGACGAGCAGGGTGAATTCCGCCCCAGGACCTACATCGAGCGCCTGGAGTGGCTGGCCCCCTACGGCGCCAGCGCCCTGTTCGCCGCCGGCGGCACGGGCGAGTATTTCTCGCTCTCGGGCCCCGAGTACGGCCAGGTCATCAAGACCGCCGTGGACACCTGCCGCGGCAAGGTGCCCATCATTGCCGGCGCCGGCGGCCCCACCCGCACCGCCATCGCCCATGCCCAGGAGGCCGAGCGCCTGGGCGCCCACGGCATCCTGCTGTTGCCCCACTACCTGACCGAAGCCGGCCAGGAGGGCCTGATCGAGCATGTGGCCGCCGTGTGCAACAGCGTGAAGTTCGGCGTGATCGTCTACAACCGCGACCGCACCAAGCTCACTGCCGATTCCCTGGCCATCCTGGCCGACCGCTGCCCCAACCTGATCGGCTTCAAGGACGGCGTGGGCAACATCGAGACCATGTCTTCCATCTTCATGAAGATGGGTGACCGCTTCTCCTACCTGGGCGGCCTGCCCACGGCCGAGGTGTATGCGGCGGCCTACAAGGCGCTGGGCACGCCGGTGTATTCGTCCGCAGTGTTCAACTTCATTCCCAAGACGGCGATGGACTTCTACAAGGCCGTGGCGGCCGACGACACGGCCACGCAGCACAGGCTGCTCAAGGAGTTCTTCATGCCCTACCTGGCCATCCGCAACCGGGTGGAAGGCTATGGCGTGAGCATCATCAAGGCGGGCGCCAGGATCGTGGGCCATGACGGTGGGCCGGTGCGCGCGCCGCTGACGGACTTGAAGCCCAGCGAGATGGAAGAGCTCAAGGCGCTCATCGACAAGCTCGGCCCGCAGTAAGCGCGCCCCCCTGTCCCACGCCAACCCTTCAACCCAAGGCCCCGCAGAGGGCCGCCGACCACCACCACCACCTCAGGAGACATCCCTCATGTTCGTCAAGCAACTGCTGCTCGTCGCCGGCGCCTGCACCCTGGCGTTTTCCGCATCGGCCCAGACAGCCGCCACGCCCTGGCCCGAAAAGCCCGTCACCATCGTTGTGCCGTTTCCGGCGGGCGGCTCCACCGACATGGTGGCGCGCGCCATGGCCCAGCACATGGGCGACAAGCTGGGCCAGAACTTCGTGGTGGACAACCGCCCCGGTGCCACGGGCACGCTGGGTGCGGGTGCCGTCAAACGCGCCGCGCCCGATGGCTACACGTTGCTGGTGTCGTCCCTGGGCGCCTTCGTGGTGGCGCCGCACCTGCTCAAGAGCGTGCCGTACGACGCGCTCAAGGATTTCGACTACATCACCGTGCCCGTGCAGGCACCCAATGTGCTGGTGGCCTCGCCGGCGCAAAAGGCACGCACCGTGAAGGAGGTGATCGCGCAGCTCAAGGCCAACCCCGGCAAGGTGAGCTTCGCGAGTTCGGGCAACGGCTCGTCGGACCACCTCTCGGCCGAGGTCTTCTGGCAGCAAAGCGGCACCGAAGGCCTGCACATCCCCTACAAGGGCGGCGCGCCGGCCATCAACGACCTGCTGGGCGGGCAGGTGGAGTTCTCGTTCCAGAACGTGAACGCCGTGCTGCAGCACATCCGCGGCGGCAAGCTGCATGCGATTGCCGTCACCGGCGACAAGCGCAGCCCCGTGCTGCCCGACGTGCCCACCCTGGCCGAGGCCGGCGTGGCCGGTGCCGAGGTGTACTCGTGGCAGGGCATGGCCGCGCCCAAGGGCCTGCCACCCGCGCTCAAGAAGAAGCTTTCGGATGCCGCCATCGCCGCCATGAACGATCCCGCCGTGAAGAAGCGCATGCTCGACCAGGGTCTGGAGATCGTGGCCAGCACGCCCGAGGCTTTCACCGCCTACCAGGCACGCGAATTCGCGCGCTGGAAGACGGTCATCGAAACCCGAAAAATCACTGCCGATTAAGCCTTGTCACGGGGCGTCTTTGCGCGCCCATCTTCGTTTCCAGACCACCATGACCACCTCTCCCATCCCTTCTGCCACCAGCACCCCCGTCATCACCGAGCTGCGCGTGGTGCCCGTGGCGGGCCACGACAGCATGCTCATGAACCTGAGCGGCGCGCACGGCCCGTTCTTCACGCGCAACCTGATCATCCTGCGCGACAGCGCGGGCAACACCGGGGTGGGCGAGGTGCCTGGCGGCGAGAAGATCCGCCAGACCATCGAGGACGCGCGCCCGCTGATCGTGGGCCGGCCCATCGGCCACCACAACGCCGTGCTCAACGCCATGCGCGCCCAGTTCGCGGACCGCGATGCGGGTGGGCGCGGCCTGCAGACCTTCGATCTGCGCATCACCATCCACGCGGTGACGGCGGTGGAATCGGCCTTCCTGGACCTGCTGGGCCAGCACCTGAACGTGCCCATGGCCGCGCTGCTGGGCGATGGCGTGCAGCGCG
Source organism: Acidovorax sp. GW821-FHT10E04 (assembly GCF_059415185.1). Taxonomy (NCBI): domain Bacteria; kingdom Pseudomonadati; phylum Pseudomonadota; class Betaproteobacteria; order Burkholderiales; family Comamonadaceae; genus Acidovorax; species Acidovorax sp. GW821-FHT10E04. Next base: position 503,829 of record NZ_JBWKMT010000002.1, read on the forward strand.
AGTCGGTGCAGATGCTGGGCTACCTGTTCTACGTGGGCGACCGCGCAAAGACCGACCTGGCCTACCGCACCGAGCCCGGTGCCGACAACGACTGGTTCCGCCTGCGCAACGAGAAGGCCATGACGGCCGACGGCATCGTGCGCCTGGCCGAGGCCGCGTACGAGCGCTACGGCTTTGCCGACTTCAAGCTCAAGGGCGGCGTGCTGCGTGGCGAGGAAGAGGTCGAGGCGATTCGCGCGCTGCATGAGCGCTTCCCGGAGGCGCGCGTGACGCTGGACCCCAACGGCGGCTGGCTGCTCAAGGACGCCATCCGCATCACGCGCGACCTGCACGGCGTGATGGCCTATGCCGAAGACCCCTGCGGCGCCGAAGGCGTGTTCTCGGGCCGCGAGGTGATGGCGGAGTTCCGCCGCGCCACGGGCCTGCCCACCGCCACCAACATGGTGGCCACCGACTGGCGCGAGATGGCGCACAGCCTGGCCCTGCAGTCAGTGGACATTCCGCTGGCCGACCCGCATTTCTGGACCATGGCCGGCTCGGTGCGCGTGGCGCAGATGTGCCAGGCCTTCGGTCTGACCTGGGGCTCGCATTCCAACAACCATTTTGACGTCTCGCTGGCCATGTTCACCCACGTGGGCGCCGCCGCACCGGGGCGCGTGACGGCCATCGACACGCACTGGATCTGGCAGGACGGTGAGCGGCTGACGAAGGAGCCTTTCCAGATCAGGGACGGCTTCATCCAGTTGCCCACCAAGCCCGGCTTGGGCGTGGAACTGGACATGGAGGAGGTGGAGCGCGCCCACCGCCTGTACTTGCAGCATGGGCTGGGCGCGCGTGACGATGCGATCGCCATGCAGTACCTGATCCCCGGCTGGAAGTTCAACAACAAATCGCCCTGCATGGTGCGCTGAACGGGCCTGCGGCCCGGGGAGCGGATGCTTGAAGTCAGGCGGTCTTGTCTTCCGCCCGGCGTCTTGGCAGCTGGCGCTTGATGGACGGCCGTTGCAGGCGCTGCTTGGGGTCGGCGCCGTCGGGCAGGTCGGTGGCACGCTGCAACTGCAGGTGGGCCACCAGGCCGCCCGTGCTGGAATTGGCCAGCGCGAAGATGCCGCCCATGCGCTGCACCGTCTTGTCGACGATGGACAGCCCCAGCCCCGCACCGGCGGCGGCCGTGCGGGCGGAATCACCCCGGAAGAAGGGTTTGGTCAGGTTGGACAGCTGCTCGGGCGGCACGCCCGGGCCATGGTCGCGCAGTTTGACCAGCACCCAGTTCTCCCGGCCTTTCGCGACGATGTCCACGCTGGTGATGCCGGTGTCCTCGGTCTTGCCATAGCGCCGGGCGTTCTCCAGCAGGTTGGAGATCACGCGCGCCAGTTCCACTTCGTCAGCCAGCACGTTCAGGTCTTCGGGCACCGACATGGTGATCTGGAGTTCGCGGTGGTCCTGCACGGCGTACACGCAGGACGAGACCACCGCATGCAGGTTGACGGGTGTCAGCGTCACGTGGTCAGGCCGCGCGTAGTCGAGGAACTTGTCGATGGTGGCGTCGAGCTGCACGATGTCGGCCACCATGTGCTCGCGCGCGACTTCATCGTTCACGCTCATCTCGGTTTCGAGCCGCAGGCGCGCCAGCGGCGTGCGCAGGTCGTGCGAGATGCCGGCCAGCATCACGGCGCGGTCCTGCTCCAGCTTGGCGAGCTTCTGCGCCATGCGGTTGAAGCCGATGTTCACCTCGCGGATTTCACTGGTCACCACCTCTTCGTCGAGATGGCTGGCCGCGAAATCGCCGTCCTTGACGCGGTTGGCGGCGTAGGAAAGCTGCTTGAGCGGCCGATTGATCAGCCGTGCAATGGCCGCGGCGCCCGCCAGTGACAGCGCCCCCGCCGTGATCAGCCAGATCAGCCAGGTGCGGCCGCCCGCCGGGCTGAAGCGCGAGCGGTCCATCAGCAGCCAGTTGGGGTCGCCGTTGATGTTGAAGCCGACCCACAGGCCTGTTTCTCCATTCACGTTTTGCGCCACGATGGTGTCGGGGCCCAGGCGCTGGGTGAGCTCGTCGGTCAGGCGGTTGCCCAGGGCCGTGCCCTCCAGCAGTTCGAATTTGTCGCGCGGCTCGCGCGGCAGGATGCGCACGCCTTCCTGGTCGGCCATGGTCTTGATGAGCGACACGCGGGCGATGGCATCGGAGTGCACGAGCGCGGCGCGGCTCAGGTTCACCAGCGAGGCGATCTGCTGCGCGGTGTGCAGCGTGCGCGGTTCAAACTCCAGCGCCCGCAGTGTCTGCAGCCATGCCAGGATGCTGCCCACCAGGAGCAGCGCCAGCAGGAAGAAGGTGCGCCAGAAGAGATTGAGGCCCACGCGCGCCCGTTGCTCCCGAGCCTGTCTCAGGGACTCGAGGGGGGCGGGGCTGGTGGCGTCGGAAGGAGCGGTCACGGACTGCCGGAACGATGGTGATCTCGACCTCGGATGGCCGTCGGATTTGCGCATACAAGAAAGAAGGAAGGGGTCAGCTCGTTCCGTCCGGCACGAAAACGTAGCCCACGCCCCACACGGTCTGGATGTAGCGCGGCGCGGCGGCGTCCACTTCCACCAGCTTGCGCAGGCGCGAGACCTGCACGTCCAGGCTGCGGTCGAAGGGCTCGAACTCGCGGCCGCGTGCCAGCAAGGCCAGCTTTTCGCGCGACAGCGGCTGGCGCGGGTGGCGTACCAGGGCCTTGAGCATGGCGAACTCGCCCGTGGTCAGGGGCAGCTCTTCGCCATTGCGCTGCAGTGCGCGGGTGCCCAGGTCGAAGGTAAAGGGGCCGAAGGTCACGACCTCGTTGTCGCCCGAAGGCGCACCGGGGGCTTCCTGCGCGGGGCGGCGGCGCAGCACGGCGTGGATGCGCGCGAGCAGTTCGCGGGGGTTGAACGGTTTGCCCAGGTAGTCGTCGGCGCCCACTTCCAGGCCCACGATGCGGTCCACGTCCTCGCCCTTGGCGGTGAGCATGATGATGGGCGTGCGGTCATTGGCCGCACGCAGGCGGCGGCAGATGGACAGGCCGTCCTCGCCCGGCATCATCAGGTCGAGCACGATGATGTCCACGGTCTCGCGCAACAGCAGGCGGTTGAGTGCCTTGCCGTCTTCGGCGACCATGACTTCAAAGCCTTCCTGGGTGAGGTAGCGGCGCAGCAGATCACGGATTCGTGCATCGTCATCCACCACCAGAACTTTGTCGGTGCGATTGGTTGTTGTGGCCATCTTGATCCCAAGTCCAATTTGTAACAGAGCCGATTCTGACCACTTGGAACGCCGAAGTTCGGGTTTTGGCCTTGGGTTTGACCAACTGTTACAAGTTTTGCCCAGCTTCGCACAGTGCGCGGCGGGGCTTCATCATGGGCGGGATGCCACGCGGTTATCGTGGTGCCCCGCGCTGCCCAACGAAGGGCGGCGCTTTGATGCCAAGGATGTTTCCGCCATGAAGATGACTACCAAAATGATAGCTGCAGGCGCTTTTCTGGCTTGCGCTGGAGCCGCATTTGCTCAGAATGCACCTGCGGCAGAGCCGCGCAATGTGGTGCAGCTGTCAGCCACGGGCACGGTCGAAGTGCAGCAGGATCTGCTGGTGCTCAGCCTCGCCACCAGCAAGGAGGCCGCGGATGCCGCCACCGTGCAGGCGCAGCTCAAGCAGGCGCTCGACACGGCGCTGGCCGAAGCCAAGCGCAATGCCCAGCCCGGCCAGCTGGATGTGCGCACGGGCCCGTTCGGCCTTTTCCCGCGCTACAACAAGGACGGCAAGATCAATGGCTGGCAGGGCCGCGCGGAACTGGTGCTGGAAGGCCGCGATTTCGCCCGCATCACCACCACGGCGGGCAAGATCCAGACCATGGCCATCCACCAGGTCGCGTTCGGCCTGTCGCGCGAGGCGCGTGCCAAGGTGGAGGATGAGGCCCAGACCCAGGCCATCGAGCAGTTCAAGGCCCGCGCGGCCGAGTTGGCTAAGGGGTTTGGCTTCAGCAACTACAGCCTGCGCGAGGTGGCGGTGAACAGCAATGAGATGGCGCCCGGTCCCCGCCCACGCATGATGGCCGCCGAGGCCAAGATGGGCGGGGCCTATGCGGACTCCGCCGTCCCGGTGGAAGCGGGCAAGGCCCAGGTGGTCGTCAACGTGTCGGGCTCGGTGCAGATGCGTTGAGACCGGCCGGCCCGGCCACAGCGCCAAGGCTGAAAGTCAAATCCCGCACTGAAAGTGCCGTCTGTTCTGGGCTGAGCAGCGGCACCTGCTGTTGAAAATGGAGCATCTGCCGGGAGCATGTGGCTGCGGCCCCGTGCCCCCGGGGGCCCAGCCCCTTACTGCGCCGCCCAGCCGCCGTCCATGTTCCAGGCCACCCCGCGCACGTTGTTGGCGGCGGGGGAGCAGAAGAACACGGCCAGCTCGCCCAGTTCTTCCGGCGTGGTGAACTGCATGGAGGGCTCTTTTTCGCCCAGCAGCAGCTTCTTGGCGTCCTCGTTGGACAGGCCATGTTCCGCTGCCTTGGCATCCACCTGCTTTTGCACCAGGGGCGTCAGCACCCAGCCGGGGCAGATGGCATTGCAGGTCACGCCGGTGGTGGCGTTTTCCAGCGCGGTCACCTTGGTCAGGCCGACGATGCCGTGCTTGGCTGCCACGTAGGCGGCCTTCTGTGCCGAGCCCACCAGACCGTGCACCGATGCCACGTTGATGATGCGGCCCCAGTTGGCGCCCTTCATGGCGGGCAGCGCCAGGCGCGAGGTGTGAAAGGCGCTCGTGAGGTTGATGGCGATCACCGCGTCCCAGCGTTCCACGGGGAAGTCTTCCACGTTGGCCACATGCTGTATGCCGGCGTTGTTCACGAGGATGTCCACGCGCCCGAACTGCGCGGTGCTGTACTTCATCATGTCTTCGATGTCGGCCACACGGCTCATGTCGGCGCCGTGGTAGGCCACCTGGACACCTGCGGCCTCGCCAGCGGCCAGCACCTCGGCGCGCGGGCCTTCCACGTCTCCGAAGCCATTGAGCACGATGTTGGCGCCCTGGCGGGCCAGTGCCTTCGCGATTCCAAGACCAATGCCACTGGTCGAGCCGGTGACGAGGGCGGTTTTGCCTTTCAGCATGAGAGTCTCTCCGAATGAATTACGATGAACGCAAGGGAAGGGCGGCACGGATTGCGTGGCACGCGGCCACCCGGATCAGGATGGATGCAGGGCGCAAATCGCAGCGACAGCCACGGCGGTCGGGGATTTGCAGCGCGGCAGACACCCGGGACTGCGGATGGACGCAGTGCGGCGATCCGTGCCGACCTTCCCGGCATTATCAAGCGCTGCCCCTCGATTCCGCTCCCCATGATTGAACCTACGCTGAACTACGTACTGTGCCCTGGCCCCGCGGCCACCGGGGTGTCTTCTGGTAACGCCTCCGTTGCCGAGTCTCGCCACCGCATGGCGTACTGGGAGTGGAATGCCACGGGCAATCCAGCACATCCGCACGTGGTGCTCTGCGTGCACGGCCTCTCGCGCCAGGGGCGGGACTTCGACACCCTCGCGCGTGCGCTGAGCGCGCATGCCCGCGTCATCTGTCCTGATGTGGTCGGGCGGGGCCAGAGCGACTGGCTGGCCGATCCCATGGGCTACCAGATTCCCCAGTACGCGGCCGACATGCTCGCGCTGGTGGCCCAGTTGCAGGGGCAGGGCCCCATCGCCACCCTCGACTGGGTGGGCACCAGCATGGGAGGGCTCATCGGCATGGGCGTCGCTGGGCAGCCAGGGCTGCCGCTGCCCGTGCCCGTGCGGCGCCTGGTGCTCAACGACGTGGGGCCGGTCATCCAGTGGGAAGCCCTGCAGCGCATCGGGCTCTATCTGGGACAGCTGGCACGGTTCGAGTCGCTGCAGCAGGCGGCGGATGCCATGTGGGCCATTTCGACGAGCTTTGGCCCGCACACGCCGCAACAGTGGCTGGAACTTTCGCGTCACATGGTGCGCACGCTGCCGGAGGGCGGCATCACACTGCACTACGACCCTGCCATCGCGGTGCCGTTTCGGGCATTGACGCAGGAGTCCGCCGCGGCGGGGGAGGCCATGCTCTGGCAGCTATATGACCATATCGCCGCGCGCACGCTGCTGCTGCGCGGTGCGCAATCGGATCTGCTGTCCCGCGAAACCGCGCAGGCCATGGCGCAGCGAGGCCCCCGTGCGCGCTTGGTGGAGTTCGAAGGCGTGGGGCATGCGCCCACGCTGGTGGCGGCCGACCAGGTCGCTGCGGTCACCGGTTTCCTGCTGGCGGCGGAAGGTGCTTTGGCCGGATGAAAACCTACCCTCCCGCACAGGCGTCCCTCGCCCCCCAGGCCGAGGTTCTCCCCCAGCTCATTGCAGCCACTGCGCACACGCTGCCCGAGCAGGTCAACGCGCTGGCCCGCGCCCGCGCCTTCGCCGAGCCCCTGATGGCGGGCGAGACCCTGGACTCGGGCGAAAACACGCTGGCCCATGCCGATGCCGTGGCCGCCATCCTCAAGGGAATAGGCGGCTCCGAGGCCATGCAGGCGGCCAGCTACCTGGTGCACGCATGCATTCACCTCAACAAGCCCGAAGAGGTCATTGCCAAGGCCTTTGGCGAGAACTTCGCGGCGCTTGCGGTGGAGACCACCAAGCTCATGCGCGTGCAGCAGCAGGCCCGCGCCGCCGAGCACCTGGACGACCCCGCCATCCAGACGGAGAACGTGCGCAAGATGCTGCTCGCGTTCTCGCGCGACCTGCGCGTGGTGATGCTGCGCCTGGCCTCGCGCCTGCAGACGCTGCGCTTTCATGCGTCCGCCAAGCGCCCCGTGTCGCCCAGCCTGGCGCGCGAATCGCTGCAGGTATTCGCGCCGTTGGCCAATCGCCTGGGCATCTGGCAGGTCAAGTGGGAGCTGGAGGACCTGTCCTTTCGTTTCCTGGAGCCCGACACCTACAAGGAAGTGGCGCGCCTGCTCGACGAAAAACGCGGCGAGCGCGAGGTGTACATGGAGCAGCTGCGCGCGCGGCTCGAAGCTGACCTGCGCGCGCGCAGCATCAGCGCCAGCGTGCAGGGGCGCCCCAAGCACATCTACAGCATCGTCAAGAAGATGCGCGGCAAGTCGCTCAACTTCGACCAGGTGTTCGACATCCGTGCGCTGCGGGTTGTCGTGCCCACGGTGAAGGATTGCTACGCCGCCCTGAGCTGGGTGCACGAGCAGTTCAAGCCCATCGTGGAGGAGTTTGACGACTACATCGCCAAGCCCAAGCCCAACGGCTACCAGTCGCTGCACACCATCGTGCGCGACGACCACGGCAAGCCCATCGAAATCCAGATTCGAACCCAGGCCATGCATGACCATGCCGAACACGGCGTGGCCGCCCATTGGGCCTACAAGGAGGCGGGGAGCAAGGGCTATGCGGGGGTTTCTGCCTCGGGCGAATACGACGCCAAGATCGCGGTGCTGCGCCAGCTGCTGGCATGGGAGCGCGACCTCTCGGGTGCTGTACCCAATCGGGGGCTGTTCGAGGACCGCATCTACGTGCTGACGCCCGATGCCGCCGTGGTGGAGTTGCCGCAGGGCGCCACGCCCGTGGACTTCGCATATGCCGTGCACACCAGCCTCGGGCACCGCTGCCGGGGGGCCCGGGTGGATGGCGCCATGGTGCCACTCAACACCCCGCTGCAAAACGGGCAGACCGTGGAGATATCGACTGTCAAGGAGGGCCGCCCCTCACGCGACTGGCTCAATGCCGAGCTGGGCTACCTCACCAGCCATCGCGCCAAGGCCAAGGTGCGTGCCTGGTTCAACGCCCAGGCGACACACGAAACCGTGGCGCGGGGCCGCGAGGCGGTCGAGAAGCTGCTGCAGCGCGAGGGCAAGACCGCCGTCAAGCTGGACGACCTTGCGGTGCAGCTGGGTTTCAAGTCCGCCGACGCCTTGTTTGAGGTGGTGGGCAAGGACGAGTTCTCGCTGCGCAACATCGAAACGGTGCTGCGACCGCCCGAGCCTGTGATGCAGCCGGATGACTACCTGCTGCTCAAGAAGGCCCGCACGAATGCCGCTCCGAAGGGCGGCGTACTGGTCGTCGGCATCGACTCGCTGATGACCCAGCTGGCCAAGTGCTGCAAGCCGGCACCGCCCGATTTGATTCGCGGCTTCGTGACGCGCGGCAAGGGGGTCAGCGTGCACCGGGCCGATTGCAGCAACTTTCGCGAGATGGCCGCGCGCAGCGTCGAGCGTGTCATCGAGGTGGAATGGGGCGCGCCAAAGTCAGCGGCGGTTGCAGCCGTGTATCCCGTGGATGTAGCCGTGGAAGCCGCCGACCGCCAGGGCCTGTTGCGCGACATCTCTGAAGTCTTTGCCCGGGAAAAAACCAATGTGATCGGCGTACAGACCCAGTCGGTGAAAGGCACTGCGTGGATGACCTTCACGGTGGAGGTCGCCGATTCAGGCCGCCTCAACAAGGTCCTCGGCATCGTGGCCAGCGTGCCGGGCGTGCGCTCGGCACGCCGCCGCTGAGCGGCTTGCAGGACAGGCGCGCAAAGGGCGCCAGTGAGTTCCATGCGAAGTGTTGCCTGTTTTTTGGCAAGCCCCTCATTTTTATGGCTATAATCGTGGTCTAAACAACGACAGGCGCGTAGCTCAGCTGGTTAGAGCACCACCTTGACATGGTGGGGGTCGTTGGTTCGAGTCCAATCGCGCCTACCAAGTTTCCTTCTGAAGTGAACCAGACTTCGGGTTTTCGGGATTCTTGAGGACCCTGTTTTTTGGGTTCCTGATCAAATTAAGCCGCCTCCACTGGGCGGCTTTTTTGTTTCTGCGCCACGTCCAGCTTTGCCCTGTCTGTCCTGGCCCCAGGCCGTTGACCCATTCCGCATGGTGGTTGAAAGGCAACTGGGCAATCCCGCGGCCTGTCTGTGGGGCGACGGGTGCGTGGCTCGGCCCGCGCCACAATCACTCGTGATCGCATATGTGCAATGCTCCACAGGCGCTTGCCACGGAGGCATCCATATAAGAAGGGTGATTGATGTCGTGGCTCATGGCGCCTTGTGGCGAGATTTGGCGACTGGGGCACACCCATCGGCGGGTGGCTGCACGCAGATTGGCGTTTGTCTGACACGGCGAGATGTTTCGCCGCGTTAACTTGGGGGCTCCAGAGAGAAGGGTCACCACCATGAACACACCAGCCAATTCTTCCCGCATGCAACACGTTCTCGTGGATACGGATCCAGAACTGGGCATGTACGACACCCGCGTCTTCTGGCTTGCCGCAGTGGTTGCCACGGTGGCGGTGCTGGCGGTGGCGTATTTCAAGATGGGCTATTGAATCGTTCCATGCGCCGTCGCCTGGGCCGCCGTTCCCGTCTGCTGTCAACCGCATCGCCAAGCGTGGTGCTTCATCGCGCTGGTGCTATCTCTTGAGTGCAAGCGGCACCGCTGGGCTTGATTTTTGACGTATCCCTGTATGCCAGCCTGCACGGCGCATGACATGGCTGGCACTTTGCACCCACCAAAGGCCGCGCGGCCCATCTCTGCCGCAGCACTTCGCGACCCTGATCGCGCCGCCCTCCTGAGCGGCAAGAAAGTTCATCCCCATCCCCTTCGAAGCACCGGCGCCACGCGGTGCGGGCCGACCTGAGCTGCTTTCGCCGAAGCCGCCCGCTAGCTAGAAGTGGGGCGGCGGGTCTTGCACCGGGGGTGTGCCTGGCTGCGCTGGCGGATCGACCTGGGGTGGCTCGGGCGTCCAGGGGGGCGGGGTGTCCACGGGAGGGAAGGGGGGTACGGGGGAGGGGGCGGGTACGTGGGTGTGAAGCATCGCGGTCTTTCCTTTCGAGTGGACCTGGGCAATGGCCTCACGTTATTGCCTTCCCGTGGCGCTTTGTGCCAGCCAACACGCCGACCCGGCCTCAGCCTCGTGCGATAGGCCCGGGCAGGGGCCGTTACGTCTCGACAGGCAAGTTGCTTGCGTTGTCAGCGCGTAACGCCGATAGGGGCCTACGATGCTTCTGTCAGGCTCTCTCCCTGACACCTCCCCTCCTCTTGCTTTTTTTCATGCGAGAGTTCGGCCCGCCTGGTGCGGGCTTTTTTTTGCCTGGGCTGAGGGCCTCCCCACGCGCGCCGCGCGCCTGCCCCTGGGGTGCAACGCCTGCCACTGCGGGCAGGCGTCAGCCCATGCCCGGAGCGGGTGAGGCGGCACCTGCGGGCACCAGGGGGCTGCCTTGCGCGTGCAGGCGCACCTGTGGGAGGCAGTCGGGATGCTCGCGCTGGATGAAGGTCACCAGTGCCTCGCGCACGCGGCACCGCAGGTCGAAGGCCAGGCCCGAAGAGCGCGCGGAAACCAGCACGCGTATCTGGAGGGTGCGCTCGGTCACGTCGGTCAACTGAAGAATGCCGACGCGCCGGTCCCATTCGGGGGCCGCCTCCAGCACGCGCTGCAATTCGGCGCGCAGGGGATCGAGCGGCAGGCGGTAGTCGGCGAAGAGGAACACGGTGCCCAGAATCTCCGAGCTGGTGCGCGTCCAGTTCTGGAACGGGTGTTCGATGAACCACTGCAGCGGAATGATCAGGCGCCGCTCGTCCCAGATGCGCAACACCACATAGGTGCCGGTGATCTCTTCCACGCGGCCCCATTCGCCCTCGATGATGAGCACGTCGTCGATGCGAAGCGGCTGGGCCAGCGCGATCTGCAGGCCCGCGATCATGTTGCTGAACACCGGGCGCGCTGCGATGCCGGCGACGATGCCCACCACGCCGGCCGATGCCAGCAGGCTGGCGCCCACCTGCCGCGCCCCTGGAAAGGTCATGAGCATGAGGGCCACGCCGGCCATCACCACGCCGGTCATCGCGGTGCGAGACAACACGCGTGCCTGCGTGGCGATGCGCCGCGCCGTGAGGTTGTCCTCCACGTCCGCGGGATGCTGCGCGATGACGCCATTGGCAAGTCCGCCAATGGCCGCGATCAGCAGCCAGCACGCTCCGCCGATCACCAGCAGGCCGTTGAGATGCCGCACGCTGCCGATGTACCTCAAGTCGTCGCTGGCCGCCTGCCAGACGAGCTGGAGCGCGATCAGCGGCAGCAGAACCCGCATGACGGGAATGCAGGCGATGACCACCGCGCGCACTACCGGAACCGGGGCCGTGGCACGGCGCAGCACCACCGCGGCGATGCGGTGGGCCATGGCGGCGACGGCCACGGCCAGGAGGGCGGCGAGGGCGGTGGCAGACCAGGGAGACAGGTGAAGTCCTTCGGGCATGGCAGGGCAGGGTGGGGCGAGGCCGCGAACGGCAGATGGGCGGGAACAGCGACTCTCGCATCGGCACCGGGCGCTGTCTGTCGGACGGGGCGCCGCGCCTGTTCGCCGTGCATGCGCGTGGCCCCCGCCATGGGCTGGTCGGCAGGCGGGCGCACAACCCGTTGCAGGCGCCCCTGCGGCAGCGGTGGACAAGTTGCCATCAGGGTATTCCTTTGCAATTGCCGGGGCTCTCCCTCCCTAGAATGTGTTGCACTGCAATACATGGGTTTCCGAGCCCGAGGAGTTCGTTGTGTCCGAACAGAAAAGTGCCGCGTCCAAATCGGCCCAGCGCGTGATCAAGAAATACCCCAACCGTCGTCTGTACGACACGGATACCTCCACCTACATCACGCTGGCCGAAGTGCGCCATCTGGTGATGGACCACCAGAGCGTGGTGGTGCGCGACGCCAAGACGGGCGAGGACCTCACGCGCAGCATCCTGCTGCAGATCATCCTGGAGGAGGAGGCCGGCGGCGCCCCCATGTTCACCGAGGCCGTGCTGGCCAACATCATCCGATTCTATGGCCATGCCATGCAGGGCTTCATGGGGGCCTACCTGGAGAAGAACGTCCAGGCTTTCACCGACATCCAGGCCAAGCTGGCCGAGCAGTCGCAAAGCGTGACCCCGGAGATGTGGGCGCAGTTCATGAGCCTGCAGTCGCCCATGCTCAAGGGCATGATGGGCAACTACGTGGAGCAGTCGCAGTCCATGCTCACGCAGATGCAGGAGCAGATGCAAAAGCAGACGGAGCAGATGCTGGGCGCCTTCGGCATCAAAAGATAGCCCCCTGAGCCACTGGCGACGCGGGTTCCACGGCGTCCGCTGGTCCCGGGCGCGCCGGTTTCACGGGTTGCCGGGCACGGCAAACGTTCGGGAAATGGGCAATCCCACCCTGTTGCACGCCGGAACTGGGACAATACGGGGATATGAGCGAAGTACTGTCCCCCACGAAAACACCCAAAGTCGGTTTTGTGAGCCTTGGCTGCCCCAAGGCTCTCACGGATTCCGAGCTGATCCTCACGCAGCTGAGCGCCGAGGGTTATGAAACCTCCAAGACCTTCCACGGGGCTGACCTCGTCATCGTCAACACCTGCGGCTTCATCGACGATGCCGTGAAGGAAAGCCTGGACACGATTGGCGAGGCCCTGGCCGAGAACGGCCGGGTGATCGTCACCGGCTGCCTGGGCGCGCGCGCGGGCGAGGATGGCGGCAACATGGTGCGCCAGATGCACCCCAGCGTGCTGGCCGTGACCGGCCCGCACGCCACGCAGGAGGTGATGGACGCTGTCCACCTGAACCTGCCCAAGCCGCACGACCCTTTCATCGACCTGGTGCCCGGCAACTTCGGCATCGCGGGCATCAAGCTCACGCCCAAGCACTACGCCTACCTCAAGATCAGCGAGGGCTGCAACCACCGCTGCACCTTCTGCATCATCCCCTCGATGCGCGGCGACCTGGTGTCGCGCCCCATCGGCGACGTGCTGAGCGAGGCCAAGGCCCTGTTCGAAGGCGGCGTGAAAGAGCTCTTGGTGATCAGCCAGGACACGTCTGCCTACGGCGTGGACGTGAAGTACCGCACCGGCTTCTGGGACGGCAAGCCCGTCAAGACCCGCATGCTGGAGCTGGTGCAGACCCTGGGCGAGATCGCCGAGCCTTACGGCGCCTGGGTGCGGCTGCACTATGTGTACCCCTACCCGAGCGTGGACGAGGTGCTGCCGCTCATGGCCACGGGCAAGGTGCTGCCGTACCTGGACGTGCCGCTGCAGCACAGCCACCCCGATGTCCTGAAGCGCATGAAGCGCCCGGCCAGCGGCGAGCGCAACCTGGAGCGCATCCAGCGCTGGCGCGAGGTGTGCCCGGAGCTGGTCATCCGCAGCACCTTCATCGCCGGCTTCCCCGGTGAGACGGAAGAAGAGTTCGCGCACCTGCTGGATTTCGTGCGCGAGGCGCAGATCGACCGCGCGGGCTGCTTTGCCTACAGCGACGTGAACGGCGCCGCCGCCAACGAACTGCCCGGCATGCTGCCCATGGAAGTGCGCGAGGAACGCCGCGCCCGCTTCATGGCCGTGGCCGAAGAGGTCTCCATCGCCCGCCTGCAGCGCCGTGTGGGCGCCACCATGCAGGTGCTGGTCGACTCCGCCCCGGGCCTGGGCCGCAAGGGCGGCGTGGGCCGCACCTACGCCGATGCGCCCGAGATCGACGGCACGGTGCAGCTGCTGCCGCCCGAGAAGATCAGCAAGACCATGAAGGTGGGCGAGTTCACCAGGGCGCGCATCGTGGGCGTGCGCGGGCACGACCTGGTGGCGCAGCCTATCTGAATGGGTGATTGAAAAAAGTGAGCTGCCAGCGCTGGTGTGTAGAGGGTTTCAAGGTGTTTTCTCCTGGAAACCTATAGGCAGCAAGCGGCGGCAGCTCATTTTTTGATAGAGCCGTGGGGCAGGACCCCATGAAAAAAGGCTTCCCGAGGGAAGCCTTTTTGCTGGGTGCCACACGATGTTTACACGCGCTTGCGGTATTCGCCGGTGCGGGTGTCGATTTCGATCTTGTCGCCTTGCGAGACGAACAGGGGCACGGGCACTTCGAAGCCGGTGGCGATCTTGGCGGGCTTGAGCACCTTGCCGGACGTGTCGCCCTTGACGGCGGGCTCGGTCCAGGTGATTTCGCGCTCGACGCTGGTGGGCAGTTCGACCGAGATGGCCTTGCCGTCGTAGAACACCACTTCCAGGGACATGCCGTCTTCCAGGTAGTTCAGTGCGTCGCCCATGTTCTCGGCTTCGACTTCGTACTGGTTGAACTCGGTGTCCATGCAGACATACATGGGGTCGGCGAAGTAGGAGTAGGTGCACTCCTTCTTGTCCAGGATCACGTTGTCGATCTTGTCGTCGGCCTTGAACACGTTTTCGGTGCCGAAGTTGCCGATCAGGCTCTTGAGCTTCATGCGCACGGTGGCGGCACCGCGGCCGCCGCGGGCGTATTCGGTCTTCAGGACCACCATGGGGTCCTTGCCGTGCATGATGACGTTGCCGGCGCGGATTTCTTGAGCGATTTTCATAGCAAGTTGCTTGGGTTGGGGCCGCTCAACGCGCGGGCCGGCAAATTCGCTGGGTGGACCAGCTGGTTTTGCCCTGCCGATGCATGTTCCGCGGCGGGAATGCGCCAGGGCTGGACACCGGTGTGCCGCCCCTGTTTTGCGCAAAGCCCTGGATTTTACCGTTTTTCAGCGACAAAGCCCAAAAGCTGTGCGACGAGATTGTCCTGCGTCAGCAGCCGTGCACGGGCCGCCTGGATGCACGCGGTCCATTCCGCCAGGGTGGCGTCATCGGGCCACTGCAGCGCAGCCTGGTCCAGTCCGTTCCAGGTGGCATGAAACCGCCGCAGCGAAGGCGGCGCCTGCAGCCAGTCCAGGAACGCCCGCAGCTTGTCGTGGTGCGCGTTGTCGTGCTGGGGATAGATCTGCCAGACCAGCGCCTGCCCGGCCCAGAGTGCGCGCACCAGCGAGTCCTCGCCCCGCACGGCGTTGAAGTCGCAGGCCCACAGCATCTCGTCGAAGGCGGGCTGGGGCCGGTGGGGCAGGTATGAAATGCAGAGCTGCTCGCGCTTGTCGGACAAGGGCTGGCGGTCAATTTGGCTCGTCGTCTTGGCGCTGTCTTCCGCCAGCGCTGCCCGCACGGCGGCGGTGGGGCGACCGGGTGTGACGAGCAACTGCGTGGGCTGTACCTGGCTGTGGCGCAGCAGCTCAGGCAGGGCGGCGGGTTCGTAGCAGAACAGCGAAACCCAGCGCTGCTCTGGGCCGCCATGGCCCAGGCCGAACGCCGACGCGTGCCGTGCACGCCAGGCGCTGCGGTCAAACGCCACGCGCCGTGCCATCAGGCCGGGCTCGCGCAGCAGCCCGCCCGTGCCGGGGGTGAAGCCGGGATAGAAGAACCAGCGTGTCCAGCCGGCAGCGGGGCCGGACGAGAGGAGCGAGGAGAGCCTGTGATGGCGCTCCACATAGCTTTCAGCCGACAGGTATTCCAGATTGATCCAGACCGGTTTTGGGTGCTTTAGGCTCATGGCGCTTGCCTGGCAAGCGCTGTAAGCTATGAATTCAGGAGCAATATCGCAACCGAACGCTTCCACCATCACATCGGGCGGCGGCTCGCCGGGGCCGGGCGGTGGCGAGCCCCAGGCGCGCAGCTCCACGCCGGGGCAGCCTGTGGGAGCCATCCATTGCAGGGCCGAGGCGTCGTCCACCCACAGCCGAACGCGGTCGCCCAGGCCGGCCAGCTGCGCCACCAGGCGCCAGCATACGCCAATGTCGCCAAAGTTGTCGATCACGCGGCAGAACACGTCCCACTGCAGGGGGGCGGAAGACTGGGTCATGGGGCGGGGGTGGATGGCGGGGGGCTGCGCAGGTGATCGACCAGCAGCCGGGCGACGCTGGAGAGCGCCTCTTCCGAGCGCACGCACAGCGCCAGCCGCCGGTGTGCCCAGGGCTCGTTCAGCGTGAGGGTGCGCACGGCCAGCTTGCCCTGGTACAGCGCGGCGCTGCCGCGCGGCATCACGCCCACGCCCAGGCCGGCGTTGACCATGAGGCACAGCGCGTCGTAGCTGGTCACCTGGATGCGCAGGCGCAGGGGCAGCCCCGCGGCGGAGGCCGCCCGGGCCAACTGGTTGTTGATGGCGCTGTTGGGGTGGGCACCCACGAAGTCGAACGGGAGGGCATCGGCCAGCCGCACCGCCTTGCGGCGCGCCAGCGCGTGGCCGGTGGGAACCACCAGCACCAGTTCGTCGGTGCGGTAGGGCAGCAGCGTCACGCGCTCGCCGTAGTGGCCTTCGTTGAGGATGCCCACGTCGGCCGCGTTCTCGGCCACGGAATGGGCGATGGCACTGCTGATCTGCTCCTGCAGGCGCACATCCACCTGCGGGTGCAGCGCCATGAAGCTCTGCAGCTCGGCCGGCAGGAACTGCGTGATGGCCGAGATGTTGGCCACCACGCGCACATGGCCGCGCACGCCCGTGCCGTAGTCATGCATCTGCGTGGCAATGCCGTCCAGGTCGTTGAGCACGCCCCGTGCCATGTTCAGCAGCGCGAACGCGGCGGCGGTGGGCTCGGTGCCCTTGTTGCTGCGGGTGAACAGCTCCACGCGCAGGGCCGCCTCCAGGTCGGCCAGGCGGCGGCTCACGGCCGAGGCGGCCAGGTGCTCGCGCGCGGCGGCGGCGGCGATGGTGTTTTCTTCCATCACGGCCACGAACAGGCGCAGGGAGACGGGGTCGAGTTTCATGGAACGTGGATGGTACCCCGCCATGCCGGTTTGCGATGGCAGCTTCGTGCTTGAGCGATTTACGGCGCCGCGCGTGCTGCGCATGATTCGCGCACACCGGCCCGGAGCGAGGCCGCAGGAGACTGTATTTCCATGGATTCCATTGCTTCCCCCGCCGCACTGCAAGGCGTGCGTGTCATCGAAATGGGCCAGCTCATCGCCGGGCCCTTCTGCGGCAAGACGCTGGGCGAGTTTGGCGCCGACGTGATCAAGATCGAGGCCCCGGAGACGGGCGACCCGCTGCGCAACTGGCGCCTCATCAAGGAAGGCACCTCCGTCTGGTGGCAGGTGCAGTCGCGCAACAAGCGCTCGGTGGCGCTGGACCTGCGCCAGAAGGAAGGCCAGGACATCGCCCGCCAGCTCATCGCCGAGGCGGACGTGCTCGTCGAGAACTTCCGCCCCGGCACGCTCGAAGGCTGGGGCATGTCGCCCCAGGAGCTGCACGCGCTCAACCCCGGCCTGGTCATGCTACGCATTTCGGGCTACGGCCAGACGGGGCCGTACCGCGACCTGCCCGGTTTTGGCGCCATTGGCGAGGCCATGGGCGGCCTGCGCCACCTCACGGGCGAGCCCGGCCGCGTGCCGGTGCGCGTGGGCGTGTCGATCGGCGACACGCTGGCGGCGCTGCACGGCACCATCGGCGTGCTCACGGCGCTGTACCACCGCAAGGTCAACGGCGGCAAAGGCCAGGTGATCGACGTGGCGCTGCACGAGGCGGTGTTCAACGTGATGGAAAGCCTGATCCCCGAATACAGCGCCTTCGGTGCCGTGCGCGAGGCCGCGGGCAGTGCGCTGCCGGGCATCGCGCCGTCCAATGCCTACCCCTGTACGGACGGCTGGGTGCTGGTGGCGGGCAATGGCGACAGCATCTTCAAGCGCCTGATGGACGCGATTGGCCGGCCCGACCTGGGCGCCGCGCCCGACCTGGCCAACAACACCGGCCGCGTGGCCCGCGTGGAAGAAATCGACGCCGCCATCGGCGCCTGGAGCGCGCAGCGCACGGTGCAGCAGGTGCTGGACGCCCTG
Source organism: Acidovorax sp. GW821-FHT10E04 (assembly GCF_059415185.1). Taxonomy (NCBI): domain Bacteria; kingdom Pseudomonadati; phylum Pseudomonadota; class Betaproteobacteria; order Burkholderiales; family Comamonadaceae; genus Acidovorax; species Acidovorax sp. GW821-FHT10E04. Next base: position 521,435 of record NZ_JBWKMT010000002.1, read on the forward strand.
GGCGCTGCCCGCGTGCCCGCCGGCAAGGTCTACACCGCCAAGGACATTGCGCAAGACCCGCACTACCGCGCCCGCGACATGCTGCTCACGCAACAGACGCGCGACGGCTACACCGTGGAAGTGCCGGGCATCGTGCCCAAGCTCTCGGCCACGCCGGGCAGCATCCGCAGCAGCGCGCCGCACCTGGGCGACGACACGGATGCCGTGCTGGCCGAGGCGGGGCTGACGGCGCAGCAGATCACGCTGCTGCGCAGCAAGGGGGTGATTCAATGAGTGCATCCGATACCGTGTGGCAGGGCGCGAACCAGCGCATCCACATGCAGGAGGTCGGCCTGCGCGACGGCTTGCAGATGGAAAAAGCCTTCGTGCCCACGGCCGACAAGATCGCGCTGTGCAATGCGTTGTCGGCAGCGGGTCTGGCCAAGATCGAGGTGACTTCGTTCACCTCGCCCACCGCGATTCCTGCGCTGAAAGACGCCGAGATCGTGATGCGCGAGATCACGCGCCGCCCTGGCACGGTCTACACCGCGCTGGTGCCCAACCTGCGCGGCGCCGAGCGCGCCATCGAGTCGCGCACGGACGAGCTGAATCTCGTCATGTCGGTGAGCGCCACCCACAACCTGGCCAACCTGCGCATGACGCAGGAACAGTCGTTCGCGGCGCTGGCGCAGGTGGTGGCCCTGGCGCAGGGTGCCAACGTGGCGGTGAATGTGTCGCTGTCGTGTGTGTTCGGCTGCCCCATGGAAGGCGATGTGGCCCAGGCCGACGTGTTCGGCTGGGTGCAGCGCTTTGTGGACTTGGGTGTGCGTGGCATCACGCTGTGCGACACCACGGGCATGGCCTACCCCACGCAGGTGCACCAGCTCATGGCGGCCGCCCGCGCGCGTTGGCCGGGCGTGGAGTTCACCCTGCATTTCCACAACACGCGTGGCATGGGTTTGGCCAATGTGCTGGCGGCCATCGGCGCGGGTGCGGACCGGTTCGATGCCTCGCTGGGCGGCCTGGGCGGCTGCCCCTATGCGCCGGGCGCCAGCGGCAATGTGTGCAGCGAGGAGATCGTGCATGCGCTGGCGCTGATGGGTTATGACACCGGGGTGGATCTGGCGCAACTCGTGGCGGTGGCGCGGCAACTGCCTGCGCTCATCGATCACGACATTCCCAGCCAGATCGCCAAGGCGGGTCCGCGCCTGGCGCTGCACCCGGTGCCTGCCGATTTCGAGGCGATCCGCGAAAGGGCGCTTGCCCGCTGAACACGGGCGAGCCCGCATTACCCCAATAACACGAGGAGACAAACGCCATGACATTTCACACCCCGCTGTCCCGCCGCATCTTTACCGCCGCCGTGCTGTGCTCCGCCGCCTTGGCCGCGGGCGCGCAGGACAAGTACCCCTCCAAGCCCATCACCGTGGTGGTGCCCCAGGCGGCGGGCGGCGCCAACGACGCCATTGCGCGCGTGGTGGCGCAAAAGCTCGGCGAGCAACTGGGCCAGAGCGTGATCGTGGACAACCGCCCCGGCGCGGGCGGCACGCTGGCCACGGGCGCCACGGCCCGTGCGCGCAACGATGGCTATACCTTGCTGCTCACGGCCGACAGCGCCCATGTGATCGGCCCCGCGCTGTACAAGAACCCGGGGTTCGATCCCGTCAAGGACTTCGCGCCCGTGGCGCCCGTGGCCACGGCGGGCTATGTGTTGGTGGCACACCCATCCTTCCCCGCCAGCACGGTGGCTGAAATGGTGGCCTTGGCCAAGGCCAGCCCCGGCAAGTATTCGATCGCCTCGGCCGGCAATGGCACGCTGAACCACCTGATCGGCGAGATGCTGCAAAAGGCCGCCGGCATCCAGCTGCAGCACATTCCCTACAAGGGCTCGGCGGCGGCGGCCACCGACGTGGTGGGCGGACAGGTGCCGCTGTCGGTGCAAAGCCTGCCGTCGGCCATTGCGTTCATCAAGGCGGGCAAGCTCAAGGTGCTGGGCGTGGTCAATGAAAAACGCGTGGCGGCCTTGCCGGATGCCCCCACCATTGGCGAAACCCTCAAGGGCTTTGGCCAGGCGCCCTGGTACGCGCTGTTTGCCCCGGCCGGCACGCCCGCGCCCATCGTGGCGCTGCTGCAGGCCGAGGTGGCCCGCGCGCTGGAGCACAAGGACGTGGTGGACAAGCTGGCCACCGTGGGCTGCGAGCCTTTCAAGGGCACGGCGGCGCAGCTGGCCGCGCTGGTGCAATCCGATCTGCCCAAGTGGAGCCGTGTCGTCAAGGACACGGGGGCGACGGTCGATTGAGGGGCGGCCGCCGCCCCTTTCGGCTTTTCACTTTTTTGGGGGTCAAACCCTTCGCAACAACGACAACGGAGACATCGCGTTCATGAACACAACCCGCAAACAATTCACCATCCTGGCCCTCGCGGCCCTGGGCACCTGCTGTGTCGGCAGCGTGGGGGCGCAGGGCGCTTACCCGTCCAGGAACGTGACCCTGGTGGTGCCCACCGCCGCGGGCGGCACCACGGACCTGTCGGCCCGCATGCTGGCGCAGGCGCTGGCGCCCGTGCTCGGCCAGTCGGTGGTGGTGGACAACAAGGGCGGCGGCAACGGCAACATCGCGGCATCCGCCGTGAAGCGCGCCGAGGCCGATGGCTACACGCTGCTGATGCAGTACTCCGGCTACCACGTGATCTCGCCCCACATCACCAGGCAAAAGCAGTGGGAGCAAGGCGACTTCCAACCCGTGGCCAACGTCATCTCGGCCCCGCAGATCATCGTGGTGCGCAACGACCTGCCCGTGAAGACGCTGGCCGAGCTCATCGCCTACGCCAAGGCCAACCCGGGCAAGCTCAACTACGCCTCGTCGGGCAATGGCTCGCTGCAGCATGTGACCGGCGCCATGCTGGAGCAGCAGGGCGGCGTGAAGATGGTGCACGTGCCCTACAAGGGCACGGGCCCCGCGCTGCAGGACCTGCTGGGCGGCCAGGTGGACCTGACTTTCGGCACCGCGCCCCCGTTCATGCCCCACATCGCCAGCGGCAAGCTGCGCGTGCTGGCCGTGACCGGCAAGCAGCGCCTGCCCAGCCTGCCCGACGTGCCCACCACCGCCGAGGCGGGCTACCCCAAGGTCGATGCCACCTCGTGGTTCGCGGTGTTCGCCCCGGCCGCTGTGCCCAAGGCCGTGGTGGACAAGCTCACGGCCGACATCCGCACCGTGGTGCAGAACCCGGCCTTCCAGCAGAAGGCCCAGGAGCAGGGCGCCACGGCCGACTACCAGTCGCCCCCGCAGCTGGGCGAGAAGGTCAAGGCCGACCTGGCCAACTGGGCCTCGGTGGTGAAGACCTCGAAGATCGAAGCGGAATAAGGATCAAATTGGCCTTCGGCGCTTGATTGAAAAGCGCTAGTAGCTATTATTTCTGTAGCATGCCGGGTGGAGGTGGCTGTGCGCTGTCCTGCGCGCAGCCACAATATGCGGCATGTCTGATGTGCATTCCGAAGAACTGCTGGCGCAGGTGGCTGCGCTGCCCGCGCTGCCCGGTGTCTACCGCTATTTCGACGCCCAGGGCGCGCTGCTGTATGTTGGCAAGGCGCGCCACCTCAAGCGCCGCGTCTCGAGCTACTTCACCAAGAACCATGGCGGCACGCGCATCGGCCACATGGTCGGCAAGATCGTGCGCATGGAGACCACGGTGGTGCGCTCCGAGGCCGAGGCGCTGCTGCTCGAAAACAACCTGATCAAGACGCTGAACCCCAAGTTCAACATCCTGTTCCGCGACGACAAGAGCTACCCCTATCTCAAGATCACCGGCACGCCGGGGGCTGCCGGGGCGGGCCGCGGGGATTCGCCCTCGCAGGTTTTTCCGCGCATGGCGTACTACCGGGGCGCCGTGGACAAGAAGCACCGCTACTTCGGCCCGTACCCCAGCGCCTGGGCGGTGAAGGAGTCCATCCAGCTGCTGCAGAAGGTGTTCCGCCTGCGCACCTGCGAGGACACGGTGTTCGCCAACCGCACGCGGCCCTGCCTGCTGTACCAGATCAAGCGCTGCACGGGGCCGTGTGTCAACCTGATATCGCCCGAAGCCTATGCCGCCGACGTTGCGCATGCCGAGGCCCTGCTGCGCGGCGAGACGCAGGAGGTGCTGCAGGCCATGGAGGCGCGCATGATGGCGCACTCCGGCCAGCTTGAGTTCGAGCAGGCCGCAGAGGTGCGCAACCAGATCCAGGCGCTGTCGCGCGTGCTGCACCAGCAGTCCATCGAGACCGCTCATGACAAGGACGTGGACATCCTGGCCGTGCGGGTGTTGGGCGGCCGTGCCTGCGTGAACCTGGCCATGGTGCGTGGCGGGCGGCATCTGGGCGACCGCCCGTACTTCCCCGTGCATGTGGAGGACGCCGCGGCCGTGTTCGAGGAAGAGGGGGGCGAAGGCGCCGACGACGCCACCCCCAACCGCGTCGCCCGCCGCGTGGAGGTGCTGGTGCTCGAGGCCTTCATTGCACAGCACTACATCGGCGTGCCCGTGCCCCCGGTACTCGTCACCAGCGAGCCGGTGGACAAGGCGCTGCTGGAAGCCCTGGGGGACCAGTGCGGCCTGCGCGTGACCGCCGTGCACCAGCCCCGCGAGCAGCGGCGCGCCTGGCTGGACATGGCGCAAAAGAACGCCGACCTGCAGCTGGCGCGCCTGCTGGCGGAAGAGGGCTCGCAGCAGGCGCGCACGCGCGCCCTGGCCGAAGCGCTGGACCTGCCGCCCGAGGACCTGGACCAGCTCACCATCGAGTGCTTCGACATCTCGCACACGGCCGGCGAGTCCACCCAGGCCTCGTGCGTGGTGTTCCACCACCACAAGATGCAGAGCAGCGAATACCGCCGCTACAAGATCGAAGGCATCACCGGGGGCGACGACTACGCCGCCATGCGGCAGGTGCTCACGCGCCGCTACAGCAAGGTGGCCGAAGCCGCGCGCGAGGCGGGGGGCATCGACTTTGCGGCCAACCCGGCGCCAGGGGCCGGCGAGCCCGTTCAGCCCCGCGGCGTGGCCCGCCTGCCCGACCTGGTGCTGATCGACGGCGGCAAGGGCCAGGTGGGCGTGGCACGCGAGGTGTTCACCGCGCTGGGGCTGGACCTCACCCGCATCGTGGGCGTGGAAAAGGGCGAAGGCCGCAAGGTGGGCCTGGAGGAGCTGGTGTTCGCCGACGGGCGCGAGAAGGTCTACCTGGGCAAGGACTCGGCCGCGCTGATGCTGGTGGCCCAGATCCGCGACGAGGCCCACCGCTTCGCGATCACCGGCATGCGCGCGGCGCGTGCCAAGGTGCGCGTGGGCGGGGGCCAACTGGAGGAGATCGCCGGAGTGGGCCCCAAGAAGCGCGCCCGGCTGCTGCAGCGCTTTGGCGGTGTGCGGGGCGTGGCATCGGCCAGCGTGGAAGACCTGGCCACGGTGGACGGCATTTCGCGCGAGCTTGCCGAGGAAATCTACCGCGCATTGCGCTAGACGCCGTGCCGATCGCGGCGCACCCGGAGTTCCCCGTGCCGCCGTGACACAATCGCCGCCATGTTCTGGACTATCCCCACCTTGATGACCTGGACGCGCATCGTCGCGATACCTTTGATCGTGGGGGTGTTCTATGCGCCGCTGGACCCCGCCACGCGCAACCTGATCGCCACCGTGATGTTCGTGGTGTTTGCCGCCACCGACTGGCTGGACGGCTATCTGGCCCGCAAGCTGAACCAGACCTCGTCCTTTGGCGCCTTCCTGGATCCGGTGGCCGACAAGTTCCTGGTCTGCGCGTCGCTCCTGGTGCTGGTCCATCTGCAGCGCGCCGATGTGTTCGTGGCGCTCATCATCATCGGGCGCGAGATCGCCATCTCGGCCCTGCGCGAGTGGATGGCGCAGATCGGCGCGAGCAAGAGCGTGGCCGTGCACATGATCGGCAAGGTCAAGACGACGGTGCAGATGATCGCCATCCCGTTCCTGCTGTACGACGGGCGTCTGTTCGGAATGATCGACACCGGGGTGTGGGGCACCTGGCTGATCTGGGCATCCGCCGTGCTCACGGTCTGGTCCATGGTCTACTACCTGCAAAAGGCATTGCCCGAGATCCGCGCGCGCGTGAAGTGACATGGAACCGTGGGCCGCAGGCGCCATGGCCTGGGCCAGGCCCGACTTTTCGCCCCCTTTCGGCGCGCGCCCTGGCCGGGGCGCCGGCTCCCTGGGGGGCGGGGGCCGCGTACTTCTTGTCACCCCGCCGACGCCCTGCATTCCGGTGCGCGGCAACGTGTTTCAGCCCGCAGTGCAGTGCTGGAACTGGGGTGTCAATACGGAATGCTGCCCATACGGCATGTTTGAGACAAAAACGCCCCACAAGCCCTGTCGCAGCGTGAAATACGACTAGAATTCGACGCAACGCTGCTCCAAAGCAGCGTGTTGTATTGACACCCGGAAACTCGATGGCTTTAATCTGATGCAGCAGCCACTGCTGTGTATGCCAGTCATTCCCCCGTCTGTTTTCAACCAGCCCTTGGCTGTGCTTTCGGACGTGTGAAGACCAGATATCCGCGAGACATTCCATCAACTCTTTTCCGAGAGGCTTCTTGTGAACAAAACCGAACTGATTGAGCACATCGCTACCAACGCCGACATCTCCAAGGCCGCTGCTGCTCGTGCCCTGGAATCCACGATCGAGGCCGTCAAGAAGACCCTGAAGAAGGGCGGCACCGTTTCGCTCGTCGGTTTCGGCACTTTTGCGGTCGGCAAGCGCGCTGCCCGCACGGGCCGCAATCCCCGCACGGGCGCAACGATTAAAATCAAAGCTGCTAAAGTTCCGAAGTTTCGTCCTGGCAAGGCATTGAAAGATGCCTTGAACTGAGGATCAGTTTAGGTGGGGTCCTTAGCTCAGTTGGTAGAGCGGCTCCTTTACACGGAGTAGGTCGGCGGTTCGAGACCGTCAGGACCCACCATCACCGAACAAAGGCGAACGCAAGTTCGCCTTTTGTTTTTTGCCTTCTGAAAGATCGACCATGTTTGAATCCATCCGCAAGCACTCCAAGATCGTCATGGTCTTATTGTTCTTGCTGATCATTCCATCGTTTGTGCTGGTGGGCATTGACAGCAACTACTTCTCTGAAAAGAGCCCTGTGGTCGCGCGCGTCGATGGCAACAAGATCAACCAGACCGACTGGGACAACGCACATCGCATGGAGACTGACCGCATGCGCGCGCAGTCTCCCTCGGTCGATCCCAAGCTCCTGGACTCGCCGCAGGCCCGCTATGCCACGCTGGAGCGGCTGGTGCGCGACCGGGTACTGGCCGCCGCCGCGAAGGACATGCACCTGGTGACGAGCGACTCGCGCCTGGCTCGCAGCCTGCAGGAGATCCCCGCGATCGCCGGGCTCAAGCGCGCGGACGGCACGCTCGATGCGGAGGCTTACCGGGCCCTGGTGGGTACGCAAGGCCTGACACCCGAAGGCTTCGAGGCGAACGTACGGCGTGATCTTTCCACCAGCCAGGTCCTTGGCGGCGTGATGGGTTCGGTGTTCGGCACCAATGCCCAGGTCAAGGTCGCGCTGGATTCGCTGTACGAGCAGCGCGAAGTCCAGGTGGCCCGTTTCAAGTCCACGGACTTCGCCGGCAAGGTGGTGCCCGCGGATGCGGACCTGGAGGCGTACTACAAGACCCACTCTGCCCAGTTCCAGCAACTGGAGCAGGCCGCGGTGGAGTACGTGGTGCTGGACCTCGACAGCGTGCGTTCCGGCATCACGCTCAATGAGGATGATCTGCGCACCTACTACAAGGAAAACGTGGCGCGCATGGCAGGCAAGGAAGAGCGCCGTGCCAGCCACATCCTGATCAATGCCCCCAAGGAGGCCTCTTCGACCGACCGCGAGAAGGCCAAGGCCCGCGCCACCGAACTGCTGGCACAAGTGCGCAAGGCGCCCGCCACGTTCGCGGAGGTTGCCAAGAAAGCTTCGGACGACAAGGGTTCGGCCACGGGCGGCGGCGACCTGAATTTCTTTGGGCGTGGCGCCATGGTCAAGCCGTTTGAAGACGCGGCCTTTGCGCTCAAGAAGGGCGACATCAGCGATGTGGTGGAAACAGACTTCGGCTACCACATCATTCAGTTGACCGACATCAAGGCGCCCCGCCAGCCTTCCTTCGAAGAGCTGCGCCCCGCCATGGAGGCGGAGCTCAAGCAGCAGCAAGCCCAGCGCAAGTTCGCGGAAGTGGCCGAAGCGTTCACCAATGGTGTGTACGAGCAGGCTGACAGCCTCAAGCCGGTGGCCGACAAGCTCAAGCTGAAGGTGCAGACGGCATCCGGCATCACCCGCACGCCCGCGCCCGGTGCGGCTGGCCCGCTGGCCAATGCCAAATTCCTCGAAGCCCTGTTTTCTTCGGACTCGCTGCAGAACAAGCGCAATACCGAAGCCGTGGAAGTCGGGCCCAGCCAGATGGCAGCCGGCCGCGTGGTGCAGTACACCCCCGCCAGGACACTGCCGCTGGAAGAAGTTCGCGCCCGCGTGCGGGAGCTTTACATTGGGCAGAAGGCGTCGGAGCTGGCGCGCAAGGAAGGCGAAGCCAAGCTGGCAGCGTGGAAGGCGACTCCGTCCAGCGCCAGTGGCTTGAGCGCCCCTGTCCAGATTTCACGCGAGCAGGTGCAGAGCCTGCCCCGGCCGGTGATTGATGCAGCGCTGCACACACCCACGGAACCCCTGCCGGCCTGGACTGGCGTGGACCTGGGAGCTGAAGGCTACGCGGTGGTGAAGGTCAACCGTGTGGTGCCACGCCAGGCCCCCGATGCGCAGCGTGCCCAGCAAGAACGTCAGCAATACCTGCAATGGTGGGCATCGGCCGAGGGCCAGGCGTACTACGAGATGCTGAAGAAGCGCTTCAAGGCAGAGATCAAGGCGCCTCGTCCGTCCGCCCTGGCACAAGCTACCGCAGAAAATTGATCAAATTGGCCGTGGGATGAAAATCCCAGGCTATAATACAAAGCTACGGTGGCTGTAGCTCAGTTGGTAGAGTCCAGGATTGTGATTCCTGTTGTCGTGGGTTCGAGCCCCATCAGCCACCCCAAACATGCAAAAGCGCTGCAACGATAGTTGCAGCGCTTTTTTTGCTTTTGAGGCCCGCAACGGAGTTCTCGGTCACCAGCTCGCCCCAGGCGGGGGCATCTTGGTGGCTGAAGGCCTCAGTGGTTGCCGCAGATCTTGTGGCACAGCGCATACTGTGCCTTCTATTCCTTTTCGGAGCCTTCCATGAGCCTTGTGATCCGCGATGCGTCGCCCAGTGAAAAGCGTGGCAACGCCATGTCCGCAGCCCTTGCCAAGGAGCAACTGGAGTACGCGGTCCAGATCGTGCGCGAGGTTCTACCCCAGAGCGCGGGAGATGGCGCCTTGATCGGAGCGGTGGTGCAGGCCATTGCCATGAACTACGCGGCAGTTCCTCAGCCCAACCGATAGTGGTTCACGCTGTCCGGGGCATGGGGCTGCCCGGGCAGGTGGGTGCGAAACCGCATGGATGCCTTTGTGGCCTGTGCCTTGCTTTTTGTAGAGGGGCTTGGTACAGCACCTGGCCTGTAAAGGAAGCTGGCCTGCCCGGAGGGACTCGAACCCCCGACCTATAGCTTAGAAGGCTATTGCTCTATCCAGTTGAGCTACGGGCAGATAGATGGAGATGGGCTTTTGGCGCACGGGGGCCTACTTGCCTTGCGGAAATCTTCCGCAACCGCGCGATTGCGCAGAGCGTGGATCATAACCCGTGGCCAGTGCTGCCCTGGACAGACCCGCCCGCGCTGATGCGGTGGTAGCAGGGGCAAGGCGGATGCGGTTATAACGAGGCCACACGCGCTCGCCATCCATTTCCTCGATCTGGCCACACCATGCCCCACAGCGTCACGCTCATACACACCATTGCTGCTGCGCTGGGGCTTGCTTTGGCGCTGGGTTTCGTGGCCGCGCGGTTGCGGCTGCCCGCACTGGTCGGGTATCTGCTGGCGGGGGTGGTGATCGGACCTTTTACACCCGGTTTTGTGGCGGATGCAGCGATGGCCAGCCAGCTGGCAGAAATTGGTGTGATGCTGCTGATGTTTGGCGTCGGCCTGCATTTCTCCCTGGGGGATCTGCTGGCCGTGCGAAAAATCGCCGTGCCCGGGGCTGTGGTGCAGATGATGGTGGCCACCGCGCTCGGCATGGCGCTGGCCACCTGGTGGGGATGGGGGCTGGGCGGTGCCCTGGTGTTTGGCCTCGCGCTGTCGGTGGCCAGCACGGTGGTGCTTTTGCGTGCCCTTGAAAGCCTGGGTATTCTGGACAGCCACACAGGCCGCATTGCCGTGGGCTGGCTCGTGGTGGAAGACCTGGCCATGGTGCTGGTGCTGGTCTTGCTGCCGCCGCTTGCCGGCTGGCTGGGCGGCAGCGGACCCGATGGCGCCGCGGCGAAGGATGTGGATGGCGCGGCACTGTGGCAGGCCCTGGGATGGACGCTGCTGCAGGTGGGCGGCTTTGTCGCGTTGATGCTGCTGGTGGGGCGCCGCCTGTTTCCGTGGGTGCTCTGGCAGGTGGCACGCACGGGCTCGCGGGAGTTGTTCACGCTGTGCGTGGTGGCGGCCGCCGTGGGCATTGCCTTTGGCTCAGCGGCCCTGTTTGGGGTTTCGTTTGCGCTGGGGGCCTTTTTTGCCGGCATGGTGATGCGTGAATCAGAGTTCAGCCACCGGGCCGCGCAAGAATCCCTGCCGTTGCGCGACGCTTTTGCCGTGCTGTTCTTTGTCTCCGTCGGCATGCTCTTCAACCCGGCCGTGCTGTGGGACCGCCCGGTGCAGGTGCTGGCGGTGGTGGCGATCATCATGCTGGGCAAGACGCTGGCCGCTGCCGCGCTGGTCCTGGCATTTCGCTATCCGCTCAATACCGCCCTCACGGTGTCCGCGAGCCTGGCCCAGATCGGGGAGTTCTCCTTCATCCTGGTGGCGCTGGGTTCTTCGCTGGGGCTGCTGCCACCTGAAGGGGCCAGCCTCGTGCTGGCGGGGGCACTGATTTCGATGGCGCTCAACCCCATGCTGTTCCACGCCATTGCTCCCTTGCAGACCTGGCTGCGCGCTCGCTCGGAGCTGGCGCGGCGGCTGGAGCAGCGGGACGATCCGCTCGCGGAGCTCCCCATGAGCACCGACGCCCGGTATCTCGCTCGGCAGGTGGTGCTGGTGGGCTATGGCAGGGTGGGGCGCCGCGTGGCACAGGTGCTGGTTGCCAATGACATTCCATTCGTCGTGGCGGAGCAGAACCGTGAACTGGTGGAGTCATTGCGGGAAGCGGGCATTGCGGCGGTCTTTGGCGACGCCGTGGACCCCGCGGTGCTGATCCAGGCCCACATCGCACGGGCCGCGATGCTGGTGATCGCAACACCGGACACGCTCAATGTGCGCCAGATCATCACTACCGCGCGCACTCTCAATCCCCACATCGAAACCGTGGTGCGCAGCCATAGCGGGGACGAGGCCCGCAGGCTGGCGCAGGAATGCGACAGCACGGTGTTCCTGGCCGACGAGGCACTGGCGCAGGCCATGGCCCGCCATGTGCTGGAACGCACGGAGGCCCGCCTCGCACGCCACACCAGCCCGGCATCGCTGCACAGCCGGGTCTAGCTTGGTCTTTGAGGCCTGTAGCGCTTTGGTGGAAAGCGCTGAATGCTATGAATTGAATAGCAAATCAGTCGGTTTCTTCAAATACCAGTGCTGGAGGCGCCATGATGCGCGCCGTGTTCCCCAGCTCTTCGATCAGGTGGTTGGCGAAATAGCTGTTTTGCGTGTCCGGCTCCAGCGCGGCAAGGGCCAGGTTGGCGCGGGGCTGGTTCAGCGGCACGTAGAAGCTGCCTGCGGGCACGTCGATGGCGCTGCGCACGGGCGACACCTGTACACGCACGATTCCTGTGCCACCCGCGATGGTGCCGATCACATCCTGGCGGTCGCCTGCCTCGCGGGCGGTTTCACGGTAGATGTCGGCCAGCGCGGAGCCCGGCTCGGCCACGCGCATGACCTGCAGGCCCAGCAGCCTCAGGCGCTCGACGGCGGCGGTGGAGCTGGCCGAAAGCCAGTAGCCGCAGGGCCGGGCCCGGGTCTTGGTCGGGCGCAAGGTGAGGGAGGAGTTCCAGTCCACGCGGATGGGGCGGTCTGCCCCTGTCTCCGGGTCGAGGAAGTCCAGCTCCCGCTGGGTGGGCGTGGCGGCGGCCTCGATCACGGCCTGGTCGCGGCAGGCGAGGGCACTCACATCCCGCGCGACAAAGGAGCGGACCTGCTCCAGGTTGCCGGCGCGCTCGGCCGTGCTGCGCAGCGCGCTGGCGATGGCCGTGACCTGCGAATGCACGCGGCGCTGGATGTGCATGCGCCCGATGCCCACGCCCCGTGTTTCGATCAGCAGGCTCACCGTGTTCTTCAGGCCGTTCACGTTGCGGCCCGTGTCGGGCTGTGTGCCGCCCATGGAGATGCGCTTGTCCTCCGGATTGGTCGAGGTGGTGTAGTACCAGTCGCTCGTGAGGCCCTGCGCCTTGAGCGCTGCCACCATCGGCTGGTGGTACCACTCCTGGGAGGCTTTGGTCAGGAACTCGGGGTAGTTGGCGGTGGTGGTGTATTGCAGCAGTGCGTCGTAGCGCTGGATGGCATTGAATTTTTGCAGGTAGCGGCCCACCACGGTGTATTCGTGGGCGTCCACGACGAGGATGGGGCGGTAGTCATTGACCACCTTGGCCAGCGCGCGGGCCTCCGGGGTGTTGAGCAGCAGGTGGTCGCGGTTCATGTCCACGCCATTGGCCGTGACACGCGTACCCACGGCCGCGCCGTCGGGATTGGCCCGGGGCACCACCACCACATTGATGCGGTCGAGCAGGGGCTCGAGCAGCCCCTGCACCAGTTCGCGGCTGATCACCAGCAGGGCCTCGCTGCCCGCAGGTTCGTCGCCATGCTGTTGCCCGACCAGAACGACCGTCGGCCGGCCACTCGTGTCCAGGTTGGCGGGCTCGGTGCCAGCGGCACGGGTGACCAGCAGCCCCTGGATGGGCTCCCCGCGTTGGGACGTGCCCAGATGGAGCAACCTGGTGCGCGTGGGGCCGCGGGGGGCCGGTTCAGCCAGCGAGAGCAGCCATTGGCCGAGTTCGGCATTGGTGGTGAAAGCCCGGCGGTCCGGGCCCAGGCCAGGCGTGCTGTAGGCCACGGCGGGGTCGGGGAAGCGGGCTGCCACGGCTGCGCCATAGGGCGGTGCCATGGGGCCTTCGTTTTGGACCACCAGCGCGGCGGGTGGTGGCAGGGGGCTGGCGATGGCCCCCTGACGTTGCGCCTGCGATGCCTGGCCCAGCGGCGTGGGCACCACGGTGCCCTGCTGCACACGCGGCAGCGGGGCCGGTGCGGTGGTCCTGGCGGCAGGGGTGGACGGCCAGGGGGGCAGGGGCGTGCTGGAGCAGGCCGTCAGCAGCACGGCGACCAGCAGCGCCGACGCGCGCAAGGGCATCCGCCTTGTCGAAAAGGCGGGCGCAACCAGGGCGGCAGGGGCGTCCGTTGGGTGGCGGAGAAAAGGGGAATGCATGGTCATGGTGGTTTCTGCCATTGGGAGCCTCGCGGGCGGCTTGTTACGGTGATGTTACCTGCCCGCCCCCGCAGTACCGTGTCAGCGTACATCCCGTTGCAAACACAGGGTTGACACCCGGATTGCCGCTTTTCCACGCAGTTTCACCGGCGACTCTCGAAGGCGCCTTGCCGCAAGCTTGGGTGATCGCGGCCCCTGGGGGCTCAGCGCCACCCCCTGCGAGCGGGCACGTGCCATCCCGCAACCGCCGAATGCGCGCCGGGCCGCGGCGTGCCGTGCCCGCGCTTACATGCCCGGGCCGGAAGCGAGCGGGCTGGATGGAGACTCCGCCGCCGCATGCGCGGCCGCTGGCGCCCCGGGTGCAGCCGTGGTCGCCGGCATCATTTTCAGCCGCAGCAGCGCGCGCACGAACCCGTGGTCCGAACGGGTGCGGTCGCGCCCTTCATGCAGGTGGTCATTGAAATAGTCCACCCGCCGCACGTCGCCGATGCTGTTTCGACCGTTGTGCACGAACTCCTCGCTCACCAGGATCTGGTCGAGCACGCTGGGCGAGCCCTGGTGGATGTGCGAGTACGCCACATCCTTCTTCAGCGCCGCGTCGCCCTGCAGGTCGTAGGCATTGAACAGGGCCACATCGCGGGCGGAGCGGTCGTAGGCGATCTCGTTCGTGGCGCAGATGAGCTGCGTTGTCACGCTGTCGGGCGTGTCGTTGAAATCCCCCATCACCACCAGCGGCACGCTGGTGCGGTGCAGCAGATCGATCACCAGGCAGCGCAGCGCCATGGCCTCCGCGCCCCGCATGATCAAGGAACGCAGGGAGGCCAATGCCATCACCTTGCGGTCGTCCCGGTCTTCCGTCGGGTTGCCCTGCGCATCCTGCAGGAATTTGGGGCGCTTGGACTTGAGGTGCGCGGTCAGCACATTCAGGCGCTGACCATGCTTCATGCGCAGCGTCAGGACCAGTGGCGGCCGCTCAAAGCGCGCATGCACCGCCAGCCCTGGTACATCCACGTGAAAGCCCGGCGGGAATTCCGGGAACGACTGCAAGGCTTCCACCTTGAGCCTCGTGGCGATGCCCACGCGTGGCGTGCCCTGTGCACCGCCATGCGTGGCGTCGTTCTCCGCCCCGGGCACGGCCACGAAGTCGTAGCGCAGGCCGCTGCGGCCGATGGCCCCCTTGAAGGCCGCGTCGTCCCATACCTCCTGCACCGCCAGCACATCGGCATTGAGCATGCGGAAGCGGTCGCCCAGCCAGGTGAGCTTGCGATCAAACTCGGCCTGGGTGTACGGATCCTGGTTCTCATAGAACAGGCGGCCCGGGTTGGCCAGGTTGAGCACGTTGCAGGTGGCCACCATCAGGGTGGCCAGGGGCTGGGGTGGGTCGTTGGGGCGCATGGGCAGAGCATCGCACAAGGATGCCACGGCTGCGGTCCGCACCGGCTGGCAGGGTCAGAAGGCCCGCAGCGCGTCGCCCGCCAGCACATGCAGTCCGGCAGGGCCTGACCGCACGGCCCGCACGAGCGCCCGCGCCACATCGGTGCCCGGACGGGCGCGGTACTTGGCGGGAATGACCGGATCCAGCCACCTGAACAACTTGATGGAGATGGATTCGGCGGGGCGCGCTGCCTGTTGCAGGGCCTGGCGTTCCCCGATGAGCAGGGAAGGGCGCGCGATCACCAGCGTGGCAAAGCCCAGGCTCTGAAGGTCGCGCTCGACCTCGCCCTTGACGCGGTTGTAGAAGATGCCCGACTCCGCGTTGGCGCCCATGGCGGTGACCACGCCGCAGCGGGTGGCCCCGGCGGCACGCGCTGCGCGGGCGGTGGCCAGCACGGCGTCATGGTCCACGGCGCGAAAAGCGCTCTGGCTGCCCGCGGCAGCCATTGTCGTGCCCAGCGTGATGTAGACCTCGTCAATGGGCGGCAGGGCGGGCAGGGCGGCAAAGTCCACCGCGTGCAAGTGCAGGCGGGGGTGGCTCGTGGCTGGCGCGCGCCGTCCCTTGGCGTGCAGCACATGCACGGCTGCCACGCGGGGGGCGCCTGGAGCGCCCCCTGCCTCATCCGTCTCAGCGGTTAAAAGATCCGCGAGAACCGCCTGGCCCACGAGACCCGTTGCCCCGGCCACCAGAACCACCCGTGCCTCCGCCATAGCCGCCACCTCCACCGTTGCCGCCACGATAACCGCCACCACCACGGCGACCGCCGCCGCCCATGCTGTCCACGCTGGTGCGCATCGGATCAGGCTGGCCGCCCGCGCCGCCGCCGGCATGGCCGGAACTGCGGTGGCCCGGGTTGGCGTGGCCCATGTGCGTGCCCAGGTGGGCATTGGCGCGTGGAGGTTGCGAGTCGTCATAGCGGTTGCTGCCTTCGTAGCCGCCGCCACCACCACCGCCGCCGGAGCGGCCGCGTGCAGGGGCCTGGCCACCAGCGCGTGCGCCGCCGCCCTGGCCGCCACCACCGCCGGCACGGGCGCCGCGCGGGCTGTTGCTGCCACCGCCGCCGCCTGCTGCTGCGCCACCACCGGCGCGGCCGCCACGGCCGCCGCCATTGCCACCGCCGGCTGGGCGGGGGCCACGGTCACCGCCGCCGCCACCGCCGCCAGCACCCTGGCCTGCCTTGTTGGTGCGGATGCGTTCCATCATTTCGCTGCGCGCCGCCTTGGCGGCGGCCTGCATCACTTCGCGGCTCGGGGGCTTGCCGGCGCCACCCCAGATGGTCTGGCGGCCCATGGCGATGGGCTCGGCCTTCTCGCCTGGCTCGGGCCCAAAGCCTTCGATGATCTGCACCGGGATCTGCTGCTTGGTGAAGCGCTCGATGTCCATCATGAAGCCCTCTTCGTCCATGCAGACCAGGCTCACGGCTTCGCCGGTGGCGCCAGCTCGGCCCGTGCGGCCGATGCGGTGCACGTAGTCTTCCGAGACGTTGGGGATTTCATAGTTGACGACGTGGGGCAGGTCGTCGATGTCGATGCCGCGCGCGGCAATGTCGGTGGCCACCAGCGCGCGGATGTCGCCGCTCTTGAAGCCAGCCAGGGCCTGCGTGCGGGCGCTCTGGCTCTTGTTGCCGTGCAGGGCCATGGCCTGCACGCCGTTCTTGGTCAGGAACTCGGCCACGTTGTTGGCGCCGAACTTGGTGCGCGTGAACACCAGCACCTGGCTCCAGTTGTGCTGCTGGATGATGTGCAGCAGCACCTGCTTCTTCTTGCCGCGGCCCACGGGGTGGATCACCTGCGAGATGCGCTGCACGGTCGTGTTGCGCGGCGTGACCTGGATGCTCTGCGGGTTCTTGAGCAGCGTGCCCGCCAGCTCGCGGATCTCGTCGCTGAACGTGGCGGAGAACAGCAGGCTCTGCTTGTCCTTGGGCACCAGGGCCAGCACCTTCTTCACGTCGTGGATGAAACCCATGTCCAGCATGCGGTCGGCTTCATCAAGCACCAGGACCTGCACGGTCGACAGGTCCAGGAAACCCTGCTGCTGCAGGTCCAGCAGGCGGCCCGGGGTGGCCACCAGGATGTCCACGCCGCGCTTGATGCGGTCGATCTGCGGGTTCATGCCCACGCCGCCGAAGACCACGGTGGAGTTGATGTCGAGGTACTTGCCGTATTCGCGCACGGACTCTTCCACCTGGGCGGCGAGTTCGCGGGTGGGGGTCAGCACCAGGGCGCGGATGCCCTTGCCGCCGAACTTGTTCTTGGGTGCGGCGCTTTGCGAGAGGCGGTGCAGCATGGGCAGGGTGAACGCGGCGGTCTTGCCGGTGCCAGTCTGCGCGCCGGCCAGAAGATCGTGGCCTTCCAGAACGGCGGGGATGGCCTGGGCCTGGATGGGCGTGGGGGTTTCATAGCCCGTTTCGTGCACGGCCTTCAGGATGGCAGGAGCCAGGTTCAGTTCGTCAAATGTCATGTCGTTGATTGCGCCCGTCCGGGGCGCTGGGTATCAACCTGTCGTGCAACCGGGGGGTTGCCGAGCCAGTCTCAGGCTGATGAGGTTCAGGATTGGGAGCCCGGAAGCGTTGCTTCTTTCGTCCCCAGCAGTGTGCTGATGTGACGGGCAACTGGAGCCCGCTACGGTGGGTATTGTCGCATGGCCCGATAATCTCGGTTTGCACGCAGAATTTCTGCTCACTTTTGCAGGTTTGACATTCAATGGCCCAATACGTTTTCTCCATGAACCGCGTCGGCAAGATCGTGCCGCCCAAGCGGCAGATCTTGAAAGACATCTCCCTGAGCTTCTTCCCGGGCGCCAAGATCGGCGTGCTGGGAACCAACGGTTCGGGCAAGTCCACCCTCCTGAAAATCATGGCGGGCCTGGACAAGGAAATCGAGGGCGAAGCCATTCCC
Organism: Acidovorax sp. GW821-FHT10E04; assembly: GCF_059415185.1. Taxonomy (NCBI): domain Bacteria; kingdom Pseudomonadati; phylum Pseudomonadota; class Betaproteobacteria; order Burkholderiales; family Comamonadaceae; genus Acidovorax; species Acidovorax sp. GW821-FHT10E04. The sequence continues at coordinate 539,296 of NZ_JBWKMT010000002.1, forward strand.
ATGGCGGGCCTGAACATCGGCTACCTGCCCCAGGAGCCCCAGCTGGATCCCACGCAAACCGTGCGGGAGAGCGTGGAAGCGGGCATGGGCAAGCTATTTGCCGCCAAGGCCCGCCTGGAGGAGGTCTACACCGCCTACGGCGCCGAAGACGCCGACTTTGATGCGCTGGCCGCCGAACAGGCCGAGCTGGAGGCCATCATCGCCACCGCCGGCACCGACTCCGAGCACCAGCTTGAAATTGCCGCCGACGCGCTGCGCCTGCCCCCGTGGGATGCCAACATCGGCGTGCTTTCTGGTGGTGAGAAGCGCCGCGTGGCCCTGTGCCGCCTGCTGCTCTCCAAGCCCGACATGCTGCTGCTCGACGAACCCACCAACCACTTGGACGCGGAATCCGTGGACTGGCTGGAGCAGTTCCTGCAGCGCTACTCCGGCACCGTGGTGGCCATCACCCATGATCGCTACTTCCTGGACAACGCGGCCGAGTGGATCCTGGAACTGGACCGTGGCTCCGGCATTCCCTACAAGGGCAATTACTCCGACTGGCTCACGCAAAAGGGCGCACGCCTGGAAGCCGAGCAAAAGGGCGAAGAAGCCCGTGCCAAGGCCCTGAAGAAGGAACTGGAATGGTCGCGCCAGAACCCCAAGGCCCGCCAGGCCAAGAGCAAGGCCCGCCTGGCCCGCTTCGAGGAATTGAGCGACTACGAATACCAAAAGCGCAACGAAACGAACGAAATCTTCATTCCCGTGGCCGACCGCCTGGGCAGCCAGGTGATCGAGTTCAAGAACGTCACCAAGTCCTTTGGCGACCGGGTGCTGATCGACAACCTGAGCTTCAACATTCCCGCGGGCGCCATCGTCGGCATCATCGGCCCCAATGGCGCAGGTAAATCCACGCTGTTCAAGCTGATTGCCGGCAAGGAAAAGCCGGATTCGGGCGAAGTCGTCATTGGCTCCACCGTCAAGATGGCCTTCGTGGACCAGCACCGCGATGACCTGTCCAACGACAAGACGGTGTGGGAAGACGTGTCCGGCGGACTTGACATTCTCAATGTCGGCAAGTTCCAGATGGCGAGCCGCGCCTACTGTGGCCGGTTCAACTTCAATGGCGGCGACCAGCAAAAGAAGGTCGGCATGCTTTCCGGCGGCGAACGCGGCCGCCTGCACCTGGCCAAGACGCTGATTGCTGGCGGCAACGTGCTGATGCTCGATGAGCCGTCCAACGATCTGGACGTGGAAACTTTGCGGGCTCTGGAAGATGCGCTGCTGGAATTCGCCGGCACGATGTTGGTAATCAGCCACGATCGCTGGTTCCTGGACCGGATCGCCACGCACATCCTGGCCGCCGAAGGTGACAGCCAGTGGACGTTCTTTGACGGCAATTACCAGGAATACGAGGCGGACAAGAAGAAACGCCTGGGTGAAGAGGGTGCAAAGCCCAAGCGGATGCGTTTCAAAGCCCTCAAATAAGGCGTCAGGTCAAGTAGCATTGCATCTGGAAACTTGTCGTCCGATTCCTTCCCCCACCATGTCCCAGACTGCGTCTCGCTCGAGAACCGTTTTCCGTGCCTGTGTCGTCAACGCCGTGCGCGGGGGCGAGGCGCTGATGCAGCAACTGGTCAAGGTCACGCAGGCGGCCTTGACGGAGGAAGAGTCGGCCAACCGCAACATCCAGCAGCGCAACCTAGTCAGCGACAGCCTGCGGCTGCTGAACCAGCATGAGGCTGCGCTGGTCAAGGGCTACCCCATGGCCTTGCTGGAGATCTTCGCCGAAGGGCCGGGCATCGCCAAAGGCCGCAGTTCGGCGGAAGACACGGGCATGGACTTCGGCGAACTCTCGCTCATGGATGAGAGCGAGATGCAGGCGCAGGTGGAACTCTCCAAGGCGCAGCAGTCGGCACTGCACGCCACCGACGCGGTGCTGGCCGAACTCAATACCCTGGTCAGTTCGGCGCAAGGCCTGCGCAGCGTGCAGCCCGAGCGCAACCCCTTGCGCCCTGAAAGCTACATCCGCGCCCTCCAGCAGGTCGTGGGCGACACCGGTGTCTCGCCCGAGGTGCGCCAGCTGTGGATGCAGCACATGCGCGATCTGCTGGGCAAGCTCCTGGTCGATGAATACAAGAAAACCGCTGCGAGCCTGAGAGAGCACGGCGTGCAGCCGGTCGGCTATGCGGTGCTGGGCACGCCTTCCGGAAACTCGGGGCGCGGCGGAGGATACGGCGGCCCTGGCATGAACACCGGCATGGGGACGGGCTATGGCGGGGGGTATTCCGGCTACGGAAACTCCATGGCAGCACCGATGGGAGACTATGGCACCACCGGCTATGGCCGGGGAATCGGCCCGTCGACCGGCTGGAGCGGCGATTCCATGCAGTCGCCCATGGCGCCCGCCGCGGAAGAGGCCCTGTTGACCGTGGGCATCCTGCGCCAGATGCTGGCGGGTGGCGACCCCTTCGATCCGCGTGCGTACGGGGCGGCGATGCCCTCGCAGCCGGTGGCGCTGCAGCCTGCGTGGGTGGCGTCGCCTCAAGTGGGGGGCGTCGTGGCCGGAGCACAGGCGATGCCCCATGGCGGTGGCTATTTCCCTGCGGGCGCCGCGGCGGAGGCCATCGAGGACATGGCCCAGCTTGAACGCCTGGTGGGCCGCCTTGCAAGTGGCAGCCAGTCGGCTTCGCTGTCGGCCCCGCTGTCGGGATGGCGGGGCCCCGGGGTGGCGCCGGTGGTCTATGCGGCCATGCCGATGGAGGCCGCCACGCAGTCCACGGCCATGGCCATCGAAGTGGTCGGCCGCATGATGGAGAACATTGCGCAAGACTCCCGCCTGCTGCCGCAGGTCCAGCAGGCCGTGAAGAGTCTGGAGCCTGCGCTCAAGCAACTGGTGCGGCACGATGGGCGGTTCTTCTCCGACGGAACCCATCCCGCCCGGCGCCTGCTCGACGAGCTGACGCAGCGCAGCCTCGCTTTCACCGCGGAATCCACGCCCGGGTTCAGCCGCTTCATGCGCCTGCTCAATGGGGCGGTGGAGCACCTCACCACCAACGAAATCAAGGATGCGGGGCCCTTCGACACGGTGCTCAAGGCCCTGCAATCCGCCTGGGAGGCGCAGGAGCAGAAGATCAAGGCCCACCAGGAGGCGCAGCAGAAAGCCCTGTTGCATGCCGAACAGCGCGAAATGCTGGCCGAGAAGATTGCGGCGGACATCCGCAAGCTGCCGGATCTGGAGAATGTCCCTGCCGACGTGCTCGATTTTGCGGCAGGTCCCTGGGCCGATGTGATCGCGCTGGCGCAGGTATTGAAGGCGGACGACAGCCGGGATGAAGATCCTGGTGGCTATCTGGCGCTGGTTCCAGTGCTGCTGTGGAGTTCGCAGCCAGACCTGACGCGCAAGGAGCCTGACCGCCTGAATGAGGCGATTCCCGGCTTGCTGGCCAAGCTGCGCAAAGGTCTCAAGACCGTCAACTACCCTGCCGTTCAGACCAGCGCCTTCTTGCAGCGGCTGGTGGGCCTGCACCAGTCTGCCTTTGAAAAGCCCGCGCCCGCCCCCGTGGCGGCAGCGCCTCAGGCAGAGCCAGAGCCGGAGGCCGATGCTCCGCCGCCGGCGCCGCAGCCTGCCGAAGCCGCGTCCTCCGCCCCGGTACCGGAGGACAGCGCACAGGCGCCTGTCGAGGCAGCCCCCGATCCCTATGCCGATTTCGTGATCGGTGCCTGGGTCGAGCTCATCACCAATGGTCGGCTGGTGCGCACCCAGCTCACCTGGGCCAGTCCGCATGGCACGCTGTTCCTGTTCACGGCGCCCGATGCGAGCACGCAGTCCATGACGCGGCGCATGCGCGACAAGCTGGCCGCGGAGGGTTCGTTGCGCGTCGTGCCAACCCTGCCGGCCACCACCCGTGCCCTGGATGCCGTCGCCGCAGGAGCGGCCCGCAAGGGTTCGGGCGGATCCGGGTCGACGTCGGGCTCCAGGTCTTCCTCTTCCAAGACGCGCTAGAAACCAACCGGCCCCGGCCCCGGCTCCGGCGGCATTCCAGGCCCTGGTCCAGCGGCTGCGACGGGGCGCCTTTCCCCGCCATGGGGGTCAAGCCCCGTGGGTCATGCGCGCAGCAGCTTCTTGCGCACCAGGTGAATATGGTTGCGCAGCGCGTACAGCTCGTCGGCGTAGGACAGCGGCACGCTCACCTTTTCGGCCTGTGCCTCCAGCGTGTTCAGGGCCTTGAGGAGTTCGGCCGAATCCGCCTTGCCCGCTTCCATGTCGTTCTCGATCTCGCGAAGCCGGCCATACCAGCGGAACACGCGTGAACGCACCCGGAACTGGTACAGCGGCGGCACGATGCGCGACAGTGGCAGCATGATCGCCAGCAGGATGCCCAGCACGAGCCACATGCGCTCAATCAGATTGGCCATCCAGAACGGCAGGTAGCGCTGCAGCATGGGGACGGGCTCGTTCATGGCACGGTCGCCTTCCTTGGCGATGGGCAGTTCGCTGCTGCGCGAGTTGGGGAACTCCCGTGCGCGGTTGAACCAGCCCGAGCCGCCGTGCAGCTTCTGCGCGTTCTGTGCGAACAGGGTCAGCAAAGCGGGGTGCGTGCCCTCGCGCGCCAGCAGCGAGGTGGTGGAGGCGACCAGGCGCACGTCCCGTGTGGGCACATTGGCGGCCAGGTCCACCACGCCACGTGGCAGGGTCACCGGCGTCAGGAACGGAAAGCGCCTCGCATAGGCCTCATGCTGGGCGAAGTCGAGCAGTTGCACGCCGGGCGTCTGCAGCAGCATCTGCACCATCAGCGATTCAGGGGCGGAGGCAAAAACCAGCGCATCGAGCTTGCCCGCCAGAAAATCCATGGTGGCAGGCGTCTGCTCCAGCCGCGACATCTTCACCGCGCCGGGCTCCACCTTGTTCGCGTCGAGCAGGCGTTCCATCAGCTTGGGCACGCCACTGCCTTCGGACCCCACATTCACACGCCAGCCGCGCAGCTGGCGCAGGCTGTCGAGCCTGGGTACGTTGTAGGCACGCTCGGCGGATTCCGTCCGGTAGAACAGCCACACGGGCTCTACAAACAGGCTGCCCAGCGATACCAGCGCGTCCGCATCATCAGGCTGCAGTTCGGCCGTGCCGCCCTGCACGAATGCTACGTCGGCCTTCCCCTCGCGCAGCAGCTGGAGGTTGTGCGAGGACCCGTCGCTGGGCAGCAGCACGACCTCGATGCCGTCCACCGCCAGCGCTTTCTGGTAACGCTTGCCAAACTCTTCATACGCACTCTGACCGGGGCCGGTGGCCAGCGTCACCGTCTTGGGCGGGTTGGGGTTGAGCCACCAGTACGCCACCATCAGCAGCCCCACCGCCAGAAAGGCAAGCGGGCCGGCCGACACGATCAGGTCGCGCAGGGAAAGCAGGGTGTTGCGAAAGGCCTGGGACATGTGATCGGTGTGGAGTGCAAAGGGTGGACGGCGGGGGCTGCGAGAAGGGAGCGGGTACGGGTATCACGCCGGAGGCGGTTGAATCAGGGCGGATGGCCGGCCGCGGTGCCGGCGATGCTCCCTGCGGGGCCGGGGCACGCTGATTATCCGTGCATGCGCGGCCGCGCCAGGGGAGCAAACGTATCCGTTGGTGCGGTATGTGCCGGGCCCCGCCCCTGCGGCCCCGTGCGCAGGACGGGGGCAGCATGGCAAACTGTCTACTGCTTCATCTTCCGTGCCCACCCTGGCGCCGTCGCTCCCATGACGATCCTGACCCGCGAGAACCTCGGCAACGGCAGCTTTCGCAGCCACCTGGCCATGCCGGAACATGCCTCATGGACGGATGCACGGCTCGATCAGTCCTTTGCAGAGACCTGGGCCCAGCGCCCCGGCGGCCCTGTCTGGGTCTTCGGGTATGGCTCGCTCATCTGGAACCCGCTCATGGTCTTCGAAGAACAGCGCACGGCCACGCTGCGGGGCTGGCACCGCAGCTTCTGCCTGCGCTCCATCTCGGGGCGGGGCAGTCCCGGGCAGCCTGGCCGCGTGCTCTCCCTGCTGTCCGGCGGCGAGGTCCAGGGGGTGGCGCTGAGGCTTGCCACACCCACGGCCCGCGACGAAGTCCGCCTGCTGTGGACGCGCGAGATGACGGGCGGCAGCTATGTGCCGCGGTGGTTGCCGGTGCAGCTGGCCGGGGGCGGTACGGTCCATGCCATTACTTTCGTGGCCAACACCGAGCACCCACAGCACGAGCAGGACGCGTCAGCCTCCACCGTGGCACGGCTGGTCGCCCGCGCCCGTGGCGTGTTTGGCCCCAATATTGACTACGTGCTGGCGCTTGATCGTGCGCTGCGGGAGCACGGGCTGCATGATCCCTACATCGAGGCGATCATGGCCAGGATGCGGGAAGCGTCCGAGGCGCCGTAGCCTACGCCGCATCCCGGGGCTCCCACGGCATCTACGGCTTGCTGCTGCGCCGCTGGCGCTCGTAGGCCACGCATTCCTGCAGCGACAGCTCGTCATTCTGGTCCGTGTCCGCGGCTTCGAAGTAGGCCATGCGGGTTTCCACAACCTCCTTGAACGAAAGCCTGCCGTCACCGTCCTTGTCGGTGGCCGCCAGCCGCTTCAACCGGCCCTTGCCCATGCGGGGCACGTTCGCCAGGCCGGAGAGCGGGACATAGCCGTCCGCGTCAGGGCCCAGGCTGTGCCAGCTGCGCACGATGTCCTGGTGAAACTCATCCAGCGAGACGCTGCCATCGTGGTTGAGATCGGCGGAGGAGCAGATGGCCTGGAGCCGGTTGGCGAGGGGCTTGGGTGCGGGTTTCTGGCCGGCAGCGGCAGGCCTGGGCGGCGTGGCGGGCGAGGACACGGGGGTGTCGGCTGCGTGGCCCGCTGCCATCAGCGCCAGCGTGCAGGCGGCAGCGCCAAGAAGGCGAAGGGCGGGATTCGTCATCGTCGTCATCTCGGGCTCCTTACCACCACCAGCGCTGGCTGGGGCTGCGGTTGCATGGCCACACCATGGTGGGCGCTCCCTGGCGGACCCGGCCGTCTTCCACGTCCAGGCACTTGCCATTGAGCTGGCTCACGATCTGCCCACCCCGTGTGGACCAGCTCTGGCTGCGGGAGCCGGAGCACGACCACAGCACCACGCGCGCGCCGTCGCGTGGATCGCCACGGTCCACATCCACGCACAGGTCACGCACGCGGATTTCGCCGCTCCGGCCCACGCTGAAGCGCTGGGATGCCGTGCCGTTGCAGTCATACACCTGCAGCGGGGTGCCAGGCCGGATGTTGCCCTTGGTCACGTCCAGGCACAGGCGGCCGTCCACACGGATCTCCCCGCCACGGCCACCGTAGTCGGGATAGTCCGGGTACTCGGGCCTCCGGTCGTCGTCATGCCGGTTGTGGTTGGCCAGCAGGGCAATGCCTGCGATGGCCGCCACGGCAGCCACGGCCGCGCCGGCATTGGAGCCACTCTGGCTGTTGCCGGACGCGTAGGCCCGGGTGACCTTGAAGCGGCCGCCGCAGCCGCCGTTGGTCCACAGCTCGCGGCGGGTCAGGTCATAGCCCCAGGTTCTGTTGAAGCGGCAGGCGCCTTGCGTCTGTTCGCTCAGGTCCACCTGGGTGGTGTCGTCCGGCAGGCGGTAGGAGGCATAGCCTCCGTTCGACTGCAGGTCCACGAACTGGTCCTGGGCCATCGCGGCCTGGGCGTTCACCAGGAGAGGCAGGCACAGCAGCCAGGCGCGCCGTAGACGGGTCGGGTCTTTCATGGGTTCTCCTCGTTGCAATCGGAACTGTGGTGCTCGAAGCCCGCCGCGCGGCCGGGCCGCACTGCACGGCTGCCGGAAGCCCGGCGCATGGGGTCCGTCCGGCGTATGCATCATAGGGGCTTCCGGGGGGCTTGCCGTGTCGGCTGTTCCAGCCGCCGTGCCTGGAATCCTCTGGCGAGGGGCGCCGTTGCGCCGGGCCGGCGGGGGGCAATGCGCACGCCTTCTTCGGCGCTGGCCTGCCGTGCGGTGGCCCGCGCGGGAAGCCCCAACGGCAGTGCCTGCATCGCCGTCAACCGGGCAGGCGTGGCCGGCCAGGGATCAGGGAAGCGTCATCCCAGGTCGCCCGCCCAGGGCAGGTGCAGTCCCTCCGCCGTGGTGATCGCGCGTGCTGCCCGTGCTGCCCGCGCCGTGGCGATGGCCGTGGCTTCCGCGGCCATGGTGGCCAGGACCATCATGCCCAGGCTCTTGTTGGCGCGGCCGGTGCCCAGGCTGAAGATCGTGTCGCCATCCGACATGGTGTGCACGGGGTTGATGCTGCGGGCCAGCCCGTCGTGGGCGGCAACGGCCAGGCGATGGGCCTGGACCTTGGTGATGGCGGCGTCGGTGGCGACCACGCCGATGGTGGTGTTGGTGCCCGCCAGCAGCGGCTGTGGCGGGTCGCCGCGCAGCAGGGCGCGGCGGGTGTCGCGCAGGCGCAGGCCGTCGTCGGTGCGGGCGCCGGCGATCACCTGGGCGGTGTCCGGGTCCACCACGTCGCCCAGCGCATTGCAGGCAATGAGGGCCCCCACGGTCACGCCATCGACCGTGACCGAGGCGGTGCCGATGCCGCCCTTCATGGCGCGCTGGATGCCGAAGATCTTGCCCAGGGCCGCGCCGGTGCCAGCGCCCACATTGCCTTCTGCGGGGTCTGCGGTGGAGGCCGCATCGCACGCCGCATACCCCGCCGCGGCATCCGGGCGGATGCGCATGTCTCCCACCAGCAGGTCGAACAGCACGGCGGCGGGCACGATGGGCAGGCGACCCACCGCCACGTCGAAGCCGATGCCGCGCTCTTCGAGCCAGCGCACGGCGCCGGTGGCGGCATCCAGCCCCCAGGCACTGCCCCCGGCCAGCATGATGGCGTGCACCTTGTCCACCAGATTCGATGGGTCGAGCAGATCCGTCTCGCGCGTGCCGGGCGCGGCGCCGCGCACGTCCACGCCTGCCACCGCGCCCTCGCGGGTGATGATGACGGTGCAGCCCGTGGGGCGACGGGTTTCTGTGAAGTGGCCGACTTCGATGCCGGCCACACGGGTGATGCTGCCGGCGCTGCCGGCCAGGACGTGGGGGGATGAACTCATGGCTTTGATTATGTGCCCGGGCACCGCGCTGTCCTTGCGCGGTGTCAGGGCTCCGGGCGATCCTGTCAGGGCGCTTTTTCGAGGCGCGTGACGTGGTAGGCCCCGCCCACCTGTTCGGCCCTGAAACGCACCTTGTCGCCGGGTTTCAGGTCGCCCACCACGCTGGCGTCCTGCACGCGAAAGACCATGGTCATGGGTGGCATGTCCAGGTTTTTGATCTCTCCGTGGCGAAGGGTGACGCGCAGCGTGCGCGCGTCCCAGCGGGTGATCTCGCCTTCGCTGAGCGCATCCTGACCACCGGCGTGCGCGGACGCTGCTTGGCCGGGGGCGGCCGCAGGCACCTGGGCCACGGCGTGCTGCGCCGCTGCAGCCAGCGCGAGCGCGGCCAGGACCGGAAGGAGGGTGGAGGCGGTGATGGCTTGCAAGGATTTCATGGGGTGCCTTTCGCTGTGGTGGCGTGGTAGCTGTTGAAGACGCGGGTGGTGCCGTCGCGGGCGACCAGCAGCACGTCGTAAGGGTCGCGGCGGTTGCCATAGGCGGCGCCATCCATGCCGGGCGAGCCGATGGGCATGCCCGGCACGGCCAGCCCCAGGGCCGGGGGCTTTTGCCGCAGCAAAGTGCGGACATCGCTCGCGGGAACGTGCCCCTCGATGAGGTAGCCGCCCACCAGCGCGGTGTGGCACGAGCCCAGCTTTGGCGGCAGGCCGAGGCGGGCGCGCACAGCGTTGTTGCCGGTCTCGTGCACCGTCACCTTGAAGCCGCTGGCTTGCATGTGGTCCACCCAGTCCTTGCAGCAGCCGCAACTGGGGTCTTTCCACACTTCCACCGGGGTGGCGGTGCCCGTAGCGGCTCGGGCCAGCCCCGGCAGCGTGGCGGTTGCCAGCGCGGTACCCAGCAGGGGCAGCGTGGTGGCCAGCCACTGGCGGCGGCTGGACTGGCCTGCGGATGTTGTCGTGCCCGTGGCTTGGTGCAGGGCGGCGCCGTGCGCGGCCGTGGTGTATCGGTTCATGGGTTCTCCTGGGGTGCGGGGCGGTATCACGGCTTGCGGGGCAGCACGGTGATGGTGCCGGTCATGCCCGCCTGGTAGTGGCCCGCGATGAGGCAGGCAAAGTCGAACTGGCCCGCGCGGTTGAACTGCCACACGATGTCGCCTTTCTTGCCCGCGCCCACATGGGCCATGTAGGGCTCGTCGTGCTCCATGCCGGGGTGTTTGGCCATCATCTCGGCGTGTGCGTCCAGGTCGGCCTTGGTGCCGATCACGACCTCGTGCAGCACCTGGCCCTTGTTCTCGGCGCGCAGCCGCACGGTTTCACCCTCGCGCACTTCGATGTGGCTGGGGGTAAAGCGCATGTCGTCCGTCATGCGCAGGGTGATGGTGCGGGCCACGGCCTGGGTGTCGCCCGCGATGCCCCATGCCTTCTGTTCCTTCACCGCCGCTGCGCGGGCCCCGGGGTGCGGCATGTTTTCATGGGAAAAACTGCTGGTTGCGGATGCCAGTAAAGCGATGGCTGCTATGAATTTGATAGTTTTCACGATGGATGATTCCTTTTCAATGGGGGAGGTGCTGGCCGTGGATGTCAGTGCCGATGTCCGCTGGCCGCGGGCTTGCGCGCGGAGGCCGCGCCGGTTGCTGTGCCTGGCGTGTCGCCGCGGGGCGGGTGCGGGGTGCTGGCCGCGAGGCCGTTCCATTCCTGGGCCTGGGTGCCGGGCGGCTGCGGGTAGTCGCCCGGGTCCCGGTAGTCGCCCGCCGCCTGGCCGGCGCGCACCTTGAAGGTGGTGAACATGCCGCCCATCTCCAGCGGGCCATAAGGGCCGGTGCCGGTCATCATGGGGAAGGTGTTGTCGGGCAGGGGCATTTCCATCGCACCCATGTCGGCCATGCCGCGCTCGCCCATCACCATGTAGTCGGGCACGATCTTCTGGATCTTGCCGACAAGGCCCTCGTGCTGAACGCCGATCATGGTGGGCACGTCGTGCCCCATGGCACCCATGGTGTGGTGGCTCTTGTGGCAGTGCAATGCCCAGTCGCCGGGCTCGTCGGCGATGAGCTCGATCTGGCGCATCTGGCCCACGGCCACGTCGGTGGTCACCTCGGGCCAACGCGCGCCTTTGGGCACGGGGCCGCCGTCGGTGCCGGTCACCTCGAACTCGTGCCCATGCAGGTGGATGGGGTGGTTGGTCATGGTGAGGTTGCCCACGCGGATGCGCACGCGCTCGCCCTGGCGCGCCACCAGCGGGCTGATGGCGGGGAACACCCGGCTGTTCCAGCACCAGATGTTGTGGTCCAGCATGGTGTTGACCTTGGGCGTGCGGCTGCCAGGCTCCACGTCGAACGCGTTGAGCAGGAAGGCATAGTCGCGCTGCACGGGGGCGATGTGCGGGTGCGCCGCCTTCGGGTGCGTGATCCACAGGCCCATCATGCCCATGGCCATCTGCACCATTTCGTCCGCATGCGGGTGGTACATGAAGGTGCCCGGGCGGCGTGCCGTGAATTCGTAGACAAAGGTCTTGCCCGGCTGGATGGCGTTCTGGTTGAGCCCGCCCACGCCGTCCATGCCGTTGGGCAGGCGCTGGCCGTGCCAGTGGATGGTGGTGTGCTCGGGCAGCCTGTTGGTGACGAAGATGCGCACGCGGTCGCCCTCCACCACCTCGATGGTGGGGCCGGGGCTCTGCCCGTTGTAGCCCCACATGTTGACGACGAAGCCCGGCGCGACCTCGCGCACCACGGGTTCGGCCACCAGGTGGAACTCCTTGACGCCCGCGTTCATGCGCCAGGGGGTGGTCCAGCCGTTGAGGGTGACCACGGGGTTGTAGGGGCGGCCCGTGGGCGGGTGCAGCGGCGCGGACGTATCGGCGCTGCTTTGCATGGCGGGCTCGGGCAAGGCGGCCAGGGCCGCGCGGCTTACGGAAACAGCGGCCACGGCCGTGGCGGCGCCGGAGAAGAAATGGCGTCTTTGCATGTCAGTGGCCTTGTGGGGATGAGGAGGGGGCAGCGGTGGCTGCCAGGTCTTGCAGCGCGCCCGGCGACGTGCCGGTGAGGGTGAGCTGCAGGTCGGTCTCGGCCAGCCAGAAATCGCGCTGGGCTTCGATGGCGTTGGCCACCGACTGCGTGCTGGCGCGCGCCTCGGCCAGCAATTCCCAAACGCTGGCGAGCATGCCGTTGTAGCGCAGGGTGGTCTCCTGGGTGATGAGCTGGCGCAGGGGCACCACCTCGTCGCGCTGCTGGCGCGCCAGGTCGAGCGCGGTGCGGTAGGTGAGCCACGCGGCGCGCACTTCGCCACGGGCGCGCACGGCGGTCTCCTGCAGCTGGGCAGCGCTTTGCTCCACCTGGGCCTGGGCCCGGGTGCGGGCGGCACCGCCCCAGTCGAACAGGGGAAGGGGCGCATCGATCTCCCAGCCGCGCGTGATCTCGCGGTGGCCGGAGCCGCGCTCGGCGGCGGTGTTGCGGCTGTAGGCCAGGCCCACGTCGCCAAACACGGCCCCCGCGCGGCTCCAGCCCTGGCGGACCGCCTGGGTGTCGAGCTGGCGGCGTGCGGCCTGCACATCCAGCCGCTCGCGCAATGCGATGGATTCGATGCCGTCCGCGGGCAAGGCGCCGTCTGGAAGGGGGGGAAGCGCGTCCGCCAGGCGGTACTGCGCCTGTAGTCCCCACAGGCCCAGGCGGCGGTTGAGCTGTTCGCGCTCGGTGGCGGCGGCAAGCCGGGCGCGGGCACGCAGGCGGATGGCCTCTTGCAGCACCGCCTGTTCACGGGCGTGCTGCAGGCGGCTCCAGTTGCCTACGCGCGCCATGCGGCGGGCCAGTTCGGCCCCGGCTTCTGCGGCTTGCACCATGCGGTCGTGCGTGGCGCTGACCTGTTCGGCAGCCACGGCGCGCAGCCAGGCGCGCCGTGTGTCGGCGGCCAGCGCCACCACCTCCTGCGCGGCTTGCAGCGTGGCGATCTGCATGCGCTCTTCCTGGCGCTGGCTGCGCCATGGCAGGGTGATGAGATCCAGCAGGCTGAAGGCCAGGGTGCGCTCGATTTCACGCTCCTGGCTGTTGGTGAAGCGCCCCAGGGCCAGGTGTGGGTTGGGCAGCGTGATGGCCTGCACGCGTTCGGCATCCGCCACGCCCAGGGCAGCCAGCCGCGCCTGCAGGCCGGGGTTGTTGAGCAAGGCGATGCGCACGGCGGCATCCTGCGTGAGGGGCTGGGCCAGCCACCCCTGCAAGGACTGCTCCGCCTTGGCCCGGGCTGCCGCGTCGCTGGCGGGCAGGGCCGCGGCTTGCGTGCTGCCCGTTCGGCCCGCGGTGAGCGCGGCCACGTCGCCCCGCAGGCCGTCGGGCGAGACGCTGGCGCAGCCCGCGAGCACGGCCGCAGCGGCCAGCACGGACAGGCGTGCGGGACGGCGGCGTGCCGTTGAAGAAAGGAACTGCGGCGCGCTCATGGCCGGCTCCCGGGCGCGTGGTGGTGGCCATGCGGGGAGGGTTGCGGGGTTGCGGAACCGCCCTGGCTTCCGTGGATGCCGTGGGAGTCGCCGCGTCTGGCGCGGGGCCCCTGTGGCGTCGGGGCGCTGGGGGTGGGAGGCTGGGCGCCCTGCCGTGCCTCCCAGGCCAGGATGTCGGCATGGCCGCGGGGGAAGGCGGCCACCGCCCTGTGCGCATCACGCCATGCATGGGGTGCGGGCGCCTCCTGCGCCAGCGCAGGCTGGGGCCCGGTGGCGCGGTGGACCAGCGCCGCCGTGGGCGCATCGGGGTCCGCCGCAGGGAAGGGCAGGGATCCCGTGTCCGGGGATGCGGTGCCGTTGGCGAGTGAAAGTGCCGGTGCGAGCAGCACCAGGCAGGCTGCTCGCCGGAGCGACGGTAAAGACAGGAAAAGTGAAATGGGGGCGCGCATGGCGATCTCCAGACAACAGACGAACAGGGCATGGCGCTGCCGCCCCGCCACCCGATGGCGGGTGGCTGTGGGGCTCGGGCAGACGCACTTCGGGCGTCAGAGGTCAGGCGATGGGTGGCTTAATGGCCAGTGCCGCGGGAGCACTGTCAAACTGCGCGGAGGCGACGGGCAGCATGGCGCCCGTGGGGGGGTGATCCGGTGCTGGCGCCATGGGCGCATCCAGCATCGCGGAATGGCAGATCTCGCACGCCGAGCAGGCGGCGGAGTGGTGCTCGTGCGCCGCGCAGCCGACACTGGTGCCGTCGCACCCGGCGGAGGCAGCGGCCAGCATGGCATGGCCAGGGGCGTGGGCAGGGTTCTGTCCGTCCCCGCCCTCTCCGGCAGGCAGGCCCTGGTGGTGCTCCTGCCCCGCCGTGCCGATGGAGTCGCCGCCAGCGGCATGGTGATGGGAATGTTCCTGCGGGTGCGACGTGCCCGCGGGGAGCAGCGGCGGCAAGACGCCCGCGGCCATGGCCGTGCCGGTGAGGCCCCGGAGGACCAGCACCAACATCAACACGAAATAGAGGCCGCGACGCATCCACCAATGATACGGCGGCGGGCCCCAAGGTTCCCGGCGCCTTTCCATATTGTCATCTGGCGGCCATCGCCGGGCCGCCCAGGCCGCTCATACCGCCATGTAGCGCCCCGGGCGGTGGTTCATGGCCAGCACCAGGTTCAGCGCCACGGCCCCGGCGATGGACCAGGCGACGCGAAGGGGTTCCACCGTCCACAGCGCCAGCAGCACGATGCCGCAATCCACGGCCATCTGGATCTTGCCCGCGCGCCAGCCGTAGCGTTCCTGCAGATAGAGCGCGGCTATCCCCACGCCGCCCAGGCTGCACCGGTGGCGAAACAGCACCAGGAACCCCGTGCCCGTGATAAGTCCCCCCGCGATGGCCGCATACGGCGGCTGCAGCTGTGCAAACTGCAGGAACTGCGCCTGCAGTTCGGTCAGCAGCGACAGCAGCAGCACGGCGGCAAAGGTCTTGACCGTGAACGCACGCCCCAGCTTGCGCAGGGCCAGCCAGTAGAAGGGCAGGTTGAGGACGAAGAAAATCTTGCCGAAACCGATGCCCGTGGCGTAGTGCAACAGGAAGGCAAGGCCTGCCGTGCCCCCGGTGAGCAATCCCGCATTGGTGAAAAACGCCACGCCCACTGAGATCAGCAGCACCCCCGTGAAGATGGCCACCGCGTCTTCCGTGAGCGTGTGGGGCGCTACGGCGGCAGCGGGCGTGGGGGTGGAGGGCATGGGAGGAACAGCGGGAGAACTCGGCATGGTGCGCAGCGACGGGCCGTGGGGGGAGGGACAACCGCCGGATTGGACCATGCAATCCCCGTGCCCGGCTTGAGCGGCGTCAAGGCTTGTGCGCGCGGGGAAGGAGGTGGGGAGGCGCTCCCGCCGGCACGGGCCCCTGGCCAGGTTTTTGCCTTGGACCAGATGTAACACCTGCAACCTCGGGCCCGGCGCGGCAGGGCGGCCCGCGGTTCCTGCGAAAATAGCTGGTTTTGCCCACTGGGGACCGGTTCCCTGATGCCCCCGCCCTCCGGGAGGGCGGCAAGAAGCGCAGTGAAATGGTTTTCCAGGGATGTATCCGCACCACAGACTCAGCAGCTCAGGACTGGTTGTCCTGCTCCAGCAATGGATGCAGGCCGATGCGGGTGCGGCCGCGCGCGCCGACGTGGCGCAGGAGCTGGGCCAATGGCTGAGCACGGTGGACGCCGTCACGCTGAGCCGTTCGCTGCATGCCATCGACGCCTTCCCGCAGGGGGAGGTTGCGGGCGCGGACGGGGCGGACCTGCAGGCACTGCAAGCGCTGTTTCAGCGCACCCAGGCAGAGCTGACGGCGCTGGCGTCGTCCAAGCCCGCACCCGCCAAGCCGGCCCGCGAGCGCGCCGACAACACGCGCGCCCAGGCGCCGGACCCGCAGGCCGAGGCCGAGTACGGTTTTCATGCGCCGCGCTACCTGGGCCTGCAAAAGCAGATGGATGCGAAGTTGCTGGGCTTGCGCGCGCAGGTGCGCCACGGGGTGTCGCAAGGCTCCCGGGGCCTCAGGCAACTGGCGGCACTCGATGCCGTGATGGAACAACTGAGCTTTGTGCGCGAACAGCGCCTGTGGGCCTCCCTGTCCGCGCACCTGGACCGGCGCCTGGTGCAAATGCGCTGCGCCCACCAGGAGCGGCTTTCGGCCCAGGGGCTGCCGGATGACCCGCAGCGCTGGCGCCTGCCCGGCGGGTGGCTGCACGCGTTCGAGCGCGACATGCAGGCGCTGCTTCTGGCCGAGATGCATGTGCGGCTGCAACCGATCCTGGGCCTGCTGGAAGCAGCCCGCAACGAGAACTTGGAACGACACGAATGAACAAGAGTGTGATGGCCGCCGTATTTGCCCTGGGCCTGGCGGCAGTGGGATGGGTCGGTGGGGGATTCGTAGGGTCGAGCCCGCTGGCACTGGCGATGACGGTGGTGATCGGCGCGGTCTATGTGCTGGGTGCGCTGGAGCTGGTGCAGTTTCGCCGCGGCACCGTGGCATTGACCACGGCGCTGGCGGATGGCGCGCAGCAGCCCCTGGTGGACCTGGGCTCCTGGCTCGACCGCCTGCCCGCCGCGCTGCGCCACCCGGTGCGCCAGCGCATCGAGGGGGAGCGTGCCGTGCTCCCGGGGCCGGCCCTCACGCCGTATCTGGTGGGACTGCTGGTCATGCTGGGCATGCTCGGGACCTTCCTCGGGATGGTGGTCACCTTCAAGGGCGCGGTGTTTGCCCTGGAGACCTCGGGCAGCCTGGAGGGCATCCGCGCCGCCCTGGCCGAGCCCATCAAGGGCCTGGGCCTGTCGTTCGGCACCTCGGTGGCGGGCGTGGCGGCCTCGGCCATGCTGGGCCTCATGTCCGCGATCGCCCGTCGTGAGCGGCTGGTGGCCGTGCGGCAGCTCGATGCGCACATTCCCACCGTGTTCCGCCCGTTCTCGGCGAGCCATCGCCGCGAGGAGACCTTCCAGGCGCTGCAGGCCCAGGCACAGGCCATGCCGCTGATCGCCGAGCGCCTTCAGGGCCTGGTGGAAGGGCTGGAACGCCGCCACGACAAGCTGGCCGCGCAATTGCTGGCGCAGCAGAAGGATTTCCATGGTGAGGCGTCGTCGGCCTACACCCAGCTGGCGGGCGCCGTGGGCGCATCGCTGCACGACAGCCTGGGCGCCAGCGCCCGCGTGGCCGGCGAAACGCTGCGGCCCGTGGTCGAGCAGGCCATGGCCGAACTGGCGCAGGAATCGCAACGCGCGCACCAGCGGCTGACCGAAGCCACGGCGGCCCAGATGCAGGCGCTGTCGGCCCAGTGGGAGGGCACGGCCCGCCAGGTCTCGGACACCTGGACATCGGCCCTGGACAAGCACACGCAAGTGCAGGACCGCCTGATGGGCGGGTTCGATGGGGCGCTGCAGTCGGTGACCCAGTCGTTCGAGCAACGCTCCGCGGCGCTGCACGCGGCGCTGCAGGACACGGCGGCGCAGTCGCACGCCGCCCAGAAGGCGGCCGACGAACAGCGCCTGGCGGGGTGGACCCGGTCGATGGAGGGCATGGGCGAGACGCTGGCGGCGCAGTGGGAGCGGGCGGGCACACGCGCCGTGGAGCAGCAGCAGGGCATGCGCGACGCGCTGGAGGGCGCCACGGCGCGCCTGGACCAGTCCCTGCTGGCGGCCACCCAGGCTTTCGAGCAGCGCTCCACGGCCCTGGTCGCGTCGCTGCAGGACACGGTGGCGCACACCCACGCGGCCCAGGCAGCGGCCGACGAGCAGCGCATCGCCGGCTGGCGCGCATCGATGGAAGACACGGCCCGCTCACTCGCCGCCCAATGGGAGCGCGCGGGCGAGCAGGCCGCAGCCCAGCAGCGGGGCGTGGCGCAGGCGCTCGCAGGTGCTGGCGCGCAGCTGGGCGAGTCGCTGCGATCGGCCACGCAATCGTTCGACCAGCGCTCCAGCGCGCTGCTGTCGTCGTTGCAGGACACGGTGGCGCAGTCCCACACGGCCCAGATGTCGGCCGACCAGGCGCGCCTGGCCGGCTGGAACGCGTCCATGGAGGGTATTGCGCAGTCGCTGACGGCCGAATGGCAACGCGTGAGCACCCAGACGCTGGAGCGCCAGCAGGCCGTGTGCGATGCCCTCGAGACCGCGGTGACCGGGCTCACCGGCCGCATGGGCGAGCAGGTGGCCAAGACCCTGGACGGCACCGCGCGCCTGATGGACCAGTCCGAAGCCTTGCTGCGCACCCGCACCGACGCGGAGGCCCAGTGGCTGCAGGCGCAGGGCGACCGCATGGATGCGCTGGCAGGCGTGTGGCGCACCGAGCTGGCGGCGCTGCGCGATGCCGAGGCTGAGCGCGGGCGTGCGGCAGTCGACCGCCTGGAGGCCTTGCAGGAGGCCGTGGCCCAGCACCTGGCCACGCTGGGGTCGGCGCTGGAAGCACCGCTCACGCGCCTGCTGCAGACGGCGTCCGACGTGCCGCAGGCGGCTGCGGAGGTCATCGCCCAGCTGCGCCATGAGATGACGCAACTGAGCGAGCGCGACAACGTGGCGCTGGCCGAGCGCACGGCCATGATGGAGCAGCTGGGTACGCTGCTCCAGTCCGTCAACGAGGCCGCTGTAGAGCAGCGCGGTGCCATCGAATCCCTGGTGGGAACGGCCGCTTCGGTGCTGGAGCAGGCGGCATCGCAGTTTGCACAGGCGCTGGACAGCCAGGTCGGCAAGGCGGACGAAGCGGCCACCCACGTGGTCGCCAGCGCGGTGGAGCTGTCGAGCCTGGGCGAGGCCTTTGGCCACGGCGTGGGGCTGTTCACCGCCAGCAACGAAAAGCTCATGGACAGCCTGCAGCGCATCGAAGGCGCCATCGGCCAGTCCCTGTCGCGCAGTGACGAGCAACTGGCCTACTACGTGGCGCAGGCACGCGAAGTGATCGACCTGAGCATCGCGTCGCAGCAGGGCATTGTGGAAGACCTGCGCCGGCTCAAGGGCAGGGCGGTGGCCGCTGCCGAACCGGAGGTGGCCGGATGATGGGCCTGGACGACGCCCTCGACGAGGGGACCGAGCAGACCGCGCCGGTATGGGCCGTGTTCGGCGATCTCATGGCCGGCCTGCTGGGCGCCTTCGTGCTGATCCTGGTGGGCGTGCTGGTGGTGCAGATCGATCTGGTGGCCAGCCTCAGGCAGGAGGTGGAAAAGCGCCAGCAGGAAGAGCAGCGCCGCATGGCCCTGGAGAAGGCGCTGGCCATCCCCTTGGCCAGCGGCCGTGTGACGGTGAATGACGGCCGCATCGGGATCAGCGGCAGCGTGCTGTTCGCCACGGGCTCCGACGAGTTGCGGCCCGAAGGCCGCCAGCTTCTCAGGAGCCTCGTGCAGCCCCTGCAGGTGTACCTGCGCGAACGCGACGAGATGCTGATGGTGAGCGGGTTCACCGACAACACCACACTGCTGCGCGGCAGCCAGCAGCGCTTTGCCGACAACCTCGAGCTGTCCGCCCAGCGGGCGCTGACGGTGGCGCGGGCGCTGATCGACGAAGGCATGCCGTCGTCGCAGGTGTTCGCCGCAGCGTTCGGCGCGGAGCAGCCGGTGGCCTCCAACGCGGATGAAAAAGGCCGCGCGCAGAACCGCCGCGTGGAAATGGCTCCCGTGCCCAAGGCATCGGGTGCAAAGCCTGCGCGGCATGAGTGAACCCACGCTCGAATCCCTGCGCGCCGAGGGTGCGGACCGCCACGACCCCGTGCGCTACCGCTACCTGGAGGTGCTGGCCGCGCGCCTGCCCGCACAGCCCCCCGCGGTGCAGCAGATACTGGAACAGCGGCTGCGGCGGGCCGTTGGGGCCTATGCGGACGGAGCCCGCGCGGCCGGCGGGCCGGCCCCCGGCGCGGTCGAGCCACCGGCGGCATCACCCCTGGCCCGGCTCAACCGCGACCTGGATGCACGGGCGCAGGCCGATGCGGAACGGGTGCGCATCGAAGGCGGTGCCAGCGCGTCGGACATGAAGAGCGTGCGCCAGTTCGGCGAGGTGTGGTCCCGCATTGCCGCGGAGCAGCAGGTGGTGCAGGCGCTGGACCGTGGACCGGAGAACGCGGGGCCGCTCAACCCGCACAAGCTCATGCTGCGGTCGCTCAGCCTGATGCGGGGCCTCTCGCCCGACTACCTGCGGCGCTTCCTGTCGCAGATGGACTCGCTCCTGTGGCTGGAACAGGCGAATGCAGCACGCCCGAGAAACCTGGGCCCCGCAGCCCGCGGGGGGCGAAGCCGGCCCAGGGCATAAGAAGTCCCTGTCGAATCCGGCGGGCCTGTCCAGGGAGGGCCTGGCGCCGCACCGGCCGCCCCAGGGTTGCCTGGCCTGCGCCCATGCCCCTCACTGGGGCTTGGCCGCGATGTGGCGTTGCAGCAGCGCGTTGGACTGGTCGAGTGCCTCGGCGGTGTCGCTCAATTGCTGCTCGAGCTGATCCGTGCGCTCCACCGCCGCCTGCAGGTCGCCTTGCAGGGCGTCGGTGGGAATTTGTGTCGTGAGCACCGCGTGCACGACATCGAGCTCGTTGGCCGTGGCCTTGATCTGCTCGGCCGTTTCCAGGTTGCGGTTCAGTACCTCATCGATCTCGGAGGGCTGGGGCTGCTTCGTTGCGCTGGGCATAGGTAAGTCTCGCTGAGTATGAAGAATCAACTTCTGCCATCGGGGACGCGGCGCCATCGCCTACAGGCCGGGAGGTCGGATCAGGCGACATTGTAGGCAGCATCACAACAGAAAACGCAGCTCCCAGATGCCCCTCAACACCATCCTTGTCGAAGACAGCAAAACCATCCAGGAAACTCTGGTGCCCGCGCTGGAGGAACTGGCGGACGCGCGCGTCCTCGCCATCGCCGAAACCGCCAGCGACGCCACGGAGGCCGTCGCGCACTGGCGGGAAGACTGGCAGCTCATGGTGGTGGACCTGTTCCTGCGCGAAGGCTCCGGGATCGAGGTGCTGCAGGCCCTGCAGCGCGGGGACCGGCTGCGCGCAACGCCTGGCGCGCGGCAGGGCAGGCCCGGACAGCATGTCTACGTGTTGTCCAACTATGCGACGGCGGACATGCGCCGCCGGTGCGAGGAGTTGGGCGCCGATGGGGTATTCGACAAGTCCACCGAGCTGGACGCCTTTTTCGAGCGTTGCAGCGAGCTGCCGCGCCGCGCAGGCACCGGCACTGGCACTGGCAGTTTCGCCGCAGCGGATCGCCGGTAGCCCTCAGCTACCGGATGGCCGTGCCGGGACGGCTGGCTGTGCCATCCTGCAGCGCCCGTTCGATGAGCGCAGCCACCGCGGGGTCTGGCGCCATGGGCCGGAAGGCGCTGACGTGCGCGCGTCCGATGTTCCCGGCGGGCAGGCGGGCCAGCAGGTGGCCCAGCGGTACCAGCGCGAGCCGCGCCATCTGGCCGGCGGCCTCGTGCGAATCCCGCAGCTGCAGCGCGTAGCGCAGCATCGCCCAGTGCGATCTCCAGTGCAGGGGCAGCGAAGGCTGGCCCAGCACATGCGCTGCCTCCAACCACCGCCAGCGCACCGCCGGGGGGGCCTCCGGCTGGTTCGCAAAGCCGGCGAGCAGATGCTCGAACGCTCGGCGTTCGTGCCGCGCACAGGAGGGCGCTGCATGTTCTGCCGCCCGCAGCCTCGCGTGCTGTTCCGCCAGCTCGCGCCAGCGGTGCTGGCGATGCCGGTAGAACACCTGGGCGAATGCGGTGCTCACCGGCGTCATCAGCCAGGGCAGGTGGCGGGCCACGACCTTCACGTCGTCGGTGTACAGGGTCGTGCCGTCCGGCAGGGGCTCGAGCGTGATGCGGTGGTCCCAGCGGCGCATGAGCAGGCCGTCGCCGTTGTCGCGCAGCGTGGGCCAGCCGCCTGCCTGCGGTGGCGGCTCGATGGAAATGCGCACGGTCTGGGGGCCCATGGGCAGCACGCCCAGCAGCCGCATGTCCAGCGCGAACTCGCCCTGTTCCCAGTGCGCGGGCCATCGCGCGCCTTGCACGGGCCGGAACCGCATGAGGGGCGCGGTGATGTGGCGAAAGACGGCGGTGCTTTGCAGCTGCGTGGCCACCCACTCGGGCGGCGCGTTCAAGCGGGTGGACAGGTGCACGCGCATGGCTCAGTGCCCTTGCGGCTGCGGGCGGGCAGCACCACCCGCCAGTTCCTGGCGTGCCTGGCGGATCACGCTCCAGCCCCCGGTGATGGCCAGCCATGCCATGACGGCAGCCACCGCCAGGTCCGGCCAGGCCGTGCCCGTGCCGAACACCCCCAGCGCCGCGCCCATCACCGCGAGGTTGCCCAGCACGTCATTGCGCGTGCACAGCCACACGCTGCGCATGTTGGCATCGCCTTCGCGGTAGGCGTACAGCAGCACCGCCACGCCCAGGTTCGCGGCCAGGGCCAGCAAGCCCACGCTGCCCATCGTCAGGGGTTCGGGCGCAATTCCCTGCCAGGCGCCCCAGGCCACGCGTCCCACGACCACGAGGCCGAACACCAGCATGCTGGCCCCCTTGACCAGCGCGGCGCGTGCGCGCCATGCCAGGGCCATGGCCAGCACCCACAGCGAGAGGGCGTAGTTGGCCGCGTCGCCCAGGAAGTCGATGGCGTCGGCCAGCAGCGATGCCGAACCGGACTGCAGGCCCGCTCCGATTTCGAGCAGGAACATCGCGGCATTGACGATGAGCGCCACCCAGAGGATGCGGCGGTAGCGCGGGTCCGCGCTGGTGGGGGCACCGTGGTCGTGGCCGTCGTTGGAATGGTGATGGCAATGTGCGGACATGGCGGTTCTTCTTTCTCCCGGGAGGGTTTTCAATGTGATGGCATCATTGGAAACCTTGAAGTCACTTGAAGGTCAAGCGATGGCACAGCCGGTTGCACAAACCCCCCAGTACCGCATCGGCGAGGCAGCCCGGCAATCGGGCGTGTCCGCCGCGAACATCCGCTACTACGAAAAGGAAGGGCTGCTCGCGCCTGGTGTCCGGGAGGACAACAGCTATCGCCTGTACAGCGCGGACGATGTGCACCGCCTGCGCTTCATCCGCCTGTGCCGCGCGATGGACATGTCGCTGGACGAGGTGCGCACCCTGCTGGCGCTGGACTGGACCCGCAAGCAGGACTGCGAAGCCGCGCGTGACACGCTGGATGAGCACCTTCAGCATGTGCGGGGCCGCCTGGCGGAACTGCTCACGCTGGAGGCCGACCTGCTCGCGCTGCGCAACCGCTGCGACGGGTCGGACACGCACTGCCACATCATCGAGGCCCTGCATGCGCGCGCCGATGAGCAGTCTGCCGTGGCTGCCTCGGCCGGCGTGGGAAAGCGCCATGTGTAGGCCAGCCGGGCGGCCCGCCGGCGGCACGGCCATGCCGGGTGGTCGCGAGGATGTGAAGAGCTGTTTCCTCCGTGCAGCCTATTGCTCCTGAAATGATAGCTTTTAGCGCTTATGAATGAAGCGCTGGAGGCCAAAAACACTCGCAATGGCCCTGGCGGCTCGTGGTCGGTGCGGGCCCGGGTCACGCCGCTATGATCCGGCCATGATTTCGCGCTTGCCCGGCCTCTCCCTGCCCGAACGCGTGTGGAATACCGCGCGGCGCTGGGCGGTCGCGTGGTGGCGCATCCTGTACCTGGGCGCCGTCGTGCTCGTGCTGGTGCTGTCTCCGTCCAGTTACGGCAAGGGCACGCGCAGGGCGCTGGCGCGCCATCTGTACCTCGATACGGCACCCGTGCTGCTGGGGTTCACGGTGCTGGCGGCGCTGATCAGCCTGGTGCTGACGCGCATCGTCGTGGTCACGGCGCTCAGCTATGGCCTTTCGCGCTATGCGCTGGAGATGGTGATCCGCGTGCTGGTGCTCGAGCTGATCCCGCTCACGGCCGCGCTGTTCGTGGCGATGCGCTGCACCATTCCCAACGGCACGCAGATCACCCGCCTGCGGCAGAACGGCCGGTTCGACGCGCTGCGCGCCCAGGGCTCGGACCCGGTGCGCATCGAGCTTCTGCCGCGGGTGATCGCGGGCGTATTCGCGTGCATCACGCTCGCCGCGCTCAGCTGCGTGGTGGCACTGGTGCTGGCCTATCTGGGGGTGTATGGTTTCAACTTGGCGGGGGCGCCCAGCTACACGCGCATGTTTGGCCAGGTGTTCACGCCCAGCGTGACGATGGTGTTCGTGCTCAAGACGGTGTTCTTCAGTCTGGCCGTGGCGCTCATTCCCATGGCGGCTGGCCTGTACGACACTGGTGACCGCACCCAGCCCGATTCGGAGCTGGGGGGCCTGGCCCGCATGTTCGCCGTCCTGCTGCTGATCGAGGTCGCCTCGCTCATGGGCAACTACTACTGACTCCTGCCTGCCGACATCCGCCAGACCCTTACATCCCGCGACCCACGCCCGGCATCCATGAACGACGAGAACCCCCACCACCGCCCCACACCGCCCCCCGGGCCAGCGCCAGCGCCTGCGGCCGCCGACGTGCCGCCGGTGGAAACCTTGCGCCCGGTAGCCTACCTGGAGCTCAAGGCGGCGGCGCTGCTGCTGTTCACGCTGGCGCTCATCGTGGGATCGGGCCTGTACCTGCTGTACGCGCGCGGTGCGTTCGAGCCCACGCAGACCCTGGTGCTGACCGCCGACGACTCCGAAGGCGTGGTGGTGGGCATGGACATGACCTTCTCCGGTTTCCCCATTGGCCGCGTGCGCCGCATCGAACTGGCCGAAACCGGCAACGCCCGCATCATCGTGGACGTGCCGCGCAAGGACGCCCACTGGCTGCGCGAATCCAGCGTGTTCACACTGGTGCGGGGCATCGTGGGGGGCACCAACATCCGCGCCTACACGGGCATGCTGAACGACAAGCTCCTGCCCGACGGCTCCGTGCGCCCCGTACTGCGCGGTGATGCCACCGCCGAGATCCCGCAGCTCATGGCCTCGGCCCGCGAACTGCTGTCCAACCTCAATGCCCTCACCGCGCAGGACGCGGCCCTGGGCGGCAGCCTGGCCAACGTGCGGGCGCTGACCGACCGCATCAACGGCCCGGGGGGCGTGCTGGGCGTGCTGATGGGCAACGAGGCCGACGCGAAGAAGATCGTGGCCACGCTGGAACGCACCAACGCACTGCTCGCGCGCCTGGATGGCATGGCGGCACGTGCCGACAAACAGGTGTTTGGGGCCGATGGCAGCAAGGACGCGCTGGTCCCCGAAGTGCGGGCCACGGTGGCCCAGCTGGGGGGCCTGCTGGCCGACACCCGCGCGAGCCTGCAGAAGGTGGACGCGGTGCTGGTGGAGGCGCAGGCCATCGGTGCCAATGCGCGGGAAGCCACGACCGACCTGGGCGCATTGCGCGCCGAGGTGGAAAGCAACCTGCGCAAGGTGGAGAGCCTGGTCAATGAGATCAACCGCAAATGGCCTTTCGCGCGGGACACGGAGCTCAAGCTGCCATGAAGCGTCTTATCCCCACGCCCCCTGCTGTGCTGCGGCGGCACCTGACCCATGCCGCGCTCCTGGCGGCGGCGCTGCTGCTGTCCGCCTGCTCCGGCAAGCCCCGGGTGCCCGACTGGCAAATGAACGCCCAGGCCTCCGCGCAAAAGGCGCTGGAAGCCTATCTGTCAGGCAATGACCGTGTCGACAGGCTGGAGTGGGACCGCGCCCGCGCGGAGGTCGCCCGCACGGGCCGCCCGGATCTGCTGGCCCGCCTGGAGCTCATGCGCTGCGCGGCGCAGGTCGCCAGCCTGGTGGCTGGCCCGTGTGAACGCTTTGAGCCATTGCGCGCGGATGCGGCGGCGCCGGAGCGTGCCTATGCCGACTACCTGGCCGGCAGCGTGCCGCCGCAAGGGGCAAGCCTGCTGCCCGAAGCGCAGCGCAAGGTGGCCGTGTCGGGGGATGGGGCGGACTTGTCCGCCATCGAGGATCCGCTCTCGCGCCTGGTGGCGGCCGGGGTGCTGTTTCAGGCAGGGCGTGCCAGCCCGGCCGTGATTGGCAATGCCATCGATGCCGCGTCCACACAGGGCTGGCGGCGGCCTTTGATGGCCTGGTTGACGCTGCAGGCGCAGCGCGCTGACGCTGCAGGAGACGCGGAGTCGGCATCGGCGCTGCGGCGGCGCATTGCCATCGTGGAGCAGGGCGCCGCAGGCTTGCGCTAGCGGGCCGGGACTCCAGGGGCGATTCTCAGCGCAACCGTGCCTGCAGCTGTGTTTCGATGTGGTCCCGCTCCGAGGCAAACTGCTGGGCGCTGATTTCATTCGCCTCGTATTTGCGCGCCGTGGAAAGCAGAAGCACGGTGTTCTCCAGCCGTGTGTCTTGCTGCAATGAAGGGGGCAGGGCCGTCAGGCGGTCGAAGCTTTGTTTGTAGAGTTCGCTCCAGCTCAGCGTCCCCGCCTGGGCCTGGGCGCGGGCGCCATCATGCCAGCGGGCGAACTCTTCGAGGGAGCTGTCGCGCGGGCTCGTGCAGCCCAGGAGGCCCGCGATCAGCGCCAGGGCGGACCAACGCCATGCGATGGCGTGAGAGGAAGAGGAATTCAGGCCTGCAGAGATTCGAAAACGTGTGGTCACGATCGTCCTCCATTCTTGAATGACAACGGAAATGCCGTTGTGCAGCGCCAGATGGTACTCCGATGCTATGATTTTTTCTACTTTGCCAAAAAAGTGCAGAAGCGCGCACCGGATGTGGGCAATCTACGTGCCCTGGCAACCCAGTGCCGGCAGTCCGCTACTGGAACAGGCTCGTGGGCAGGAGCTGGTCCAGCCCATGGGGCAAGAGCGACATGGAGTCCACCGACTGCACCGCCACATCGGGCATCAACAAGGATGCCGCTGCAAGTACCGCAAGCACGACCGTACCGGCAAACGCTGCAAGTGCGCGGGCTCCGGGGGGCAAAGGGTGGCGTTTCATGATGGTTCCTTTGTCAAAAAAGGTGGGAGTCGCAATGACCTCCCGGGCCAGCCTCAATGGCTGATAGCGGGATTTCAGCAAAGCAACCGGTGTGCGTCTGTCAGACAACTGCGATACCGGGCGCTGGCTGGACGCTGTTGCCTTTGGTTGCAATTGCTGGGATGAAGAGCCCCCGGGTGTCCGGGTGCTCGCAGGGGTGAATCTGTAGGACCCGGCCCATGGCGGATGGGCAAGGCTTCCGACCTGCCGGCCGGGCAAGGCACTCCCACAATCACCGCAGCCCGGCAGGGCCCTTCAGGCGAGGGCTGGCGCGACCGGGCTTTTCCCTTGGCTGCTTGCAGGCCGTGCGCTGCGGATCGGCGGCGGCAGCCCTCCGGCCCTTGACCAGTCAGCGAGAAAGGAAGTCCCCATGAAAGAGCCACTACTGCAGCAGGGCGAGGGCACGGATGCGATGGGTGCCATGCCTTCGACCAGCAGCCCGTCTTACGCCACCCGTACCTCCGTGCAGGCGGCCTTTGACCATTTCGCATCGCATGTCACGCGGTGGGCCGGATCTCCCGGCATGTTCTGCGCCGCGCTCCTCATGGTGCTGGCCTGGGCCGTCACCGGTCCGATCTTTCACTTTTCAGAGAACTGGCAACTGGTCATCAACACGGGAACCACCATCGTGACGTTCCTGATGGTGTTTCTCATCCAGCAAAGCCAGAACAAGGACAGCGTGGCCATTCACCTCAAGCTCAATGAGCTGCTGGCGGCCAATCGGCATGCGAGCAACCGCATGATCGGCATCGAGGACCTGGACGAACAGGACCTGCGCGAGGTCGCGAGCTTCTATGGGCGCTTGGCCGAACGGGCCAGACAGGCCGGCAGGGACAAGTGCGCGCACTCCATTGACGAAGAAGGCATGTCCGCTTCGGCCATGGACGCGCATCGCCCCGCCCATGCGCGCGAGGCCGTTGCGGTTCTCGGCGCAGGCTGCAGTGGGCGGGAAGGGGCTTTGTGAATGGGGGCGTGGATCCTGCACGCCCACCTTGAAAACGTCCGCAGGTGCTAGGAATCCAATGTCGTCCGCGTCGCATCGCGTTCCATGCGGCAGCTGTCCAGCGAGGGCAGCCAGTCGGGAATGATGGAGCCGGAAGAAAAGGTGGAGGTGAACCTGAAGGCGTGGTGGGGATAGGCTTTTGCCAATGCCGCGCGACCTTGCTGGGAAATGCCGAAGACCTCCGCCACCTGGTCGCGGGCCCCCACATCCGGGAGCCGGACGTCAACAAGCTGCGCGGCCGCCAGCACCCGAAGCTTGTCCACGTCGCAAGGCTTCTCGACGGTCTTGGGCAACTCGGTCTGTGCAAGGGCGAACAGTAGCTCCATGGGCATGTTGCACTCCGTTAGGGGGTGGAGTGACTTATTGTGAATAGAGCAGATTCTCATGACAACAGATCGCACTTTTTGAAACAAATTCTGCAATTTGTTGCAATTTCGGTTGTGTTGCCACGATCACGTGTCCGACTGGCGGGCAGGCACATGACTGACATCCGCGCACGAACGCGGGGCATTCAATGAAGCTTGCATGACGGGCCCGTGGGGCGATTGCCAGCGCTGGAGACAGCACCGAGAAACGGGCCCCTTGGCGATGAGAATGCGAGGTTGAAATGCAAAATGACCTGTTGAATCAAGCGCATGTCCGGGAATCCATTGCCGGGGAGGAGGATCCGGGCGCCGCGCTGGACGTGGTAAGGGCCATGGTGGGCCGAAATCCTGATGAGGCGCATTCCCCGCATGGGGTCAACGCAAAAATCAATTTCAGCTGCAGTGATGGCAAGGAGAACATCGCCGTCGACGTGGTCTGGCCGCGGCACCATGCAAAGGAAGATGTCGCAAAGCTGCTGGGGCTTGTGATGGCCCACCATGGCGCCATCGCGGACACGGCCTGGTCCTTGTTTGCCGCCACCGGAAAGAGCCCCATGGAGCTCGAGGTGGACGAGGGACAGGACGGCGTCTTCTATATCAATCGCAGAGATGCGTGAGGCGAAAGCAGGGGCGGTCGATGACGTTCCTGGCGGAGTTTTCATCGATTTTTGAAGCGGCGTGTCTTCGTCGAATGGAGTTTTAGGGTGGCGCGGCTTCAGTCCAGCGCTTTCAGGGCGCTGGATATCGACACCGCAGCCTGCCCATAGCCCTCCCAGGCGCCGTTGCCCACGGGCAAACGTGGCCCTACGTTCTGGATATTCCAGTGCGCACCGCTGCCCAGCATGTCCAGTTCCGGCCACGATACCGGGACCGATATGCCCATCCCGGGGCGTGCGCGGGCCGTCCAGGCGCTTGCTGTCGTCGCTCCGAAACCATTGCGAAGGTAGTCCACGAAGACCTTGCCCACGCGGTTTTTGGGCCCGCTCTTGGCCACGAACCGCTGTGGAATCGTCTGTGCCAGATGCCGCACCACCGCCTGGCTGAATCCCTTGACCGTTTCCCAGTCATGAAGCCGCTTGATCGGCACGACGATGTGCAGGCCTTTGCCTCCGCTGGTCTTGAGAAAGGCGGGCAGGCCCAGCTCGGTGAGCATCAGGCGCACCAAGGTCGCTGCTTCCTGCACGTGGGTCCAGGGCACTCCCTCGCCGGGGTCCAGGTCAAAGGTCATCCGGTCCGGTCGCCCTATCCTGTCCTTGCGGGCATTCCATGTATGCAACTCGACCGTGTTCATCTGCGCGGCCGACAACAGCCCTTGCGGGCCCGCGATTTCAAGCAGAGCAGGGTGCCCGGGAAAAAGGCTCTCCGCGAGCTGCCGCACGCCCTCCATGCGGCCAGTCTCCAGGTGCTTCTGAAAGAACAGTTCACCGCTCACCCCGTCTGGTGCACGGACGAGGGAAGCCGGGCGGCCTTCCAGGTGGGGCATCAGCAGCGGCGCCACGGTGGCGTAGTAGCGGATAAGGTCGATCTTCGTGGTGCCGGTGGATGGGTCAATGACCCGCTCGGGATGCGATACGCGCAACGAACCGATCCCGGAGCCGGCGGCGGCCGGGTGTTTCGCCCACTGCTTCGGCCTTTCCTGGACAATGGCCTGGGGCGGCTTGTCATCGCGCAGGCCATGAAACACGGAGTGCCGGATTCTGCCTTCCTTTGTCCATTCTCCAAACGAGACTTCGGCGAGGAGCTTCGGCTCGACCCAGTGGGCTTTTTTCCCGATGGCGCGCGGATTGGCGAACGGGCTCGCGCTGGTGCGCAGCGCACGGAGCCTTCGGCTCAGATCGGCCAGGACGCGTTCACTGAACCCCGTACCCACATTGCCCGCATAGCGCAGTGTGCCGGTGTCGTCGTGGACACCGAGCAGCAAGGACCCAATCCCCGTGCGAGATCCCTGCGGGTCGGTGTAGCCGCCGATCACGAACTCCTGGCGGTGGGTGCACTTGAGCTTGATCCACTCCGCGCTGCGCCGAGAAGCGTACCCGCCCGCCTTGAGTTTTCCGATGACCCCTTCAAAGCCCAGCTTGCAGGCCGAGGAAACCAAGTCGGCCGGCCGCGCTTCAAAGGCCTCGCTGAAGCGCACCCGGTCGGTGGGTGCCCCTTCCACGACCTTGCGAAGATGCTCCCGCCGCTCCACGAGAGGAAGCGCACGAAGGTCATGGCCATCCGCGTAGGGCAAGTCGAACACATAGAAAACCAGTGCTTGCGTGGACTGGCCATCGAATGCATTTTGCAGCGCCTGAAAGTCTGGGACGCCATGGGCATCGGGCATGAGCACTTCACCGTCGATCCAGCCGGACTTCAACGCAAGCCTGGCGATGGCCGCCGCCAGGTCCGGCATCCTGGCCGTCCAGTCATTGCCGTTGCGGGTGAACAGCCGCGCCTTGCCTCGTTCCACGCGGGCCAGGAGGCGGTAGCCGTCGAACTTCAGCTCCCAGATCCAGCCCGTGGTGTCATGGGGTGGACCGTCCACCAAGGTGGCGAGCTGGGGCGACAGCGTCTCCGGGAGCGGCGCTGTGGGCGCCGTCATCGCGCTCGCCTGGCGCTTGGCGGACGGCACCACGCCGCCGGGCCTTGCCGGGGCCTTTCGGGGCGCGGAGACCGCGGGCGCCGCCGCGACGCTGTCGGGCATTTCATCCACCACGCTGAACTCGTGGCCGGGGCGTTCCAGCCCGTCGTGTTCCTTGATGAGCAGCCAGGGTGGCTGCTTTTCGCCTGCGCGGCCGTGCATGCGCACCAGCGTCCAATGGCCCTGAAGCTTGTGCCCGTGAAGCTCGAACTTTAATTTCCCCTTGCGGTAGCCCTCGCGGGGATCCCCGACCGGCACCCAGTAGCCGCGATCCCAGATGATGACCCGGCCGGCACCATACTGCTTCGCCGGAATCTGGCCTTCGAAGCTGTTGTAGGCGATGGGATGGTCTTCCACCTGCACGGCCATGCGCTTGTCGGCCGGATCGTAGCTCGGCCCTTTGGGCACGGCCCAGCTCTTCATCGTGCCGTCCAGCTCAAGCCGCAAGTCATAGTGCAGGCGGCTGGCCCAGTGCTTCTGGATCACGTACTGCAGGGCATCGCCGCCCGGCACACCGCCTTCCGCGGGCTCCGGCGTCAGCGCAAAGTTGCGCTTCTTCCTGTACTGGGCCAAGGGCTCCTTCATGGTGGCTCGAGGCGACTATTCCGCAGAACGGCGTCCGGGGTGGGCGCGTTGCCGTGGGGGTGCCATGGCAGGCCCCACTACCGCGAAACCAGGTACTCGCGGACCTTGTCGGCGGACGGGTCGGCCGGGGCTTCCGCGACGCCCAGGCTATGGGCCCAGTCGCGCACTTCACAGGGTTCGCTGAGGTTGATGAAACGGCGGTCCTGTACCGTCTGGCTTTTGTCATCGCTCATTGCCGGCTCCTTGAATGAACGGCCAAAGCTATCACGTGGCTAGCCTGCACGGTGTAGGACAAGACTTCTATGGAGCGGTGCGCGACACACCCGGCCTTCTGAACAGCATCCACTGAAGAAGCGGGCCTGTCGGGTGCTTTTCAATCCGCTACCAAGGCAGGGTGAACGTCTTGCAGTTGGTGAACGACTTGATCGCCTCCTGCACCCCTTCCTTGTAGCCCAGGCCCGAGTCCTTGATGCCGCCGAACGGGGTCAGCTCGATGCGGTAGCCGGGCACCTCCCACAGGTTGACGGTGCCGACCTGCAGCTCCTTGGCAAAGCGGGTCACGTCGTCCATGCGGTTGGTGCAGATGCCCGACGACAGGCCGAAGGCCGTGCCGTTGGAGATGCGGATCGCCTCGTCGATGTTGCGAAAGGTCAGGATGGGCGAAACGGGGCCGAAGGTCTCCTCGCGCACCACGGTCATCTCCGGGCGCACCCGGTCCAGCACCGTGGGGGAATACAG
The DNA here is from genome assembly GCF_059415185.1 of Acidovorax sp. GW821-FHT10E04. Lineage (NCBI taxonomy): Bacteria > Pseudomonadati > Pseudomonadota > Betaproteobacteria > Burkholderiales > Comamonadaceae > Acidovorax > Acidovorax sp. GW821-FHT10E04. The sequence goes on from NZ_JBWKMT010000002.1 coordinate 571,490, forward strand.
CGCGCCCTCGCGCACATTGCCCGCCAGCAGGCGCGCGCCCTGGGCGATGGCCTCGTTCACCACCTTCTCGAAATGCAGGGCCGCCGCCTCGTCGATCACCGTGCCCATCTCGTTGGCCTTGTCCATGGGGTCGCCATGGCGCCATGCCTTGGTCTTGGCCACCACGCGCTCGGTGAACTCGGCCGCCACCTTCTCATGCACCAGCATGCGCTTGACCGCCGTGCAGCGCTGGCCCGAGTTCTTGTACGAGCCCTGCACCGCCAAGTCGCTGGCCTTGTCCAGGTCGGCATCGTCCATCACGATCAGCGGGTCGTTGCCGCCCAGCTCCAGCACCATGCGCCGGTAGCCAGCCTTGGACGCGATGTACTTGCCGATGGCCACCCCGCCCGTGAAGGTGACCAGATCCACATGGCGGTGGGTCAGCAGCTCGTCGGCGATCTCGCGCGGATCGCCGGTTACCACCTGCAGCATCTCCACGGGCAGGCCGGCCTCGTACAGCAGATCGGCAAAATAGTAGGCCGACAGGGGCACCTTCTCCGAGGGCTTGAGCACCATGCGGTTGTTGGTGGCCACGGCCGGCACCACCTTGTGCGCCACCTGGTTCATGGGGTGGTTGAAGGGCGTGATGGCCGTGATGACACCCAACAGCGGCTCGCGCGTGGTGATCACCTTGCGCTTCTTGCCGTGCGGCGTGAGGTCGCACGAGAACACCTGCCCATCGTCGCGCAGGGCCTCGTTGGCGCCGAAGTTGAGCACGTCTGCCACGCGCCCGATCTCGTAGGTGCTGTCCTTCTTGCACAGGCCCGACTCGGCGGTGATGATGTTCGACGCCTCGTCGGTGCGCTCGCGCAGCAGCGCCGCCGCACGGTTGAGGATGGCCGAGCGCTCGTAGCGCGACAGCGTGGGCACATAGGCATGGGCGATGTCCATCGCCCGGCGCACGTCCTCCACGCTGGCCATGCCCACCGTGCCCACGCGCTCGCCGCTGTAGGGGTTGACGACGTCGATGATGCGCTCCGTGCGGACCCTGGCGCCGCCGATGCGCAGGGCCTCCGCGCGGAAGTCCACGCTTTCCATGATGTAACTCATGCTGCCTCCTTGATTGCTGCCGTGTTGGCTCCGATGAAGTTCTTGCCGCGTGCGCCGGTCAGCGCATGGGCCACCATCTGCTGCGCCTGGGCGTCGCTCACGCCGTAGTCGGCAAAGCGCGTCCTCACGCCCAGTTCCTCGATGAAGCGGGCCAGCCGGGCCGGCGCGTCGGCCAGGTTTCCCAGCGCGCTTTCCAGCACGGCGTCGCGCTCCGGGTTCTGGCCAATGGCCCGCTCCAGCACCATGGGCAGCGGAAAACTGCAGGCAATGCCGTGCGGCAGCCCATAGCGCAGCGTCATCTCGTAGGAGATCGAGTGCGCCAGCGCCGTGCGCGTGTTCGAGAAGGCCATGCCGGCCTTCAGGGCCGCCAGGGCCATGCGGCCGCGCAGCGCCGCGTCGTCCAGGTGTTCCATCAGCTGCGGCAGGGTCTCCAGGATCTCGTGCACCGCCGCCACCGCGAAGGTGTCGGACACGGGGTTGGCATTCACGTTCCAGATCGACTCCAGTGCGTGCGACAGCGCGTCCAGCCCGCTTTGCAGCGTGACCGAGGCGGGTAGCGACAGCATGAGCTCGGGGTCGATCAGCGCGATGCTGGGCCAGGTCTCGGGCAGGTGCAGCGAGTACTTCTTCTGCGCGCCGCGGTCCCATACCGTGGCCCAGGGCGTCACTTCGCTGCCGGTACCGGCCGTCGTCGGCACGGCGATGAGTGTCTTGGTCCGCGCTGGCGTGAAGGCCTTGCCGGATGCCAGCAGCGCCACCAGTTCAGAGAAGCGCCCGCTGGGCGTGGCCACCATCAGCGCCTTGGCGGTATCGATGGCACTGCCACCGCCCACCGCAATGATCACCTCGGCACTGGCGGCCTCGCCGGACCAGAAGGCGTCGTAGACCGCCGCAAGCTCCGCGACATCCGGGTTGGGCCGCACATCGTCGATCACGCCGGCCAGCTGCTCGCCCAGCAGGCCCTCGATGCGGGCCACGAGGCCCAACTGGCGGGCCTCCGGAAAGGTGACCAGCAGTGCCCGTCGGCCGTCCAGCAGCTTTGGCAGGGACAACAGTTCCCCTGCCCCGTAGACACTGCGTACGGGGTTCAAGTATTCATGTGGCATGGAAAGACCTTTAGGCGGAGGGAAGAGCGTGGTTCAACGCGAGGTCGAACACGTCGAAATTGCGCAACCGCCGGCCGGGGGCGACGCCCTTCAGGGGCCGGTTGAACAGCAGCGGCACCTTCTGCTCCGAGATGCCGCCGTGCGAGCGCAGGGGCACGGTCAGCCCGCTCAGGTCGTGCCGCGCCGCACTGGTGCCCAGCACCGTGAGGTGGTCCGACACCACCACCAGATCGCCGATGCGGTCGCCCGCCAGCTCGAAGCGTTGCACCGCCTCTTCCCGCGTCAGCACCACCTCCACGCCCGGCAGTGCCAGCAACGCGCTGCGCACGCCCTCCAGCGTGGCGCCGGCATTCACGTAGATGGTCGCGAACGAGCCCAGGGCGCCGTGGTGCACCACATAGGGATCGGTGATTGGCAGGATCACCCGCGTGCTGCCCGCGCCGAGCTGTGCATCCAGCTCCTGCTGCAGGTAGACCACGCGCGGGTTGCCCGCGGCGTCGGTCTTGGGGCTCATGCCATGGTCGGCGGTGAGGCCGATGACCGCGCCCAGCGCATCGAGCTGGGCGAGGTAGCCGTCCATCATCGCGTAAAAGGCGTTGGCCTCCGGCGTGCCCGGTGCGCACTTGTGCTGCACGTAGTCGGTGGTCGACAGGTACATCAGGTCCGGCCGGCGGGTCTCCATCAGGCGCACGCCGGCCGCAAAGACGAACTCGCTGAGGCCGGCGCTGTACACCGAGGGCACGGGCTTGCCCACCAGCTCCAGCACATTCTCGATGCCGCACTCGGCCAGCGTGGCCTTGTCGGCCTTCTCGGCTGAAAAGCAGATGCCCTTGAGGCCGTGGCCGAGCATGGTGCGCAGCTTGTCCTTGGCCGTCACGGCCGCCACCAGCGCACCGGCATCGGCAAAGGCGGCCAGGAGCGTCGGGGCACGCAGGTACTCGGGGTCGTTCATCATGACCTCGCGGTCGGCGGCCACGTCGTAGAAGTAGTTGCCGCAGATGCCGTGCACCGAAGGCGGCACGCCGGTCACGATGGACACATTGTTCGGGTTGGTGAAGCTGGGGACCACGCAGTCCCCGATCAGCGAACTGCCCCGCGCCAGCATGCGCTTGAGGTACGGCGCCGCGCCAGCCTGTATGGCCTGCGTCACGTAGTCGGGCTCGCAGCCATCCACGCAGACCACCACCACCGGGGCTTGGGGTCGGGCATACTGCCGGCCGTTGGCCTGCACAGTGTCAACAACGGTATTCATCAACGGGCTCCTTTTTGAATCCAGGCACGCAGCCGGGTCGAGATGGTGTCGGCCACCATCACCATGGCGATGATCACGGCGATGCAGGTGGCGGTGTCCTGGTACTGGAACAGCTTCATGCTGCCCACCAGTTCGAATCCGATGCCGCCCGCGCCCACCATGCCCAGCACGGTGGCCTGGCGCAGGTTGGTCTCGAAGCGGTAGAGGACCACGGCGATCCATGCGGTCACCACCTGGGGCAGCACGGCAAAGATGATGGTCTGTATGGGCCCGGCCCCCGTGGAGCGCAGTGCCTCGATGGGCCCCTGGTCTATCTCCTCGATCGACTCGGCGAAGAACTTGCCCAGCATGCCCGCACCATGCACCGCCAGGGCCAGCACGCCCGGAAACGGCCCCAGCCCCACGGCGGCCACGAACACCAGCGCCAGGATGATCTCGTTGACTCCGCGCGTCACGTTGAACAGCTGGCGGGTGAACTGGTAGACCACCATGTTGGGCGTGAGGTTGCGCGCGGCGAAGAAGCACACGGGGATCGCCAGGAGCACCGCGAGCAGCGTGCCCCACACGGCGATCTGGATGGTCTCGATCGCCGGGACGATCAGCTTATCCAGAAACGCCCAGTTGGGCGGCAGCATGCGCCCCAGGAAATCGCCGATCCACGGCAGGCCCTTGGCCAGTTCGCCAAAACTGACCTGCGCGCCGCGCGCGGCCCACCACAGCACGCCGACGAACAGCGCACCAATGCCGATGCGCGGCCACCACCCCAGTCCGCCGCTGGGCCGGGCCACCAGAAAAGTGTAGGAACCGATGTTCATGCGCTTGCCTCCTCAAGTTTCAACTGGCGCAGCGCAGGCGCTGCTGCGGCTGCCACGGCAGGGGCGCTGCGGCTGCGGGCGTCGCTCTCGTCCAGTCCGGGGTAGATGCGCTTGAGCACCTCGTCCGTCAGGCCCTCGGGCCCGCCGTCATAGACGATGCGCCCGCCCGACACGCCCACGATGCGTTCGCCGAACTCGCGTGCATAGTCGATCTGGTGCAGGTTGCAGACCACGGTGATGCCCAGTTCGCGGCTGGCCTGCTTGAGGTAGTTGAGTACCGTGCGCGAGGTCTTGGGGTCCAGGCTGGCCACGGGCTCATCGGCCAGGATCACCTTGGGCTGCTGCGCCAGCGCACGCGCAATGCCCACGCGCTGCTTTTGCCCGCCCGAGAGCGTGTCGGTGCGCAGCCCGGCCTTGTCCTGCAGCTCCACTCGGCGCAGGCATTCGAGCGCAATCGCCACGTCCTTGCGCGGAAAGATCTGCAGCCACGACAGCACCGCAGGCACCGCCCCCATGCGGCCCGTCAGCACGTTCTTCTGCACCGACAGGCGGGGCACCACGTTGTAGTGCTGGAAGATCATCGCCACCTGGCGGCGCAGACCGCGCAAGCTTGCGCCGCCGGACTGGGCCAGTTGTCCGTCGATGTGGATCTCGCCGCTCGTGGGCTCCGCCAGGCGGTTGATGCAGCGCAGCAGCGTCGATTTGCCGGCACCCGAAGGGCCCAGCACGACCAGGAACTCGCCCGGTGCCACGTCGAGGTCGATTCCCGTGAGCGCATCGAAGTCGCCGTAGCGCTTGTTCAGACCACGGATCCTGATCATTTCATGGCCCTCAGGTCGAGGTTCAGGATCTTGGCCGTCTCGCGGATGATGTCGTAGGCCTTGTCGTTCGTGGGATGAAAGCCGTTGAGCATGCCCTGGTCCGACCAGGGGATGTCCTTCACGTCCAGGAAGGCGGCCTGCACGCGCTTCTTGAGGTCCGCATCCAGGTCCTTGCGCCAGACGGTGGGCGACTCGGGGATCGGGTCGGACTTCCACATCACCACCAGGTCCTCGCGCTTGGCTAGACCCTTGGCGATGGCGGCATCCAGGATGCGGTCGGCAATCGCCACGGCCTCGATCTTCTTGTTCTGCACCGCCACGGCATTCGAGTCGTGCGAGCCGGAGAAGATCACGCGGCCGAAATCCTTGTCGGTGTTGAAGCCTTCCTTCATCAGCCCGGCCTTGGGGAACAGGTGGCCCGAGGTGGACGTCGGGTCCACGAAGGCGAAGGTCTTGCCCTTGAGGTCGGCCACGGTCTTGATGCCGCTGTCCTTGTGGGCCACGATGAGGGAGTGGTAGAAGGCCCGGCCGGCCTTCTTGGTCTCGGCCACGGCAAAGGCCTCGATGGGCGCCACGGTGGTGCCCATCACGTACGAGAAGGGGCCGAGGTAGGCAACATCCAGCCGCTTGGAACGCAGGGCCTCGATCACGCCGTTGTAGTCCGCCGCCACGAAGGGCTTGACCGGCATGCCCAGCGACTTGGACAGCATGTCCATCATGGCCTGGCTGTTGGCGATCATGGCCCGCGAATCCTCGGAAGGGATCAGGCCTACCGTGAGGACGTTGGCTGCCCTGGCAGGGTTGAGGCCGGCAAGCGGCGGGGTTAGCAGCACGGATGCGCTGGCCAACAGAGATCGGCGCGTGAGTTTCATCGATGTCTCCTGTCTGGTGGGTTTGAACCTCTTTTTGCACTGCCTACCAAGCACAGTGCATGGGGCAACTGTCGGTGGTGCGGGACTATCTTGCAAATTCAAGTTTTTTTACCGATCCATTCATTTAATCTATAGTTGGCCCGGGATAACACGGAGGCGACTGTCATGCGGTTGACGCAATTGAGGTCTTTTCATGCGGTGGCGACCGAAGGGAGCTTTACCCGCGCAGCGCAGGCCTTGCACGTGAGTCAGCCCACCGTGACCACGCAGGTTCAGCAACTCGAGGAGCTGTACAAAGTTGAACTTTTTCACCGAACGGGGCGCCGCATTCGCCCGACGGAAATCGGAGAGCGATTGCTCCAGCTTTCGCGCCAGATGTTCGACCTTGAGCAAGAAGCCGTGCAAATTCTTCGAGACGCAGGCGAACTGCGTTCGGGGCATTTGCGTGTTGCGGCCGTGGGCCCTTCACACGTGACGAAGATGCTGGCGGCGTTTAACCAGAGATACCCGGAGATCCAGATTTCGGTAGGAACCGGCAACTCGGAAGATGTGTTGAGCCGGCTGCTGGACTACCGGGCGGACGTCGGTGTCCTGGCGCAGGTGCTCAAAGACAAGCGTTTCGTGTCGGTTCCGTATAGCGAACACCCCATCGTTATTTTCTGCAATGCAGACCATCGGTTCGCCCGCCGCCGCAGCATCCGCACCGCAGAGCTGCAAGGCGAAAAATTGATTTTGCGCGAGCAAGGGTCCACCACACGCAAGGCCATAGAACTGGCGCTCAAGGCTGCGGATGTGCAGCCGACAGTCGTCATGGAGGTTGCCAGCCGGGAGATCATCCGGGAGGCCGTGCTCCAAGGACTGGGCGTCGCGGCGGTCTCGGAGGTGGAGTACGTGCCCGGTTCAGGTTTGCACGCGGTGCGAATCAGCGATGCGCAAATCAGGACCTATGCACACGTCGTGTGCCTGGCGGAGCGCAGGGACACGCGTCTCATCCGGGCGTTCTTCAACATCATCGGGCGTGACTCTTAGTCTCTTGGTCGCGCAGCTGCGTACGGATGGAGGGACAGGCTGCGTGTCGCTCGCCAGCGAGGCTGACATGGAGCGATTCCTGGGCCGGGTGCCTGGCTACTAGCAGGCGGGGGCCTTGCGCAGCTTCTTGTCCTCGTACATCCTCATGTCGGCATTGCGCAGGATGTCCCTGGAGCTCTCACCGTCCTGGGGCCAGACGGCGCCTCCGATACTGACCTTGATTTCGATGGGCTGGCTGTGGCCCAGCAGGGCGAAGCCGTTGAGGTGCGGCTTCAGCCTGTCGACGATGAAATGCAGGTTCTTTGCATTCTCAGCATCGCGAATGATCATCACGAATTCATCGCCTCCAAGCCTGGCCACAAAATCCGTGTTCCTCGCGTGCTTCTTCAAGCGCTGCGCGAATTCCACCAGCACCTGGTCTCCCACGGAGTGTCCATGGCGATCATTGATCTGCTTGAACTCATCGAGATCAATCAAGGCCAATGCGAACCTGTGGGTCTCGCGTTTCGCACGCTCGATGGACTCATTCAGGATGACGTCAAAGGACCTGCGATTGGGCAGGCTTGTCAGTGGATCGGTATTGGCGATGCTGTCCACTTTCTTGTGGGCGCTTTCCTCACACACGAGAATGATGCAGCAGTTCCAGGCAATAGTGAACGAGATCAGGACCAGGTATAGATACGCGTGATACGGACTCTGGATGACCGCCGCGCGGTCTTCCGCGAAGAAAATGAAACTCCAGCGCAAGCAGAATGCGATGGAGAGCGATGTGAGATACAGCGCGGAGAGATTCTGTGCGGAAAAGCGCACCGGCCAGTTCCAGTGAGCGATGTGGTAGGCCATGCCCAGGGTAAAGGCCACGACCACAGCGTCAAGAATGAGGTACCTGGCGGCATCCTTGCCGTAGACAGCTGCCATGGTGACGATCATCACCACGGCAAACCACGGCATTGCCAGAAAGGTGATCCTGGCCAATTTCGTTTTGCCGCGAAAATGCAAGGTGCCATGGAGCATGAAGGCCAGCGCCATGATGCCGAAGAAGTCATTGATGAAGCGTGCCGCAGGCGCCTTCAGTTCCACGAATATCGGGATCGAGAAGCCGATCATTGTGGATACCGACCCAGCAATCCACCAGTTGACGCCTTTGACGTCCTTGTTGCCTTTCCAGATCAAGGCAACAATAGGAGCGAGCGTCAACTCGGCGACTGCCAGGACGACACGCAAGGTGTCCCTGTCCAGCAGGTGAAGATTCATGATGCCTTCTAGTGACTTACCGCTCGTTTGTAACTTTATGTTCGCCGTTATATCCCTTCCCATCCGTGGGCGCCCTAGGGATAGTGCTGGGTAGCGAAGAGGTGCTCGCCGCGTCTCATGCTGGGTGCATTGAGACAGGACGCAGGGCCGTTGGCTTGCCGCGCCCTTGCCGCCGCGCTCCTGCCCCGTCCTGACGAAGTCGATGAGCTCTTGGATGCGAAAGAACGCGTCTTGGGGGAAGGCCTTCAGGCACGGGGTCCATGGGGTCGAAATTCCACCGTGGCTCCCAGCGCCTGCAAGTGGTCTTGGGAGCGGCGCAGGTGCACAAGATAGCCCTCCGCAACGGCAATTTCGGGTTGCATCGCCAGGGCCAGCGCTTCTTGTGGCGACAAGCCAAACGTCTGCTTGAGGAATTGCACGACCTTCATTTTCTGCGGACCGATGCCGCAGATGACCAGGGTGCCGTGCTGCCAGGCCGTGGTATCGGGCGGGGACGCAGGTTCCTTTGCCGTGTCCGCGCGGTTCTGGCGGTTCTCGAGCACCTCCCGCCAGAGCCGGGTTCCCAGGCTGGCCTCGGCTTCGACCACGTGCTGTGCAGCCGTGGCGTCGTCTTCCAGCCCGCGCAGCACCGCCAGCATGTCACCCAATTGCTGCAGGCTGGGTGCGGCCTGCTCCGCCTCCCACCGCCCCGCTCCATGCGGCGCATAGTAGACGGGAAAGCCTTTCGCCTCCTGGTTGAGATCGATGAAGAACGGATCGCCGAACCCATTGAGAGCGACCACGTACCAGCCCGGCTGCCATTCGCCCGGTGCGGTGCCGACCAGGCTTTCGCCGGTGATGCCGTGGTGGCGAAAGCCGCTTTGCCAACCCTCCCATTGCCCGGGCTGGGGGTAGTGGAAAGGCAAGGCCATGTCGCCCGCGACGATGGCGGCTTCGATGAACTGGCGTGCCGCGTCCGGCAAGATGGATGTCATGGCTGCCTCCTGGACGGCGTGCAGGGCCTTTGTGCTGCCGCCAGCGCGGCCTGTGTCTGTGACAGCGCGAGCAGACCGGAATGCTCATGCTGCCCCTGCACGGGTCTGGTGATTGCGGGTGCCGGACTCCTGGCGATGGACTTGAGGTGGTAGCAGGTCATGGTCAGCGTGCAGCCAGGCTGCATGTCGTCATGCAGAATAATGTACTGATCTACTTCTTGCGCTGTGCGAACGCCATGACGGTTGCCTTTGCATTGCATCACCCGGACGGCCTGCACATCGCGTGCGGGCTGCAAGAGGCAGTCCTGGTGGACCGTCATGCGGCATTGATCGTGGTGCCGCGCGTACCCCGGGCGGTGCAGGGTTCGGACTGGACCTGGCATCGTCTCAAGGCCTGGAGTGACGGCGGTTTCATGGTGGGCATCGAACTGGCGTTCTTCCAAGGTTCCTTGTCCGAATGCTGGCTCTTCCACGATGACGACAGCCGCTATGGCAGGGATTGGAGCGATTGGTCCGAACGCAAGGAGCGCCGGCGCGCCAAGGCGTTGCGCGACTGGCTGGGCGCGCGGGGCTGGGCTCCTGGGCACCATGCCTGGAGCGAGGTTTGGGTGGGGTACGACCCGCGCACCGGCTTTGGGGGTGGCGGGGTGCGCTACGGCGGCGCAGATTCGCCCGCGGCCATGCGGGTGTGAAACCCCGATGTCACCGCACCCGGCCTCAACGGCGTTCTGGCGCCCCGTGAAGAGGGCCCGGGTGGGCTCTGAGTTGCTGCTTGTTGTGGGCACGCGGCCGGTTTTCGCCCATGTCCCATTCCTGTACGTGGCCGCTAGGGCGGTGCAGCCCGAAATACCCTATCAGGCCGCTGCCCGTCCAGATGCCGGCGTACCCCTGCGGTGCGGGTGAGAGGCTGTGCACACCGACCACGGTGTAGTGCGCCGATCGCTCATGGAGCGTACAGCGCAGTTTGCCGGCCTGGCCAGGGTAGAGGGATGCCGCCACGGCGAGAATGCGGGCGCACTCGCGCTGGGGCACCTCGGGTACCTTGTCCGCCGCCGCAGCGAGAGCTGATGCAAGCGCGCAAGCCAGCGCCAGCAGGGCGTGAAGGCCCAAATCGATGGCCCGGCCTTGCGCGCCCAACTGGCTGGAATGTCCGATCATGGCGTTTTGCCCTCTCCCATGAGGAGGGGCCAGAGAAGGTTTTGGAGGCCGGTGAAGGCCGGTGTCATGCACTCCACATGCCCGATGCGCGAGCCGGGACGGAACCATACGATGGGATTGTCGTTTGCCATGGTGCGTGGGGTGTCGCGGCAGGGCAGTGCGTCTGCATCCGAAGCGCTGGGTGCTGGCGAGGTGGAGCAGAAAGAAGAGGCTACGGAAGGTCCTGTGCGCGGGTGCCCAACTTGAGGCTGGCGCAGAACACCGAGAACTCGCCTTTCTCATCAATGGGTGGGTTTTGCAATTGGACGAAGAGGTCGGGTGCGAACTGCACCAGCGTGACATCGGCGCCGCCCGAGCCCGCATAGATGCCCGTGTAATTTTTGATGCGCTGACGCGACCAGCCCATGCGCACGGTGGTTTCGCCCTTCCATGCGGGTTTGCCGCAGAAGGTGGTGGCTTCAGCAGGCTGTGCGCCGGCCTGGGCATTCGACACCATCCATCGGCCGTCTTCCTCGCGCATGAATGTATCCAGGAGCGGACTGCCACCAGGCCATATGCGCACCACCTGCACACTCGGTCCCGGGGTACCGATGTTGATCACCCAATCGCACACGTTGTAGGGCGGCTGGCCGCCGTCTTCCTTGTCCTTGCATTCGCCCTTCTGCACAGGATCGGGCCGGGCCTTGACGATATTGATTGCGCACAAGCGCCCGTGGGGAGCGAGTTCCATCCGCTTGGGGCGGGTAGTCTTGTAGCCCACGGGTAGATCAAACTCGAGACCACAGGCGGCGACGGGGATCGTGGTGGGTTGGCCGGCTTGAGCGCAAGGGAGCATGCCCAGGGTGGCAAGCAACGCAAAGGCAGGTACTGTTCGCAAGGAAGGCTTCATCGGGGACTCTCTTTTGCATCGGAGGGCGCTGGCGGCGGCTGCATGAGCGGCGACCCCTTATGCTGTGCGCGGATGCTTTCCACGTAGGCCGGGCCAAACGCCCGGGCGCAGTCTGCTATTGGGTCGCATGCGATGCCTTGCAGTCGAAAGCCGTCGGGATAGCGTTGTTCAATAGCACAGAGCAGTGCATTCGCGTTCCAGCGCGCGGGCTCACCGTCCAGGGTGGCGCGGGCCTGCGGGTCGCCCAGCAATTCATGGAACTGCCAGTAGATGAAGAGGGCCGTGCCTGCGCCGCATTCAGGATGACCCACCACGCAACACAGAGGCTCGAAACCGTCGTTCGCGTTGTAGCTGCGACTGAAGCGGTCGAGCTGGTCGCTGGTGGTGAAGTGGGTGACGAGGGTGCACATCTCGTCATACCCGCATTCCAGGGCTTGCGCCACGCGATCGACAGTGTGTGTAGGGGTCATGCTCCTCCCTCGTCCCCGTTGCGCAGGCTCTGCAGCACCCTGGCGCTGAAATCCGGGCTCAAACGCCATTGGTTGTCGGCTTGCAGCAGATCACCTGCCATGGCGCGCGCCTGGAACCAGTCTTCCACGAACCCGGGTGCCCAGGCGCCGGTGCCGAAGTGTGCGCTGCCCACCATCGCGATGACTCCTGGGTAGGACTGCATAAAGCCTTCCTTCGACCGCACCGGCCGGCTGTGGCTCAGCAGCAGGAACTGGGTGGCGTACATCAGGTGCGAATTCGCGTCCGCATGCAGCGTGAAATAGCCCCTGTCCTCCACGATGGTCTCGGCCAGGCGGCGAATATTTGCGGGCATCTCCGGATCGGGCCACTGATCGCAGAGTTTCTGCAGCCGCGTGTTGAAAGGCGCGCTGCGCACATGTGCAAGGGCATCGTGCTTCACGTCCTCAGGATCGTCTTCGTACTCGGATGCATGCACGAGACCCCGCACGAAGGTTTCGAAATCCGCCGCGAGCGGGGTGATGCAGTAGTCCGCCTCCTGGTTGATGTGCACCACGCAGGGTTCGCCAGAAGGGCCACAGGCGCGATAGTCCAGCGCGATCATGTCGTGGCCGGCCGAGGGGCAGTCGCCGAAGTACACGCCGATGTCCGGGTAGTCCCATTCCTCGATCTTGAAACGGCCGCCGAGGCTGCCGCACAGGCTCCACTGCTTGCCGAATCCGATGCCCTTGAAGGCGCTGATCGCCACATGGTCCTCGGCCCAGGAGGTGGGCTGGTCGGTGGGGAAACGGCCGTGAGCGGGAATGCCGCCGTTCTGCGTCTGCATCAGCGCGATGTAGCTGGCCGGGAGTTTGTAGCCCAGTTCAGCCTCGACCGCCACAGTGGTTTCCGGCGAGGGCGCGGGCTCGCCGTACTCCCTGCGCGCGTAGTCGCTGTCTTCCCAGAACCCGACAAGGTCGAAACCGGCAAAAGGCGGTTTACCTGCGTTCATGCGTTCGTTCTCCCCTCGCTGGCTCGTTCATGGATTTGCACGTGGAATTTCCTCGCTGGCAATCAGGATCCGCCAGACCCGGCCTTACTGCCACTCCACCACATAGTCGTCTTTTAGCCGCCGCCCGGTGTTCATTTCGGGTTCGGGCAGATAGCTGCCAGCATCTCGCTCCTGGCCCTGGAAGCGCACCTGGCGCTGCGCGCGCAGCACCTGCCGGCCGTTCGCGTCAGAGGCGGTCTGGCCCCACACCGCCGACTCGGTCGCGTTGTTGGCCGTCATGTTGGTGTGCAGCAGCACCCGGCCGTCGCGCTCCACCAGGATCAGCAGCCAGCCGCTGCCGTAGATGGCGGTAAGCGGTGCATCGGCATGCACCAGGCGCGCCACGCCGTTGCGGCCGGTGCCGGTGCGCGTCTTCATCAGGTTCAGGAATGCGCCGCTGGTGATCTGCGCGCGCTCGAAGTCGCGCCGCAAGGCGGCAGCATGGCGCTGGGCTAGGCAATCTGACAGGGACTCCACCTCCTGCTGCGTAAACGCCGAGGGCGGCAGGTACAGGGTGTCGCCGCGGTCGTGGCCGCTGCGCTTGCTGGCGCCGCTCGTATCCAGGTTCAGGCCCAGGTTGTAGATGTGCGGGCTTGCCTGGCGCAGCCAGGGATCGAGGTTCTTGTAGTAGGCCTCGTAGTGGATGGCGGCCAGCACGACACCCCGGTAGCGGTAGCGCAGCTCTGCGCGCGAGCCGCCGGCCTCGTTCTTGCCCCAGGGCCGGGCGTCGACGATGAAATCGCCGCCGGGACAAGCCAGGTGCGTGACGGGCTGGAAGGATTGAGCCATGGCATGCGCTCCCATGAGGACGAGGCCGGAAAAGACTGTCATGAGGCGTTTCAATGCCAACACCATAAACCCCTTGCGCTCTTCTCGCATCTGGCATGCAGGGCCTGCACAATGGCGCCTCCAACACTGGCGAGATCAGCGGGATCATCGTTGATGCAGGGCAACAGACAACCCCGTGGAGCCTGTTCGGCCTCCAGGAGCGAGGAGCACCATGCCTCAACGGGGTGGCGTTGAACCCGTCAGGTCAAAAAAAAGCCCCATCTGTGAAGAAGGGGCTTTGGATGTGCGGGACTTCGTGGGACGGATTGATCAATCTGTCCAGGTCCTTGATTTTTTAGCTTACTGGCGGAGAGGGCGGGACAGCCCCGAATCCACCAATCTCCAGAGGAGAAACCTCGGCCCAACAGTGCAGTGTTACACGGTCAAGTTCACGAGTTGAGGTGGCCGATAGTAGCAGACGCATGCCTGATCGCCTCGTGCATGGTCTGCCCTACGCCTAGCAGGCTCCCACTGTCTGCGCAATCCCCTTGTCGCTTTCAATCGACGTTCCCCGTTGACCGGTGCAGGCGAACTCGCGAACCTAGAGGCTCGTTGATCGCACCCTCCGTCCTGGCTTTTGCTGGGTACGCGGTGCGATCTTTTTTTGGGCGAATCGGAAAGGCAGGGCAAGATGATCGAGCATCTCGAAGACGAAGTACGCGACGAGTTGGAATCCAGCAAATACGGACAAACGCGGGCCGTCGCAGTCATGCACGTCAACGGAGATCCGTTGGAGGTGTTGGGGCGTGTTGGCCCAGGCGGAGCCATTCGGATGGGCTACACCTATTGCAGAGTGAGGATGGAGCGCAAGACCTTGCTTACGCTGATATGTCCCGAACAATCCTGCCCCTGCCGTGCGGCATCGCTTGCGAAATGGCGAGAGCATCAGGCCATCGTCATCCCCTCAGCGCCTCCGCCACGCTTTCAGCCCATGGCCCGCCCGCTGTTTGAAGAAGTGGAAATTCGCGCGAATGGCCGCTCCTGCCAAGCTCGTCCGGCGTCGTTCCGATGCTTGACCCCATGCCCGCATGGAGCCCATGCCGCGATCCCCATGCAAAAGACGGGCTGGGACTTGTTCGAGGCTGGGCGCTGCATCGCCGGGGGCGTGCTCAAGAACCCTGAAACCGGCCTATCAGCGCCGCTGCTGCCCACCCTGGAGGCCGCCCAAACATGGCTTGCTACCCGGGGGCCGTCAGGAGGCGGCGCAGCGGCAGCCGCCTAAGGTTGCTGGCGTTTATCCAGCGGGCGGAGCAGCGCGGACACTTCCATGTCCAGTGCATACGCCAGCCGCACGATGTTGTGCAGCGAAAGGTTGCGCTCCCCACGCTCCACCGAACTGACGTAGTTCGTATGGAGGTCGGCTCGTTCGGCCAGGGCCTCCTGCGTCAATGCCTGGGCCTCACGAAAGCCGCGCAGTGTGGTCCCGAAAACCACCTGCGCTTTTTCCTTGGAGGGGGCCTTGGGGAGTCTGCGGAGCATGCCGGGAGTCTTCCGGCTCTCACACTATGAGTACACACACTATGAGTTTGATTGGTGGCAAAATTGAGTGCTGAGGTTGAGGCCCAACGTCAAGCATGAGGTGGGGGCACCTCGCACTGTTCAATTGCTGTATGGGGGTTCAAATGGCACAGGTTATCGGGCAAGCGTTAGCGATGATTTTTGGATTATTTGTTCTTCGCTTGATATATAAATTTTCGCTTAACCTCACAAATAAACTCGATAGCAGCAGTACAGGAAAATCTGTATTTGTTAAGGGATTTTTTATTGTTCTTGCTCTTGTGCCTTGGATTGGCATATTTATTCATATCAAATTTTACTCGTGACTACTCTCTCCGATCCGATCTGCTGCAGGTAAGCAGATACACAATTTGGTGTAGTCAGTTTGACCGTTAGGGGGATTTTTTGCAAAAAGGATGATAATGAATACAAGAGAGGATGTGATGAGCATCGAGCTTGCCAAGGATTTAATATATTTCCATGAGATCAACGAAAAAGCATGCTCATCAACAGCTACAGATGCCGATCTGAATCTGGCATCTCATAAGGCTCTTCATATCTCCGTGACACATCTTGATCAGGTTGCAGGTTATTTTGCAACTCACCTTGAAAGGACAACTCTATCATTTAATCAAGAGTCCATTAGCTTTCACTTCCAAGATAGAAGTGAGATTGCGGAAACTCTCAAGATGTGCATTAGGCAGATCGTGGAGCCAATTCGAGCTAAGAGAGTAGCTTATCTTGTAATTAATTTAATGCTCTGGAGTTTTGACCGCCCATCCGCATTCAAAGATGGTAGCGAACACGTTAACATAACTCTTCTTGTTGCCGCCACTATAGATAGCTATCGTCGTGCCTTGGCTAAAGAACTTAACGAAATGGCAAATGCTATGTTTGATGGTGTAATATTTGGTGGCCATGATCGGCAACTATTTCAGAAGCTATCTTTGTTTTTTGAGAGGGAGGCTCGGCATCAAGCGTTTGCAGACTTTCGAGATATTCCCGGGGGAGCCCAGGCATGTGGGGTGGGTGCAATTGTTGATGGTCATCGGTTTATCATTGCAAGCTTTGTTGGTTCTCGCAGTAGGGATGGGTTCATGTGCTCAATTCGTGACTATAAAAATGAGTGCATCCCTGGGCAGCCGGACTTTTTCCCTAGTGTGTCAGAGGCCATAGACGCAAATTGTGGTTATTTCTTGGCTATGGCTACGTCACTACAGAAGATGAAGAAACCTTGGTGGAGGCGTATTTTCTAAAAGGTAGGTAGCCTGAATAGGCTAGGGCGCCGCGACTAGTTTGCAGCGCTGTCGCGCACCCGCATAACGGTCTGGCGGCTAGTTTTGAAATCTCTTGCCAATGAAGCCACAGAATGGCCCTCAGAGAGTTTTTGACGCACCATGGCTACCTCCCCTTTGTTGAGGCTTTGAGGCCGCCCAATGGCCTTTCCAGACGCCTTTGCGAGGGCCAATCCGGCGTGGGTGCGTTCGATCAGTAAATCCCGCTCGAATTCGGCCACTGCGGCAATGACCCCCATCGTCATCTTGCCTGCGGGGCTCGTCAGATCAACTCCACCCAGCGCAAGGCAATGAACCCGTACGCCGGTTTGTGCCAGCTTTTCGACGGTGGCGCGAACGTCCATGGCATTCCGCCCCAGGCGATCCAGCTTAGTCACAACCAACACGTCCTCGGGCTCCAGCTTGTCTAGGAGACGATGAAAACCGGGGCGCTGCTCTGCCGGTACTGAGCCGGAGATAGTCTCCATGACAATCCTCCGGTCGTTGAGTGCAAAACCAGCATTAGTGATCTCAAGGACTTGGTTCTCTGTGGTTTGATCTGTAGTGCTAACGCGGCAGTAGGCGAAAACTCGGCTCATATGGCAACCTGTACGAAATGGATGTACGAATAATGCCATATGTCCAAAATAACATCAACCTAGCTTTCGGACATGGCGGAAGTGCATGTCCGAAAACGGTCGGTTTTGAACACTCTGAGGGTCTGCGAGTGGCACTTCAAGCCAGCAACGCAATCGCAGGTTGAGTGATGCCGCGAACGGGTGAAAGGGCAAGCCCGATAGGAGTAGGAGGAACGCAGGGATAAGCTTCGAAAGCAACACCGTTGCAGACGGGGGCAAGCCCCTACGGGGGATTTGCTGCTTACCTTGTTTGAACTCCAGCCTTCGGAAGTGAAATCCAAATTTGAAGTTCTCTACATGCCGTCATGCTTAAAGCACTCGAAACCAGCGCGCCTGCCTAACACCTCGCGGTACAGGAATAGCAGTGCGCTCAACGCCTGGTTGTGCGTGGCAGCCGCCCCCCCGTCGCTCGTTAGCCAACATGGCTAGGAAACCTTCGATTTCCAGCCGCCCCATGTCTCGTGGATGCCGCAAGCCGTGCCATTTCACGAACATGCGCACCCACTGCACGTAGGCCTGCTCAGTGCGCAGGCTATAGTGTTTGTAACGAATTCGCTCACGGACCTGATCCAGCAACCGTGTGGCGCGCAACGCAGGAGGGACGGCGAGTTTCATGGCTGAATTTAGTACTGTATTTTCATGCGGTATGCGCGCTGTCAAGCTAGGCTACAAGCGTTTCCCACGCTTTTTTTGTGCCAATTTAGACCGCAAGCGCCAGATATGGACTGCGGCTTGGTGCGTTCTACATTACGTTATGAATTTTTGAGGGGAAGAAATGTATCAAGAAACCTTGGATGAAATACACGAAGTAAAAACCATAGCTTCACATATCACGGGCCTCGGGAAAATATTAAATACAACCGAAGATCCAACCTTGCAGCAACTGATTGACAGAGTTATAAAAATGCTGCAAAAAGTTCATGCTGATCCAAATGTCAAAGGAAAATCAACTCCTCAAAGTTTGCAAGTCGTGAGAAGTACAGCATTGCAAGCACTAATGGAATATTGCTCCAATCACACAAAAGCCCAAAAACCTGAGTGGCAAGTATTGGCAGAAAAAAACGGTTGGGCACCAAAAACATAACCATTCGCTCAAGCCGACCCGCTTACGGCGGTCGGCTTAGCTTGTTCGTTAGACATGGATCACGACTCTCTCGTTGCTGTTTCAGAGGATCTGGAATACCTCGCCCAGTGGGGCTCCGAAATCACCGCTGCTGAAATCCGGCGAGGTACTGCTGTTCTGCGACGGCTTCTCGTTGAAGACGCATACGGGACTGCTTGGCGCGCGATCCGCCAAGCGAAGCAGCCATCGCTGATTGCGGTTGACCTTGATCTGATGCTTGGAAACGACTCAAACAAAGTCGTCTACGCCTTGGCCGGTGGAGCGCACTTCCGGGGGATGCAAATGGCCTGCATGCTCCTGAACAAGGGGGCCACCCCCATCGGCGGCAATCCGCCGGCGCCGATCAGACCCGACGGCTATCCGTTTGAGCGGACCTTCACGCTCTCCGAGTACTTGTCGTCGAACGCTGGCGTTGTGGGAGGCCACGCGTTCAATCGTCGGGAGGTCATAAAGTACCTTGCGAATGTCAAGGGCGGTGTACATCTCAGTGCGCAGCAGCGAAAAACGGAGGAGAAGCTGATCGCCCGGTTGGGGAAGATCGAGAAGAAAATGATCATTCACAACACTGACGGACTTCTGGTCGAGGCTGTGGCGATCGCCCAGGCGTTGGGATCTTCTCAGGATGCCAAGACGTACATCGCACACGTTCAAGCGCTCCCAGCCGCGTGAGTTGTGCCCCATCCATGTCTAACTAGTCGGTCGACTCGGACACGTTGCGGCAAGGGGCCGCAAGGTGCCACTGTATATCCAGCACCTTGCGGCCCCTTGCCGCAACGTGCCGGTCACCTTTACGCTATAGGTGAAAGCCCGTGCCATCTGTATTTGACGACCTTTACTACCAGCTATTTGGCCATGCTTGCTCAAAAGAGGGGCAAGCTTTCGAGCGTATTGCGGCTGCCGTATCAAAGCTAGTCTTCCCGCATGCTGATGTCGCCCACGATCAGCGGCTTCGGGGTCAAGTCAGTAGCTCGCTCTATCAAATTGATATGCTGCTGAGTGAAGATGGAGAACGCTCTTTCGGTGAGGCAAAGGACTACACCGTTCAGAATAAGAAGGTTGGAAGAGGAGACCTCCAGAAGTTGGCTGGCGCGCTTCTTGAAGTCGAGGTAGAACGAGGGGTGTTCTACTCAGCTACGGACTACACGTCACCCGCGAAAAAGTACGCAAAAGGCGCGGAGGAATTTCTAAATAAGCCAATTGACCTACTGCATATCCGACCATCCGTGCAAACTGACGAAGAGGGGCGGATCCGGAAGATCGTACTGAACATCCACATGTCAATTCCGGACTATGTCAATTCAAGCTTTAGCCCGCTATGGACAGCCTCTGCACAAAACCTGCTATCTGGCTGGCTAACCGCTCAAGGTCAAGATTCCGCAGAGATGAATGTGCCCATTGATTTGCTGCTTGATGCACATGGTCACCCCAAGCTCACAGTTACTGAACTGACCGCGCAAGGTTTCGGGAATAGTTCGGAGGTCGCCAACGGATGCTTTGTTCTTGCTGGGCATTATCTTAAGTTCGAAGGCATGCTACTGGAGTTGCTTGGCCTCGAATATCGAGTGCCATTCATAACTGAAACGCAAGTTGTAGAAATAGAGAGTTCGGGTACACCGAAAATTCTCATCAAGGCAGAGGACGGTTCCATCAACAAGCTCATCACTGATGAACAACTAAAGAACGTTTCGTTCAACGAAAATGGCGAAGTCATTCACCTCTAACACTACGTTCGAAGGGACGCTCCGCCTATCGGCGGCGCGCCCCTCAACTCCACGTTAGGCCTATCGCGCGGAGATCAGCTTGAAAGAACTCATCGAGTACCTTCAGAAAGAGTGGCTCACCGTCGCTGCGGCGCCTGCAACGTTCTTCATTGCTGCGACCCTAGTAGCTGGCCTAGCGTATGCGGCTTCACGCTGGAAGCACGGCGCAATCATTGATCTCCTTCGTGAGCGCATAGCCGCTAAAGACGAGCAGCTAGACGGCTACCGAGAGAAGCTACATCTCATGCCTGCACATGGGAGCGAGTTCTCTCGCCTTTCGCACGCAGAGCTACAAACTGACGCCCTCAAGTTTGTATCCAGCCTTCGAGAATGGTTGGTCAAAAGAAAAAGCCAAGACTCCGAGCGTCAACACCAGCAATGGCTCGCCATGACCAATGCAAAAGACGAAGCCGAACGAAAGAGGTTGTGGGATGCACAAACAACCGACCTTATGCGGTCGTCCACAACATTCAACAATGAATACGACTCCAGATTCAAAGTCAAAGCCATGGTGCTTCGTGATGAACTTCTAACGCGAGTTCAGCATCCCGATCCCCAAAGACACGATCACCACATGTATGACCATCCCACAAATCCAATCGGTATGGGCATGGTGGCAGACGATCTGGAAAGAATGGCTCGCTTGCTCAAATAGGCCTAACCCTTCAATCGAGAGGACTTGCCCCGGCAAGCCGGGTCAAGCCTCTCATCTCAAACGTTGAGCGCCCGCTTTCACCTGCCACCACTGACTGCTAGTGGCCGAATTCTGCCGTAGAGGAGCGACTGTACTTGGCGGCTGGTCACCTGTCCTTGGTGCTGGCGGAGTGTTCAAACTGAAATGGACTCGGTGTTCAGGTGGGCCCGGCGTACGCACACATGCTTTGTATAGATCATCAGTATCCGCATTGTCTTCATACTATGCGGCCATAGACTGTCTCTAGTCATTCATGACAGGCATGGCCTAACCGGTACTGCATGGTAGGGATGCAGCCGGGCACGGTCGGGTATTACTGCCCCCTCTGCCCCCTACCCCCATAAGGCAGGGTAGGCCGCTATATCTCGATTGTCTAAGGTTTATCGTTCCCCGCGTCGCACCGGAGTAACCGCACCACCTTAGACCACGCCAGCAAGCTGGATTGTCTAGTCATTATATTGACAGCATCGGGTATGCAGTCGATTGCTGCTAACTGCGCAGGTACCACCGTGGTATCGGGTAGGGTTAGAGGTAGTGAGTAGGCAGGTGGAAAAGCTGGGTACAACAAGCGGTTGTCTCTGCAGTGGAAAAGAGGCAGTGCAGCCCTGTGTGCCCATACAGCTGTACACACACAGCACTGGTAATCCATCCGGTATTCCACGCCGCCACAGGCTGATTGTGCCCAATCGCACCAAAACGCGAGACACGCACAGGCTCATCAAGGCCCGAAATCGGGGCAGGAAAGGCAGAAAAGCAGGCTGGACATGGGCAGGTGCCAGGATGGGCCCGCAGGCCCGAAAAATGCCTGTAATCCGCTGGGCACAATAGGCCCGGCATACAGCATGCGTGATTGCGCACATGTGCCCACGTGTCTCACGCGCGCGAGTACGCGGGACAGCCCATACGTGGGACGTGCGTGTGTATGTATATTAGGTCGAACACTCAACCCAATGACAGCTATTTGCGCGAGCATCGACGTTATCCTGTACGTCCTCTTCTGTGTTACCCCTTCGAAAGGGGGCTCGCGATTTTCGGAATCTGTTTGGTTGGAAATTCCAATAGTTCAATCACATGCCGAAGCTGCTCAGCCTTGCGCCTGATGGTTGCTGCATAGACCTGCCGTCCTACCCCATTACCGGCATGCCCTGTGATGGCATCTGCCTGTGCATCAGTGGCGCCTGCTAGGCGTAGCTCCGTAGCTACAAGGTGCCTGAATGAGTGAAATGACTTGGCTGGAGATGTGAAGCCCTTTGTGCTTTTGAAGGTGCCGAACCACTTGCCGAACTGCCCCCCTGCACCGTTCTTTCCCTCTTTTGGTAGATGCGGAAAGAGCGATCCCTTCGTAAGAGATTTCACGTAGTCGCAAAAGCCCAGTCGGATCAGCTCAGGGTGCATCGGCACAGCCCGCCAAGAGCCCGAGTTTTTAAGCTTTTGATCGCGTTGTGCATCGGCCCTGAATTCAAAGGTCTCTTTCCCCCGCTCGGTGGCTATGTCGTCCGTCCAGAGCTGGGCAATTTCAGTCAAGCGTGCCCCGGTGTAGCAGGCGATCAACGGCATCCAGTAAGCGGCTTCCCGGCCCGCTTTTTTGTCGGTCGGTATTGCACGGCTAGTCCATAGCGGGTCGCTGAAGATCAGGGCCAGTTCTTCTTTCGTCCAAGGCTCACGCACTTCGGACTCCTTCCCCCCGATCTCGACACTTAGTCGCTGCAAGGGGTTGCTTGTCAGCCAGCCTTTATCCTGCGCCACATTGAATAGGGCGCGAATGCTAACGAGGATGTTGTCGGCAGTGGTTGCCGTCTTGCCGTTCTCGATTGCCCAGGCTTGCAAGTTATCCCGAAATTGGATGCCTACGGTACGGCTTACGGCATGTAGCGATAGGTCGCCCATCAGGGTAACGAACTGATCGGCATGGCGCTTGTATGTCTGCCGTGTCCGTTCCGGTGCCTGCCTGATAGCAACCCATGCATCGTAGGCATCGCTGATCTTTTTGCTATTGGTGGACGTGACGGATTGTTGGGGGGGCTGCATATGCGGAGGCGTAGGCTGCACTGCATTCAGGCCCATCAACTCGCGTCGCCGTTGGGTGTATTGCACGCGCAGCGGGAAGGTTCTCCGCTCGTCGGTTAGTGCTTCGTGCATGACCTCCAACAGTGTAAGTTGGTGGCCTCCGTACTCCGTCACGATCTCTGGTGAGGCTATGTCCCCGTACTTTTTAGCGCCATCCTCCAGCCAATCGGGCAGGACGCCGTTGGACAAGCATTGCTGCAGTTCGCCAATTTGCCACTTCAAGCCGTATGCCCGCTCTTCGCGGTCTTGGCTCTGGACGCGGCTGTATGTGTCATCAAGGCGAGCGATGGCGCGTTCCCACTGCTCAAACAGACGGCGTCGTAATGCCGGCAGGTCGATGGGGCGCGGCTTACCCGTCCGAAGGGCCTCAAATCGGGCGCCCCATTCCGCTTGCAGCACTTTGGCCTTGGCGTTGGCTTCCTTGAGGTCGGCAGTCTTCAACGAGATGCGGATGGCCCACCCGTTGGGAAAGTGAGTTCGGAGGTCTTCAGGGGCGCGGAGCCCGAATTGGTAGATGCCTGAATCGGCTCGGCGATGTATGCCGGGGAATTTGGTCACGGTAGCTGTGTTCACACGGTAACCTTACACGGTTTGCCGGAGCACTACCTCTGCTGCGAACCTCATTTTCATAGAGGTTGCAATGAAAAAGGGTTAGCAGATAAGTACCTGCTAACCCTTCTATTGACTGGCGGAGAGGGCGGGATTCGAACCCGCGGTGGGGATTAGCCCACACACGCTTTCCAGGCGTGCGACTTAAACCGCTCATCCACCTCTCCGAAGCCCTCTATTGTAGCAGTGATTTTGGGTGTTTTCTGTGGTCGACTTGATTTTACTGGTGGCTCTTAGTGGGCTGGCGACGCTGCGAGTGGTTCTGTTTTCATGGAGGGGCTTGCTTGTACGGCATCATCGTTCCTCTCGATGCGGTTGCGTCCAGCATTCTTGCCACGGTACAGCGCTGCATCGGCTTGCTGCATGGCGCGGTCAAGTTCCTGTGGGTCGGCGAAACCTGGCGAGATGCCGATGGTCACTGTGCAGCGGATGGGGCCGCCTGGTGCCGCGGCGGTCATCACTTCGGTGTTTTCGATGGCGGCGCGCGTGCGTTCCGCCAGGCGCATGGCGACCTCTGCATCGGTGTTCAGGCAGATGACAACGAACTCTTCTCCACCCAGGCGGCAAGCGAGGTCTCCCTGGCGGGCAGTCTCTCTCAGCACATCGGCCACATGGCACAGAACGGTATCGCCGACCTGATGGCCGTAGCTGTCGTTGATGTGTTTGAAATGATCGATGTCCACGATCAGCAGGTGCGCAGGACCTGCAGTGCGTGAGCGGAAATGCGCCTGCAACCCTTCGAGCAGGCCGCGCCGGTTCAGCAGCCGTGTCAGTGGGTCGTGGGCCGCCATGGCGCGCAGTTCATCGGTGAGCCGGCGCAACACCAGCCAGACAATGGACGGTGCCAGCACGGTCGCCAGAAAGGACATGTACAGATAGAACACGGTCTGGAAACGGCTGTCCATGTCCAGTGCCTCCAGTCCGTTCTGGAGAACGGTCACGAACTTCACCGCATTCAGGGCGAATATGCCGCCGATCAGGGCGGCGAACAGCACCATCTCCACGCGCAGATCTCTGGCAAACGTGCGTGCGCCATGGATCACGGTGGCCATCATGGCCGCAAAGAGCAGGGCAGACGCGCCCGCCAGCATGGCATAACGGGCCGCTGTTCCCAGCGTCCACTGCGCCACCACCTGCGCTGCGGTGTAGGCCAGTGCCAGTGTGAGGAGAGGGCGCCAGAGCGGAGCCGGGCGGCCAAAGAACCGCATGGCACCGACTCCGTAGACGGCTGGTGCACACAGGGTGAGCGTATGGTTGACCACGCTCATCGCGTTCCATCCCGGAGGGCCGCCCGCCAGTTGCAGCACGTAGGCTGAACCCAGCAGGAAGTTTCCGATGGCGAACACTTCCATGCCCATCTTCTTGCCGTGCAGGCGCGTGCTGATCAGCAGGAACATGGCGCCAAAGCACAGCAGATGCACGCATAGCATGCCGACGATGAGGGTGGCGCCCATGGGTTCTTGTACGTGAAGGTGTCTCGGTGGGAAGGCGAAATGGCCGCTCATCCTAGCCGACGCCATGTTGGCTGCACCGTGATGCATTCACGACGCTTCCGGCTCGGTGCAGGGGTCAGGGCAACGGCTGGCGGTCTGGACGAACCTCCATGCACGGAATCGCAAGTAAAGACTGGCGCCGGACGCTGGTGGCCTGTGCCCTGCAGCGTGTGCCGTTCACCCATTGGATGCGGTCAAGGCCGACGGCATCGGCCTGTCGCGAGGTCTCAGTTGCGTGGCGTGCCCGTGGTTTGCACCATCTTCATTGCCGAGCCAATCAGTGCCGACACCTCGGTCATGTTGCTGGGCACGATGAGCGTGGTGTTCGAGTCCGCAGCCACCTGGCTGTATGCCTCCACCGCCTTTTCCGCGACCTTGAGCTGGACGGCTTGCTCGCCACCCGGCTGGCGGATGGCCGATGCCACGCGTTCGATGGCCTGGGCATTGGCTTCGGCCACGGCCTTGATGGATTCGGCCTCGCCCTGGGCCTTGTTGATGACGGCCTGCTTTTCGCCCTCGGATCGCGCGATGAAGGCCTCGCGCTCGCCGGTGGCGATGTTGATCTGCTCCTGGCGGCGGCCTTCGGAGGCGGCGATGAGGGCGCGCTTTTCACGCTCGGCCGTGATCTGGGCCTGCATGGCATGCAGGATTTCCTTCGGGGGGGTCAGGTCCTTGATTTCGTAGCGCAGCACCTTCACGCCCCAGTTCAACGCGGCTTCGTCGATGGCCTGCACGACCTGGGCGTTGATGATGTCGCGCTCTTCAAAGGTCTTGTCCAGTTCCAGCTTGCCGATGACCGATCGCAGCGAGGTCTGCGCCAGCTGCGTCACCGCCATGATGTAGTTGCTGGAGCCATAGCTTGCCCGCATGGGGTCGGTGACCTGGAAGTAGAGGATGCCGTCCACCTGCAGCTGGGTGTTGTCGCGCGTGATGCAGATCTGGCTGGGAACGTCGAGCGGGATTTCCTTCAGGCTGTGCTTGTAGGCGACCTTGTCGACAAAGGGCACCAGGAAGTTCAGTCCCGGTGTGAGGGTGCCGGCATATTTGCCCAGGCGTTCCTTGACCCAGGCGTTCTGCTGGGGGACGACCTTGACCGAGCGCGCGATGAAGATCACGGCAATGACGAGAATGACGATGGCAATTTCCATGAAGGACCTCTCTTTTCTTTTCTGGGAGTGAAGCGTTGGCGGCCGCTACCTACAGCGGATCGACCAGCAGGCGGTTGCCCACCAGTTCGGCCACGCGGTGCATGCCCGTGGAGGGCGTGACGCCCGGGCGGTGAATGGCTGTCCAGGTGGCGCCGCGGTATTTCACCGTGGTGGTTCCGTCCGGGTTCCAGCCTTCGATGAGGATGGTCTCGCCAACGTCCATGTTCACGCTGCGGTCGGCGCGGGCGGACGGGTCTCCGGGACGTTTTTTCTTGAGGTAGTACCAGCCCACCACCGCCCCACCGCCCACGATGGCGGCGGCCACGATCTGCACCGTGACCGGCAGGCCCAGGTGCGCGGCCAGGGCGGCTGCCACCAGGCCCACCGCCACCATGAGCAGGTAGAAAGTGCCCGTGAGCAATTCCGCGACGACCACAGCGCCCGCGGCCAGCCACCAGATGGTGGATTCCTCCATAGCCGACTCCTCGTTGTTTGTGTTTAGTGCACCACATTCTGGGTCAAAAGCATGGCAGTTCAAAGGCGCGTCAACGTTATTCCTTACACTTCGCGCCTATTTCGTTTTTTGGCCGGGCAGGGCACGGTTGCACGGAGGCTGCGCATGAAGTTTCGCTTTCCCATCATCATCATCGATGAAGACTATCGTTCCGAGAACACTTCGGGCCTCGGTATCCGCGCGCTGGCGCAGGCCATCGAGTCCGAGGGTTTCGAGGTTGTGGGGGTCACCAGCTACGGCGATCTGTCGCAGTTCGCGCAGCAGCAAAGCCGTGCCAGCGCCTTCATCCTGTCCATCGACGATGAAGAATTCACCGTGGGCGAGGGGCTCGACCCCATCGTGCTGAGCCTGCGCAACTTCATCGGCGAGGTGCGGCGCAAGAACACCGAGGTGCCGATCTACGTGCACGGAGAGACCAAGACCAGCCGCCACCTGCCCAACGACATCCTGCGCGAGCTGCACGGCTTCATCCATATGTTCGAGGACACGCCCGAGTTCGTGGCGCGCCACATCATCCGCGAAGCCAAGAGCTACCTGGAGAGCGTGCAGCCGCCGTTCTTCAAGGCGCTGCTGGACTACGCCGAAGACGGCTCGTACAGCTGGCACTGCCCCGGCCATTCGGGCGGCGTGGCGTTCCTGAAAAGCCCCGTGGGCCAGATGTACCACCAGTTCTACGGCGAGAACATGCTGCGCGCCGATGTCTGCAACGCGGTGGAAGAGCTCGGCCAGCTGCTGGACCACAACGGCGCCATCGGCGAAAGCGAGCGCAATGCCGCGCGCATCTTCAATGCCGACCACTGCTTCTTCGTGACCAACGGCACCAGCACGTCCAACAAGATGGTGTGGCACCACACGGTGGCCCCGGGCGACGTGGTGGTGGTGGACCGCAATTGCCACAAGTCCATCCTGCACAGCATCATCATGACCGGGGCCATCCCCGTGTTCATGAAGCCCACGCGCAACCACTTCGGCATCATCGGGCCCATCCCGCAAAGCGAGTTCGAGCCCAAGGCCATCGAGGCCAAGATCAAGTCCAATCCGCTGCTCAAGGGCGTGGATGCCAAGAAGGTCAAGCCGCGCGTGCTCACGCTCACCCAGTCCACCTACGACGGCGTGCTGTACAACACCGAGACCATCAAGGGCATGCTCGACGGCTATGTGGACAACCTGCATTTCGACGAGGCCTGGCTGCCGCACGCTGCCTTCCACCCGTTTTATGGCAGCTACCATGCCATGGGCAAGAAGCGCACGCGCCCCAAGTATTCGGTGACCTACGCCACGCAGTCCATCCACAAGCTGCTGGCGGGCATCAGCCAGGCCAGCCATGTGCTGGTGCAGGATTCGCAGACCACGAAACTCGACAGGCACCTCTTCAATGAGGCCTACCTGATGCACACCAGCACCAGCCCGCAGTACAGCATCATCGCCAGCTGCGACGTGGCCGCCGCCATGATGGAGCCGCCCGGCGGCACGGCCCTGGTGGAAGAAAGCCTGCTCGAAGCGCTGGACTTCCGCCGCGCCATGCGCCAGGTGGAAGATGACTTCGGCAAGAACGACTGGTGGTTCAAGGTCTGGGGGCCGGACAAGCTCGTGGACGAAGGGCTGGGCCGGGCCGAGGACTGGATCATCCGCAGCGATGGCAAGGGCAAGAAGAGCGGCAGCAAGTGGCACGGTTTCGGCCAGCTGGCCGACGGCTTCAACATGCTGGACCCGATCAAGTCCACCATCGTCACGCCGGGCCTGAACCTGGACGGCAAGTTCGACAAGACCGGGATTCCCGCGTCCATCGTGACCAAGTACCTTGCCGAGCACGGCGTGGTGGTGGAGAAGACCGGCCTGTACAGCTTCTTCATCATGTTCACCATCGGCATCACCAAGGGCCGCTGGAACACGCTGCTCACGGCGCTGCAGCAGTTCAAGGACGACTACGAGAAGAACCAGCCCATGTGGCGCATCCTTCCCGAGTTCTGCCAGCAGCACAAGCGCTACGAGCGCATGGGCCTCAAGGACCTGTGCCAGCACGTGCACGAGATGTATGCCAAGTACGACATCGCGCGCCTGACGACCGAGATGTACCTGTCGGACCTCACGCCCGCCATGAAGCCCTCGGACGCGTACGCGCACATCGCGCACCGCCAGACCGAGCGGGTGGAGATCGACCACCTGGAAGGCCGCATCACCGTGGGCCTGGTCACGCCGTACCCGCCGGGCATTCCGCTCTTGATCCCCGGCGAGGTGTTCAACAAGAAGATCGTGGACTACCTCAAGTTCGCCCGCGAATTCGCCAAGCTGTGCCCGGGCTTCGAGACCGACATCCACGGCCTGGTGGAGGTGGAGGACGAGAACGGCCAGGTGCGGTACTACGCCGATTGCGTGGCCGATGCGAACAAGGCCCCCGGCAAGAACCCCAAGCCGCTGGCCACCGCCAAGAACCTGGTGCAGGTGGGGGACGACGGCCCTTACGGGCGCATTGTCTGAAGGCCCGCGCGGACTCTTGGTTGGGGCATAAAGATGGCGGAAGCGCTTGAATGACAAGCGCTCATTGCTATATTTTTAATAGCAGATGCGCGGAAGACCTGCCTGCTCAGCGCGCGGGCATGTCCTCGCGTACCCGCACGAAGCTGGCAAACCGGGGCAGCCCGCCCCCGTGCGTGCCGCGATAGCGGTAGGTCACCCAGCTGCCCACCGGCGGTGGATGGCTGCGGTCGGCTTCGGTGAATCCTGCGCCCAGCCGGAAGCGCTGGCCCGAAGGCATCTCCACCAGCAGCGCGCCCATGCGCCCGGCATGACGGCCCTTGCCGGGCAGGTGGGCGACCACGCGGGCCTCGGTGTCTTCGTGGGTCTTGACCTTGACCAGATCGTCGCTGCGTCCTGACCGGTACAGCGAGGCGCCCCGGTGCAGCATCAGGCCTTCGCCCCCCGCACGCACCGTGCGCTGCAGCAGCGACTGCAGGGCGGCGTCGCTGGCCACGCGCTGTTGCGGCACGGCCTGCACCCAGGGCTGGCCGATGCCCGCGACCAGGGCGTTGAGCGCGGCGAGCCGTTCATCGAATGTGCCGCCGTGCCGGGGCAGGTCGAACACCATGAGCCGCATCTGGCGCCAGGCGGCGTCATCGGGCTGCTGCTGCCGCGCGGTGGACTGCGCCTGGCTGAATCGGCCACGCCCGGCCCACAGTTCACCGTCCATGGGGGTATCGGGCCACCCTGCGGTGAACCAGGCCGGGGCGGCAATCGTCTCGCCGCCGCGTGTGCGCAAGATCTGGCCGTCCCAGTAGCCGCGCACACCGTCGTATTTTTCGCTGACCCAGTAGTCCGCCAACGGCATGCCAGGCCGGTACACATTGGCCAGCAGCAGCGCGGGCGCATCCGCCGCACGGGCGTGGGGCAGGGCCGTGGCCCACGCCAGCCATGCCAGGCAGCTTCTGCGGCGCATATGCTATTGAATGTGTAGCGGCTTGCGCTTTGCCATCAAGCGCTGGCGTGGATTCTGGTTCGTATTTCGTGGCGGGTCAGACCTGGTCGGCGCTCAGCCCGGCCGTCTGGCTGAAGCCTCCGTCCACGTAGGTGATTTCGGCGGTCATGCCCGAAGCCAGGTCGGACAGCAGGAACGCCGCCACATTGCCCACGTCTTCGATCGTCACATTGCGGCGCAGCGGCGAGGCGTCGGCCACGCGGCTGAGCAGCTTGCCGAAGTCCTTGATGCCGCTGGCGGCCAGCGTCTTGATGGGGCCGGCGCTGATGCCGTTGGCGCGGATGGCGCGGCCGTCCTCGGTGCGGCCCACGGCTTCGGCCAGGTAGCGCACGGAGGCTTCCAGGCTGGCCTTGGCCAGGCCCATGGTGTTGTAGTTGGGAATGGTGCGCAGCGCGCCCAGGTAGCTCAATGTGAGCAGCGACGACTTGTCGTTCAGGTAGGGCAGGGCGGCCTTGGCCATGGCCGGGAAGCTGTAGGCGCTGATGTCGTGGGCGATGCGGAAGCCCTCGCGCGAGAGGCCCTCGAGGAAGTTGCCGGCGATCGCCTCGCGGGGGGCGAAGCCGATGCTGTGCACGAAACCGTCGAACTTGGGCCACACCTGGGCCAGGTCCGCGAACATGCGCTCGATCTGCTCGTCGCTGCCCACGTCGCAGTCAAAGATCAGCTTGGAGTCGAACTCGGCGGCAAAGTCGGTGATGCGGTCCTTGAAGCGGTCGCCCACGTAGCTGAAGGCCAGCTCGGCGCCCTGCGCGTGGCAGGCCTTGGCGATGCCGTAGGCGATGGAACGGTTGGACAGCACACCCGTGATGAGCAGCTTCTTGCCGGTCAGAAAACCCATTGTTGTTCTCCTGTGGAATGCGGAAATTGGCGTGGGCCGTGGCGCCCTGGCGGCCTGCGGGGGAATCTCCACAGCCTGCGCGGCGGCACCTTCGGCGTAGTGCAGAATTGTCGCATGCGGTTCTGGCTGACTTTTCTGCTGATGGGGTGTGCCGTCCCGGCGTGGGCCGCGCATGGGTACGCGCTGTGGGGCGACCTCAAGTACCCGGCGGGTTTTGCGCATTTCGACTATGTGAACCCCGCGGCCCCCAAGGGCGGCGAGCTGCGCATGGTGAGCAACCTGCGCTATTCTACGTTCGACAAGTACAACCCGTTCACCATGAAGGGCTCGGTGCCCGCGTACCTGAGCGACCTGTTGTTCGAGACCTTGCTGACAGGCTCCATGGACGAGACGGCCTCTGCCTATGGCCTGCTGGCCGAGGATGTGCAGGTGGCCGACGACCGGTTGAGCGCCACGTTCCGCCTGCGTCCCGAGGCGCGCTTTCACAACGGCGATCCCGTCGAGGCCGCGGACGTCAAGTACAGCTACGACACGCTGATCGGCCCCTACGCGTCGCCCAGCTACGCCACGCTGCTGCAGGAGGTGGCGGGCGTCGACGTGCTGGACACGCGCACCGTGCGTTTTCGATTCAAGCAGCCCAACCGCGAACTGCCGTTGACCGCCGGGGGCATCCCGGTCTTCAGCCGCGCCTGGGGGCGCCAGCCCGATGGCAAGGCCAAGCGCTTTGACGAGATCGTGACCGACATTCCCATTGGCAGCGGCCCCTACCGCATCGGGCCGATGAAGTTCGGCCGCGACATCACCTACGAGCGCGATCCCCAGTACTGGGGCCGCAACCTCAACGTCAACCGCGGCGCCTTCAATTTCGACCGCATCACGGTCAAGATCTACAAGGACAACACCGCGCGGCTGGAGGCCATGAAGGCCGGCGAGTTCGACTTCATGACCATCTATTCGGCGGGCGACTGGGCCCGCCGCATCGATGGCAAGCTCTTCAAGCAGGGCGTGCTGGTCAAGAAGGACATGGCGCACAGGCTGCCCGCGGGGTTCCAGAGCTACGTGCTCAACACGCGCCGACCCATCCTCCAGGACGTCCGCGTGCGCGAGGCGCTGGGCCTGGCCATCGACTACGAGTGGATGAACCGCCAGATGTTCTATGGCGGCTACCCGCGCGTGAAGGACCTGTTCGGAAACACCAGCTGCGAAGCCACGGGTACGCCGGGGCCTGAGGAGCTGGCCCTGCTGGAGCCCTGGCGCGGCAAGGTGCCCGACGCCGTGTTCGGCCCCATGTACACGCCGCCCGTGACGGAGGGAGACGGCCATTCGCTGCGCGATAACCTGCGCCGCGCCCGCCAGCTGCTGGCCGATGCGGGGTGGACGTACCGCGACGGCGCCCTGCGCAACGCCAAGGGCGATCCCATGGAGATCGAATACCTGGACAGCAAGGAAGCGGGGGCCCGGACCGTCACCCCCTGGATGCGCAATCTGGAAAAGCTCGGCATCACGCTGCGGTTCTCGTCGGTGGACTTTGCGCTGTACCTGCAGCGCATGGACAAGTTCGACTACGACATGGTCAGCCTGAACTACCCCGGCACCTACAACCCGGGGCAGGCCATGAAGGAGCTGTTCGGCAGCAAGGGGGCCGATGTGGAAGGCTCCAGCAACCACGCGGGCGTGAAGAGCCCTGCGGTGGATGCCCTGGTGACGGCGCTGACCCGTGCGCGCAGCCAGTCGGAGATGCTGCCCGCCTGCCGCGCGCTGGACCGCGTGATCATGCACAGCCACTACCTCATACCGCAGTGGACGCTGGCCTCGCACCGCGTGGTGTACAACCAGCAGCGCCTGGCCTACAAGGAGCCGATGCCGCCCTATGCCAAGGCGGAGGAATGGCTCATGTACTCATGGTGGAGCCTCAAGCCATGACCCCGAAGCCGCCGCAGCCCTGAGAGTCACCCTTTCCATCCCATGCTCGCCTACATCGCCAAACGCCTGCTGCTGATGCTGCCCACCCTGCTGGGGGTGCTGCTCGTGACTTTCGCGGTGATCCAGTTCGTGCCGGGGGGGCCGGTGGAGCAGTACCTGGCCGAAGCGCGCACGGCCGCGGGCAAGAGCGGCGTGGAATCGGGCGGCATGGCCTACCGGGGCGACCAGGGCGTGGACCCCAAGCGGCTTGCGCAGATCAAGGCGCTGTACGGCTTCGACAAGCCCGCGCACGAGCGTTTCCTGCAGATGCTGGGGCAGTTTGCGCGCTTCGACCTGGGCCAGAGCTTTTTCCAGAACAAGGCCGTCTGGGATCTGGTGAAGGAAAAGCTCCCCGTCTCCATCAGTCTGGGCCTGTGGACCTTCTTCATCAGCTACCTGGTGGCCGTGCCGCTGGGTGTGGCCAAGGCGGTGCGGGCAGGCTCGCGGTTCGACCTCGTGACCACGCTGATCATCCTCGTGGGCTATGCCATTCCGGGCTTCGTGCTGGGCGTGGCGCTGCTGGTGATCTTTGGCGGGCAGCTGCAGTGGTTCCCGCTCAGGGGCCTGACCTCGGCCAACTGGGACGAGCTTTCCTGGGGCGCGCGCATCGTGGACTACCTGTGGCACATCACGCTGCCCGTCACGGCCATGGTGCTGGGCAGCTTCGCGGTGACGGCCATGCTCACCAAGAACGCGTTCCTGGAAGAGATTCGCAAGCAGTACGTCCTCACGGCCCGCGCCAAAGGCCTGTCGGAGCGGCAGGTGCTGTGGAAGCACGTGTTTCGCAACGCGCTCATCCCCATCATCACCGGGTTTCCGGCCGCGTTCGTCGGTGCGTTCTTCACGGGCTCGCTCCTGATCGAGACACTGTTCTCCCTCGACGGGCTGGGCCTGCTCAGCTACGACAGCGTCATCCGCCGCGACTACCCCGTGGTGCTGGGCACGCTGTACCTGTTCACGCTGATCGGCCTGGTGACCAAGCTGGTCAGCGACCTGTGCTACGTGTGGGTGGACCCCCGCGTGAAGTTTGACTAGCCCGCAAGCCCGCCCAGCCAGCTTGAACCAAACGAACAGCCAGCCCTGATGAGCCCTGCCTCTCCATCGCCTTCGCTCTCTCCCGCGCGCCGTGCGTGGCTGCGCTTTCGGCGCAACCGCCTGGGCTACTGGAGCCTGTTGATCTTCAGTGCCCTGGTGCTGCTGAGCCTGTGCGCCGAACTGGTCAGCAACGACAGGCCGCTCATCGTGCGCTACGAGGGGCACACCTACTTTCCGATGCTCAAGGACTACCCCGAGACCACGTTCGGCGGAGACTTCGAGACCCCCACCGACTACCTGGACCCCTTCATCAAGAACCGGCTGAGCCAGGGCAGCAACTGGGCGCTGTACACCCTCAATCCGTACGGGCCCAACACGCTCAACTACTTCGCCAAGTCGCCCAACCCGTCGGCGCCCACCGGCGACAACTGGCTGGGCACCGACGACCGGGGGCGTGACCTGCTGGCCCAGCTGCTCTACGGCTTTCGCGTGAGCGTGCTGTTCGGCCTGGCGCTCACCGTGACGGGCGTGCTGCTTGGGGTGGTCACGGGGGCGATCCAGGGGTTCTTTGGGGGCAAGACCGATCTGGCGTTCCAGCGCTTCATGGAAATCTGGGGCTCCATGCCCGAGCTGTACCTGCTCATCATCTTCAGCGCCGTGTTCGCCCCGAGCATCTCGCTGCTGCTCATCCTTCTCTCCCTGTTTGGCTGGATGGGCCTGTCGGACTACGTGCGCGCCGAGTTCCTGCGCAACCGCCAGCTCGACTACGTGAAGGCGGCGCGGGCCCTGGGCGTGGGCAATGCGCAGATCATCTGGCGCCACATCCTGCCCAACAGCCTCACCCCGGTGGTGACCTTCCTGCCGTTTCGCATGAGCGCGGCCATCCTCGCGCTCACTTCGCTCGACTTCCTGGGCCTGGGCGTGCCGCCCGGCACGCCGTCGCTGGGCGAGCTGCTGAGCCAGGGCAAGAACAGCATCGACGCGTGGTGGATTTCCTTGTCCACCTTCGCCGTGCTGGTCACCACCTTGCTGCTGCTGACCTTCATGGGCGATGCGCTGCGGGACGCCCTCGACCCCCGAAAGGCCGATCAATGATCGCCCCCACGCCTGGCACCGGCATGTCCTCGCTGCCCCCCGGGGGCGCTCCCGCTGCCCCGCTGCTCGACGTGCGGGATCTGCACGTGCGCTTCGGCGCCAAGGAGGTGGTGCGCGGGGCCAGCTTCACCATCGCAGCCGGCGAAAAACTCGCGCTGGTGGGCGAGTCCGGCTCCGGCAAGACCATCACCGCGCTCAGCCTGCTGCGGCTGGTGGGCAATGCCGCCATCACCGGCCAGGCCATGCTGCGGGGGCAGCGCGATCTGCTGGCGCTCACGGAGCGCGAGATGCGGGGCGTGCGCGGCGGCGAGATCGCCATGGTCTTCCAGGAGCCGATGACCGCGCTCAACCCGCTGATGACCATTGGCACGCAGATCGCCGAGATCCTGCAGCTCAAGAAAGGCCTGACGGGCGAGCAATGCGCGCAGGCCGCCGTTGCGCTGCTGGCCAAGACCGGCATTCCCGAGCCCGCGCGCCGCGCCAACAGCTTTCCCCACCAGCTCTCGGGCGGCCAGCGCCAGCGCGCCATGATCGCCATGGCCCTGGCCAGCGAGCCGCAGCTGCTGCTGGCCGACGAACCCACCACCGCGCTCGACGTCACGCTGCGCGGCCAGATCCTGGACCTGCTGTCCGATCTGCAGCGGCAGAACGGCATGGCGGTGCTGCTGATCACGCACGACCTCAACCTGGTGCGCCGCTTCGCGGACCGCGTGGCCGTGATGGAGCAGGGCGTGCTGGTGGAGCAGGGGCCCGTGGCCGAGGTGTTCGGCGCGCCGCAGCATGCCTACACCCGCCGCCTGATCGCCAGCCAGCCGCGCCGTGACGTGGCACCCGCCGATTCCCCCGCGGGCACGCCGCCGGTGGTCCAGACGCGGGACCTGCGCGTGGTGTATCCCACGCCGCTCCCCGGCCTGCGGGGATGGTTCCAGAAAGGCGAGTTCGTGGCCGTGCAGGCCGCCACGCTCGCGCTGCCGCCCGGAGAGACGCTGGGCGTGGTGGGCGAATCCGGGTCGGGCAAATCCACGCTGGCGCAGGCCATCCTGGGCCTGCTGCCCTGCACCGGCCAGCTGCAGGTCGGCGGGCAGGCGTGGCAGCAGCCCGCCACGCGCAACACGCCCGCCAACCAGCAGCTGCGCCGCCGCGTGCAGGTGGTGTTCCAGGACCCGTTCTCGTCGCTCTCTCCGCGCCTGACGGTCGAAGAGATCGTGGGCGAGGGCCTCAAGGTGCATGAGCCCGCGCTGGGCGTGGCCCAGCGGCGCGCCCGGGTCGAGGCCGCGCTGGCCGAGGTGGGTCTGGCCGAGGCCCAGTACCCGCGGCTGCTCGAGCGCTACCCGCATGAATTCTCCGGTGGGCAGCGCCAGCGCCTGGCCATCGCGCGCGCCCTCATCGTGCAACCGCAGGTGCTCGTGCTCGACGAGCCCACCAGCGCGCTCGACGTCACCATCCAGCAGCAGGTGCTGGGCCTGCTGCAGCGCCTGCAGAAAGAAAAGGGCCTGAGCTACCTGCTCATCACCCACGACGTGGACGTGATCCGGGCCATGGCGCACCAGGTGCTGGTGATGAAGGATGGCACCGTGCTGGAAAGCGGCAGCGTGGACGAGGTGCTGGACGCACCCCGGCACCCGTACACCCAGCGCCTGGTGGCCGCCGCCACCGTGCCCGGGGCGGAGTAGTTTCTGGCCGAAATGGCCGCTGGCGCTTGTGGTGAAAGCGCGGGGCGCTATTTAATTGGTAGCAAAAGAGGCTTGATGCCGGTTGGGTGCGGCGCACCACATCGCATCGCGGTGCTTCGCCGCGGCCAGGTGCTGGCATCCGGCGCACGGGCTCCACGCCTGCAGCGCCTGGCCTTGCCTCAGGTCATCACTGCGCGCCTGGCGTGCTGTTCACTGGCGGGCGGCGCCCACAGGATGCGGCCCACGTCGATGCCCATGGACTGCGCACGCTCGATCAGGTGTTCGCGCACATGCCAGGGCAGGGTGGGGGTGCGCGACAGGATCCACAGGTAGTCCTTGCTGGAGCCCACCACCATGGCCCACTGGTAGTTCTCATCCAGCGCCACCACGTTGTAGCCGCCGTAGAACGGCCCGAAGAACGACACCTTCAACGCCGCGCGCGTGGGCGCATCGACGAAGCTTGCCGTGCCCTCGGCCTCCTTCCACTCCTTGCGCACCGGGTCGTACCCCCGGTTCACCACCTTCACGGTGTCGTCGGGGTTGCGGCTGTAGGTGGCGCTGGTCTGGGTGAGCCCGCGCTCGAACGAGTGGTCGATGCGCGCCACCTCGTGCCAGTGGCCGGTGTAGCGGTCCACATCGAAGCCGGTCACGGCCTGGATGCCTTCGGGCGTGCGTGGCGTGGAGCAGGCCGTGAGCGCCAGCAGCGCCATCAGTGCGGTGGCTCCGATCACCAGGGACCAGGGGGAGTGGCGGCGAGGCATGGCGTGGATGCGCATGGGATTGCTCCTGCGGTGGCGGCTTTCGAGGGTGCGTTGCAGGGCTTTGTGGGCATGCGCTGCGCGGCGGTTGTCTGTGCGTTCGACTGTAGGCACGGTGGCTGCCCCGGCGTGTAGGCGCAGGCTGGCAGCGCCTGTCGGCGCGGCGCAGGGGTTGTGTGCGGGGCTCAACGCCCGGCAGCGCGGCGTTGACGGACCGGCGGCAGTCGTCCAGGCGTAGAGTGGGGCCAGGCGCCTTCTGCCTGTTTGCTGCCTGTTGGCGAATGCGCCCCGATCGGAGAGGAACACCCATGACCGCCCACCCCCACCCTGCGCACAACGCCCCACCCCTGGAAGACGGCCCGCCCCGGGTGGACCCCTTGCGCTTTCACCGGCGCCATGAGCACCTGGCCCCTACCTTCGGCACGGACCGGTTTGCGTTGCAGGCCGAGGCCTTTGCGCGGTTCTTTGGCACGCCGCTGTTTCTCGGTGCGCAGACGCTGATCGTGGCGGCGTGGATCTTGATCAACGTGCTGGGTGCCGCCAGGTTCGATCCCTATCCGTTCATCCTGCTCAACCTTGCGTTCAGCCTGCAGGCGGCCTACGCCGCGCCGCTCATCCTGCTCGCCCAGACGCGGCAGGCCGCCCGCGACAAGCACCACGCCGACGCGGATGCGCAGCACCGCGAGGCGCTGGCCATCGCCAGCGAACAACGTCAGGCCATTGCCGCGCAGAATGCCGCGCAGGTGCTGGAGCTGCTGCAGCAAAACACCCTGTTGACCGAACAGACGCGCCAGCTCACGCTGCGCGTCGAAGCACTGACTGTGGAGATCCACCAGCGATTTGTCACGCAGGCCGCGCGGCCGTGACGGGACGGATCCACGAACGACTTCCCGCCATCCACGCGGGCCCGGGCCATGCCCTCCTGCTCCTTGCCCACCACACCGCGGAATGTCCATGCCCCCACCATCCCCGCCATCTCCTTCGTCCCCTCCGGCCCCGCCGGTGGCTTCATCGCCGTCGCCCCAGGGGGGTGATGCGGACGTCGATATCGCGTCGCTGTACCGCCGGGTCCATGGCCTTGCCGTGCCAGGGCAGCTGGCCACCGCCCTGCACATGGGGGCGGAGCACACCGTGGTGGCGACGGGGCTGGATCCTCAGCTGCCCTCCGTCGTGCTGACCCTGGCGCTGGGCAGCCAGAAGACGGCGCGCGATTTTTTCCGCGGGGTACTTCCCACCCCCTTCGAGCTGGAGACCGCCATTGCGCAGGTGGAGGACGAGGTCTACGCCGCCCATGTCCGCCATCGCCCCTGGGTGCCGCAGGGTGCGGTGGTCGCGCCTTGTTCCGCAGACCCGGCGCTGCACGAGATCGCCACCCTGGCGGGCATTGCGTCAGGGCCGCGGCGCATGCTCACTCTCGATGCCCTGGAGCATGTGTTCAACCGGCTTGTCTCCGTATCCCAAGGGCGTCCGGCTTCGCAGGAGGGGTTGCCCGCCCGCGCTGCATTCGCGGTCACCCTGCTGGTGCTGCGCGAGCTGATGCACCACATGCCGTTCGGGTCGCTCACGCTGATGGACGGTGCCTGAGGGGCCGGGGGCCGATGGGTGGCCCAACGCTGGACGGTGCGGGCATGTGGTGGAAAGCGGCGCGGAGAGCGTGCGCCGCTCGTCGCCAAGTCTGGGTGTTGTCCTACAGACACGCGCCGGGATGCCTCTAAGGTTGTTTGTGTGAATTTTTCACATTCTTCGGGGCGCTCCCCTGGTCCCGCAGCCGCCAACATCTCACCAAAGAGGCCACCCCCATGAAAACACACCCTTGTCTGCGCACCGTCCTGTGTGCACTGTCCATCGCCAGCCTTGCCGCCTGCGGGGGCGGTGGTGGAGGTGGCGAAACCAGCGGAAATGGCACGTTGCGCCTGGCGATGACGGATGCCCCCAGCTGCGGCTATTCCGCCGTGAATGTCACGGTCGAGAAAGTGCGCGTCCACCAGAGCAGCAATGCCTCGGACAACGATGCGGGCTGGTCAGAGATCGTGCTGAACCCGGCACGCAGGGTGGACCTGCTGACGCTGACGAACGGTGTGCTCATGGAGCTGGGGCAGGTGCCGCTGCCCGCGGGAAAGTACACACAGTTGCGGCTCGTGCTGGCCAGCAACACAGGGGCCCAGCCGCTGGCCAATTCGGTGGTCCCCACCGGCGCATCGGAAGTCGCGCTGAAAACGCCGAGCGGGCAGCAATCGGGCGTCAAGACGAATGTGAATATCGACGTGGGCGCCAATCAGATGGCCGACTTCGTTCTGGACTTCGATGCCTGCAAGTCGGTGGTGGCCGCTGGCGCCTCGGGCCAGTATCTTCTCAAACCCGTGGTGTCGGTGATCCCGCGCTTCGTTTCCGGTGTGCAGGGCTATGTGGAACCCGGCACGGGCACCAGCGTCTCCCTGCAGTTCAACGGTGAGCTGGTGCGCGCCACCACACCCGACAGCGCGGGCAGGTTCCTGCTCCAGCCGGTGGCCCCGGGCAGCTACACGCTGGTCGTCGTGGGTGCGGGGCGCACCACCACGGTGGTCACGGGTGTTCCGGTGGCCGCCGAGACAGTGACTTCCGTGGGCGCGGGCGCCGCGCCTTTGAGCCTGCCGCCATCTCCGGTCGCGACGGTGAAGGGCACCGCCCCGGTGGACACCATGGTGCGGGTGCTCCAGCCCTTGTCTGTGGGGGGCACGATCGAAGTGGCCGGCCGGGGCGTTGACGGGGTGACAGGGGCCTACGGCTTCACGGTGCCTACCCTCGCGCCGCGGGTCGCCCCCTATGCCGCGCCGGGCACCAGCCTGGTGTTTGCCGCGGACTCCGCGGCGGCGGGGCGCTACGCTGTTCAGGCCCGCCTGGGTGGTTTTGCCGACAAGACGCAGGCACTGCCTGTCCTGACGGAGGGTACCGTGCAAACCACGGATTTCACCTTCCCCTGACACCGCGGGCGGAGGGCACCGCCCCGCCTGCGATGAATGGCAGCGGGGCGGCCTTTCAGGACGGGGGGCGCGTCTCGGCACCTGTCGGCCAGGGGGGGGTGATGTCAGGGCTCTCCGGCCGGCCGCGCCACGAGGTCCTTCCGGTCGCCGGAAAACCAGGCCGCCAGGAAATCCGCCAGCGCCCGCGTCTTGGCCGACAGGTCGCTGCGGGTGGGGTACACCAGCGTCACGTCCGCTGCGGGCAAGGCCCAGGCGGGCAGAACGCGCCGCAGGCGGCCAGCGGCCAGGTGGGCTGCCACGTCCCACTCGGAGCGCATCAGCACGCCGTGGCCTTCCAGGGCCCAGGTGGTGGCGGCCGCGCCATCGTTGGTGCTGAGCATGCCGCGCACCTTCACCGTTTCCTGCCGCCCGCCCTGGTGCAGGTGCCAGGTGCCATAGGTTTCATCGCTTTCGCGGATCACGATGCACAGGTGGGCCAGCAGGTCGGCGGGCTGGGCGGGCTCGCCCGCGTGGGCCAGGTAGGCCGGCGACGCGCACAGCACGCGCCGGTTGGCCATCAGCCTGCGGGCCGTGAGGCGCGAGTCGGGCAGGTCGCCAAAGCGCACGGCGGCATCCAGGCCCTGTTCCACCAGGTTCACGGGCCGGTCGGTCAGGTGCAGTTGCACCTCCACTTCGGGGTAGGCGCGCGAGAAGGCCGACAGGGCGGGCGCGATGTGAACGCGGCCAAAGCCCAGCGTGGCCGCCAGCTTGATGAGCCCGCGCGGCGAGCTGCGCGCGCCGGCCACCGTGCGCTCCAGCGCCTCCAGGTCGCCCAGGATGCGGGCACCATCCAGCAGGTAGGTCTCGCCCTCGGGTGTGAGGTGGATGCGTCGTGTGGTGCGGTGCAGAAGGCGCACGCCCAGCCGGTGCTCCAGCTGGGCCAGGCGCCGGCTGACCGCGGGCGGGGTGATGCCCATCTGCTGCGCGGCGGCGGCCAGGCTGCCTTCCTTCATGAGCAAGGCAAAGAAGCGCAGGTCCGAAAAGCCGTCCATGGGTATCTCATTCGTGCTTTGAATTTATGAATGAAATGATTTTGACGGTATTTATGGCGTTGAACATCACTCATAAGATCCAGCCACAACAAATACCCGCAGGAGACAACCCATGACCGGTTCCACCCCCCCGACACCGTCCCTGTTTCCCCGCCGGCTGGCTGTGGCGGCAACGGCCGCCGCCACGCTGGCACTGCTGTCGCCCGCTGCGGCCCTGGCCCAGCCAGCGGCTTATCCCAACAAGGCCATCAAGCTCGTGGTCCCCTATGCGCCGGGCGGCAGCGCCGACATCGCCGCGCGGCTCATCACCGATGAATGGGGCAAGGCGCTGGGCGGCTCGCTGTTCATCGAGA
This sequence comes from Acidovorax sp. GW821-FHT10E04, assembly GCF_059415185.1. Taxonomy (NCBI): domain Bacteria; kingdom Pseudomonadati; phylum Pseudomonadota; class Betaproteobacteria; order Burkholderiales; family Comamonadaceae; genus Acidovorax; species Acidovorax sp. GW821-FHT10E04. The sequence continues at coordinate 613,069 of NZ_JBWKMT010000002.1, forward strand.
ACAAGGGCGGCGCGGGCGGCAACATCGGCGTGGACATGGTGGCCAAGTCCGCACCGGACGGCTACACCATCGGCCTGCAGACCGTGTCCCTGGCCATCAACCCCAGCCTGACGGCCAAGATGCCCTACGACACCCTGAAGGACCTGGCGCCCATCGGCATGGTGGCCAGTTCGCAGCATGTGCTGGTGGTCAACAACGCCTTGCCCGCCAAGAACATCAAGGAACTGGTGGCGCTGCTCAAGGCGCAGCCGGGCAAGTACTCGTATGGCTCGGCCGGCGCGGGCAGCACCTTCCACATGTCGGCCGAGCTGTTCAAGGCCGTGGCGGGCACGCCCATCGTGCACATACCCTACCGCGGCGGCGGCCCGGCCATGATCGACACCATGTCGGGCCAGGTGGCGCTGAGCTTTCCGGTGCTGTCGGCCGCGCAGCCGCATGTGCAAGCGGGCAAGCTCAGGGCGCTGGGCGTCACCGGTACCAAGCGCTCGGCGCTCATGCCTGACGTGCCCACCATTGCCGAGGCGGGCCTGCCTGGCTACGCGTTTGAAACCTGGTTCATCGTGTTCGCGCCGGCCGGCACGCCCAAGCCGATCGTCGACAAACTCAACACCACCCTGAACCAGGCGCTCAACACCCCGGCGCTCAAGGAGCGCATGGCCAAGGACGGTTTCGACCCCATTCCATCGACGCCCGAGCAGGCCCGCGCACGGCTCGAAAAAGAGATGCCGCAGTGGGCGAAGCTCATCAAGGAGCGGGGCATCACTGCAGAGTGAGCAGACCCGTGCGCCCACAACCCACCGACACCATGACCACGACGACCCCGCTTTTCCCCGGCTTCACCCCCCACCGTGTGCCCACGCCCGACGGCCAGCACATCCACGCGCTGGTGGGCGGCACGGGCCCGGCCCTGCTGCTGCTGCACGGCCACCCGCAGACCTCGGCCATCTGGCACAAGGTGGCGCCGGTGCTGGCCCGGCACTTCACGCTGGTGCTGGCGGATTTGCGGGGCTATGGCGATTCCGCAAAACCTGCTGGGGATGCCGAGCATGCCCTCTACAGCAAGCGCACCATGGCCGCCGACATGCTGGCCGTGATGCAGCACCTGGGCCACCCACGCTTCACCGTGCTGGCCCACGACCGGGGCGCCCGCGTGGCGCACCGCCTGGCGGCCGACCACCCGGCCGCCGTGTTGCGCATGGTGCTGCTGGACATCGCCCCCACGCTGGCCATGTACGAACAGACCAGCAACGCCTTTGCGCGTGCCTACTGGCACTGGTTCTTTTTGATCCAGCCCGCGCCGCTGCCCGAGCGCCTGATCGAGGCCGACCCCGCCGCCTATGTGCGCGACGTGATGGGCCGGCGCAGCGCCGGCCTGGCCCCGTTCGACCCGCGGGCCCTGGCCGAGTACGTGCGCTGCCTGGCACTGCCCGGCACGGCCCATGGCATCTGCGAGGACTACCGCGCCGCTGCCGGCATCGACCTGGTGCACGACCGGGCCGACAGCGATGCGGGCCGCCAGTTGCCCATGCCTTTGCTGGCGCTGTGGGGCGAGCAGGGCGTGGTGCACCAGTGCTTCCAGCCCCTGGCCGAGTGGCAGCGCGTGGCGGCCGACGTGCGCGGCCACGCACTGCCTTGCGGCCACTACATCGCCGAGGAGGCGCCGGATGCGCTGCTCGACGCGGCGCTGCCCTTCCTGCTGGCCGACCGGTAAGGCTGCACCCAACGACAACCCCCGACGCTGACCATGACCACTCCCTCAACGCTCTACCAAAAGCTGGTGGCATCGCACACCGTGGCCGTTCTGGACGAACAGAACGTTCTGCTGTTCTGCGACCTGCACCTGATGAACGAATACACCAGCCCCCAGGCCTTTGCCGGCCTGCACGAGGCCGGGCGCGGCGTGCCCGTGCCGGGGCAGAACGTGGCGGTGGTGAGCCACATCATCCCCACGCACCCGGTGCGCTGGCGCACCATCCAGGACCCGCCTTCGGCCCTGCAGGCCAGCAACCTCAAGGCCAACTGCGACCGCCACGGCATCCCGCTGTTCGACACCAACGACCCGCTGCAGGGCATCGAGCACGTGATCGCGCCCGAGCACGGCATGGTGCGCCCGGGCATGGTCATCATCTGCGGCGACAGCCACACCACCACGTACGGCGCGCTGGGCGCGCTAGGCTTCGGCATCGGCACGTCGGAGGTCGAGCACGTGCTGGCCACCCAGACCCTGGTCTACCGCCTCGCCAAGGACATGCGCATCCGCGTGGACGGCACGCTGCCCACGGGCACCACGGCCAAGGACCTGATCCTCATGGTCATCAGCCGCATCGGCGCGCAGGGCGCACGCGGCTATGTGGTGGAGTTCTGCGGCAGCGCCATCGAAGCCCTGTCGGTGGAGGCGCGCTTCACGCTGTGCAACATGGCGGTGGAGGCGGGTGCGCGCGGTGCGCTGATCGCACCCGACGCCACCGCCATCGACTACGTGCTGGCCAAGGCCCCCGACATCACCGGCGGCGTGCGCACGCAGGCCCTGGCCTACTGGGCCACGCTGGGCAGCGACGCAGGCGCCGTGTTCGACGTGGAGCATGTGTTCGACGCCAGCGCCGTGGCCCCCTTCGTCACCTGGGGCACCAGCCCCGACCAGGCCATGGCCATCCACGCCACCGTGCCCCGGCCCGAGGACATCACCGACGCCGTGCAGCGCAGCAGCGCCGAGCAGGCCCTGCGCTACACGGCCCTGGCGGCAGGGCAGCCGCTGGCGGGCGTGCCGGTGCAGCACGTGTTCATCGGCTCGTGCACCAATGCGCGCATCGAGGACCTGCGCGAGGTGGACCGCATCGTCGGCAGCCGCCACGTGGCCAGTGGCGTGCGCGCCATGGTCGTGCCCGGCTCGGGCGCCGTGAAGGCCCAGGCCGAGGCCGAGGGCATCGCCGCGCGCCTGATGGCCGCCGGCTTCGAATGGCGCCAGCCCGGCTGCTCCATGTGCCTGGCCATGAACGACGACGTGCTGGCCCCCGGCCAGCGCTGCGCCTCCACCACCAACCGCAATTTCGAGGGCCGCCAGGGCCGTGGCGCCATCACCCACCTGATGAGCCCGGCCATGGCCGCCGCCGCTGCCGTCACGGGCTGCATCACCGACGTAAGAACCCTGGAGGTGACCGCATGAGCGCCGACCACAACCACACCACCGTGCGCGGCCAGGCGGCCCTGCTCGACATCGCCAACCTCGATACCGACCAGATCATGCCCAAGCAGTTCCTGCGCGGCATCGACAAGTCGGGCCTGGCGCCGGGCCTGCTGTACGACCTGCGCTTTGACGGCGCCGGGCAGCCGCGCGAAGACTTCGTGCTCAACCAGCCGGCGTTTGCCGGCACCGATGTGCTGCTGGCCGGCAGCAACTACGGCTGCGGCTCCAGCCGCGAGCATGCCGTGTGGGGCATGCAGCAGTACGGCTTCCAGGCCGTGGTGGCATCGAGCTTCGGCGAGATCTTCTACTCCAACGCCATGAACAACCGCCTGCTGCTGGCCATGGTGACCGAGGCCGATGCCCAGGCCTTCATGCGCGAGGCCCGTGCCACTACCGGTCCCTTGGCCATGGAGATCGACGTGGAACAGCGCCAGGTGCGCACGGCAGGGCACAGCGCACCGTTCACCATCTCCGAGCGGCACCGGCGCATGTTCCTCGACGGGCTGGATGTGATTGGAGCTTCGCTCACCTACCAGGCGCAGATCGATGCCTTTGCCCAGCGGCACTGGGCCGCGCAGCCCTGGGTGAAGGATGTCGCGCGGCGCACGCGCGAGCGGCTTGGGGCCGCCTCCGCGCAGGCCTGAACCGCCAGCGCCTTGGCGCTGCGGGGCACCTACTTGGCGGCGGGCTTGCCGGCCTGCGCCGCCTTCGCGGTCTTGTTGTAGACCTCCATCACCGTGGCGAAGTCGCGCTCGAAGTTGATGGGCAAGAAGGTGTCGTTGCCCGGCAGCAGCTGGCGCAGCTTGGGCGAGAAGCTGTAGCTGTACGAGCATTTCTTCACGCGCGCCTGCACCTCGGGCGACACGTCCTTGCCCAGGGTCCAGGTTTCGGTCATGAACGGCGGGCTTTCCCACAGCGTGCGGATGCTCGAACCCTTCACATCGCCCTTGACCACCATGCGCTGGTACAGGTCGCTGGCCACGGCGGCGGCGGGGTAGAAGCCGTGCATCACACCCGTCACCGAGCGCTCGTGGCCGTTGGAGAACACCACCTCGTAGTTCTGGTCCGGCACCAGGCCAATGGCCGGGAACAGCGCGCGCGGCGCCAGGTTGCCGGAGTTGGATGTGGGCGTGGTGTGCGCGATCTTCTTGCCCACTAGGTCCTGCGGCTTGGTGAACGGGCTGTCCACGCGCGCAATCAGGATCAGCTTGTACGAGTTGCGCTGCCCGCTGGCCTTGTTGCCCGGCACGCCAAACGGCGCGGGCTGGCCGGCGGCCACTAGCTGCGGCACCAGGCCGGGGTTCACCTGGGCCAGCTGGGCCTTGCCGGCGACCAGGCTGTCGATGAGGTCCTTCTCCCCCAGCACGTCGATGTTGGTGCTGCGTTCCAGCGACTCGCCCTGCAGGTTCTGCAGGTCGATGTTGCCGCAGCGCGCCAGATGATTGAAGTAGTCGCCCCACAGCAGCATGGTTTCGCTCTTGGCGTAGGTCTTGGGCATGGCCACCACCAGCTTCTCGCGCGTCCCGCTGAAGGCGGGGTATGGGGCCGTGGCTGCGGCGCGGACAGCGGCGGCGCGGGCCTGGGGTGTGGCGGCGGTGTCCGTCTGGGCGGCAACGGGGCCGAGCGTGAAGGTGGCGCAGAGCAAAAGCGCGCCAGAGCGTGCGTGAGAACGCATGGTGAATCTCCCTCAGGGTTTTGTGATGGTGGTGGCCCGCAGGCCAACTTGGCGGGGCCACGCACGGGTTGCGGGCCTGCCGGTGGCGTGCCGCGCGGCGCTGCCCGGCCGCGCGGCGGGCTGGCCGTCGAGTATGCATGAAGCACCCGCGCGCCAAGGCAAGCGGCGGGTGCTGGAACCGTGGAGGCGCGTGGCGCCCACCGCATCCGTCCAACGGCCGTGCCGCTGAAGGACGGTGGTTGACATGGCGTCAAGTGCCAGGGCCCGGGCGATGGACAACGCCGAGAGGGACGGTGCCCGCGAAGCCGGTAACAATTCGTGTACTTCCACCGCGAACCCACTCTCCCTACCGCCGCACCATGTCGCAAAACGCACACACCCTGCACCTGTTCTTCGAAGACGCGATCAAGCTCAAGACCGGCCAGCTGGTCTACCAGTACCTGGCCGCCGGCAATACCGAACAGGCGCAGCGCTGGGCCCAGAAACTGGGGGGCGCGGATCTGGCGGCGCTGTGGGACGAACAGTGGTTCAACCAGGAGGTCCTGGCCCAACGCACCCACCTGCTGCTGCGCTTTGACACCGGCACGCACGACGACCTTCCCTTGCGGGCGCTCGAAACACTGTTTGCCCACGGCCTGCAGTCGGCGGTGCTGGAGGTGTTCTACGACCAGGTGGGCGAAACCGAGCGCATGCACTTCGACAAGGGCCAGTGGATCTCGCGCAGGGCGTTCTTCGAGGCCAACCCGCAGTGGCGCGCGGTGGTGGAGCCCGTGGACGAACCCGTGGCTGCCGGTCAGGCTGGCGAAGGGCCCGACGAGGAAGATGCCCACGCCCACTCCAAGGACCCGGGCAAGCCGGTGTCAGTGTCCAAGCTGCGCAAGCAGGAGGCCGAGCGCAGGAAGAAGGGCGAGGAAGCCGCGCAGGCCTTCATCGACATGGCCAAGGAAATGCACAAGACCGGCACCTCTCCTGTTCAGGGACTGATCGCGGTGCTGCTGCTGCGCGCCGGCTTCAAGGGGCTGCTGCAGGCCATCGCGTTCACGGTGGTCACCGTGCTGCTGTTCAAGGGCCTGTGGCTCTGGCTGGGGCTGGGCCTGGTGCTGGCCATCGTGCTGCCGCTGTACTACATGCTGAGCGAGTACAAGGACCTCCACGGGGATGGCGACGAGGACGGCGACCCGGACAAAGACGCCGACGACGACAGCGAAGATGGCGGCGAGAGCGAGGGCCGTGGTAGCGAAGCGCCGCAGGGCGGCAACGCCGGCAAGTCCAGCCACTGAATCCGAGGGAGACACACAAAATGCTGACACAGATCGAATGGTGGGGCGGGCTGATCTTCGTGCTGGGCGCGATCACCTACAAGCTCGTGATGGGCGCGCTGGAAAAGAAGGACGATGGCATCCATTGGTACCGGCTTCAGATGCACGCCTTCTTCCTGCTGCCCGCCGTGGTGCTGGCCGTGTATTTCTATCCGCTGGACAGCCCGTGGCTGCGGTACGGCTACCTGGGCGTGCTGGGTGTCTCGCTGCTGGTGGTGCTGGTGATGCTGGTGCAGGAGATCACGGGCGACGCACCCGGGGACGATGCGGAGAAGGCCGCCACGCTCGACACAGTCAAGGGGGAGGGGGGAGAGGAAAAGAAAAAGCAAACCGAAAACGAGGAGGATGAAACCGGCTGGCTGACGGCGGTGCTGGGGGCCCTGGTGCTCTACAGCCCGGTGCTCGCGGCTTGTGGCCTGGGTTGCTACAAGGCCTGGCCCCTGGTGCAGGCGCTCTGGTAGCGCGGCCTGCGCGGGCAACGCCGGAAGGTGCCGGGTGCTGGACGGCACCGGCACGCATCACAATCCGTGCCAGCCAGCCACCGACTTCTTTTCGTTTGTGTTCTTTCCAAAGCCCTCTCACCGCGCGGCGCGCAGAGTGCCCACCCCCACAGCCATGGCCCACGATTCCTTTCCGGAGCTTCTCTCGCTCTACATGCGGCGCATTCGCGCCAGCGCCTCCGGCGTGGCCACCGAGATCGGCCTGAGCCGCGAGGCCGTGAACAACTGGCGCAACGGCCTGTCGGCGCCCAACCCCCGCTCGCGAGAAAAACTGGTGGCCTGCACCCGCTACCTGCGCCTGACGGAAACCGAGGCCAACCGCCTGCTCAGCGCCGCCGGCTTCGAGCCCGAGTTTCCGCTGCAGGCCGAGTCGGCGGGCGCGGCGCAGCCCTTCGCTGCCTTCCAGGACCGGCTGTTTGCCCAGCTGGCGCAGGCCGTGCCGTATCCCATCTCGCTGCTGCTGTCGCCCGCCCACTGGGGCCAGCCGCCGTTCAGGCAAGAGCTGCTGCAGCGCGCCAAGGCGCAGTACGGCGAAGGCGCGGTGCTGCACATCCAGCCGCCCTACAGCGTGAGCACCGTGCCGGCCGAGTACTTCGCCGCCATTGGCCGCCAGTGCGGGCTCGGCGATGTGGCGTCCGACTACGAATTCGAATCCGCGCTGGAGCGCCGCCTGCTGGCGGGCGAGCGCCTGTTCTGCCTGGTCAGCCGTTTCGAGCAGGGCACCCCCGAACTGCGCGAAACCCTGGCGGGCATCCTGCGCAGCCTGAGCGAGATGCACAGCGGACGGCTGCACCTGCTGCTGTGCGGCGGCGAGGCGCTGGCCGACCTCAAATACCGCAGCGGCGACCTGTCGCTGCTCAACATCGCGCAGGTCAACCACTGGCCCGATCCGTCGCTGGAAGACCTCACCCAGCTGGCGCGCCACCGCTGGCCCGAGCAGGCCTGGCCCCAGCCGGTGCTGGCGGCCCTGCAGGAGATCAGCGGTGGACACCCCGCGCTGTTCGAGGAAGGCCTGCAGTGGCTGGTGGACCAGGGAGCGGGCGGCGGCCTGCAGGGCGCGCAGGCAGACCGCGCCGCGCTGCGCACCCACCTGGCCAGCAGCCCGCGCCTGTGGCAGACCCTGCTGCCCCTCGCGCAGGCACCGGCCACCCGGCAACGGCTGGCGCAGCTGCTGCAGGCCGATGAGCTGGGCCGCGCGCGCCCCTACCTGCAGGACGACGAGCTGCGCCGCCTGTTCTGGGGCAACCTCATCCATGTGCGCGGCACGGGCGAGGCCGCGCGGCTGCACTGGCGCAGCCCCACCATCCGCGACGCGGGCCTCATGGTGCTGGACTCGTGTTCGTCGGCCGCATGAGCCCGCTGCTGTCCAGGTCCGTGGTCCGCGCGGTGGTGATCGCGGCCATCACGCTGTTCGTGGGCAGCGCGCTGCTCACGCCCAAGCTCAACCCGGCCACGCGCGGCTCCGTGCTGGGGGCCGAGAACGCGGGCATCGTCTGGGGCGAGCTGGTGCAGTGGCGCGTGGCGATGATGCAGGCGCACAACGAGCTGGACGCCTGGCCCGAGGACATCCGCACACATGCGCCGCGCATCGGCAACCCGCAGCTGCGCGTCACGTCGCCCCGGCCCTACGTGCTGCAGGCCGACATCGCCCACAACCCCGAACTGGGCAAGCTCGCGGGCACCCAGGTGGTGGTGGAGCTCAAGCCCGGCACGACCACCTGGAGCTGCCGCCCCGGGCGCCCGCCCATTCCCCTGGGCTATCTGCCCATCAACTGCCTGGAGGGGCAGGCCGACGACTTCACGCCCGTGCCGCCGTCGGAGCGCGACCCGTTCGAAGGCCTGCGCAAGCTCATCTACTGGTGCGCTGCCATCTTCGCCGTGGGCGCGGTGGTCTGGGTCGCGCGCCACCCCCTGCTCGGGCCTTCGCAGCTGCAGCCCGCACGCCTTCGCCGCACCCCGCTCGCGCGGCTGCCCCGTCTGGACCGGCTGCTGGGCTGGACGGGGCGGCGGGAGTCCACGCTGCTCGCGGCCGACATCCGCCCGGTGGACTGGCGCCGCGCGGTGCTGTGCGCGCAGCCCGGCGCGGCAGAGGGTGCGGGGGGCCTCGCGCGCGCGATGGCCGAGCGGGTTTCCGCCCGCAGCCAGCCCAGCACCGACTGGGCGCTGCCGGGGCTGGTGTTCGAGTGGCAGTTCCCGCCGGACCTGCCCGTGTCGCTGGACCGCTGCCTGGTCTTCGTGCCCACGCCCGGCGTGGACGAGGCCGCCGTGCTGCGCCAGCTGCGCGTCGCGCAGACCGGCAGCGACGTGCTGCTGATCCTGAGCGGGCACAGCGTGGACGCGCCGATGCCCCTGCTGCAGGCCCATGCCGATGACCGCGCCAACCTGCACGTGATGGTGGACAGCGCCAGCCAGACCGAATGGCTGGTGGGCGGCGAGGCCCTGCAGGTGCTGCTGCGCCTGCTGGCCGCGCAGCTGCGCATCACCCGCATCTCGCCGTACCAGACGCGCGGTGGCGTGACGCGGGAGGGCTCCTTCTTCGGCCGCGCCCAGCTGCTGGCCCGCGTGGTCAACCGCGAACCCGCCAACTACCTGGTGGTGGGCGGGCGCCAGCTGGGCAAGAGCAGCCTGCTCAAGGCCGTGCAGCGCCGCCTGCAGGGCCACCCGCACACCGTGTGCCACTACGTCTCGCTGCGCGACCACCGCCTGGCGCCGCGCATGGCGCTGCAGTTCGGCCTGCCGGCCGACACGCCGCTCGAAGCCATCGTGGACCACCTGCAGGCGCAGTACGCGGGCAAGCGCCTGTATTTGCTGATCGACGAAGCCGACCTCTTTTTCCGCGACGAGTCGAACAGCGGCTACGCCCAGTTGTCCACGCTGCGCGCGCTCAGCGAGGAGGGGCGCTGCTGGTTCATGCTGGCGGGCTTCTGGGACCTGTACGCCACCGCCGTGCTCGACTACCAAAGCCCCCTGCGCAACTTTGGCGAGGTGCTGGCCATCGGCGGGCTGGAGCGCGCCGCCTGCCGCGAGCTGGCCACCGAGCCGCTGCGCCGCCTGCGCCTGGGTTTTGGCAGCGACACGCTGGTGGAAAAGCTCGTGGACGCCAGCGGCCAGCGCGCCAACCTCGTGGCCATCCTGTGCCAGGAATGCCTGGAGGCCCTGCAACCCGGCGAGCGCGCCATCGAGGCGCGCCACCTCGCGCAGGCCCTGGCCTCGCAGCCCGTGCAGGACGCGCTGGCCGGCTGGGGGCGCCTGAGCCAGGACGAGGCCGCCTGCCGCCTGGACCGCGTGGTGGTCTACCACACGGCCCAGGCCGGGCAGACCAGCCTGGTGGCCCTGGCCCAGCTGCTGCAAGGCCACGGCATCACGGCCGACGCGCAGGCGCTGCGCCAGTCGCTGGCACGCCTGCAGCTGGCCTATGTGCTGCGCAAGCAGGATGCCGCGTACCGCTTTGCCATTCCGCTGCTGAAAGACCAGTTCGAGCCCACGGAGGTGGAGCTGTTGCTGCGCCAGGAGCTGGCCGTGCTGGCGCGTGGGTGACGGCCGCTTCCGCCGTGCACATCGCCACCGCCTTTGCTACACAAGCCTATGACCACCAAACTCAAGTGGACCAACCGCCTCTACGGCCCCATCCGTGTGCTGAACCATGCGGACGGCCTGCATCTGGAAAAATTCACCGACGCCGATCTCGACCAGATCGCGGGCTGTGACGATGTGCTGGAGATCGACCTGAGCAGCAACCGCACCCCGCAGCCGGTGGACCTGTCGCGCCTGGCGCATATCGCGGGGCTGCGGCGCCTGAGACTGGAGCACGTGCGGTTCAGCAACCTGCAGGCGCTGGGGGCTCTGCCACGCCTGCAGTCGCTACTCATCGCGCACTGCGACTTCCAGGACTTCGAGGCGTTGAACGGCCTGCAGATCGAAACTCTGTTCCTGTGGAACAACAAGCTCAGGGCCTTTCCAGCGGGCCTGGATCTGCCGAAGCTGGAAAGCCTGTACCTGTCGCACAACCGCATCGCCGAGGTGGGGTTTGCCGCCAGCTACGCCACGCTCAAGGAACTGCACATCAATGGCAACCAGGTGGCCGACCTCTCGCCCCTCGCCGCCTGTACGGCGCTGGAGCGGCTGTGGGCGGACGACAACCGCCTGAGCACCCTGGCGCCGCTGGCGGGGCGCCGCTTTCAGCGCTTGCACGTGGACAATGCGCTGGCCTGCGAGTGTGAGTCGCTGAAGCTGGAGCTGCCCGAGACCCCTTTCGAGCAAGACGCCGAGAGCGCCGAGTCCTGGCGTGTGGCGCGGCTGATGGAGGCCAAGGACTGGCCGCAGCTGTATGCCATCACCTCGCCAGCGCTGCTGGGCAGGGCGTTTTCGAATCTGGTTCACGGGCACGCAGATGCCGAGATGATGCGTGGCGCGCTGGAGCATCCCGCGCCGGGCGCTTTCGAGGCCATGGTGGCTCACGGACTGAGGCCGCACTACGTGTCCGTGCGGGAGCAGTTGGTGGATGTGGTCAGCGCCCACGGCGAACGGCTAGTGTTGCCGCTGGCCCGTGCATTTGATGCTCTGCTGGCCCAGGGCTACGTGCACGACCCGGAGTTCTACGCTGGTAAGTTCAAGCAAGAGCACTTCACGCTGGCGCGCATCCTGCAGCAGGTGGCCAGCCCGGTATTTGCCGGCCTGTTCCAGGCCTTCTTCGCACAACGCGAGAGCTTTTCGCAACTCCACCTGGACCTTTACAAATGGCTGCTCGACGTAGTGGGCAAGACGCAGTCGCCCGCGCTGGTGGAGCCACTCATCGACCTGCTGCGCCTTGAAGAGCGCATCCTGGGTGGCGATGCGGCGTTCATGAAAAAGACCTTCAAGGCCATTGGGCAGCTGGGCACCCGGGCAGACGCGGCCCTGCTGACCAGCCGATTTGACGTCGCGGCCGAAGCGCGGCCCGATGTGGCCGAGGCCTGCTTGGCCACCTTGAAAAAGCTCGAAAAGAAAAAGGCCGAACCCGTGGCGGCGCGTGCGGCTGTGCGCTCTTGCGTCTCCTCCCAACCCTGAGGTTTCCTGATGTCTGAGTCTCGTCTTCACTACACCGTTTATTTCTCATCCCGCGCCCAGGCCGCGGCCTGGGCCGCCGAAGCGCAGGCGACCGCTGATCTGCCGCTGGAGGAACAGGCCCCCGTGCTGGGCGCCATGCTGGGCCTGGGCGGCGATGCGGGTGCCTCTTTCGAGTTCGCGGGGGCTGCCGAGTTGTGTGCCGAGCTGGCCATCCTCGGGCCCTGGAACCTGCTGGCCGCCAACGAGTGGCCGCCGGGCCTGATGGAGCGGGGCGCCAAGCTGTTCAGCTGCGAATGGCACAACGGCCCCAAGGCGGAAGGCCTGTGGTTCAACGGCCCCAAATCCGTCACGCGCAAGCAGTTTGAGGCTGCTGTGCGCAAGTTGGACCCGCTGGAAGAAGTGCACCAGTGGCTCTCCAAAGAACAATATGGCGAGGTTTTGAACCTGGTGCACCACCATGGCCTGGACCCCAACACGGTGCTGTACCACCGGCCGCTCATCGTGCACTTGCTCACGCCGCAGGCAGGCAAGGCCAGCGGCGTGTTGCCCACCGACGCCATCATCGCCCTGCTGCAAGCCGGGGCGCGACCCGACCCACTGGCGCTGGTCACTCTCATGCCCAGCTTCACCTTGCCCGTGTTTCCGCTGCATTGCGCGGCGTATGCGTTTGACATTGCACTGATGCAGGCGCTGGTGGACGCTGGCGTGGATGTGAACGCTATGGACGACGAGGGGCACACGCCCTTGATGCAACTGGCCGATGCAACGCACTATTTGAGCAAGCCAGCCTCCATGGCCGTGCAGGCCGCGCAATGGCTGCTGGAGCGGGGCGCAGAGGTCAACGCCGTGAGCCAGCACGGGGATTCGGCCCTGGCCGGGGGCGTGCACCAGGCGCTGCGCGATCTTCTGGTCGCGCACGGTGGCCGGGTGATCTGGCCGCAACACGCGCTGGAGTACGACACCCCGGAGCAGCAACGCAGCGCGATCTGGTACCACGACCATGCGCGCCTCGATGAACTGCTGGCGCAGGCCCCACCGGGCGAGGCCTACCGGCAGCAGTTGCTGAGCAGTGCAGTGGATGGAGGAAATGGCCACGCGCTGGACCGGCTGTGGCGGCCGCAAGACCATGCGCTGATGTGCATCGACAAAATCCCACAGCCCCGTTTGCTGGCGGAATCCCTCACGAAGCACGAAGGCACGGACGTGGCCACGATGCAATACCTGGTGCAGCGCAGCGCACCTGAGGCATTCCCCACGCGCGACGCCGCCTGGCTGGATGCCGCCAACAGCTGCATGCACGATTTCACCAGCCGCATCGTGGACCGGCCTGTGGCATTGCTGGAGATGGTGCTGGCGCTCGGCCTGCCCGCCGAGCCACCCGCCGATGCGCAGCACACCCCCCTGGAGTGGGCCATCCACGGCCTGTCTGAAGCCAAGGTCGCGCTGCTGTTGGCCCACGGTGCCAACCCCAACAGGGCGCTGTACCACGGTGGCAATGCCCTGCATGAGGCGGTGCTGTACAAGGCGACCGATTGCATCCCATTGCTGTTGCAAGCGGGGGCGGACCGTACCCAGTGCGACCGCCAGGGCCGCACACCGCTGCAACTGGCCGTGTCCAAGCGCAATAAGACGGCCCAGAAGCTGCTCGCGGCCTGACTTTGATCGAAATCCAGATTTGGGGCTTTACCCGTAAGCGCTGAAAGCTATCAATAGAGTAGCAAAAATATCCTGCTTCCATCACGGCCGCCGCGCCATCACCAGCGCATACAGCGCCTGCGCCGCCACCGACAGGCTCTCGTCGCGCCGCCGCACCAGGTAGATCTGCCGTGTCAGCCCGGGCAGCGACAACGGCCGCGTGACCAGCCCCGGCTGCTCGAAGTGAAACAGCGTGAGCGCCGGCACCACGCTAATGCCCAGCCCCGCGCGCACCATGCCCATCACGGTGGCCAGTTGCTCCACCTCCATCAGCGTGTGCATGGCCTGCGGGTGCAGGGCCGCCTCCAGGTACTGGCGCACGCTGCTGGTGCGCGCCAGGTGGATGAAGGGCCAGGCGGCCAGGTCCTGCGCGGTGATGGCCTTGCGCCTGCGCGCCAGCGGGTGGTCGGCGGGGCACACCAGATAGAAGTCATCGCTGCAGAACGGCTCGGCCTGCAGCGCGGGGGTGTCGGCGCGGATGGCGGCCAGTGCAAAGTCGGCATGGCCGCTGGCCACGCGCTCGATGCAGGGTTCGGACAGTACGTCGGCAATGTCGATCTCGATGCCCGGGTGCGCCGCGCGGTACTGCGCCAGCACGCCCGGCAGCCAACCCGCGGCCAGCGATGGCAGCAGCGCCACGGCCACGCGCCCGCGCTGCAGCGTGGCCGTGTCGCGCACGGCGGCCAGGGCGCTGGTGATTTCGGCGCGGATGCGGCGGGCCGACTCCAGGAAGTTCTGCCCCTCGGGCGTGAGGTCCACATGCCGTGTGCTGCGGTCGAACAGGCGCAGGCCCAGGTCGTCCTCCAGTGCGCGGATGAGGGCGCTGAACGCGGGCTGTGACAAGTGGCACAACGTGGCGGCGCGGGTGAAGCTGCGCTGCTCGGCCAGCGCAAGGAAGGCGTCTAACTGGCGGCTGGAGAGGTGAGGGGCGCTCATGGTGGGGCTGAATGATTCATCTGCATATCAGATGGATTCATCAGAACAATCGATTTCACAGAATACAGCCATGTTCCTACATTCATGGTCAGGAGACAACGGATTCATGCCGAACGACCAAAAAACCAAACTGCTGGTGGGCTGCGCCGCCGGCTTCTCGGGTGACCGCACCGACGCGGCCTTGCCCGTGGTGCAGGCGCTCATCGCCAGCGGCCAGCCTGCGGTGCTCATCTTCGAGACCCTCGCCGAGCGCACACTGGCCCTGGCGCAACTGGCGCGCCGCACTGACCCGGATGCAGGTTATGAACCCCTGCTGGTGGACCTGCTGCGCCCCGTGCTGTCGCAGTGCCTGGCGCACGGCGTGCGCATCGTCAGCAACTTTGGCGCCGCCAACCCGCACGGCGCCGCGCGCCGCATCCACGCCCTGGCGGCCGAGCTGGGCCTGGCCTCCCCGCGCATTGCCGTACTGCAGGGCGACGACCTGAGCGGACCCGAGCACCGCGCGCTGCTGCAAGGCGCCTTGGGTGACGCCATGCCCACGGAGCCCATCGTCAGCGCCAACGCCTACATCGGCGCACAGGCCATTGCCGATGCCCTGCGCGCCGGGGCCGACATTGTGGTTTGCGGCCGCGTGGCCGACCCGTCGCTCGTGCTGGGCCCGGCGTTGGCGCACTACGGCTGGGCCCCGGACGACTGGGACCGCCTGGCCCGCGCCACCATGGCCGGGCACCTGCTCGAATGCGGCGCGCAGGTCACGGGCGGCTACTTTGCCGACCCTGGCTACAAGGACGTGCTGGGCCTGGCGCAACTGGGCTACCCCATCGCCGAGATCGACGCCGACGGCCACTGCACCATCACCAAGCCGCCCGGCACCGGCGGGCGCATCGACGAGCGCACCGTCAAGGAGCAACTGCTGTACGAGCTGCACGACCCTGCGGCGTATCTCACGCCCGACGTGGTGGCCGATATCACCCAGGCCCGCGTGCAGGCCGTGGGCACCGACGCCGTGCGGCTGGAAGGCGTGCAGGGCCATGCCCGGCCCGCCACGCTCAAGGTCAACGTGTGCTTTGAATCCGGCTGGTTTGCCGAGGGGGAAATCTCCTACGCCGGCCCGCGCGCCGAAGCCCGCGCGCGCCTGGCGGGCGAGGTGCTGCGCGAGCGATTGAGCGGCCTGGGCCCGCTGCGCATCGACCTGATCGGCGTGACCAGCATCTTCGGCGACGACACCAGCCGGTGGCTGGATGCGCCCGCCAGCGACAGCGGCGACGGCCGGGACGACGTGCTTGATGTGCGCCTGCGCGTGGCCCTGCAGCACCGCGACCACGCCAGCGCCCAGCGCCTGGTGCGCGAGGTGACCGCGCTTTACACCTGCGGGCCTGCGGGCGGTGGTGGCGTGCGCACTGCCATGCGCCCGCGCCTGGGCACGGTGTCGTGCCTGGTGCCGCGCGACGCGGTGGCCGTGCGTTTTGAGATGGTGGATTGAGGAGTACCCACACCATGACAACCACCATCACCGTTCCGCTTTATCGAGTTGCTCATAGCCGCACCGGCGACAAGGGCAACCGCTCCAACATCAGCGTCATCGCCTGGCACCCCGCGCTGTGGGCCGTGCTGGTCGATCAGGTCACCGAAGCGGCGGTAGCGCAGCAATTCGCGCAGCGCCGCCCACGCCAGGTCACGCGTTACCTGCTGCCCCAGTTGCAGGCCATGAACATCGTTCTGGACGACGTGCTCGACGGTGGCGTGAACGACGCGCTCAACCTCGACAGCCACGGCAAGGCGCTGAGCTACCTGCTGCTCGATATGCCCGTCACCGTGCCCGCGCACCTCGCGCCGCACTTTGGCGGTCCCACGGCCTAGGGCCTGTTCACACTATTTTTGCCAGATGCGTTGCGAAGCAAACAGGCCAGGCGCTAGGCGCCAAACGAAGCTGGGGTGCGGCCCCAGCGAGGATTGGCAACACAGCGGATGGCCTGTTTGCTTCGCAACCCGAAGGGAAGGCAACCCCAGCCACGCCACTCGTCGTTGCGTTCCTAGCCAAGGCCCCGGCCTTGGCGTCGTCACGCGCCTAGATTGGCGTGGCTGGGGCTGCCTTCGCAATGGCAAAAATAGTGTGAACAGGCCCTAGACCTCCCCTTTCGCTTTTCCATCCATACCAACACCAGGAGACAACATGACCCATTCATCCCCCCGCCGCGCTCTGCTCGCCACTGCCGCCGTAATGGCGCTGTGCGCATTGCACGCCCCTGCTGCGCTGGCCCAGGCGGCCGGTGCCTACCCCGCCAAACCCATCACCTTCGTCGTGCCATTCGCGGCCGGCAGCGCCACCGACCAGCTGGCGCGCGCGCTGGGCCAGTCCATCACCACTGACACCAAGCAGGCGGTGGTCATCGACAACAAGGCGGGCGCCAGCGGCATGATCGCGGCGTCGGCCGTGGCCAAGGCTGCGGCGGACGGCTACAGCGTGCTCATCACCACCAACACCACACACGCCGCCAACGAGCACCTGTACAAAAAGCTCTCGTACGACCCGGTGAAGGACTTCGCGCCCGTGACGGGCCTGGGCAAGGGCGGGCAGGTGCTGGTGGTCAACGCCAGCGCGCCGTACAAGAACGTGGGCGAGCTGCTGGCCTTTGCCAAGAAGAACCCCGGCAAGCTCAGCTTCGGCAGCGGCAGCTCATCGAGCCGCATGGCGGGCGAGATGCTCAAGCAACTGGCGGCGGTGGACATCCTGCACGTGCCCTACAAGAGCAATCCGCTGGCCATCACTGACCTGCTGGGCGGGCAGATCGACCTGATGATCACCGACACCTCCACCGGCGTGCCCCAGGTCAAGGCGGGCAAGCTGCGGGCCCTGGGCTACTCCACCCAAAAGCGCAGCGCCCAATTGCCCGATGTGCCCACGCTGGACGAAGCCGGTGTGAAGGGCTACGACATGGGCTACTGGTTTGCTGCCTACGTACCGGCGGGCACGCCCGCACCGGTGGTGGCGCGCCTCAACGAGCTGCTGACCGCCGCCACCAAGAGCGCCGCGGCCAAGAGCTTCTATGACAACGCCGGCTCCGAAGCCTGGACGACCACGCCGGATGAACTCGCCAAGTTCCAGGCCGCCGAAACCCAGAAGTGGGGCAAGGTGATCAAGGCCGCCGGTATCGAGGCCGAATAAGCCACCGGCCCACCCACAGGCCCACCCACCGGGCCGTTTCATTCTTTTTTTGCTTCTCGCAGCCTGCCTTTGCCGGCAGGTCTGGGCGAAGCCTTGCCCGCGCGCGGCGCAACAGACGCTGCCGTTTTGTTCCAGAGCCGTTCCAGCGGCCCGCACCACCATCCATCCAAGGAGACAGACACCATGAAACCTTTTCGTGCATTCGGAAAACTCGCGCTCACGGCCGCCGCTGCAGCCGCCATCACGGCCTGCGGGGGGTCCAGCAACGATGCGCCCAAGGGCCCCGCGCTCAAGCTGGCCATCACCGCCACCGAGGCCTTTCCGGGCACCTATGGCGCCGTGGGCGAATACGAGCGCGTGACCGGCACCATCAGCGGCGAGGTAGACCCCAAGGACCCCAAGAACGCCACCATCCAGGACCTGGCGCTTGCGCCCACCAATGCCAACGGCATGGTCGAGTACAAGGCCGACTTCGTCATGCTCAAGCCCAGGAACATGGCCAAGGCCAGCGGCGTGCTGCGTTACGACGCACCCAACCGCGGCAACATCCTCACGATGCTCAACCCCACGGCCACGCCCAGCGATGCGGTGTACCTGGAGCGTGGCTACGTGATGCTGTATTCGGCCTGGCAGGGCGATGTGCCCAAGAGCACCGCCGCGCGCCTCACGGTGACGGTGCCCGTGGCCAAGAACAAGGACGGCAGCAGCATCACCGGCCCCTACCGTGCCGAGCTGGTGCCCACCGCTGCCAGCCCCGCGATGACGCTGCCCGGGGGCGTCTTCAACGGCACCATGATCCCGTACGAGCCCGCCAGCCTGGACAACACCCAGCCCGGCTACTCGCTCACCCGCCGTGCCAACGAGACGGATGCGCGCGTGCCTGTGCCCGCCAGCGACTGGAAGTTCGCCACCTGCGACACGGGCACCAACGCCTTCCCCGGCACGCCCAGCCCCACCAGCGTGTGCCTGAAGGGCGGGTTTGACCCAGCTTATCTGTACGAGCTGGTCTATGTCGCCAAGGACCCCAAGGTCATGGGCGTGGGCCTGGCTGCGCTGCGCGACACGGTGAGCTTCTTCCGCAGCAAGGCGGCCGATTCTGCGGGCACCCCCAACCCGCTGGCTGGCCGCATCACGCACACGCTGGGGCAGGGCACCTCGCAGTCGGGCAACGCGATGAAGACGTTCTTGCACCTGGGCTTCAACCAGGCGCTCGATGGCGGCAAGGTATTCGACGGCATGTTCGCCCACGTGGCTGCGCGCCAGACGCACATCAACACCCGCTTTGCCGTACCGGGCGGCGGCGGGGGCCTGCGCACCGACCACACGGCCTTCGGCCAGACGGCGCCGCGCGGGCTGGACAAGGACTACATGGACGACATCAGCGGGCGCCAGGGCGGGGTGATGAAGCGCTGCGCGGCCACCAACACCTGTCCCAGGTTCTTCCTGGGCCTGTCGGGCACCGAGTTCTGGCAGCTGCAGGGCTCGCCCGTGCTGACCGACGCCAACGGCACCAAGGACCTGGCGCAGCCCGACAATGCCCGCATCTATTACTACTCCAGCACCCAGCATGGCGGGGCAGGGGGCACGGCCAGCATCGCGTATGCGCCCACGCGCGCCACCTACCCCACGGGCACGGTGGTGCAGTTCAACGACACCTTCCGCGCGCTGTTCCTCAACCTGGAAGACTGGGTGGTGCGCGGCACGCTGCCGCCCGCCAGCCAGGTGCCCAAGCTGGCCGACGGCACGCTGGTGCGGCCCGAAGTGCTGGCCTTCCCGGCCATGAAGGGGGTGACCTGGGCGGTGGGCGGCGTGCAGACCGCCATTCCTGACTTCAGCTACCGGGGCGTGTACAACAACTTCCCGCTGTTCGACTTCGGCCCGCAGTACATCCCGCAGGACGAATCGGGCATCGCCACCATCCTGCCCCCGCGCAACCTGGGCCGCGACTACGCCATCCTGGTGCCGCAGGTCGATGCGTCCACGGGCCTCACCCGCGCTGGTATCCGCAGCGTGGAAGCGCGTGCACCCTTGGGTACCAGCATCGAGTTCAACTACGTCGCCACGCCCGGCATCACCGACCTGGCCAACCTCACGGGCAGCTTCATTCCCTTTCACAAGACGCGGGCCGCGCGGCTGGCGGCGGGCGATGCGCGGCCGTCGCTGGAAGAGCTGTACGGCACACAAGACGGCTACGTGACGGCCGTGACCGAGGCCGCCAACACACTGGTCGCGCAGCGCCTGCTGCTGCAGCGCGATGCGGACCTGCAGATTGCGCGTGCGAAGGCGGCTGCAGTGCTGCCGTGAGGTGATGAGGCCGGGGAGCGGGGGCGGGCGGTAGGCCTGGTGCTGCCATGCTGCTGGGCGATGGCCCCCTCTCCCGCAAGAGCGAAGGGCGAGGGGCAAGAATGCCGCCGTGCGTTCGAGCTCCACGCGAAAATCAAGCAAAAAAAGCCTGCAGCGCATGATCCGACAGCGTCAATAGCTATTAAAAATGTAGCATTTCTCTAGCCGGCGCATTGCTGCCACGGCACACCTTCAAACCGCAGCACCAAAAAATCCAGCAGCGCCCGCACCGCGGGCGACAGGTGCCTGCGCGACGGGTACAGCGCATGGATCGTCATCACCGGCAAGCTCCATGCAGGCAGCACCGCCTGCAGCTCGCCGCGGTGCAGGTAGGGGTTGACCAGGTAGGTGGGCTGCAGCGCGATGCCGCCGCCCGCCAGCGCGGCGCGCATGAGGGTGGTGGCCTCGTTGGCGCTGAAGTGGCCTGAGACGCCCACGCGCTCCGTCTCTCCATCGCGGGTCAGCGCCCATACGCTCTTGCCAAAGTTGGCATAGCTCAGGCAGCGGTGCTGCGCCAGGTCGGCGGGCACCTGCGGTGTGCCATGCGCGGCCAGGTACGTGGGCGATGCCACCAGCACCGAATCGCAGCGCGCCAGGGGGCGACCGATGAGCAGCGGGTCGGGCTCGGCGCTGATGCGGATGGCCAGGTCGATGCGTTTTTCCACCAGGTTCAACGAGCCCTCGCTCGCGTCCAGATCAATCTTGAGCAGCGGGTGCTGGGCCAGAAAATCCGCAATCGCCGCGCCCATCTGCGCGAACGCGAACGACACGCTGCAGGTGATGCGCAGCTGCCCGCGCAGCGCGCCCTCGGTGGTGGTGGCGGTTTCTTCTTCCAGGTCCTGCGACAGCGCCAGCATCTGCTGGCAACGGCGCAGGCAGTGCTCGCCGGCGTCGGTCAGCGTCACGCTGCGGGTGGTGCGCTGCAACAGCCGCGCCTGCAGCCACTGCTCCATCTCGCCCACATAGCGCGTGACCATGGCGCGCGACATCTCCAGCCGGTCGGCCGTGGCGCTGAAGCTGCCGCTGGTGGCCACTTCCACAAACACCCGCATGGCGGTCAGGCGGTCCATATTTGATCTATTGGTGCAACAAATATGCGCATTTTATGGGGTTTATTGGATCGATTGGCGCAAATAAACTTCGCTTCGACATCAACGCCAACCCCTCACAACCCCTTCAACACACTGGAGAAACCGCCATGTTCCGCACCACCCTCATCGCCGCCACCCTCGCCGTCGCCTTCACCGGCGCCCAGGCTGCCCAGCCCCTGCAAGTCAAGGTCTACAACGCCGACGGCAACAGCTTCAACGTCAACTCCACCCTGATCTACGGCGAGAAGGAAGCCATGGTCATCGACGCCGGCTTCACCCGCGCCGACGCGCTGCGCATTGCCGCCAACGTGCTCGACACCGGCAAGGAGCTGAAAACCATCTACGTGAGCCAGGCCGACCCGGACTACTACTTCGGCGTGGAAACGCTGAAGGAAATCTTCCCCAGGGCCGACGTGGTGACTACCCCCGCCGTGCTGGAGAAGATCAACGCCAAGCTGGCCACCAAGCTCTCGTTCTGGGGCCCCAAGATGGGCGCCAACGCACCGCGCACGCCCGTGCTGCCCAAGGCCCTTGCGGGCAACACGCTGAGCGTGGACGGCCAGGCGGTCGAGATCCGTGGCACCACGGGCCTGCTGGCGCACCGCCCGTATGCGTGGATCCCGTCCATCAAGGCCGTCGTGGGCAACATCGCGGTGTCGGGCACCAACACCCATGTGTGGACGGCCGATACGCAAACCGTGGCCGAGCGCAGCGCCTGGGTGGCCCAGCTCGACGAAATGGCCGCCCTGCAGCCCACCGTGGTCGTGCCCGGCCACATGCCCGCCGGCGGCACGCTCGATGCTGCCAACATCACCTACACCAAGGGCTACCTGCAGGCCTTCGAGAAGCATGCCGCGGCCACCAAGACCAGCGCCGAACTCATCGACGCGATGAAGAAGGCCTACCCCGCCGCGCCCATGGGCCTGTCGCTGGACATTGGCGCCAAGGTCAACAAGGGCGAGATGAAGTGGTAAGCCACCCCACCGGCTGGACTGCAACCCTCTGAGGGGGCATGCAGGCAGCCACTGTTTGTTTGAAAGGAACCAGATCGTGACCTCGCACCCCCTCCAGCCCATCCTGCAGCACCTGCACGCCGGGCGCTGGAACGCGGCGCACGACCTGGTGCAGCACGACGGCTCGATGCTGGCGGCCTGGCTGCACGGCATCCTGCATCTGCAGGAAGGCGACCTGGAAGACGCCGAGAACTGGTATGACCGGGCCGGCCGCCATTTCCGCAGCCGGGGCACGCTGGCTGAAGAGCTGGTGCTTTTCGAGGCCGCGCTTGCCACCTCCGCACATCCCCCCACCCACTCTGAAAGCCCCTGATCCATGTCCGCCATCTCCGTGACCTATCTGTTCGATCCCCTGTGCGGCTGGTGCTACGCCGCCGCTCCCGCGCTGAAACACCTGCAGGGCGTGGACGGCGTCCAGGTCTCGCTCGCGCCCACGGGCCTGTTTGCAGGCGCTGGCGCACGGCCCATGGACGCGGAATTTGCCGCCTATGCATGGAGCAACGACCAGCGCATCCAGCAGCTCACAGGGCAGCCTTTCACGCAGGCCTATCGCGACCACATTCTGGGCGCGGCGGATGGCCGCTTCGATTCGGGCCCCGCCACGCTGGCGCTGACCGCCGTGGCCCGGACCGCGCCCGGGCGCGAGCTGGAGGCACTGCACGCGCTGCAGCACGCCCGCTACGTGGACGGCCGCGATACCGCCGAACCCGGGGTGCTGGCCGATGTGCTCACCGCCCTGGGCCTGAGCGACGCCGCCGCGCTCACACGGGGGCCCGATGCGGCGGCACTGCGCAAGCTGCTGGCCGAGCGCGTGGCCCAGGCCCAGTCCATGCTGCGCGCCGTGGGCGCGCGGGGTGTGCCGCAACTGGTGGTCGCGGGGCAGGGCGGTGCGCTGCGCCTGCTCGGTGGCGATCCGCTGCTGGGGCCGCGTGAGCGGCTGGTTGATCTGGTGCGGGCGGCTGCCGCGGCCTGATGGCCGCCCCCCGCCTGATGCTGGCGGGCAGCCCCGTGCGCACGGCGCCCCGGTTTATTCCATCGACGGATCGATCAGCACCTTGGCGCCCGTGTTGCGCGCGCCGTAGAAGGCGATGGCATCGGCGCTGAGCGCCCCCGCCAGCGACACCGTGCGCGCGTAGTGGCTGGCGAACGTGGTTTTCAGCTCGGCCGCCACGCGCGCGCGCAGCGCCTGGGCCGCCGCGTCACCGATTTTCTGCAGGAAGGGAAACAGCAGCCAGCCGCCCACGCCCCAGGCCATGCCAAAGGTGCGCTGGATCTCGGTGGGGCGCGTGTCCAGGTGGCCGTACAGGTACACCTGCTTGTGCACCGCCGAGCCATAGCGGCTGTACTCCTGCGCCTTGCGGTTGACGGCCGCTTCCATGCACTGCAGGATCTGCCCGGCCAGCGTGCCGCCGCCCGTGGCGTCGAACGCGATGGTGGCGCCCGTGGCCGCGAGAGCGTCGGTCAGGTCGGCCATGAAAGTGGGCGCGCTGCTGTCGCACACATGTTGCGCGCCCATGCCGCGCAGCAGCGCCGCCTGATCGGGCTTGCGCACGATGTTGACCAGGCCGATGCCGTCCTTCTGGCAGATCCTGACCAGCATCTGCCCCAGGTTGCTGGCCGCGGCGGTGTGCACCAGCGCGGTATGGCCTTCGCGCTTCATGGCCTCGACCATGCTCAGCGCGGTCAGCGGGTTGACGAAGCACGATGCGCCTTCGGCCGCCGTGGTGCCTTCGGGCAACGGCAGGCATTGCGCCGCTGGCATGGCGCGGTACTGCGCGTACATGGCGCCGCCGATCACCGCCACCGTGCGGCCCAGCAGCGCCTGCGCGGCGGGTGACGCGCCGGCGGCCACCACCAGGCCCGCGCCCTCGTTGCCCACCGGCATGCTCTGGCCGATGCGAGCGGCCATGCCGGGCATGGCGCGTTCGGGGATGCGGGCGGTCGCCACCGGCCGGTCAGGGCTGCCGGATACCTGGACGGTGGCCAGGTCGGCGGGACCGAGCAGCAGGCCGATGTCCGACGGGTTGATGGGCGTGGCCTGCACCTGGATCAGCACCTCGTCGGGCCCCGGCGTGGGCACGGGCGTGGGCTCCAGGCTGATCTGCAAGGTGCCGTCGGGCTGGACGAGCGAGCGCAGTTGCAGCGCGGTCGCGGGGATGGTGGCGGTGGTGGTCATGGGTGGCTTTCGGTGGGAAGGAAGGAGGGCGCGCCCTTCGTCCAAGGGCGCGGCCCGGTGCCGAACATTAGAACTGGATTGCGCCGCAGCCACGGTCGCGCAAGTGCCTTGCGGCGGCAGGGTTGCTGCGGGTACCCGCGTGCAGGCCGGCACGCAGGCCGCGTCCCTCCACGCGCCGTCAACCCCCCAGCGTGCGCACCATCTGCTCGTACATCGCATCCACCGCCGGCGAGCGCAGCGACACCTTGCTGCGCAGCACCGCCACGTCCATCGAATCGAGCGGCGGCAGGTCGAACTCCGCCGGCAGGTCCTGCAGTATCTGCAGATGCGCGGGCACGCTGCAGCGCGTGAGCACCGCCACGGCCAGGCCGCTTTCCACGGCGGCCAGCTGCCCCGCCAGGCTGGAACTGTGGTACACGATGCGGTGCGCCCGCCGCCGCGCGGCCAGGGCCTTCATCGTCGCCATGCGGGCCAGGCTGGCCGATTCATACACCGCAATCGGCAAGGGGTCGCGCCGCCACACTTCCAGCTGCGGCGAGCCCACCCACACCAGCGGCTCGTGGAACAAGAAGCGCCCGCGCTGGGGCTTGTCGCGCGAGACCAGGGCCAGGTCCAGCTCGCCCCGCCCCAGGCGCGGGATCAGCGAGGTGGACTGCTCGCACGTCAGCTCGATCTCCACCCCGTGGTAGCGGTGCGCAAAGCTGCGCAGCACCGGCGTGAGGTAGGCGCTGGCGTAGTCGTCCGGCACGCCCAGCCGCACCCGCCCGGCCAGCTGCGGGCCGAACAGCGCCGTGTGCGCCTCGGCCTGCAGGTCGAGCACGCGGCGCGCGTACGACAGCAGCTCGGCCCCGGCGGGGGTCACCTCCAGGTGGCGCGGCCCGCGCAGCAGCACCGGGCGGCCCAGCGCGGCCTCCAGCTTCTTGATCTGCATGCTGACCGCCGACTGCGACCGGTGCACCAGCGGCGCCGCGCCCGAGAGCGAGCCTGCATCGACCACCGCCACGAAGGCGCGCAGCCAGTCGATCTGGAAATCCGGGTGGTTCATGGGGCGTGTCCTTGTGGGTGGAGCATGCCGCCAAGCCAGACCATGGCTTTGCGGTGATTCGTTTATCGAATGGTATCTCTTCGAACTATGCGCTTTACACCAAAGCGGCAATCTTCGAGCATTGACCGCATGAACCACAAAGCCAGCATCGCCGCGCCGTCCACTGTTGCCAACGCCCCCACGCCCGGCAACGCGCGCGAGCGGGACGGCCAGTGGCTGCTCATCGCCGGTGGCGTGCTGCTGGGCACCATCGGCGTGTTCGTGGAAGAGGCGGGCCAGCACCCGCTGGTCACCGTGTGGTTTCGCTGCGCGTTCGGCGCGCTGGCGCTGCTGGCCTGGTGCCTGGCCACGGGCCGGGGGCGTGAATTGCTGCTGAACGGCCGCGCGCGCTGGGTGGCCTGCGCCACGGGCGTGCTCATGGTGCTGAACTGGGCGCTGTTCTTCGCGGCCATCCCGCGCACCTCCATCGCCGTGGCCACGGTGATCTTTCATATCCAGCCTATCTGGGTCATCGTGTTCGGCGCGCTGTTCCTGCGCGAAGCCGTCTCGCCCATGCAGTGGCTGGCCACCCTGGCCGCGCTGGGGGGGCTGGTGCTGACCACCGGCCTGCTGGACGGCACCACAGCGGCTGCTGCGGCCAGCAGCAGTGGCGGCTACATGGCCGGGGTACTGATGTGCCTGGGCGGCTCGCTGTGCTACGCCGGCGTCACGCTGCTCGCCAACACGCAAAAGACCATCAGCCCCTTTGCCATGGCGCTGTGGCAGTGCCTGGTGGGCGCGGTGGCGCTGGCCTGGGCCCCCTTCGTGCTTGGCTGGCCGCAGCAGGGTGCAGCCTGGGGCTGGCTGCTGGGCCTGGGGGTGCTGCACACCGGCCTGGCCTACGTGGTGCTGTTTGCCGGCATGGCGCGCCTGGGGCTGGGGCGCGTCGCGGTGCTGCAGTTCGTGTACCCGCTCACGGCGGTGCTGGTGGACTGGGTGGTGTATGGCCGCACGCTCAGCCCCGTGCAACTGGCGGGCGTGGGGCTGATGGCCGCGGCGCTGTGGACGATTCGGCGGCCGGGCCGGGCTGCTGTTGCCCAATCGGGCTGATGGCCCGACAGCTCAGCGCAGCCGCTCTGCCATCGGCACAAACACCACCGACCGCTCGGCGCACTCCGCATCACTGGGCGGCTGCCACAGGTCGCTGGCCAGCTCAAAGATGTGCGGGGGCACCACCATCGAGAACGTCTCTCCCTGCTCGGCATTGCGCCGCAACACGCGCTCGCGCCGCATCTCGCGCGGTGCGTCCAGCAGGTACACCGTCATCGCGTCAGCCCACGGCCCCATGCGCGCATAAAAGGCGTCGCGCTGGTGCTGCTGGATCAGGCCCGCCTCCAGCACCACATCGTTGCCCGCGGCCAGCACGGCTTCTGCGGTTTTCCAGATCTGCTCCAGGCAGCGCAGGGTGCGGGGCACGTACCAGGCCATCACATCGGCGGTATCGGGCCGGTCCGGCGAAAACAGCGTGGCCATCCAGTCGTCCAGGTTCAGCGGCACGGCGCGGTGCCGCTGCACCAATTGGCGGACGAAGGTGGACTTGCCCGCGCCCACCGGCCCAATGACCAGGTGAATGCGGGGGACGGTGCCTGCAACGGCTGCGGGAGCGGCGTGTGTCGAAGCGGTGTGCATGATGAGAAAGGCTCCAGAAATGCAAAAAGCCCTCTCTGCAAGCAGGGAGAGCTTTCCATAGGGCGGACGAAAAAAAGCCCTCGACGGTGGTGGAGGGCTTTGCGGTTCGCTCCGATTCCAAGGATCAGATGCGAGGTTGGCAGTGTAGGTGGCTGGCGCTCGCTGCGTCAACCCACGGGCCGTGTGGGTGCGACGAATTCCAGCCTGCCGTCAGGGCGCTTTGGCTGCCGCGATGTGCCGCCGAAAGAACGCCAGCACCTGCGCATTGAAAACCTGGTGAAAGGCCACGCGGTCAAACCCCGCGCCATCGCGGCAGATGCCCGGCACTGCCTCGGCCAGCGCTGGCGAGCAGGGCGCCAGAAAGGCGAAGTGCCCCGCGTTGGCGGCCAGATGCCACTCGGGCGCGCTGGGCAGGCCCTGGCGCACGGTCTCCACGCTTTGCAGCGTGACGCCATCGCCGCCCAGTGCCGAGGCCCACAGCTGGACGGGGGTTTTGACTTGCCCCAGGCCTTTGGCATCGAACACGCTCAAGGGGTCGACGATGACTGCCGCCCGAATGCGCGGGTCCGGCGCGGGCGTGGTGGGGATCTCTTTGCGCCGAATCTCGCCGCACAAGGGGCGGGTGGATAGCGGCGAGCACAGGTCCTGCCGTGACGTCCAGTCCGGCACGGCGCCGATGGCCACCAGGCCCGTGTAGCCGCCGCGTGAAAAGCCGAAGAAACCGACCTTGCCCGCGTCCAGCTGCGCGCGCTGGGGCCACGCGCCCAGCATGTAGTCCGTCAGCCGCTTCATGTCCACGGGCCGCGTGGCAAAGGCCGACAGGTGACCCTGGCGGCTCAGGTCCTGAAAGTTGTCGCCCGGGTGATTGATAGCGGCCACCACATAGCCCGCCTCGGCCAGCGTGGCCGCCGTGTCGTGGTGCCCCAGGGCCGAACCGCCCGCGCCGTGCGACATGACGATCAACGGCAGGCCTTGGCCGGTGACGGGGCAGTCCCGCGTGCCTTGCAGCACCAGCGGCGACAGGTCGATGCGGCCCGGCGGCGCGCTGCAGGGCGACCACACGGCGCCGCGCAGCGCGGGCCCGTCCTTGTCTGCAGGCACCTCGACAAAGGCAAAGCCCGCAGCGTGGGCCAGGGTGGCGGCGCTGCACAGCGCTGCGGGCAAAAGGGAACGAAAGAGCCAGCGAAAACGGGTCATGGGGATGTGGTGGGGCGGATGGGAATCAGCAGGTCGGTGCGCAGGTCCGCCTGCGCGGCGTTGCGGGGGGAGTTGAGGTAGTGCTCCAGCGTGGGGCGGTCGTCCGGCTCATAGCCGCTGGCGGGGAGCCAGCGTGTGTGGATGGCCGCCAGTGCCGCGTTGATGCGCGTGTAGGGGCCTGTCAGCGTGTGGCGTGCATACAGGCCTGCCGGGATTTCCAGCCGTTCCAGCCCGCCATCTGCCGCCGGGAGCGGCTCTGGCAGCACCACCGCCGCGTAGTAGCGAAAGCCGCCGCCCGTATCCTGCGGGTCTCCGCACGATGCGCCCAGCCGGTGGGCTGCGCGCTGCCCGCACTGCAGGTACAGCCGCCGCTGCGTGTGGGGAATGGTGGATGGTGGCCCCTGGTGGCGCAGCGCATGCAGGCGCTGCGCCGGGCGCTCGACGATCTGAACGGCCAGCGTTTGCTCGGCCTTTGCATGCGCGTTTTCGTGCGCGTTTGCGGCGCCTGGATCAAGGATGAGGCGGTGCATATCCCGCTGGAACGCCCGTGGCGACTGCCCGGTGAACTGGCTGAACGCGCGGGTGAAGGCCTGCGGGCTGTCGTACCCCACCTCCATCGCCACCTGGGTGATGCTCTGCCCGCCTTGCTCCAGCAGCAGCGTGGCCAAGGCCAGGCGCACGCGGCGCACCGTGGCGGCCACGGTTTCGCCCGCAATGCTGCTGTAGACGCGGTGGAAGTGAAAAGGGGAAAAATGGGCAATGGCGGCCAGGTCCTCCAGCCGATGCGCTGCCAGCGGGTGCGCCACGATGTGGGCGATCACGCGGGCCACGCGGTTGCGGTAGTGCTGATCGGCGCTCTGGTCCAGGCTCATGGCCGCAGAGTGTGCCGCAGCTTGCGCGCCGTACTTAGCCGATCTTGCTACTTTGTGGCCTGGTGCCGCGGCAGCGTTGCGCTACTTAGAGCGGCTAACAAAAATCAGCGAAGCGGTTCTGGCTAGGCGCTGCGTCGCAGGCAGTACGAGCAGTACGACAAGACGCGGCAACAACGCCAGAAGAGTTTTGTTAGCTGCTCTTATTGCCCAAACACCAGCGCCTGGTGCGCCCCCACGCCCGCCAGCACCCCTTCGGCCGACGCCAGCGTGGCGTTGTGCCGCATCAGCGTGGCGTCGCCCGCCGCATACACGCCCGGCACTGTGGTCATCTTGTTCGCATCGGTGCGGATGCACGGGCCCATGGGGCCGTCGTCCAGCGCGCAGCCCAGTTGTTCGGCCAGCGGGCTGGCGGGGCTTGTCGTCGCAGCAACATACAAGGCGTCAATCGGCACCAGACGGCCATCGGCGCCGTCATTGGCTACCAGGCGCACGCCGTTCAGTGTTCGACCGGGCCCTTCCAGCGCCGCAATGCGCGCAGGCTCCACCGCAATGCCCAGCGACAGCAGCCGCTCGTGCTCGGCGGGCTCCAGCGTGGTGTCGCCGTTCAGGAAGAGGGTGGTCGGGCCCCAGTCGGCGATCAGCTGCGCGTGCATGCCCGACTGCGGCGAGTGGTACAGCACGCCCAGCCGCTGGCCCGCAAACTCGTAGCCGTGGCAATACGGGCAGTGCAGCACGCTGGTGCCCCAGCGCTCGCGCAGGCCAACAATGTCGGGCAGGCCATCTTGAACGCCAAAGGCCAGCACCAGCTTGTGAGCCTCCAGGTGCGTGCCATCGTCCAGCACCACGGCAAAGCCGCTCTCCGGCGACCCCGCGCTTTGCTGCGCCGTCGCAGACACGGCCGTGCCCTGGCGCAGCGCCACCGTGGGGTAGGCCAGCAGCTTGCGGCGCGCCTGCTCGATCATCGCCAGCGGCGGCTCGCCGTCCTGCCCGAAGAAGCCGTGCGATGCGGCGGCAAACCGGTTGCGCGGCTGGCCCGCATCCACCACGCACACGCGCCGCCGGGCCCGCGCCAGCTGCATTGCGGCCGACAGGCCGGCAAAGCTGCCGCCTATCACGATCACCTCATACGCTTGGGTGGTTGTCATTGCTGCTGCCGCCATGAGAAATCTCCTTGTGACCGTGGCACCCTGCCACCATGCGTTGATGAAACTCGGCCGACAGCTGCGCCAGCGTCACCTCGCCCAGGCGGGCCAGCAGCACCTCTTCGGCGGCCTGGTACGCGTCGGTCAGCGCGCGGTTGACGGCCTGCTCGACGATGCAGCCCGGGCTCTCCACCCGGTTGCCCACCGCCAGCAGCGTGGGCGCGCCCAGCGCTTCGTGGATGTCGCGCAGGGTGACTTCGGACAGCGGGCACGACAGCACCCACCCCCCTCCATGCCCCTTGGCCGACGTGACGAACCCCGCATACCGCAGCCCCGCCATCAGGCGGCGCACGACGACGGGGTTGGTCTGCATGGCCTGCGCCAGCGACTCGGACGTGGCGGGGCCATCCATCTCTGCCATGTGCAGCAGGGCGTGGAGAACGGTGGAAAGTCGGCTGTCTCGTTTCATGCAACATTAAAAGTTGCGTGATGGTAGCATGTGCCCACAACCTGCGCTGGCGCAGAGGTGTGTCGCTACTGAATCGATAGCTATCAGCGCTTTGTGAATAAGCGCCAGAGGCTGATTTGGCTCGATTTTTGACACCCGCCATTCACCCCCAACCGTTCGGGTTGAGCTTGTCGAAACCGCGCACAGCACACCCCATCCGATCGGGTTGAGCCTGTCGAAACCTTTCACAGCCGCATCCAACCCCCCGGCAGAGCCTGGCCTAAAACGCCGAACAAACACGACCGCACACACCCCATGACCCATCCCGCCACCACACCCTTCACCGACCCTGCCGCAGTAGCCCGCTACGCCGAAGGCCCCCGCCGCAACGTGCCCGGCTACGACAGCGTGCTGCCCATGGTGCGCATCCTGCTGGCCGAGCGCGTGCCCGCCGACGGCCGGGTGCTGGTGGTGGGCGCGGGCGGCGGGCTGGAGCTGCAAGACATGGCACTGGCGCACCCCGGCTGGCGGTTCGACGGCGTGGACCCCAGCCAGCCCATGCTGGACCTGGCGGCGCAGCGGCTGCAGAGCGCGGGCGTGTCGGGCGACCGCGTGGCGCTGCACCACGGCTATGTGCAGAGCGCGCCGGACGGGCCGTTCGATGGCGCGACGTGTCTGCTGACTTTTCACTTTGTGCCGCGTGAGGAGCGCGTGGCCATGGCCACGGAAATCCGGCGGCGATTGAAGCCCGGGGCACCGTTTGTCGCGGTGCACCTGAGCGTGGAAGACGGAGATGCTGGCGCTGGCTTTGGCGGCGAAGGCGGGGCAGGGGAGCGCGACCTGTGGCTGTCGCGCTATGCGGCGTTTCAGGTGGCGTCGGGCGTGGCGCCGGAGCATGCGGCCAGGGCGCGGGACAAGGTGGCTGCGGAGCTGGCTGTGCTGACGCCGCAGGAAGACGAGGCGATCCTGCACGAGGCCGGGTTCGGCGACGTGCGGATGTTTTACATGGGGTTTGCGTTCCGGGGTTGGGTGGCAACGGCCGCTCGTCAAGGCGGCGCCCAATGACCCGGACACCGTTCACGTTGAGCCCTTCGACAGGCTCAGGACAGGCTTGTCGAAGCGCCGCGCAAGGCTTCGACAAGCTCAGCCCGAACGGTGGGAGAGATTCGTTCCTGCCTGTTTAGCGCTCAGCCCGCACGGCACGGGCGGTTCAAAATCAGCGCCGCCAAAATCCGTTCACGCTGAGCCCTTCGACAGGCTCAGGACAGGCTTGTCGAAGCGCCGCGCGAGGCTTCGACAGGCTCAGCCCGAACGGTTGTGCCAAAAAACCTCAACGCACAGGCGCCAGCGCCCATCGGTCCTTGGCCGCCTTCGCCAGAAAATCAATCACCGCCTTCACCCTGGCCGCATTGCGCCGGCCCGGTGACGACACCGCGTACAGCGTGTGCACCGTGCGGGACGCAAAAGGCGCCAACACCTCCACCAACCGGCCTTGCGCCACGTCGGCCGCCGCGAGTGGGCTGGACAGCATGCCGATGCCCGCGCCGCTCACCAGTGCGTGGTGCACCAGGGCCGAACTGCTGGCCGCCAGGCGCGAGCGCACGGTCACCTCCAGCGGCTTGCCTTGTGCATTGCGAAAAGCCCAGGTCACGGCAGGCCCCTGTGCGGTGTGCGTGACGGTGTGGTGCTGCGGCAGCTCGCTGGGGTCGGCGGGCGTGCCGTGCTGTTCCAAGTATGCAGGGGCCGCGTACAGGCGCCGCTCGAACCGGCCCAACTCGCGCGCCACCACCAGGTCGCTGTGGCCCACGGTGGTGCGCAGCGCCACGTCGATGCCCTCCGTCACCAGGTCGGCCACGCGGTCATCGGCCAGCAGTTCCACCCGCAGCGCGGGGTAGCGCGCCTGCAGGTCCGCCAGGTGGGGCAGCACCAGCGCTTCGCAAATCTCCTGGCTGGAGGCCAGGCGCAAGGTGCCCGCCACGCGGCTGCGCTGGTCCGACAGCGATGCACCGATGTCCTCCAGCTGCGCCAGCAAGGCACGCGCTTCCTGTGCCAGTTCTGCACCCTCGGGCGTGGCCGACAGGCCGTGCGTGGACCGGCGCAGCAAGCGCACCCCGTAGCCGGCCTCCAGCCGGTCCACACCGCGCGCCACCACCGACACCGCCACATCCATCTCGCGCGCCGCTGCAGAAAACGAGCGCAGGTCGAGCGACCGCACCAGCCACCGCAGGTCGGCCGGATCGGGGAGGAAGGAGCGGGGTTCTTGTTTCATCGTGCGCGCCTTTGCGTGCGGAGCAAAAGCCATTATCGCCACGGGCGGTTTCCGTGGCGGGGCGCAATTTCTACAGTGAAGGCTCCTTCAACCCAACGACTTCAACAGGAGCCCTCCATGCCCATCCTCAATGTCAAAGTGTCTGCCCAACGCACGCCCGAGCTGTCTGCCTGCATTGCAGAAACCCTGCTGGACCTGACCACCCGCGTGCTCGGCAAGCGGCGCGACCTCACCGCTGTGGTCATCACCTTTGTCGACCCCGCCGACTGGTACGTCGCCGGCCGGTCGCTGGCCGACCTCAAGCAGTCGAGCTTCTACTTCGACGTCAAGGTGGTGGACGAGACCAACACCAAGGCCGAAAAGGCGCGCTACATCGCCGAGGCGTTCGCAGCCTTCGAGGGCCTGCTGGGCGCGCTGCACCCCGAAAGCTATGTCTACGTGCAGGACGTGCGCGCCACCGCCTACGGCTTTGGCGGCCGCACGCAGGAATACCGCCACCAACACCCCGAGCAGTAAGCAATCAATCAAGCAAGCCATCAACCAATAGCTACCCAGGAGCACCGACATGACGATGACGACAACGAACAACCACCTTGCCGACGTGATCGTGGCCCAGACGCTGGAGCGCGCGGGCCTGGCCGACTGGATTCCTGAAGGCGAAGGCAAGTGGTCCCTGCCCATCCAATTCCTGCCCGACGATGCCGGTTGGGTGGAACTGATGCGCCTGTCGCCCGGCACGCGGCTGGGCCTGCACCGGCACACGGGCGAAGTGCACGCCCTGACGCTGGCAGGCGAGCGCCGCCTGAACGATGGCCGCGTGGTGCGGCCGGGCGACTACATCCATGAGCCCGCTGGCAATGTGGATTGGTGGG
Source organism: Acidovorax sp. GW821-FHT10E04 (assembly GCF_059415185.1). NCBI lineage: Bacteria > Pseudomonadati > Pseudomonadota > Betaproteobacteria > Burkholderiales > Comamonadaceae > Acidovorax > Acidovorax sp. GW821-FHT10E04. Next base: position 646,726 of record NZ_JBWKMT010000002.1, read on the forward strand.
AGGCGACGGGCACCGAAGAGCTGCTGGTGCATGTGGTGGTCAAGGGCAGCGTGGAGTACCTGGGGCCGCACCATGCGGTGCTGCAGCGGATTACCATGGCTGATCGCCGGGCGGATTACCAACGTTGGTGCGAAGCGGTGGGGGTGGTGCCGCGTGATCTTTGCTAGAGCGTGCGGGAGCCCCAATCGGGGGCCATTCTATACAGCGCAGGCAAACATATGCCCCACAGAAATATGAGTTAAATGAGGCTCTAGCGCTTATTAGTAAAGCGCGGGTAGCTATCAAAAAAGGAGCAAACCTTCCAGCCCAAGGCTGTGTGCTGGTGCTTGTTGAGGCAGGCCCTCATTGGCGCAAAAAAATGTTCACAAAGTTTTAGAGATTGCGAAAATAAATGGGTTTGAGCAGTAGCACTTAGATGCGAAAACAAAGTGATCCGAATGAATTACCAAGAATTAAGCAGTTTGACTTTCAAAGGTGCGTATGGGCGCGATGAGTTTCGTCGTGAACAAGTTGCTGAGAAAGCTATTCAACTACTGACGTCTGCTGTTGACGTTTCTCCCATGGTCATCGATGGCGACTGGGGGACCGGAAAGACAGAGTTTTGCCACAAGCTAATAAACAAATTTAAGGATGCGCATGCAAGCTATCGAATTCTGTATGTGGATTCATTCCAAGCGGATCATGCCGACAACCCGCTCGTGACGGTGTTGTCTGGCGTGATGAGCTTGCTGCCAGAAGGCAGCGCGAAAATTACGCTGCTAAAAAAAGCCATGCCAGTGGTTCGTTTTGCTGCAACGACAGCAGGTAAAGCGGTTGTTTCTCATCTGCTTCAGCAAAACGCTGATGACTTAGCAGAGGGGCTTGAGGCTCGCATGCAAGAAGCTGCTGATCAAGCGATTGACGCGTCTGTAAAAGCATTGCTGAAAGACCATGAAGAGGCGAAAAAAAACCTCCAAGCGCTTCAGGTGACTTTGGAAAACATTGCTAAAGAAGAGCCGATAGTTATATTTATTGATGAGTTGGACCGCTGTCGACCGGATTTTGCGGTTCAAATGTTGGAGGTGATTAAACACACCTTCAATGTCGATGGGGTGCAGTTCGTTTTAGTAACTAATAAGCGCCAGCTTAAAGCGGCCATCAATCATCGGTACGGGCACGAAGTTGATGCGCAACGCTATCTTGACAAATTTCTAAAATTCAGCTTTCGCTTGCCCGATTTTGTACCGGGTCATCAGGGGCATGAAGATGGTCGCGTATTAGCAGCGGTAGAACACTTCACACAGTTAGCAAGTAAAAGTGAATTGCTTATGGTTACTGACTTGGCGACGAGTGGGAATGGTGTTAGCGAATTTTGCAAGGCGCTTATTAGGCAAAACGATTCTTCCTTGCGTGAGGTGGAAACTTTTGTTCGCCATTTGGAAATCTACCAGCAGCTTGGAAACGGTCTAAAGAAGAATGTTATTTGGGGATACCAGTTGTTGAGAATCTTTGGTGTCTTTGTTTACTGCTTTTATCCTGATATTTCAAGATCTGTGGAAAATGACAAAGCTGATGCAGATCGGTTGGCTGGAATTTTTGGAATCACTGGTTTGCCGGATTATACTTCTGAGAGTTTTCGTCGGTCTTATGTGCAGGGTATAGCTGTCCTCCTAGCACAAGCCAGCTCGATAAATAGTTCGAAATACTTTCCTGCGAAGGATCAGATCGAGGCTGTTAAATACTGGGACGAAGATAGACTTTCGTATTTTCGAGGTGGTTACGGTGGACCTAGCCATATGCATATGCCGGTTAAGGAGGCTATTCGGTGTTTGCAACTTGGCGCTTGAAGAGGCATGAAAAAAATGCGCTTCCAGGAGAGGAGTACATACCCAGAGGGGCCTTGTATAGATTGAAAAGAATATTCATATCGGCAAAGATCAAAGTCACTCAGGTCACTTTGATCTAACGTAGGCCAAAGTTAAGTCTTGCCCGGCCAAAGTAGACCGCATAGCATCCCTGTCAAGCGCCCCCCCATGAGGTGCTGCACATAAACATGACAGGAGACAAGCCTTGCCATCCACCCGCTGGAGTCACTGCGGCGCCGAAGACCTGGGCGTCTTGCAGACCATCTTCTGGTCCGCAGGCGCGTCGCGCAATGCGCTGGCGCAGCGCCTGGCCTATTCCAAGAGCAAGGCCAACGCCATGGTCGCGGCGCTGCTCGATGAAGGCCTGCTCGACGAGGTGGGCCTGCAAGAGTCTTCTGGCGGCCGGCGGGCCGAAACCCTTCGATTGAGCGAAACCCTGGGCGTGGTGATTGGCGCCGACCTGGGCGCCACCAGCATGCAGATTGCGGTGATGCGGCCCGACATGACGGTGCTGGCGCGGCACAGGGAGCCCATCGATGTGCGCCAGGGGCCGGGCGTGATCCTGGCGCGGGTGCGGGGGCTGATGCGCGAGCTGCTGGCGCGCTGCGGGCTGCAGGCTTCGCAAGTGATCGCCATCGGCATGGGTGTGCCGGGGCCCGTGGACTTTGAAAGCGGGCAGCTCGTCAACCCGCCGCTGATGCCCGACTGGGACGGCTTTTCCATCCGCGACTACCTGCGCGAGGCGTTTGCCGCGCCGGTGTTTGTGGACAACGACGTGAACCTGATGGCGCTGGGCGAGCTGTGGCGGCTGCAGCGCAACCTGCCCAACTTCCTCGTGATCAAGGTGGGCACGGGCATTGGTTGCGGCATCGTGTGCCACGGGCAGGTGTACCGGGGTGCCAATGGGTCGGCCGGCGACGTGGGCCACATCTGCGTGGACCAAAGCGGGCCACGCTGCCACTGCGGCAACCAGGGCTGTGTGGAGGCCATGGCCGCTGCGCCCGCCATGGCGCGCATGGCGATGGAGGCCGTGGAGCGCGGCGAGAGCGCGATGCTGGCCGAGCGCCTGCAGGCCACCGGCACGCTGACCACCGAAGACGTGGCCCAGGCCAGCCGGGCGGGCGATGTGGCGGCCAACGCAATCATTCAGCGCGCGGGCAGCCTGGTGGGGCAGATGCTGGCGTCCATCGTGAATTTCTTCAACCCGTCGCACGTGTTCATTGCGGGGCGGGTGACGGACATGGGGCCGCTGTTCCTCGCGTCGGTGCGGCAGAGCGTGTACCACCGGTCGCTGGCGCTCTCTACGCGGCACCTGGAGATTCAGTACGCGCCGCTGGCCGACGATGCCGGCGTGGTGGGCGCGGGTGTGCTGGCCATGCAGCAGAGCTTGGCGCTGTCGCCGCGTGCCTCTTCTTCTGCGACCAAAGCCAATGCCGTGGGGGCCACACGATGAGCGTCGCTGTCGAGTTTCGCAATGTGACCAAGGAGTTCGGCCCGGTGCGCGTGCTGCACGGCGTGGGCTTTGCGCTGCAGCCGGGCCGGGTGTACGGCCTGCTGGGCGAGAACGGCGCGGGCAAGTCCACGTTGATGAAGATTCTGGCGGGGTACGAGAGCCCGACCACCGGCGAGGTGGTGGTGGACGGCGCGGTGCGTGCCCCGGGCGGCGGCTCGCGCGCGGCCGAGGCGCAGGGCATCGTGCTCATCCACCAGGAGTTCAATCTGGCGGACGATCTGACGATTGCGCAGAACATCTTCTTGGGTCATGAGATCAAACGAGGCCCGTTTTTGGATGACCGCGCGATGCGCGAGAAAACGCGCGCTGCCCTTGCACAGGTGGGCCTGCCACTGGACCCCGACACGCGGGTGCGCAAGCTCATCGTGGCCGAAAAGCAGCTGGTGGAGATTGCCCGCGCGCTGGCCCGCAACGCTCGCCTGCTCATCATGGACGAGCCCACCGCCACGCTGACCCCGGGCGAGACGGAGCGCCTGTTTGCGCTGATGGCCGGGCTCAAGGCCGCGGGCGTGACCATCATCTACATATCGCACAAGCTCGACGAAGTGGAGCGCACCACCGACGAGGTGGTGGTGATGCGCGACGGCCTGCTGGTGGCGCGCGAGCCCACGGCCAGCGTGACACGGCGGCAGATGGCCAACCTGATGGTGGGCCGCGAGCTGGCGGACTTGTTCCCGCCCAAGCTGCCCGCGCCTGCGGGTGGAGAGCCCGCCATCAAGGTGCGCGGCCTCTCGGTGCCGGGCTGGGCCGAGGACGTGAGCTTTGACGTGCGGCGCGGCGAGATTCTGGGCTTTGCGGGGCTGGTGGGCGCAGGGCGCACGGAGCTGTTCGAAGGCCTGCTGGGCCTGCGCCCGCGCTCGGCCGGCACGGTGGAGTTGGCGGGCAAACCCGTGAATTTGAAAAGCCCGCGCGATGCGGCGCGCCACGGCCTCACGTACCTGAGCGAAGACCGCAAGGGCAAGGGCCTGCACGTGCACTTCAGCCTGCGGCCCAACCTGACGCTGATGGCGCTGGAGCGCTACGCCAAGCCCTGGCTCGACCCGGCGGCCGAGCAGGCTGCGCTGCGCGATGCGGTGCAGGAGTTCGGCATCCGCACCGGGTCGCTGGAGGTGCGCGCGTCGTCGCTGTCGGGCGGCAACCAGCAAAAGCTGGCGCTGGCCAAGGTGCTGCACCCCGGCCCCAGCGTGGTGGTGCTGGACGAGCCCACGCGCGGCGTGGACGTGGGCGCCAAGCGCGAGATCTATCACCTGGTGCAGCGCCTGGCCGAGCAGGGGCTGGCGGTGGTGGTGATTTCTTCCGAACTGATGGAGCTGATCGGCCTGTGCCACCGCGTGGCGGTGATGCGCGCCGGGCGGCTGCAGACCACGCTGCAAGAACCACATTTGACCGAAGAGGAGTTGATCGCACATGCCACAGGTACCCGCTGAAAACGCATCCACCGCAGCGGCTGCCGCAGCAACCGCTGTACCTGGTGCAGGCCGCCACGGCGGCGCCACGGCCTGGTGGGGCAAGCTGCACGGGCTGGGCCCGGTCATCGGGCTGGTGCTGCTGTGCATTGCCGGCACGCTGCTCAACAGCAACTTCGCCACCTACGACAACGTGATGAACGTGCTCACGCGCACGGCCTTCATCGGCATCATCGCGGTGGGGATGTGCTTTGTGATCATCTCTGGCGGCATCGATTTGTCGGTGGGGTCGATGGCGGCGCTGATCGCAGGCTCGGTCATCTTGTTCATGAACGCGATGGCGCCCGTGCTGGGCTCGCCCATGGCGGCCGTGGTGGTGGGCATGCTGCTGGCCGTGGTGCTGGGCGCGGTGTTTGGGCTGGTGCACGGCCTGCTCATCACCAAGGGGCGCATCGAGCCCTTCATCGTGACGCTGGGCACGCTGGGCATCTTCCGCGCGTACCTCACGTATTTCTCGAACGGCGGCGCCATCACGCTCGAGAACGACCTGTCGGACATCTACAGCCCGGTGTATTACGCCAACCTGCTGGGTGTGCCGATCCCGGTGTGGATCTTCCTGCTGGTCGCTGTCATCGGCGGCGTGATCCTGAACCGCACGGCCTATGGCCGCTATGTGCAGGCCATCGGCTCCAACGAGCAGGTGGCGCAGTACGCGGCGGTGGACGTGCACAAGATCAAGATCCTGACGTACATGCTGCTCGGCGTGTGCGTGGGCATTGCCACGCTGCTGTACGTGCCGCGCCTGGGGTCCGCATCGCCCACCACGGGGCTGCTGTGGGAGCTGGAGGCGATTGCCGCCGTCATCGTGGGCGGCACGGTGTTGAAGGGCGGGGCGGGCAGCATCACCGGCACGGTGGTGGGGGCGATCCTGCTGTCGGTGATCAGCAATATCTTGAACCTGACCAGCATCATCAGCGTGTACCTGAATGCGGCGGTGCAGGGCTTCGTGATCATTGCCGTGGCCTTTATGCAGCGCGGCAAGAGGTGACGCAGGGGTCGGAACAACTTCGAGTTTTCCACCCACTCTTTGCGCGTATTTATTTTTCCAAGGTGTTCCCCAGTCGGCCAGGCTTTCATGGCCATTTTTCAGCAAAGCAATAGCAACAGGAGACAACGCATCATGAATAGCAAGACAACTTCTTCCTTCACCCGCCGCCTGGCCCTCTCGGCCGTGGGCGCCGCCGCAGCGCTGGCGTTCGCCGGCCCCGCCATGGCGCAGGCCAACAAGACGGTGGTGGGCGTCGCCATTCCGTCGGCCACGCACGGCTTCACGGGCGGCATCGTGTACTGGGCCAACCAGGCCAAGAAGGACCTGGAGAAGGCCCACCCCGGCCTGCAGGTCATCGTCAAGACCGCAGGCGGCGCGCCCGAGCAGGCCAACCAACTGCAGGACCTGGTCACGGTGAACAAGATCAACGCCCTGGTCATCTTCCCGTTCGAATCGGCGGCGCTGACCAAGCCCGTGGCCCAGGTCAAGGCCAAGGGTGTGTACGTGACGGTGGTGGACCGTGGCCTGACCGACACCAGCGCGCAAGATGCGTATGTGGCCGGTGACAACACCGCGTTTGGCAAGATTCCGGCCGAGTACATCGCCAAGGCGCTGAACGGCAAGGGCAACGTGGTGGCCATGCGCGGCATTGCGACCACGCTGGACAACGAGCGCATGGACGCGTTCAACGCGGTGCTGAAGAACCACCCCGACATCAAGCTGCTGGACGCCAAGTACGCCAACTGGAACCGTGACGATGCCTTCAAGGTGATGCAGGACTACCTGACCCGCTTCCCGCAGATCGACGCGGTGTGGGCGGCCGACGACGACATGGCCGTGGGCGTGCTCAAGGCCATCGAGCAGGCCAAGCGCAAGGACATCAAGCTGGTGTTCGGCGGCGCGGGTGCCAAGGGCATGATCAAGACGCTGGCCGACGGCAGCAACCCGCTGATCCAGGCCAACGTGTCGTACAGCCCCAAGTTCATCTACGACTCGATCAAGCTGACGGCCGAGGCGCGCATCAAGGGCGAGAAGCTGCCTGCGACGACGATCATCCCGTCGGTGCTGATCACCAAAGAGAACGCGAAGAGTTTCTACTTCCCAGACTCGCCATTCTGATGGTGTTTTTGAGTCAAATAGGCCTCTAGCGCTTATCCATAAAGCGCAAGCAGCTATTGAAAATATAGCTGCTTGCCGCTTCGCACCTACAACCCCACGCCCCTTGGGAGCCGCCATGCCAAGACCCGTCACCCTTTTCACCGGCCAATGGGCCGACCTGCCGCTGGCAGAACTCGCGCCGCTGGCACGCAGCATGGGCTACGACGGCCTGGAGCTGGCCTGCTGGGGCGACCATTTCAACGTGCAGGAGGCGCTGTCGACGCCCCAGTACGTCAAGGACAAACACGCACTGCTGGCCCAGCACGGCCTGCAGTGCTTTGCCATCGGCAACCACCTGGTGGGCCAGGCCGTGTGCGACCTGATCGACGAGCGCCACCAGTCCATCCTGCCGCCGCATGTGTGGGGCGACGGCGAGCCCGAGGGCGTGCGCCAGCGCGCCGCCGCCGAGCTGGCCGATACGGCGCGTGCTGCCGCGAAGTTCGGCGTGAAGACGATCACGGGCTTCACGGGCTCGTCGGTGTGGCATTCGATCTACGCGTTTCCGCCCACCACGCAGGCGTATTGGGACAAGGGGTTCGTGGACTTCGCAGACCGCTTCGGCCCCATCCTCGATGTGTTCGAGGAGCATGACATCAACTTCGCGCTGGAGGTGCACCCCACCGAAATCGCGTTCGACATCGCCTCGGCCGAGCGGGCGATTGCTGCAGTGGGCGGCAACAAGCGGTTCGGCTTTAACTACGACCCCAGCCACCTGGCCTACCAGGGCGTGGACTACATCAAGTTCATCCGCCAGTTTGCCGACCGCATCTACAACGCCCACATGAAGGACGTGTGGTGGGGCAAGGGCGACGGCACGGTGGGCACGTTCGGCGGCCACACCAGCTTTGGCGATGCGCGGCGCCACTGGGACTTTCGCAGCGTGGGGCGCGGGATGATCGATTTCGAATCCATCATCGTCGCGCTCAACGACATCGGCTACCAGGGCCCGCTCTCGGTCGAGTGGGAAGACAGCCGCATGGACCGCGTGCACGGCGCCACGGAGAGCGCGGCGTTCTGCAAGCGGCTCGACTTCAAGCCCGCGGCGGGCGCATTCGATGCCGTCTTTGCACGGGACAAGCAGGCCTAGCCGCGCTCCGTCCATAAAACCGATAACAACAACACACAGCGAGCAAAGGCTTTTCGTATGTCCAGTGAAAGAAAGCTCCGCTGCGCCATGGTGGGCGGTGGCCACGGCGCCTTCATCGGCGCGGTGCACCGCAAGGCCATGGCGCTCGACGGCCAGTTCGAGCTGGTGGCGGGCGCGCTGTCGTCATCGCCCGAGCGCGCCCGCGCATCCGGCGCCGAGCTGGGACTGGCGACCGAGCGGAACCACGGCACCTGGCAAGACCTGCTGGCCGACGAGCTGCGCCGCAGCCCGGGCGACCGCATCGACCTGGTGAGCATCGTCACCCCCAACCATGTGCACCACCCGGTGGCGCTGGCGTTTGTGCAGGCGGGCTTTCATGTGGTGTGCGACAAGCCGCTGGTGCACACCAGCGCGCAGGCCGATGAGCTGGTGGCCGCCGTGAAGAAGGCAGGCACCGTGTTCGGCGTGACCTACAACTACACCGGCTACCCGATGGTGCGCGAGGCGCGCCATCTGGTGCAGAGCGGCGCCCTGGGCGTGCTGCGCAAGGTCACCGTGGAATACAACCAGGGCTGGCTGGCCACGGCGGTGGAGCAGGGCGGCGGCAACAAGCAGGCCGACTGGCGGCTGGACCCCGCGCGCAGCGGCGCGGTGGGCACCATGGGCGACATCGGATCGCACGCCGAGAACCTGGCCGCCACCGTCACCGGCCAGCGGCCCGAGGCGCTGTGCGCCGACCTCACCACCTTCGGCGCGGGCCGCCAGCTGGACGACGATGCGCAGCTGCTGCTGCGCTATGCCGGCGGCGCACGCGGCGTGATCGTCGCGTCGCAGGTGGCGGCGGGGCTGGAGAACGATGTGCGCCTGCAGGTGTCCGGCACGCTGGGCACGCTGGTGTGGCGGCAGGAGGACCCGAACCACCTGGTGCATTCGCCGGTGGACGGGCCGCGCCGCATCCTCACGCGCGGCTCGCCCTGGCTGAGCGAATCGGCGTTGCGCGCGGGGCGCATTCCGGCCGGGCACCCGGAGGCTTTCATCGAGGCCTTTGCCAACGTCTACCTGGGCGTGGCGGCGGACATCCGCGCCCGGGCGTCAGGCAGAACCGCCAGCGCGCTGGAGGCCGACTACCCGCGCGTGGAAGACGGGGCCGAGGGCGTGCGCTTCATCGAGAAGGTGGTGGAGTCTGCCGCGAGCGAGCGCAAGTGGACGGCGCTGGCTGGGTAGGCGGGCGGGCCGGTGGAGGGGGATGGCACAGGGCAGAATCACCCGATGACCTCCGAGAAAGACAAGATGATCTCCGGCGCGCCATACATGGCCGCCGACCCGCAGCTGGTGGCCGACCGCCTGCGCGCCCGCCAGTTGTGCCACGCCATCCACCACGCGCCTGCGGCGGATGCTGCCGCGCTGCAAGCCCTGCAGGCGCAGCTGCTGCCGGGCCAGCCCGGCAGCGTGCAGATCACGCCACCGTTTCATTGCGACTACGGCTACAACATTTTTCTGGGTGAAGGCGTGTACTTCAACTTCAACTGCGTGGTGCTCGACGGCGCGCCAGTGCGCATCGGGGCCCGCACGCTGTGCGCGCCGGGCGTGCAGATCTACACCGCCTTGCACCCCTTGTCGCCCGAAGAGCGCGCGACCGGCGTCGAGCTGTGCCTGCCCGTGACCATCGGCGAGGACGTGTGGATTGGCGGCGGCGCGATCATCTGCCCCGGCGTGACGATTGGCGATGGTGCGGTGATCGGCGCGGGCAGCGTGGTCACCCGCGACGTGCCGGCGCGGGTGCTGGCGGCGGGCAACCCGTGCCGGGTAGTGCGGCCGCTCGACCCGCTGGTGGCCTGAGGCGACCCGGCGAACCCGTGCGGTCGCCCGCACGGCGGCTTACTGGGCGTTGGCCAACTGGAACCGCTGGTCGAAGTTCATCTTGCCCAGCACGCGCAGCGCGGCGGTGCGCGTGGCGGCATCGACCTTGCTGATGTCCAGGCTGTAGCGCCTGGCGGTGGACACCACGTCCACGCACTTGTGCCCCCATTGCACGGCCACCAGCAGGGTGGCGCGCTGGCCCGCCTCCACGCCGCCCACGGAGACGCCGCGCTGTTCGGGCCGCAGCATGAATTCCAGGTGGGGCGTGCGCGTGAGCGTGAGGCGGCTGGCTCCCACGGGGCCCAGCGCGAACGAGACGACCCAGTCGTCTTCATCTTCCACGGTCAGGAACGGGACATGCTGGGGTGCTGCCATGGTGGGCGTCGGGTGGGGTGGAAAAGGCCTCGCGGGGCCAGGCTGGTAGCGCTGCCCCGGCTGCGGACGGCCGCCAGTATGCCGTTGCAAGAGCTGTGCCGAGGGCGGGAGAACCCGAGGTTGGGCCTTTCCAACGCGGCGGCGGCATGTCAGTTTGCTGCAAGCAAGGGCATGCGCCGCAAGGCGGGTGCCCTGGAGGCCAGGGAACCCCGGGGAAGGGGAGTTTTTGGAGAAACTGACCGCAAGCGCCTGATGTGTAAGCGCTGGCAGCTACTGTTTTGATAGCTTCTTGGGAGCGGACGCCTCTCGTGCCATCGCCGAGGCCAGGGCGCCCACGGTAGCCAGGGCGGCTTCAAAGCGGCTTTGCGCGGGGTGCCCGTAGTTGATGCGCACACAGTTCGCAAAGCGCCGGTCCGCCGAAAAGATCTGTCCTGGTGCCAGGCTGATGCCCTGCTGCAGTGCCTGGCGGTGCAGTTGCAGGGCATCGACCTGCGGGGGCAGCTCCACCCACAGGAAGTACCCGCCCTCGGGCTGCGCGACCCGCGTACCCGGTGGGAAATGCCGGGCCACCGCCGCCAGCGCCGTCGCCTGCTGCTGCGCCAGGCTGCGGCGCAGCTGGCGCAGGTGCCGGTCGTAGCCGCCCTGGGCCAGGTACTCGGACAACGCCTGCTGCGACGGCGTGGCGGCCGAGAGCGTGGTCATGAGCTTGAGGCGCTGCACCGCCGTGACAAAGCGGCCCGCCGCCACCCAGCCCACGCGGTAGCCGGGTGCCAGGCTTTTGCTGAACGAGCTGCAGTGCATCACCAGGCCTTCGCCGTCAAAGGCCTTGGCCGGGGGCGGGCGGTGGGGGGCGAAGTGCAGTTCGCCATACACGTCGTCCTCGATCAGCGGGATCTGGTGGCGCGCGAGCAGGGCCACGAGTTCGCGCTTCTTGTCCTCGGGTATCAGGCTGCCCAGCGGGTTCTGGAAGCTGGGCATCAGCCAGCAGGCCTTGACGGGCTGGTGCGGGGGCTGGCGCGCCAGGGCTTCGGCCAGCGCGGTCAGGTCGATGCCGTCGCGCGGGTGGGTGGCCACCTCCAGCGCCTGCAGGTTCAGACGCTCCAGCGCCTGCAGCGCGGCGTAGAAGGTGGGCGATTCGACCACCACGACGTCGCCGGGGCGGGTGACGGCCTCCAGGCAGAGGTTGAGCGCCTCCATCGCGCCGTTGGTGATGATGATCTCCTGCGCGTCCACGGCCATGCCGTGCAGGCCGTAGCGCAGCGCGATCTGCTGGCGCAGGCGCTCGTCGCCGGGAGGCAGGCTTTGCACGATGCTCCAGGGGTCGAGCTTGCGCATGCCGCTGCCCAGGCAGCGCGCCAGGCGCTCCAGCGGAAACAGCTCCAGCCCCGGGAAGGCCGAGCCCAGGGGCACCAGGTCGCGGTCGCGCGCCAGGCCCAGCACCTCGAACACCAGGTCGCTGATGGCCACGCCGGTGGAGGTGTGCGCCGGCTGCGAGGGCAGGGGCTCGGCGGGCCGGGACTCGGCGGCCGGCAGCCGGGCGCTCACGTAGTAGCCCGAGCGCGGGCGCGCATGGATCAGGCCCTGGGCCTCCAGCAGGTAGTACGCCTCGAACACGGTGGATGGGCTGATGCCGCGCGTGCGGCTGGCCTCGCGCACCGAGGGCACGCGGTCGCCCGGGCGCAGCGCGCCGCTGTGGATGAGCTGGGCAATGGCGTCGGCGTGGCGTTCGTAGCGTTTCATGGGGGCTGGGGTTGATCCAGGGCAAACTGATCTGTATTTTTAACTAGAAACTGAATCTGTACTGTTTTTGGGGCGGGGCGTAGAGTGGCGGCATGTGCTGGTGTCCGTCGCGATGTGTGCGGGCCGGCCGCTTCCCTACTGATAAAACCCCATGATCGATTGCCTGCGCAGCCTGCTGCGTCCTGTTTCCCGCCTGGCCGGCGCTTCTGCCGCGATGGCGCTGGCGTGGAGCGCTGGCGCCTGGGCCCAGCCCGTGCCTAGCCCTGCGGCGGCCCCGTCCGCCACGGTGTCCGCCTCGTCGATGTCCTCGCGCGTGCTGGCCTGCACGGCCTGCCACGGCAAGGAAGGCCGCGCCACGCCCGACGGCTACTTTCCGCGCATCGCCGGCAAGCCGGCCGGCTACCTGGCCAACCAGCTGCTCAACTTCCGCGACGGGCGGCGCAGCTATCCGCAGATGACCTACCTCATCGAGCACCTGACGGACGACTACCTGCGTGAAATGGCCGAGCACTTTGCCGCGCAGGACCTGCCGTACCCGCCGCCGCCCGCACCCCAGGCGCCGGCCGCCGCGCTGGAGCAGGGGCGCCAGCTGGTGCAGCAGGGCGATACCGCGCGCCGCATTCCGGCCTGCGTGTCGTGCCACGGCAGCGCCATGACGGGCGTGGCGCCGTCCATCCCGGGCCTGCTGGGCCTGCCGCGCGACTACCTCAACAGCCAGCTGGGCGCCTGGAAGACCGGCCAGCGCCGCGCGCATGCGCCCGACTGCATGGCCGACATCGCCCGCCAGCTCACGCCCGACGATGTGAGCGCCGTGTCCGCCTGGCTGGCCGCCCAGCCCGTGGCAGGGGGCGGCAAACCCGCCCGCACGCTGCCCGCCGCCATGCCCGCGCGTTGCGGCGGCGTGGCCGAGGTGCCCGTGGCGGCCGCTTCCGGCGCGGCGCGCTGAGAGGGATGTCATCCATGAAACGCATCCTCTGGACGATTTCTTCCGTGCTGGCCGCCCTGGGCATCACGGCCGCCGCACTGGTCACCCTGAACCTGCGCGGCGAAGAGCCGCTGCCCGGCGCCGAGACGCTGCAGGGCACGCCCGCGCTGGTGGCGCGCGGCGAGTACCTGGCCCGTGTCGGCAACTGCATGGCCTGCCACACCACCCAGGGCGGCGCGCCGTTCGCGGGCGGGCGCGGCATCGAGACGCCGTTCGGCGTGGTGCACAGCTCCAACCTCACGCCCGACAAGGCGCAGGGCATCGGCAGCTGGACCTCGGCCGAGTTCTGGCGCGCCATGCACCATGGCCGCAGCAAGGACGGGCGCCTGCTGTACCCCGCCTTCCCGTACCCCAACTACACCCAGGTCACGCGCGAGGATTCCGATGCCATCTTTGCCTATCTGCAAAGCGTGCCCGCCGCCGCCGAAGCCAACCGGGCGCATGCGCTGCGTTTCCCGTACAACACGCAGGCGGCGCTGGGCGTGTGGCGCGCGCTGTTTTTCACCCCGGGCACACCCCGGCCCGAGCCCGTACAGACGGCCGAGTACAACCGGGGCGCCTACCTGGTCAACGGCCTGGGCCATTGCACCGCCTGCCACACGCCACGCAACGCGCTGGGCGCCACCACGGATGCCAAGGCCTTCACCGGCGGGCTGATTCCCGTGCAGAACTGGTATGCCCCCGCGCTCAACGCGGCGGCCGAGGCGGGCGTCAAGGAATGGCCCGCCGAGGACGTGGTGGCCTTGCTCCAAACCGGGGTGGCCCCGCACGGCTCGGTGCTGGGCCCCATGGCCGAGGTGGTGTTCCGCAGCACGCAGTACCTGACCGATGCCGATGCGCGCGCCATGGCGGTGTACCTGCAGGCCTTGCCGCAGCAGGGCGGCCCCGCGCCCGCAACGCCGCCCGCGCCGCCCTCCGCGGCCATGTCCCGGGGCGCGAAGGTGTATGAGCAGCAGTGCGCTCAATGCCATGGCGACGCGGGGCAGGGCGAGCCTGGGGCGTTCCCCGCTCTGGCCGGCAACCGCGCGGTCACGCTGGCCGATCCCACCAACCTGGTGCGCGTGGTGCTGCAGGGCGGCTACCTGCCCGCCACCGCCGGCAACCCGCGTCCGCACGGCATGCCCCCGTTCCAGCAGACCCTGTCGGACGAGGAAGTGGCGGCGGTCGCCACCTTCGTGCGCAACAGCTGGGGCAACCAGGCGCCCGGTGTGGGTACCATCGAGGTCTACCGCGCCCGCGAGCGGCGCGGCATGTAGACCCAGACCCGGCCCCGGGAGGGCCTCTGCGCAGGGCCGCAGGGGTTCCCCGGCCGGAATGACCCAGGAGTTACGCTGATGGAAAGTCCGGCCGTGTTGCCCGATCCCGCCTCAGGGGCGCCCCCGCAGGCCGCCGCTGGCGGTTGGTGGGCTGTATGCCTGTGCGCGGGCTGGTGCGGCACCTGCCGCGACTACCGCCCCCTGTTCGACGAACTGGCCCGGGCGAACCCCGGGGTGCGGTTCGAATGGGTGGACATCGAGGACGAGTCCGAGATCGCGGGGGACCTGGATGTGGAGACTTTTCCCACACTGCTGATCGGCCGCGGCACCAGCGCGCTTTTTCTGGGGCCGCTGCTGCCGCAGGCGCCAGTGCTGGCCCGGTTGCTGGGCAGCCTGCAGGCGGGCGCGCGCAATGCCTCGGCGGCCGGTGGCGAGGCGCAGGGCGTGTTCGAGCGCGTGCGCGCGGCGCGCGGCGCCCAGGACGACTAGGACGACGAGGACAAATCGGCTGGGCGGGCGGGGCGCAGCAGCGCACCTTTCTGCCGGAAGCGCCGCTGGCCGCGCAGGCGCCGGATTTTTGTGCCGGCGGGGCCCCTGCCGGCGGGTTCAGAAGGCAGTTTGACCACAGTCCATCTTTGCAAATCAAGGCGTTACACGCTACAATATGAATCTCACGACCAAACGGGCGGGTACCAACCGCCCGTTTTTTTTGGTCGAATGCTTTTGGAGCTCGAAGCTGTCGGGGAAGGTCTCCGGGGGTTATCGGGTTTTTTGTTTTGGACTTACGCAAACAAGGGCGCACAGGAAGTGCTCCCACCATGGGGTCGGCGACTCGCCGGATCCCGATTTGCGTCAGTCGTGTTGTTTTCCGGGATTGAACTGAACACGTGGCATTACAGCAAGTCGTTGAACAAATTGTGACGGGCCTGGGATATGACCTGGTGGAGATCGAACGCTCTGCCGGTGGTCTGCTGCGCATCACCGTTGACTTGCCCTGGGTGCAGCCGCCCGCCGACGCGCCGGTCCCGGCGCTGGATCAGTTTGTCACCGTCGAAGACTGCGAAAAGGTCACGCGCCAGCTGCAATTTGCGCTGGAGGTCGATGGCGTCGAGTACAAGCGCCTGGAAGTGTCTTCCCCCGGTATCGACCGCCCCTTGCGCCACGAGCAGGACTTCGTGCGCTTCGAGGGCTCGGTCATCGACATCACCCTGAAGGCGCCCATCGGCGCCGCAGCGGCGGGGCAGGTCAATGCCACCCGCAAGAAATTTCGCGGCACGCTGGAGCGGGCCGAAGCTGGAGGCTGGCAGATCGTCTGGAGCGACGAGCCGCCGGTCAAGCCGGGCCAGAAGGTGAGCAAGAAACGCGTTCCGGCGCCGCTGCAGGCGCTGGGTTTTACCCTGGATGAGGTGCGGGACGTCCGTCTGGCGCCCATCGTGGATTTCAAGGGGCGTGGAGGCAAGGCCGGGCCGGCGTCCGCCTGAGTGGCTGAATGAATTGGGGTGGGTGGCCGCAGCGCGCGGACCCTGCCCTCGGGTGATTGAAACAGGAGAGTCGTCGCATGAATCGCGAATTGTTGATGTTGGTTGAGGCCATTTCGCGCGAAAAGAACGTTGAGCGTGATGTGGTCTTGGGCGCCGTGGAGTCGGCCTTGGCCCAGGCTACCAAGAAGCTGTACCAGGGCGAGGTGGACATTCGCGTGTCCGTCGATCGCGACAGCGGCAACTATGAGACTTTCCGCCGCTGGCTGGTCGTGCCCGATGACGCGGGCCTGCAGAATCCCGAAGCCGAAGAGCTGCTGATGGATGCGAAGGACCGCATTCCCGACATCGAAGTCGGCGAGTACATCGAAGAGGGTGTCGAGTCCGTGCCGATCGGCCGCATCGGCGCCATGGCCGCCAAGCAGGTCATCCTGCAGAAGATCCGTGACGCCGAGCGCGAAATGCTGCTCAACGACTTCATGTCGCGCGGCGAGCGCATCTTCACCGGCACCGTCAAGCGCATGGACAAGGGCGACATCATTGTCGAGTCCGGCCGTGTGGAAGGCCGCCTGCGCCGCAGCGAGATGATCCCCAAGGAAAACCTGCGCAGCGGCGACCGCGTGCGGGCCATGATCATGGAAGTGGACCTGACCCTGCGCGGCGCGCCCATCATCCTGTCGCGCTCGGCCCCCGAGTTCATGATCGAGCTCTTCCGTCAGGAAGTGCCCGAGATCGAGCAGGGCCTGCTGGAGATCAAGTCCTGCGCCCGCGACCCCGGCTCGCGTGCCAAGATCGCCGTGCTGTCGCACGACAAGCGCGTGGACCCCATCGGCACCTGCGTCGGCGTGCGCGGCACCCGTGTGAACGCGGTGACCAACGAACTCGCCGGCGAGCGCGTGGACATCGTGCTGTGGTCAGAAGACCCCGCCCAGTTCGTGATCGGCGCGCTGGCACCGGCCAACGTGTCCTCCATCGTGGTCGATGAGGAAAAGCACGCCATGGACGTCGTGGTGGACGAGGAAAACCTCGCCATCGCCATCGGCCGCGGCGGCCAGAACGTGCGCCTGGCGTCCGATCTGACCGGCTGGAAGATCAACATCATGGACGCCGCCGAAAGCGCGCAGAAGCAGGCCAACGAGACCGACACGGCCCGCAAGCTGTTCATGGAAAAGCTGGATGTGGACGAGGAAATCGCCGACATCCTGATCTCCGAAGGCTTCAACAGCCTCGAAGAAGTGGCCTATGTGCCGCTGCAGGAAATGCTGGAGATCGAAAGCTTCGACGAAGACACCGTCAACGAGCTGCGCGCCCGCGCCAAGGATGCGCTGCTCACGATGGAAATCGCCCGCGAGGAAAGCGTGGAAGAGGTCTCCCAGGACCTGCGCGACCTCGAAGGCCTCACCCCCGAGCTGATTGCCAAGTTGGCTGAAGGCGGTGTGCATACACGTGACGACCTGGCCGATCTGGCCATTGATGAACTGACCGACCTGACCGGACAGTCTGAAGAAGAAGCCAAAGCCTTGATCATGAAGGCGCGCGAACACTGGTTCGCGGGGCAAGAGTAAAGGTCAGGGAGGCACGAACCACATATGTCCAGTAATACTGTCGCCGAGTTTGCAACCGAACTCAAAAAATCGCCTGAAACCCTGCTCGACCAGCTCAAGGCTGCCGGCGTGGGCAAGGCTGCCCCCTCCGACGCGTTGACCGAGTCGGACAAGCAAAAGCTGCTTGCCTATCTGCAGGCCAGCCATGGCACGGCTTCGGCTGACCGCAAGAAGATCACGCTGGTGAAGAAGTCCACCAGCGAGATCAAGCAGGCCGATGCCACGGGCAAGGCCCGCACGATCCAGGTGGAAGTGCGCAAGAAGCGCACGTTCATCCAGCGCGACGAAGGTGCCGAGGCGTCTGCCGAAACCCATGCGCCCGTGGCGGCGCAGGAGGCTGCTGTTTCCAGCGAGGATCTCGAGCTGTCCCGCCGCGAGGAAGAAGCGCGCCGCCAGGCCGAGCTGATCCGCCGCCAGGAGGCGGAGCTGGCCGAGAAGCGCGCTGAACGCGAAGCCCGTGAAAAGCGCGAACGCGAAGCCGAGGAGCGTGCTGCCGCCTACGCTGCGCAGGAAGCCGAAAAGAAGGCCCAGGCCTCTGCTGTCAAGCAGGAAGCGACCCGCGAGCAGGCCGCTGAAACCGCTGCGCGCAGCGCCGCCCAGGCCGAAGCGCGCGAAAAGGCTGCTGCCGAGTCCAAGGCCCGCTCCGACGAGGAAGCCGCGCGTGCGGCCGATCTGGATGCCCGCCGCCGCAAGGCCGAAGCCGAGGCCGCGGCCATTCGCTCCATGATGGCCACGCCCAAGAAGGCGGTCATGGTGGCCAAGAAGCCCGAGGAACCCAAGCCCGTGGCCAAGCCCGCCGCGGTGGGCGATGCCAAGAAGGGCACGCTGCACAAGCCGGCCGTGGGCACGGGTGTGGCGCGTGCGGGGGCTCCGGCCGCCGCCGGCGCAGGCGCGCCCGGCGCCGGCAAGGAAGTGAAGTCGGCCAAGCTGTCCTCCAGCTGGGCCAATGACACCGCCAAGAAGAAGGAAATCAAGACCCGCGGCGACAGCAGCGGCGGTGTCGGCCGCAACAACTGGCGTGGTGGCCCGCGTGGCCGCCGTGGTGATAACCGCGACCATCGCGACGACCACCAGCAGTCCGCACCGGTCGAGGCGCGCATCATTGAAGTGCATGTGCCCGAGACCATCACGGTGGCAGAGCTGGCCCACAAGATGTCGATCAAGGCGTCCGAAGTGATCAAGGCGCTGATGAAGATGGGCCAGATGGTCACCATCAACCAGCCGCTGGACCAGGACACCGCCATGATCGTGGTGGAAGAGCTGGGCCACAAGGCGGTGGTGGCGGCGCTGGACGATCCGGAAGC
Organism: Acidovorax sp. GW821-FHT10E04; assembly: GCF_059415185.1. NCBI lineage: Bacteria > Pseudomonadati > Pseudomonadota > Betaproteobacteria > Burkholderiales > Comamonadaceae > Acidovorax > Acidovorax sp. GW821-FHT10E04. Next base: position 665,384 of record NZ_JBWKMT010000002.1, read on the forward strand.
CTTCACCGACGACGATTCGACGCAGCAGAACGCAGAGCTGTTGCCGCGCGCCCCGGTCGTGACCGTCATGGGCCACGTCGACCACGGCAAGACCTCGCTGCTGGACTACATCCGCCGCGCCAAGGTCGCTGCGGGCGAAGCCGGCGGCATCACGCAGCACATTGGTGCCTACCACGTGGAAACACCGCGCGGCATGGTGTCCTTCCTCGACACCCCGGGTCACGAGGCCTTCACGGCCATGCGTGCCCGCGGTGCCCAGGCCACGGACATCGTGATCCTGGTGGTGGCGGCCGATGACGGCGTCATGCCCCAGACCAAGGAAGCCATCAAGCACGCCAAGGCGGCTGGTGTTCCTATCGTGGTGGCCATCACCAAGGCCGACAAGCCCGATGCCAACCCAGACCGCGTCAAGCAGGAGCTGGTGGTCGAAGAGGTGGTGCCGGAAGAATACGGTGGCGATTCGCCGTTCGTGCCCGTGTCTTCCAAGACCGGCATGGGCATCGACACGCTGCTCGAGCAGGTGCTGCTGCAGGCCGAAGTGCTGGAACTCAAGGCGCCGGTGGATTCGCTGGCCAAGGGCCTCGTGATCGAAGCGCAGCTCGACAAGGGCCGCGGCCCCGTGGCGACCGTGCTGGTGCAGTCCGGTACCCTCAAGGTGGGCGACATCGTGCTGGCAGGCCAGACCTATGGCCGCGTGCGCGCCATGCTGGACGAAAACGGCAAGGTGGCCAAGACGGCGGGTCCGTCGATCCCGGTGGAAATCCAGGGCCTGACGGAAGTGCCGCAGGCCGGCGACGAATTCATGGTGCTCACGGACGAACGCCGTGCCCGCGAAATCGCCACCTACCGTGCCGGCAAGTTCCGCAACACCAAGCTGGCCAAGCAGCAGGCTGCGAAGCTGGAGAACATGTTCGCCGACATGACGGCAGGCGAAGTGAAGATGCTGCCCATCATCGTCAAGGCCGATGTGCAGGGTTCGCAGGAAGCGCTGGCGCAGTCGCTGCTCAAGCTGTCGACCGACGAAGTCAAGGTGCAACTGGTGTACGCCGCCGTGGGCGCCATCAGCGAGTCGGACATCAACCTGGCGATCGCCTCCAAGGCCATCGTGATCGGCTTCAACGTGCGGGCCGATGCCGGTGCGCGCAAGCTGGCCGAGGGCAATGGCGTCGATCTGCACTACTACAGCATCATTTACGACGCTGTGGACGAGCTGCGCGTGGCCATGTCCGGCATGCTGGCCCCCGAGCAGCGCGAGGAGATCATCGGCACGGCCGAGATCCGCACGGTGTTCGTGGCCACCAAGATCGGCACGATTGCCGGTTCGTACATCACCTCGGGCATGGTCCATCGCAACGCACGCTTCCGCCTGCTGCGCGACAACGTGGTGGTCTACACGGGCGAAGTCGATTCGATCAAGCGCCTCAAGGACGATGTCAAGGATGTCAAGGAAGGCTTCGAGTGCGGTATCAAGCTCAAGAACTACAACGACATCAAGGAAGGCGATCACCTCGAATTCTTTGACATCAAGGAAATCGCGCGGACGCTGTAAGGCATCGGTGACGACGACATGGCTGCGAAGAAATCTTCCACCCCCAACCGCGCCTTCAAGGTCGCCGACCAGATCCAGCGCGATCTGACGGAGCTGATCGCGCGCGAGTTGAAAGACCCGCGCGTGGGCATGGTGACGCTGCAGGGCGTGGAGGTGACTCCGGACTACGCACATGCCAAGGTGTTCTTCAGCCTGCTGACGGGCGACCCTGTGGAGACACAGGCGGCGCTCAACCAGGCTGCGGGTTTCCTGCGCAACGGCTTGTTCAAGCGCCTGCACATCCACACGGTGCCCACGCTGCACTTCGTGTTCGACCGCACCTCCGAGCGGGCGGCCGACATGAATGCCTTGATTGCCAAGGCTGTCTCTTCCCGCGCAAAAGAGGATTAGCCATGCAGCCAGCGCCACGCACCAGGGTGCAGCGGCGCCCTGTGCATGGGGTGTTGCTGCTCGACAAACCGCTCGGCCTTTCGAGCAACGACGCCTTGCAAAAGGCGAAATGGCTCCTGCGCGCCGAAAAGGCGGGCCATACCGGCACGCTCGACCCGTTGGCCACCGGCGTGCTGCCCCTGTGTTTTGGCGCGGCCACCAAGTTCAGCCAGCTGCAGCTCGACGCGCCCAAGACCTATGAGGCCCTGGCGCTGCTGGGAGCGACGACGACGACCGGCGATGCCGAGGGCGATGTGGTGCAGCGCTGCGATGTCGACCCCGCCCAGCTCACCCCTGAGTGTCTGGCGGCGGTGCAGCAGCAGTTCACCGGCCCCATCCGCCAGGTGCCGCCCATGCACAGCGCGCTCAAGAAGGATGGCAAGGCGCTGTATGAATACGCCCGTGCGGGCATCACCGTGGAGCGCGAGGCGCGCGACGTGGTCATTCACGCACTGAAATTGACGCTGGTCCAGACAAATCAGGCGCAAAGCGCTATCAAAATAGTAGTGACCTGCAGCAAAGGCACCTACATCCGTACCCTGGGGGAAGACATTGGCGCCGCCCTGGGCTGCGGGGCGCACCTGACCTTTCTGCGCCGCATCGATACCGGCGGGATCGGCGTGGAGCGCTGCGTCACGCTGGCACAGCTGGAAGCCATGCCCGAGGCCGAACGGCTGGCCAGCCTGGAAGCTCCCGAGTCGCTGCTGGCGCAACACGTGCGTGTCACGCTGGACGGTGAGAATGCAGCCCGATTCCTGTCGGGCGTGCGTCGCCGTGGCAACTGGCCCGATGCCAGTGCCGTGGCGGTGTTTGGCGAGAATCCCCCGGCGCTGCTGGGGGTGGGCCACATCGTGGGCGGGGAGCTGGTGCCGGACAGGCTCCTGAGTCCGCTGGAAATTCAACAAATTTTGGAAAGCACGCCGCATTCCGCGTCCATGGCGCACAGCGGCATATTGGAAAAACTATGACTAAACAAATCCGCAATATCGCCATCATTGCCCACGTTGACCATGGCAAAACCACCATGGTCGACCAGCTGCTGCGCCAGTCCGGCACCTTCGCCGACCACGAAAAGGTCGTCGATACCGTGATGGACAACAACGCCATCGAAAAAGAGCGCGGCATCACCATCCTGGCCAAGAACTGCGCCGTGAGCTGGAAGGGCACGCACATCAACATCGTGGACACCCCCGGCCACGCGGACTTCGGCGGCGAAGTGGAACGCGCCCTGTCCATGGTGGACAGCGTGGTGCTGCTGATCGACGCGCAAGAGGGCCCCATGCCCCAGACGCGTTTCGTGACCAAGAAGGCCCTGGCCCTGGGCCTGCGCCCCATTCTGGTCGTGAACAAGGTGGACAAGCCGGGTGCCAACCCCGACAAGGTCGTTAACGCAGCGTTCGACCTGTTTGACAAGCTTGGCGCCACCGACGAGCAGCTCGACTTCCCCGTGGTGTACGCCTCGGGCATCAACGGCTGGTCGTCGCTCGAAGAAGGCGCGCCCGGTGAGCAGTGGGGCCCCGACATGTCGGCCCTGTTCGACACCATCCTCAGCCATGTGCCCCCGAACACGGGCGACCCGGCTGCCCCGCTGCAACTGCAGATCTCGGCGCTGGACTTCTCCAGCTTCGTGGGCCGCATCGGCGTGGGCCGCATCAGCCAAGGCACCTTGAAGCCCATGATGGACGTGGTCGTTATGGAGGGCCCCGACGGCAAGGCCGTCAAGGGCCGTGTGAACCAGGTGCTGACCTTCCAGGGCCTGGACCGCATGCAGACGCCCATGGCCGGCCCCGGCGACATCGTGCTGATCAACGGCATTGAAGACATCGGCATCGGCGTGACCGTGACCGACCCCGCCAATCCCGCACCGCTGCCCATGCTCAAGGTGGACGAGCCCACGCTGACCATGAATTTCTGCGTGAACACCAGCCCGCTGGCCGGCCGCGAAGGCAAGTTCGTGACCAGCCGCCAGATCTGGGACCGCCTGCAAAAGGAACTGCAGCACAACGTGGCCCTGCGCGTGAGCGAGACCGACGAGGAAGGCATCTTCGAAGTGATGGGCCGGGGCGAACTGCACCTGACCATCCTCTTGGAAAACATGCGCCGTGAAGGCTACGAGCTGGCCGTGTCCAAGCCGCGCGTGGTGTTCAAGGAAATCAACGGCGAGAAGTGCGAGCCCATTGAGCTGGTGACGGCTGACATCGAAGAAGGACACCAGGGCGGCGTGATGCAGGCCCTGGGTGAGCGCAAGGGCGAGCTGGTGAACATGGAGCCGGACGGCCGTGGCCGCGTGCGCCTGGAGTACCGCATTCCGGCGCGTGGCCTGATCGGCTTCACGAACGAATTCCTGAACCTGACGCGCGGCTCCGGCCTCATCAGCAACATCTTCGACAGCTATGAGCCGCACAAGGGCGACATCGGCGGCCGCAAGAACGGCGTGCTGATCTCGATGGACGACGGCGAGATCTTCACCTACGCCCTGGGCAAGCTGGACGACCGTGGCCGCATGTTCGTGAAGGCGAACGACCCCGTGTACGAAGGCATGATCGTCGGCATCCACAGCCGCGACAACGACCTGGTGGTGAACGCCACGCGCACCAAGCAGCTGACCAACTTCCGCGTGAGCGGCAAGGAAGACGCGATCAAGATCACGCCCCCGATCGACCTCACGCTGGAATACGGCGTGGAATTCATCGAGGACGACGAACTGGTCGAGATCACGCCCAAGTCCGTGCGCCTGCGCAAGCGCCACCTGACCGAGAACGAGCGCAAGCGCGCTTCCCGGTCCTGATAGGCTGAGCTTCCCCGGAAGGGCCACTGCTGCGCAGTGGCCTTTTTTCCGTCTGCAACCCGAACCCCATGTTGAAACTCACACATTCCCGCGCGGTGGTGCTGATGGTGGCGGTGACCCTGATGTGGTCCATCGCTGGCGTGGTCACGCGCCACCTGGAACATGCGGCGAGCTTTGAGGTGACCTTCTGGCGCAGCTTTTTCACACTGCTGTCCCTGCTGGTCATCCTGCCGGCGCTGCAGGGCAGGGCGGTGTTTGCCTCCATGCGCCATGGTGGCCATGCGCTGTGGATCTCAGGGGTGTGCTGGAGCGTGATGTTCACGGCGTTCATGGTGGCCCTGGTGCTCATGCCGGTGGCCAACGTGCTGGTCACGATGGCCGTGGGGCCGCTGCTCACCGCGCTGTTCGCACGGGTGTTCATCGGCCACCACATCGCCCCGCGCACATGGGCTGCGATTGCCGTGGCGGGGCTGGGCATTGCGTGGATGTATGGTTCGCAGATGGCGGGCCTGCCCTTGGCGGGTACGCTGGTGGCGCTGTGCGTGCCCGTGGCGGCAGCCATCAACTGGACGGTGGTGCAACACTCGCAGCGCCACGGCCACGCGGTGGACCTGGTGCCCGCGGTGCTGGTCGGCGCGGTGATCTCGGTGGTGGCCACGCTGCCGCTGGCGCTGCCTTTTCAGGCGTCGGCCCATGACCTGGCCCTGCTGGCGCTGCTGGGCGTGGTGCAATTGGCCATTCCTTGTGTGCTGGCCGTGCGCTGTGGGCGTGTGCTCAAGGCGCCCGAGATGGCGCTGCTCGGTTTGCTCGAAGTGATCTTTGGCATCTTGCTGGCATGGCTGGGCGCGGGCGAAAAGCCCGGCACGGCAGTGCTGACGGGGGGCGCACTGGTGATCGGTGCGCTGGTTTTCAATGAACTGTTGGGTTGGAAGGAACAAAAATGACGGAGACGGTAGTGTCTGAAGTGTTGAGCGAAGTGCGTGGCCAGGTTGGCTTCATTACCCTGAACCGCCCGCGTGCGCTCAACGCGTTGTCGCTGGGCATGGTGCGTGACCTGATGGGCATCCTGCTGGCCTGGCAGAACGATGCGCGGGTGCTGGCGGTGGCGATTCGCGGCAGCAACAAGGAGGGCCCGTTCGGTGCCTTCTGCGCGGGCGGCGACATCCGCTTCCTGCACCAGGCGGGCAGCCAGGGTAACCCCCTGCTGGAAGACTTCTTCACCGAGGAATACGCGCTCAACCACCTGATCCACAACTACGGCAAGCCCTACATCGCGTTCATGGACGGCATCGTGATGGGCGGCGGCATGGGCATCAGCCAGGGGGCAGCGCTGCGGGTGGTGACCGAGCGCACCAAGATGGCGATGCCCGAGACGGCCATCGGCCTGTTCCCTGACGTGGGTGGCGGCTACTTCCTCTCGCGCTGCCCCGGTCGCGTGGGCGAGTGGCTGGCCCTCACGGGCGACACCATCGGCGCGGGTGATGCCATCGAAAACCAGTTGGCGGATGGCTGCCTGCCCTCGGACCAGCAATCCGCCGTGTGGGAGGCGCTGGGGGCCGGGGGATTTGCGGATGGCCCTGCGGTCCGTGACTACGTTGCTTCCAAATTCATAGCTGTCAGCGCGCACCAGTCAAGCGTTAGAGCCCAGATTGACCAATATTTCTCGTTGCCCAGCGTGGGCGAGATCGTCGCTGCGCTCGAGGCGGCCGATACCGACTGGGCGCGTGCCACGGCGGCCACGCTGCGCAAGCGCTCGCCGCTGATGCTGCACGTGGTGCTCGAGCAGATCCGGCGTGCGCGCGGCATGGGCCTGGCCGATGACCTGCGCATGGAGCGCGACATGGTGCGCCACTGTTTCTTCCTGCGCCCTGGCCAGAGCGAGACGGTGGAGGGCATCCGCGCCCTGGCCGTGGACAAGGACCATGCGCCGAAGTGGAACCCCGGCCGCATCGAGGACGTGGCGCCCGCGATGGTGGCACCGTTCTTCGCCAGCCCCTGGCCCGCGCACGCGCACCCGCTGGCGGCCCTGGCCTGACCTGGATTGAACTGACCTGAACCCAGGCCGGTGCGAACGCTAGTGTCCCGAGTTGGAAGTTACTTTATGAACCGAATTTCTAACTCGGGACACTAGAGCTGCAGTTGCCTGTATACCGCCGTGGCCAGCGCGAGCAATTCGGCGCGCGATAGCTGTCCGCTGAGCGCGTAGCCAAAGCTTCCCTCGGTCCAGTAGAAACCGGGCACGGGGCCTTCCTGCCTGAACTGGAAGGCCGCTGCCGCCGTGGCCGTGGTGGCGGGCGGGTTGTCGTGCGGCGGTGGCGCACCGTGGCGAGAAAGCGCCGTGGTGGCCGTGGGGGCGAGTGCGCCCAGGTACAGCGTGATGCGCTGGCCCGCAGCATTCTGGTACATGAACTGCGCACGCGCCCCGGTGTCGCCCGGCAGCAGGCGGCCTCCCACCAGCTCATAGCCTTGCGGGGCGAGCACGGGCACCTTCAGCGGCTTGCCCAGCCGCTTGGAGAGCCACTGCACCAGATGCTCCTGCTGCGACGCGGTGACTTCCACCGGATGGCGGACCTCCGGCTGGTAGACCGCATGGGCCACGGCGGCCTGCTGGGCAAAGCGCTGCGCCGGCGCCGTGGCCAGCAGCGCTGCCGCATCGCCCGCCAGAGGCTGGTGGCCCGGGGCCGGGCCGCCTGCCCACTGGCCACGCCCCGCCCACCCCAGCGCGAAGGCCAGCAGCACCGACGCGGCCAGGCCGCCCCAGCGCCACCACTGTGCCTGCCGTTCCTGGTGTCCCGCGGCGCGCAACGCAGCGGCCAGCAACGCATCGGGCACGGCGGCATGGAGCAGATCCTGGTGCAGTGCCTGCAGCTGGTCGCGCCCCTGTTGCCAATGGGCGATGGCATCCCGCGCGGCCTCGTTGCCTTCCAGTTGCTGGCGCAAGGCTGCGGCCTGCGCGGCCGGGAGGCGGCCGTCCGCCAGGGCGTGCCAGGCGGGATCGTCTTCGGGGAGGGGCGGGGCGTGGGAGCGCGGTTCCATGGCAGTGTCGCGGGTCGTCGTCATTTCAGGCGGCGCAGCGCCGGGGGCTGGGACTGGGTCTGTGGGGCGGCTGCCGCCGTGGCTGGTGAGGGGGATGGCGCAGGCACCGATGTGCGCTCCATAAGTACCCGCAGCCGGGCGCGGGCGCGCGACAGCCGTGACATCACCGTGCCCACGGGGACGGCCAGGATGCGGGCCGTGTCCTCGTAGCTCATGTCCTCCATGGCCACCAGCAGCAGCACGGCCCGCTGGTCCGCGGGCAGGCGCTGCAGGCAGCGTTCCAGGTCCAGCGCGTCGTCCGAGGGCACCGGCGCGCCGGGCAACTGGTCGCGGACGTCCTCGATGTCCAGCGGCGCCAGCGCGGGCATCGCGCGGCGCTGGTTGAGATAGAGGTTGTGCATGAGCGTGAAAAGCCATGCGCGCAGGTCGCTGCCGGTGCGCCACAGCAGCCATTTGCTGCAGGCGCGCTCCAGCGTGTCCTGCACGAGGTCGTCGGCCGCCCAGGCGTCACCTGTCAGCACCCGGGCATAGCGGCGCAGGCCTGGCAACTGCTCGACAACCTGGGTGCGGTTCATGGCGCGGTGGGATGGGCGCGCTCGCCCTCAGGGGCGAGCAGTGCGCCAGACCTGGTTCACACCGTCGCCAGTCCTGTCGCCGGGTTTGGTGTCCTTGACCCAGTAGTACAGCGGCTTGCCCTTGTAGGCCAGCTGGGTCTTGCCGTCATCACGGGTCACGATGCTGTAGTCGCCGCCCGGCGCCGTGCTGGCCATGAGCGGGGGCCAGTTGGTGGCGCAGGGCCCGTTGCAGACCGATTTGCCGCTGCCTGCCGCGTCGCGGTCAAAGGTGTAGAGCGTCATGCCGCCCGCGCCGACGAGCACGCCGTCCACGGTTTTCACGGGCGCGTCGGCCATGGAGGCACAGCCCGCCATACCGGCAACGGCGATGAATGCTGCCGCCATCGAGACAAATTTCTTCATGGGTTTCTCCAGAGTGGGTGCAGGCGGCGCGAATGCGGCCTTGCACCGGGACAAACACATGGGCACCGTGGTTTATTCCACGCCGCCGCAAAAAAACCGGCCGGGCTGGCATCGATGTGGCGCTTCCCGGCCCGAGCCCGCCGTGCGATGGCGCGCAGGCTAGCGGTTTCTGCTCTTCATGGCGCGCTCGACCTCGCGCTTGCCTTCGCGGTCCTTGATGGTGTCGCGCTTGTCGTGCTCGGCCTTGCCCTTGGCCAAGGCGATCTCGCATTTCACGAAGCCGTTCTTCCAGTGCAGGTTCAATGGCACCAGCGTGTAGCCCTTTTGCTCGACCTTGCCGATCAGGCGCTTGATGTCGTCCTTCTTGAGCAGCAGTTTCTTGGTGCGCGCGGATTCGGGGTTGACGTGGGTCGAGGCCGTCTTGAGCGGGTTGATCAGGCAACCGAGCAGGTACAGCTCTCCATCACGTATCAGCACATAGCCGTCGGTCAATTGCACCTTGCCCTCGCGCAGCGCCTTGACCTCCCAGCCGTGCAACACCATGCCCGCCTCGTGGCGCTCCTCGAAGAAATAGTTGAAGGCCGCTTTTTTGTTGTCGGCAATGCGGGACGTAGGATCTGGTTTTTTGGCCATGGGGTGAGAGCGTGTTTGCACTTTTACGTGCCCGCGAAAACCGGAGAAAGGCCCGGCAGATGGGCGCAGGACGCGCCGAAGTATCGATACTGCAAGCGGACTGCGACAACGTGGCCGGGCCTTTCCCCGGCTTTCCCGAAAGGTTGGACCCGGACGCGGGTACTTGAGGCGCAGGACACGCTTTAAAAGATGCGGCGCAAACCGGGAGATAAAAGGCCTCCCTACAATTGTCGTCGTCTCGCACCCGCGATTCTAATTTCCTCTGGCTTGCGCGCACCGGTGCAGGCGCCGTCTGCATGAAAACCGTCCACAAGTCCGTCCTCATCTGGTATAGCCCCGAAGAAATGTTTGCCCTGGTCACCGGGGTGGAGCACTACCCCCAGTTCCTGCCATGGTGCGACCATGCCGCCGTGCTCGAGCAGACCGCAGAGGGCATGACCGCCGAGGTAGGCATTTCATTTGGCGGCATCCGCCAGACCTTCGTGACGCACAACACCCATGAGGCAGGCCGGCGCGTGCGGATGCGGCTGGTCAAGGGGCCTTTCTCGCAGCTCGACGGCGACTGGCTTTTTCACCCCGTGGGCGATGGCAGCCAGCGGGCCTGCCGCGTGGAGTTGAGCCTGAATTACGGTTTTGACAACGCGGCCCTGGCGGCGCTGGTAGGCCCTGTGTTCGACCGCATCGCGGGCAGCATGGTCGATGCCTTCGTGAAGCGCGCGGAACAGGTGTATGGCTGAGGAGCCGGCTGGTGCGGACATCGCAACCCCGCGCGCACCCCCTCTGATGCGGATCACCGTGCTGGTCTCGCTGGCGCCCCGGCAGGTCAGCGAATGCACTGTGCAATTGCACCCTGGAAGCACGCTCGCCGACGCCCTGCAAGCCGCCGGGCAGATGGCTGCGCGGCGCGAGGGCATGGCGTGCGGCATCTGGGGCCGTGCCATGCCCGAGACGACGCTGCTCAAGGACGGGGACCGCGTGGAGTTGTACCGGGAGCTCAAGGTGGACCCCAAGGTGGCACGCCGCGAGCGGTTTGCCCGGCAGGGCGCGCGTTCCACGGGCCTCTTCGCGCGGCAGCGGCCGGGCGGCAAGTCAGGCTACTGATCGGGATACCAATTGAAACAAAAACGGCGCCTCAGGCGCCGTTTTTTTGCCACGGATGACCGCTCAGCGTTTGCAGTCGGAGGCGATGATCGTGTCGATGCGCTTGACCTCTGCATTGCGCTGGGCCTCGTCCAGGAAGACGCGCTCGCCCTGTGCATTGCTCTGCCTGATCGGCGCGCCGGTCTCGAAAGTGGCCTTGGCCGCGCGCGCACGGGTGCAGTTTTCTGCCTTGGCCTTGGCGATCCTGTCGTCTTCGGCTTTCTTCTTGGCGGCTTCGGCGGCCTCTGCTTCAGCCTTGCGCTTTTCCAGCTCCTTGTCCTTGCCGGCGGCGCTGGCGGGAGCGCGGGGGGATGCGGCCGCAGGCGCAGCAGCCGAGGCGGGGGTATCGGCCGCTTCCGGCGCACTGGCGGCTGCCGCAGGCACGCGTGCAGCCGCGTAGCTTGGCTGCTTGAGGATGCTCTTTTCCGGAATGTCCTGTGGCGGCGGGCGGTCGCTGAAGACCTTGCGGCCGTCCTTGTCGATCCACTGCCATTGGGCAGCGGCACCCAGGGCCCAGGTGCAGGCAACGGCCAGCAAAACAAGCTTGTGCAATTTCATGCAGGCAAGTTTAGCCGTGCAGCAACGCAGCCGCCAGTGCGTGCGCAAAGGAGCGCGAGCCCTGCGGCGCCCCGCGGACGCGGGTACAATCCGTTTTTTGGAGCTTTCTCATGCGCCTTCTTGGAAAAGCGCTCACCTTCGACGATGTGTTGCTGGTGCCAGCGTACTCCCAGGTCCTGCCCAAGGACACGTCCCTCGCGACGAAACTCTCCCGCAATATCCAACTGAACTTGCCGCTCGTGTCCGCCGCCATGGACACCGTGACCGAGGCGCGCCTGGCCATTGCCATTGCCCAGGAGGGCGGCATCGGCATCGTGCACAAGAACCTCACGGCGCAGGAGCAGGCCGCCCAGGTGGCCAAGGTCAAGCGCTATGAATCCGGCGTGCTGCGCGACCCGGTCGTCATCACCCCCGAGCACACCGTGCTGCAGGTGCTGCAGCTGTCCGAACAGCTCGGCATCTCGGGCTTTCCGGTGTGCGACGGCGGCAAGGTGGTGGGCATCGTCACGGGCCGCGACCTGCGCTTTGAAACGCGCTACGACGTCAAGGTCCACCAGATCATGACCCCGCGCGAGAAGCTCATCACCGTCAACGAAAAGGAAGGCACCTCGCCTGCCGAAGCCAAGGCGCTGCTCAACAAGCACAAGCTCGAGCGCATCCTGGTCGTGAACGACGCGTTCGAGCTCAAGGGCCTGATCACCGTCAAGGACATCACCAAGCAAACCAGCTTCCCCAACGCCGCCCGCGATCCCTCGGGCCGCCTGCGCGTGGGCGCCGCTGTCGGCGTGGGTGAAGGCACCGAAGAGCGCGTGGAAGCCCTGGTCAAGGCCGGTGTGGACGCCATCGTGGTCGACACCGCCCATGGCCACAGCAAGGGCGTGATCGAGCGCGTGCGCTGGGTCAAGCAGAACTACCCGCAGGTCGACGTGATCGGCGGCAACATCGCCACCGGCGCGGCCGCACTGGCGCTGGTCGAGGCGGGCGCCGACGCGGTCAAGGTCGGTATCGGCCCGGGCTCCATCTGCACCACGCGCATCGTGGCCGGTGTGGGCGTGCCCCAGATCATGGCCATCGACAGCGTGGCCACCGCCCTCAAGGGCACGGGCGTGCCGCTGATCGCGGACGGCGGCGTGCGCTACAGCGGTGACATCGCCAAGGCGCTGGCTGCAGGCGCCAGCACCATCATGATGGGCGGCATGTTCGCGGGCACCGAAGAAGCGCCCGGCGAAGTCATCCTGTTCCAGGGCCGCAGCTACAAGAGCTACCGCGGCATGGGCAGCATCGGTGCCATGCAGCAGGGCAGCGCCGACCGCTACTTCCAGGAATCGACCACCGGCAATCCCAACGCCGACAAGCTCGTGCCCGAAGGCATCGAAGGCCGCGTGCCCTACAAGGGCTCCATGGTCTCCATCGTGTTCCAGATGGCCGGTGGCGTGCGCGCCGCCATGGGCTACTGCGGTTGCGCCACCATCGACGACATGAACAACAAGGCCGAGTTCGTGGAGATCACCACCGCCGGTATCCGCGAAAGCCACGTGCACGACGTTCAAATTACGAAGGAAGCCCCCAACTACAGGGCTGACTGAGCACCGCCGATCCAATCTGGCCTGATTGAAAATATCTGGTCAGAATGATATAGTCTGGTCTGAATTCACCATTCAGGCCAGACTTTTTCTTTTTGGGGTCCGCGCATCCATGCAGTCCGTCGGCATCTACGAAGCCAAAAGCAGGTTCTCCGCCCTGATCGAGCTGGTCGAGCAGGGCGAGGAAGTGCGCATCACCCGCCACGGCAAAGAGGTCGTGCGCCTGCTGCCCGTGCGCCGCCGCCCCGTCATCACCGACGAGCAGATCGCTCGCGAGCTGGGCCAGATGGATGCTTTGCACGCCAGCATCCGGCCCGCAGGCGAAGTGGCCACTCCCGACACCTTGCGCCGCAAGGGCAGGGCTGCGGCATGACTGCCTTCGTCCTCGGCGCCTCCGTCACCGCCGCCTGGCTGCTGCCCGATGCGGCCAGCGAGCACACGCGCCGCCTCTACACCCTGATCCGCCGCGACGAAGTCGAGCCCCAGGCCCCCAACCTTTGGCAGTGGGAGTGCAGCAACCTCATCTCCAGCGGCGTTCACAGCGGCCGCATCCCGCCCGCATCGGTCGAAGGCCTGTGGGGCGTGCTCGAAGCCATCCGCCACCGTGTGGAGCTGCACGAACTGGCCCCCGCCCAGCACAAGGCCGTGCTAGACGTTGCGCTCGACACCGGCCTGCCCACGCTCGACGCCGCCTACCTGTGGCTGGCCCGCTCCCTGCGCCTGCCCCTGGCCACCTTCGATGCGGCGCAGGCAGCCGCCGCCCAGCGCAGCGGAGTACCACTTCTCGACCTCTCCAGCCTTTGATCAGGCGCCCCGTTTCTTGTCATCCCCTCGACCACCCACCGCCATGCAACACCAGAAAATCCTCATCCTCGATTTCGGCTCGCAAGTCACCCAGCTCATCGCGCGCCGCGTGCGCGAAGCCAACGTGTACTGCGAAGTGCACCCCTGCGATGTGACGGACGAGTGGGTGCGTGACTACGCGAAGGACGGCTCGCTCAAGGGCATCATCCTCTCCGGCAGCCACGCCAGCGTGACCGAGGACACCACCGACCGCGCTCCCCAGGCCGTGTTCGAGTTGGGTCTGCCCGTGCTGGGCATCTGCTACGGCATGCAAACGATGGCGCAGCAACTCGGTGGCAAGGTCGAAACCGGCCACAAGCGCGAGTTCGGCTTTGCCGCCGTGCGCGCCCGCGGCCACACCGCGCTGCTCAAGGACATCGCCGACTTCACCACCCCCGAAGGCCACGGCATGCTCAACGTCTGGATGAGCCACGGCGACAAGGTCACCGAGCTGCCCCCGGGCTTCAAGCTCATGGCCAGCACCGACAGCTGCCCCATCGCCGGCATGGCCGACGAAGAGCGCCGCTACTACGCCGTGCAGTTCCACCCCGAAGTCACGCACACCGTGCAGGGCAGGGCGCTGCTGGAGCGCTTCGTGCTCGGCATCTGCGGCACCAACCCCGACTGGGTCATGCGCGACCACATCGCCGAGGCCGTGGAGCAGATCCGCCAGCAGGTGGGTGATGAAGAAGTCATCCTGGGCCTCTCCGGCGGTGTGGATTCGTCCGTGGCCGCGGCTCTCATCCACCGCGCTATCGGCGACCAGCTCACTTGCGTGTTCGTCGACCATGGCCTGCTGCGCCTGAACGAAGGCGACATGGTCATGGACATGTTCGTCGGCAAGCTGCACGCCAAGGTCATCCGCGTGGACGCGAGCGACCTGTTCCTCGGCAGGCTGGCGGGCGTGAGCGAACCCGAAGCCAAGCGCAAGATCATCGGCGGCCTGTTCGTCGACGTGTTCAAGGCCGAAGCCGCGAAACTGAAGGCTGGCGATGGAGGCCACAAAGGCGCCACCTTCCTGGCCCAGGGCACCATCTACCCCGACGTCATCGAATCCGGCGGCGCCAAGAGCAAGAAGGCCGTCACCATCAAGAGCCACCACAACGTGGGCGGCCTGCCCGAGCAGCTGGGCCTGAAGCTTTTGGAGCCCCTGCGCGATTTGTTCAAGGACGAAGTGCGCGAACTGGGCGTGGCCCTGGGCCTGCCGCCCGAAATGGTCTACCGCCACCCCTTCCCCGGCCCCGGCCTGGGCGTGCGCATTTTGGGCGAGGTGAAAAAAGAGTACGCCGACCTGCTGCGCCGCGCCGACGCTATCTTCATAGAAGAGCTGCGCAACTTCACCGACGAAGCCACCGGCAAGACCTGGTACGACCTCACCAGCCAAGCCTTCACCGTCTTCCTGCCAGTGAAGAGCGTGGGCGTGATGGGCGATGGCCGCACTTATGACTACGTGGTCGCCCTGCGCGCCGTGCAGACGAGCGACTTCATGACAGCTGACTGGGCCGAGCTGCCGTACGCCCTGCTCAAGAAGGTGTCGGGGCGGATCATCAACGAGGTGCGCGGCATCAATCGCGTGACCTACGACGTATCGAGCAAGCCGCCGGCGACGATCGAGTGGGAGTGAACTGGCGTCCTTCGGACCATCGCCAGTTCTTCTGGGAGGTGTTCTGGTGTGCGGTCCGTCCGCACCCAGGATTGCTGCCGCATGCGCAGACAGGGGTCCACCGGAGTGCATAGCCTCTTCCCATCACCGGGAGGGGCTTTCACGTACGATCCCCGCCATGAGTACTTTTTCCAGTGCCTTTCACGCCGAGGTGATCCGCATGCCCCGCAAGGAGCTTAGACCCGAACTACAGGGCATGCGCAAGGCAGTCACCAGCCACCGGTCCGAGATCGCGGCGCTCAAGCGCGAGGTCAAAGCGCTGGCGTCTCAGCTCAAGGCCACCCGGCGGCATGCCCCCAAAGCGGCCGAGCCGGAGGCTGCGTCTGCAGAGCGTGCATCCGCGAAGCCGCACGGCGAATTCCAGCCCGATGTGCTCCGCCAGATGCGCACGGCGCTGGGCATCACGCAGGTGCAATTGGCCACCTTGCTGGGCGTCTCTTCGCTGTCGGTCTACAAATGGGAGACGCGCGGCGTCACCCCGCGTGCGGCGCAACTGGCCCGGATTGACGAGGTGCGCAAGATGGGCCCGCGCAAGGCGCTGGCTGCGCTCGCACTGGATTGAAGGCGTTCTGCGCCGTCTGGACGCGAACGGTCAAAACCCATCATCCGCAGGCGCCCGGGAAGAGGTTGAAAGCCTGGGCTTGCGTCGCTCTCTGGCTGCTGATCGGGAGGTTTTTCGCGCGGTGCCGCCGGGGAATGCCCAATGACCCTCCCGCCAACTGCCTGCGCGGCGCACCGGCCGGGCCGTCCGCATCTATCATCGGCACACTGCATGCCCCCTTTTTTTCGCAGAAGCTGTACCGGCACCCGGCCAACGGGCTGGCCGGTGCGTCCCTGAAGTCGATGTACAAATTCCTCTCCATGCAGCCCCAAAAGCAAACCTCCACCAACCGCTGCAGCTTTTGCGGCGCAACCAGCTACCGGCGCGTCGTCGCGCGGGATGCTGCCGGAGCAATGCGCTACGCGGAGAGGTTGGTGTGCACTGGCTGCACCCGCGAGTTCCCCAGCGTGAAGGTCTGGCGCGAAGGCCTTCCCGAAGGCTCCACGGCCCCTGCGCCTGCCCCGTGAGGGGGCGCTTCCGTCTCCCAGCTCTTTGACGAGCAGCAGCAGTGCCGAACACCTTGGCGCGTGATGAGACCTGCGGCGTCCCTCGGCATCCCACCCAAACGTTGTGCAACCGGAGCGGACCCTCGACGACGATCTGTTGAACATTGTGGAAGGTGCCACCTGTCGCCCATGTTGATGTGGCGAAGAAGGCGTTGACGGCAACCCTGCGGGAGCACGCACGGCAAAAAATCCCGAGGGCGGTGCCGCAACTGCGTGAGAAGAGCCGCCAGCCAAGCCAGCGCAAGGAGATCCCGTTTCGACCCGACATCCTCGGCGCGGTGCCGCTAGACTTTCTGCATGGCGCGCTTGCCCGCCAGTCTTCCCGAAATTGAATGGACACCAAGAATGAACGCTGAAAAAGTTGCCGTGGTCACGGGCGCCGGTTCCGGTATTGGCAAGGCTGTTGCACTCGCCCTGGCGGGCAACGGCTATCGCGTCGTGCTGGCAGGGCGCCGCGCCGCACTCCTGGCAGAAGTGGCTGCGCAGGCCCAGGCAAGCTTTGGCGCGGGAGCCCGCATGCTGTGCGTGCCCACCGATGTGTGCGACCCCGCCGCCGTGGAAAGCCTCTTTGGACAGGCCGTCGCCCGCTTCGGGCGCGTGGACTTGCTGTTCAACAATGCGGGACGTGGCAATCCACCCGGCTCCTTCTTGGACTGGACACCGCAGCAGTGGCGCGACGTGGTGGATGTGAACCTGAACGGCATGTTTTATTGCCTGCAGCAGGCCTTTCGGACCATGCGCGATCAGAGCCCGCAGGGCGGGCGCATCATCAACAATGGCTCGATTTCTGCACACGCGCCCCGGCCCAACTCGGCCGCCTACACCGCGACAAAACATGCCGTGATGGGTCTGACGAAAACTGCGGCACTTGACGGGCGCGCATACAACGTCGCGGTAGGCCAGATCGACATTGGCAATGCCATGACGGACTTGGCGTCGCGCATGGCCAAGGGCGTGCCGCAGGCCAATGGGGAAATCGCCATCGAACCCTTGATGGATGCCGACATCGTGGCGCAGTCGGTGCTGTACATGGCCAGCCTGCCTCTGGAGGCGAACGTGCTGTTTCACACGGTGATGGCCACCAGGATGCCGTTTGTCGGGCGAGGGTGAGATCCATTCATGGCGATGCCTGCGGGCGTGCAATGCATGGCTCTGGCGGCGGCAACCATTGCTACACCTGCTGCTGAAGTGGAGCGTTCACCCCCACGGCGTGTTCCGCCCCTGATTCAGGAACGCTGCGAATCCAGTGGCTCGTGGCTCTTTGCCACTTCCTGCGCCATGGCATGGCTTTCGATCAGCAGCTGGTAGGGCGGGAACACGGCGCTGTAGGCCTCGGCCCATTGCAGCGCATCCTCGCGGTTCCAGGTCTTTTGCACCTCAGAACACACGGCGGCCGTGTCCATCGGCACCACGCCGGCCTGCACGATGCGCGCCAGCGTGATCTCCTGGGCCATCTTCGAGTAGGTGCCCGAGGCATCGATGACGGCGAACACCTGGTAGCCCTCATGCACCGCCGCGATGCTCGGAAAGGCCATGCACACGCTGGTGATGGTGCCGGCGATGATGAGCTGCCTGCGCCCCGTGGCCTTCACGGCGGCGACGAACTCGGGGTTGTCCCAGGCGTTGATCTCGCCCTTGCGCGCCACATACTGCGCGTGCGGTGCGTATTTGTGGATCTCGGGGATCAGCGGGCCGTTCGGACCCTGTGGCACCGAGGCTGTGGTGATGACCGGCATCTTGGCCAGCGTTGCCACCTTGGCCAGCGTCGTCGCGTTGCTGCGTACCTCGGTGAAGGGCATGTCCTTGATGGTCTGGAACAGGCCGCTCTGGTGGTCGATCAGGAGCATCGCCGCGTTGTCAGGGTCGATGATCGGTCGTGCGCCGCTGAAGTTGGCGATGGTGTTGGGGGTGTTCATGGTCATCTCCTGGAGTTTGCAAATTGCCCGGGACGGGCGGATGGGACGCAGCCGTGCCCCTCCGGCCAGCAAGTCCGGAAAGCCAACACCGCGCCGAAGGGAAAAGAGGGGAGGCCTTCCTTCTGGAAAGCCTCGTGTGCTCAGGCCGTCATCAGGCCGAAGCGGCCGCTGCTGAAGTCGGCCATGGCCTGGCGGATCTCGGCCTCGCTGTTCATCACGAAGGGGCCGTAGCCCACCACAGGCTCGTCGATCGGTTCGCCCGACAGCCACAGCACGGTCGCATCGCTGTGGGCCTCGATCTCCACGCCGCTGCCGGCGCGCTCGAGGTGCACCAACTGGCCTTCGCGTGCGACCGCACTGCCGTTGACCAGCACCGTGCCGTGCAGCACGACCAGCGCCAGCGTATGGCCGTCCTTCGCGTCGAAGCGGCCCACGCTGCCCTGGCCGATACGGATGTCCCACACGTCCATCGCCGTGAAGGTGCGCGCCGGGCCGCGATGTCCGTCGAACTCGCCGGCAATCACCCGCACCCGGCCCGCGCCCTCGGGCAGGTCCACGGTTGGAATCTGCGCATCCACCAGGGTCTGGTAGCCCGGCGCGGCCATCTTGTCCTTCGCGGGCAGGTTGACCCAGAGCTGCACCATCTCGATGGTGCCCCCGCGTTCGGTGAAGGCGCGCGAGTGGAATTCCTCGTGCAGGATGCCGCCGCCGGCGGTCATCCACTGCACGTCACCAGGGCCGATCAGGCCGCCCGCACCGGTGGAGTCCTTGTGCTCCAGTTCACCCTGGTAGACGATGGTCACGGTCTCGAAGCCTCGGTGCGGATGCTGGCCGACGCCGCGAGGGCGCACGGCTGGCCCGAAGGGCGTCGGCGCCGCGTGATCGAGCAGCAGGAACGGGCTCAGGTGCTGGCCCAGGCCGTCATAGCCAAACAGCGAGCGGACAGGGAAACCATCGCCCACCCAGTGTGGACGGGGAGCGCTGTAGACACCGAGAACTTTCTTCATTTGCATCTCCTTGCGTCGCCAGACAAAGGTCTTGGCCGATGGATAGAGAATATGGTTTGAACGATGATCCCGGTAGTTGGCAATATTTGCCGTCAGAGTTCTATTTAGGGAACGATAAGGCCTGTCCCTGATGAAAGACCTGAACGATCTTTACTACTACGTGCAGGTGGTGGACCACGGCGGCTTCGCGCCGGCCGGTCGCGCGCTGGGCATGCCCAAGTCCAAGCTGAGCCGGCGCATCGCGCTGCTGGAAGAGCGCCTGGGGACGCGCCTGATCCAGCGGTCCACCCGGCGTTTTGCCGTCACCGAGACCGGCCAGACCTACTATGGCCATTGCAAGGCGATGCTGGTGGAGGCCGAGGCCGCCGACGAAGCCATTGCGCTGGCGCATGCCGAACCACGGGGCATCGTGCGCATGACCTGCCCGGTGGCGCTGCTCGATGCGCGCATCGCCGACATGGTGGCGGCTTTCATGGTGGCGCATCCGCGCGTGGAGATCCATCTGGAGGAAACCAATCGGCGCGTGGACGTGGTGGGCGAGGGGATCGACGTGGCCATCCGCGTGCGTCCACCGCCGATCGAGGACAGCGACCTGGTGATGCGCGTGCTTGCGGAGCGCGGGCAATGCCTGGTGGCATGTCCGCGCCTGCTGTCCAATCGCATACCAAAAACACCCGCCGACCTGGCAGGCCTGCCGAGCATGGACCTGGGCCTGCCGCAGCACGAGCATGTGTGGAACCTTGTCGGCCCCGAGGATGCCCGGGCGGCCATTCGCCACCGGCCGCGCCTGATCACACGCGGGATGCTGGCGCTGCGGGCCGCCGCCATCGCAGGCGTGGGCGTGGTGCAGCTGCCCTCCATGATGGTGCGCGAGCAGATCGAGCACGGCCTGCTGGTCCATGTAATCCCCGGCTGGGCGCCGCGCCGCGAGATCATCCACGCGGTGTTCGCCTCGCGGCGCGGGCTGCTGCCGGCGGTGCGGGCGCTGGTGGATTTCCTGGCGGACCGGTTTCAGGCGCTGGACGAGGACTGAGCTGCCAGGGGCAGTGCTGGAAGGGCAAGCTGCTGCATTGCCGCGCAGCCGGTCACCGTTAACGGGAAGAAGAACTCATGCACCGCGCGTTAGCGGTACGCCCATGGGCAACGCCGGAACAGACGGAGTCTGGTGCGCGCCCCGAGGCCGCGGGGTGGGCTGCCAATCCGTCGGTCACCGCGTCCCCGCCAGACCGGAAGCCAGCGCCTTGGCGTTGTGCGCGAAGAGCTTGAGGTAGGTGTCGGCCTCGGTGCCGGGCACCGAGAGCGCGTCCGAGTACAGCCTGCCGCCCAGCACCGCGCCGCCTTCCTTGGCGATGCGCTCCACCAGGCGCGGATCGGTGATGTTCTCGACAAACACCGCGCGCACGTCCTGCCGGCGGATCTGGTCGATCAGCTTCGCCACATCGGCGGCCGAAGCCTCGCCGTCGGTGCTCACGCCTTGCGGCGACAGGAAGTCGACGCCATAGGCCGCACCGAAGTAGCCGAAGGCATCGTGCGAGGTGATCACCCGGCGCTTGGGGCGCGGCACGGCCGCGAGCTGCGCACGCACCTCGCGGTCGAGCGCCCGGATCTGCTCGGTGTAGCGCGCCGCGCGCTGGATGAAGACGCCTGCTTGCGCAGGCCGCGCGCTGCTGAGCGCGTCGCGCACGTTCGCGGCGTAGCGCTCAGCATTTGCGAGGTCCTGCCAGGCGTGCGGGTCGCTGCCGTGGCCCGGCTGGCCCCCATGGCCGTGCCCGTCCTTGCGCAGCTTCACGCCCTGGCTCGCTATCACCACTTTGCCGCGATAGCCCGAGGCCCGCACCAGGCGGTCGATCCAGCCTTCGAACCCCAGGCCGTTGACCACGACCAGGTCGGCGCGGGCCAGGTGGCGGGCGTCCGCCGGGCTGGGCTGGAACACGTGCGCATCGGCATCGGGGCCGACCAGGGCGACGACGTCGACGGCATCGCCGCCCACCTCGCGAATGATGTCCGCCAGGATGGAAAAGCTGGCCACGACCCGCAGAGGCCGTTCGGACTGAGCCAACGCGGGAGAGGCAGCCAGTGCCAGCAGCAGCGCCGCGACGGAAGATCGACGGGAGAGGGTCATGTCAGGCCTTGCGGTGTGGACGGCGCCGGTGGCGCCAGAGAAGGCCGTCGCGGGGGCCCGCGGCGACGGAGAGCAGATAGGCGATGCCCGCGACCAGCACGATGGCCGGGCCCGACGGCCACTGTGCGTGGTACGACAGCAGCAGGCCGATGAAGCCCGAGAGCGCCGCGATGACGGCCGCCACCAGCGCCAGGCTCCAGACTTCCGCCGCCCAGAAGCGCGCCGCCGTGGCGGGCAGCATCATCAGGCCGACGGCCATCAGGGTGCCCAGGGCCTGGAAGCCCGCCACGAGGTTCGCCACGGTCAGCACCAGGAAGACGGCGTGCACCAGCGTGCCGCGGCCGCCGACATTGCGAAGAAATCCGGGGTCCAGGCACTCCACCACCAGCGGCCGATAGATCACGGCCAGGACGGCCAGCGTCACGCTGGCGACGCTGGCGATGAGCAGCAGCGCCGCATCGTCCACGGCCAGGATGGTGCCGAACAGCAGGTGCATCAGGTCAACGCTGCTGCCGTGCGTCGAGACCATCAGCACGCCCAGCGCGAGCGCGATGAGGTAGAAGGCCGCGAAACTCGCGTCCTCGCGCTGCGACGTGGTCCGCGTCACGAAGCCCGCTGCGAGCGCGACCGCGAGCGCCGCGAAGAAACCGCCCAGGCTCATGGCCGGCAGCGAGAAGCCGGCGATCAGAAACCCCAGCGCGGCCCCCGGCAGCAGCGCGTGGCCCATGGCATCGCCCACCAGGCTCATGCGTCGCAGCACCAGCAGCGTGCCCATCGGCGCGCTGCCGAGGCTCAGGGCCAGCGTCGCGACCAGCGCGCGGCGCATGAAGCCGTACTCGGAGAACGGCTGGAGGAGCAGCGATGCCAGCGTCACGCGGCTTCCTCGCACAACGCCGCATCGTCGTCCCAGGCCTCGGCCATCTGCCGGGCGCGGAACAGGTGCTCGGCGTGCAGCACCTCTGCGGTCGGTCCCCAGGCCACGCAGTGCCGCGCCATCAACAGCGTTCGGTCGAAATGCCGGCGCACCTGTTCCAGATCGTGCAGCACCGCGATGACGGTGCGCGACTCGGCGTGCCAGCGGGCCACCACGGCGAGCAGGTCGGCGGTGGTGCGCGCATCGATAGCGTTGAAGGGCTCATCGAGCAGGATCACTGGCGCATCCTGCAGCAGCACGCGCGCGAACAGCACGCGCTGGAATTGGCCCGCGGACAGCTCGGCGATCCCGCGGCGTTCGAAGCCGGCCAGGCCGACCGCATCGAGCGCGTGGTGCACGGCGTCGCGCTGCGGCGCGTCGAGTCCGCGCAGACTTCCGACGCGCGACCAGTGGCCCAGCGCGACCAGATCGAACACGCGGATCGGAAAGCTGCGGTCGATCTCGGCCTGCTGCGGCAGCCAGGCGATGCGGCCGGCGGCGCGCTGCACCTCCCCTTCGACCGGCGAGACGCGGCCCATGATGGCCGCCAGCAAGGTGGTCTTGCCCGCGCCGTTGGGCCCGACGATGGCGGTGAGCGAACCCGGTGCGAAGTCACCCGACACGTGGTGCACGGCCGGGTGGCCGCGGTAAGCCACGGTCAGGTTGCGCAGGCGGATCGCCGCGTGCTGGGGGAGGGCTGCCATCAGGAGATCGCCCAGGCCACGGCGAGCCACAGCAGCGCGATCAGCGCCAGCGCACCCACGCCCCGTTTCCAGGCGCCGGCCATCAGCAGGCTTGCGACACCCCTCATGCGCCCGCCGCTTCGGCCGCGCAGTCGGCGCAGCGCCCCTGCAAAACCATACCGTGGCGCTGCGCGGCCAGGCCTTGCGTCACCATGCCGCCCATGGAGATCCGGCAGGCACGAATCGGGTGCGTGCGCTCCCAGGCCTTGCGATGAAAGTAGGGATGGTGGCGGTGTTCCATGGGTTTATATTATTGCAAATGAATTATCAATTGCAATAAGAGGGTCTGGAACGCTGGACACGGGGTGCTCGCCTGGGCGGGCGGGGCGTACTGGAATCACGGGCCGATCCAGGCCACGCAGGCGTTGTGTTGCGTGCTGCCGATGGAGGCGCCCGCGCTACTGGCCGGGAATCTCCGGCTCGGGATACGCGGGTTTCACCTCGCCGGGCTTCTCCGGCACCGAGGCGGGGACGGGGCGGCTTTCCGGCTCGGACTCGCTCGGCACAGGATTCGGCCTCTCCGGAGTTTCGGGCTCGTGCGTCTGGGGTTTTGCGGGGATGGGATTGATCATGGCAGCCCCTTGGGTACGTTGAAAAATCATCCAGTGGGTCGCTTGGGCTGGCGCGCGGCAGTGCGGCAAAGCGGCTGCACACCGGGTGGCCAGGGCAGAAGCTTCCTCGCAGCGGGATTTCACTGCCCGCCGGTCTTGCCTCCAGGATTTTGGGGGCCCGCGCCGCGGTGGGACTTCGTCCAATCGTAGGGCGAACCATCTGGCAGCCGCCGATCTGCCACCGTATTCACACCGGCATGCCCCACGCTCTCCGCCAGTTCGCTCGAGATGCACACATGGCGCTTTCCTTCCTTGCGTTTGATCTCGCACAGAGCCAGCGCGGCCTGGAGTTTTCCGGAGTCAAAAATCTCGATCCCAGGCACCCCGGGCTGTTCTTGCCAGTAGACGACGATACTCATGGCGACTCGGTTTCCTATTTCTGTCCGGTGGTGCTCAGGCTATCTTCCCATGCGGGCCCGGGTGTTGCCATGGGTTCCCGGTGCGATGTAGGAGAAAGGCGTAGCGAAGGCGCCAAGCCGCGGGTCAGAACCGCATGCGGACCGCGCCTGCGTCACGCTCCTTCACCCACCCCGCCAGAGAAACTGAACGCGTGTTGCGGCCATCAGGGCAGGCCCGCGACGAGGCCTGCGGTTTTCGCGGGGCCGCCGCTCAAGGGCATTGCGGGCTGTAGCCCGATCGCAAGGACGCTGCCCAACACGCCGGAGAATCTCGCCCGATGGCGCATGCCCACGCAGAAGATCAGGCCCGCCAGCGCCTTGCCGGAATTGGGCGTCGCCCTGCAGGATGCGCGGGACATCGAGGCATGCTGTCAATGCAGCGCTGAAAGAAGCGTCCGTGGTGCCCGCATGCGGGAAATGTCGCCGCGTGGCTCAATGTTGGTGGAAGGTGTCCGTGGGTTTCTATGCCTGGACTTCACCGGTGAGCGGATCGTAGGCCCGCCCGTCGGTATCGATAATGTTCCCCGTCACCGTATCGTACTTGCCCAGACGATAGGTGCCGGCGCCCTTGCCATCCAGGCCGATGTAGTCGGATCGGGCAAGAACCACGCGATTGTTCTGGGAAACAACCCCGTCCTTGGTCCATTTGTTGTCCATGAGCCATTCGGATACTTGGACGCCCTCTGGAGCGTCAATCTTTCCGTCCATGCGCATCTTGACGAGCGTTGGATCCATATTGAAGCCCTCTGCCGCAAGCAGTTGGGCGGGGTTCTTCTTGTAGAAAGTGGCCGTCTCCTTGGTCATCGTCGACAGGTCGCTTTTCACCAGTGTGGAACCGTCCGTGGGGAACTTGGACAACTTGCCGCTGCGGATGGCTTCGTAGTCAGCGGCAAACTCGGGATGGTTCTTGAAGAACATGTAGCGGCTGACGGTGCGCTCATCTCCCGCAGAAAGTGATAGAGAAAGAACCTTGACATAGTCTGGTGGCTCATAGTCTGCTGCGAAGGTGTCGCCCAGGCCGTCTTCCCACTCGCGGAATTCCTCCAGGTTGCTGAAGGGGGCCTTGGCCGAGGCCTGTGTGGTGGCCCCGGAGTCCTTGTTGTACAGGGCGGCGGTTGATTGATAGGCCTGGGTCTCCGACACGGTGGTGGGTGTCGCCGCCGTACCCGCCGTCTTGCCCTGGGAGCCTTCCGCGGACAGTTCTTCCAGCGTGGTCTTCAACTCTTTCAGGAAGGTGAGGGGATCGGCGTCCGCATGCTTTTGGGCTGTGCGTTCGGCCGCCTTGACCGCCAGGGTGCTGGAGACGCCCAGGGACGTCAGCATGTTGGTGGCTTGTGAAATATCGAACATCTTGCGACTCCTTCGGTGGGGCGGGCGATCCATGGCGTGGCACGGGGCCGGCGAGGGTTCTTTGGGCCTTGCTCCGATGGTCTCCCAGTTCGTCCTTGGCAATCCTCCGGTAAGAGGCGTAAAAACTGTACTTTTTGGCCAGTGGGCTGCGGTGGGCGAGTCCGTACCGGTGCCACCCTTGTCTGCAAGGAGCGGCATGCCGTGGGGACGCCACCTTTTTTCAGGAGCCAACGGGATGTCTGACGGCCTGCGGTGGCTGCCGGGGATGGAGAACCTGCCCTTGTCTCCAGCCGCGCGGCGCCATGACCACCACCTCTTTTTCGCCGTGCTGGCGGATGGCGCCGTGGCCGCCCGCGCTGTCCGGCTGTGCGACCAGGAGACGGCCGCCCGCCAGGTGGAGGAGGGCCACAGGGTGCGCACCGAGCGGTTGCATGTGACGCTGGCCTCGCTCGGATGGGATGCCGATTTCAGCCCGCGCAAGGTCTGGTGGGCGTGTGCGGCCGCCGCGCAAGTTTGCGCACCGGCGTTTTCGCTGCGGCTGGACCGCTGCCTGAGCTACCAGGTGCTGGGGCGATGGGGCCTGGGCCAGCCGGCCTTTTTTCAGGCGGATCAGGGCCGGCAGCCCGCGCCGGCCGGCGAAGATCCGCCGCCGCGGGGCGGTTCAAATCAAATGCTATAAAAAAAAGTAGCTGACAGCGCTTGAAGGATAAGCCGTGGGGGCAGTTTTTATTCAGATCCTGCGGGCACGGCCACCTCAGCCAATCGTCATCAGGCTCGCGTTGCCGCCCGCGGCAGCGGTGTTCACGCTCAGTGCGCGCTCGATCAGCAGGCGCTCCAGCGGCACGTCGGTGGCGCCCGGGGGCAATGCGGTCACGCCCACGATGGGGCCGGGACGGCGGGCCAGCGCCTCGCACACTGCGTGCAGCGAAGCCGCATCGCCATGGTGCAGCACGGCGGACAGTTCGATGCGGCCGTCGTCCAGCACCTGATCCGCCACCGCGATGCTGGCCTGGACGGCCGGGGCAAGCTGTACAAGCAAGCCCGCCCGGGTGGAAGGCCACAGGGCCTTGCCGCCCGAGGCCAGCACGGCCGCGGTCTGCGTGAGCAGGTCGCCTTCGGCCTGGGCCAGGCACAGCACGCGGGGCCGGGGGGCCAGGGTGTAGACGTTGCGCTCACCCGTGGGGCCGGGCAGGGTGCGCGCCGTGCCGCTCTGGGTGGCGGAGGCGAACGCACGGCAGGTGTCCTCCAGCGCGGGGCGGCCCTGCGTGTGTGCCCACTGCTCCAGTGCGTGCAGGGGCGCCAGCCAGGGTTCGCGCGCTGCCACGTCGGGTGGCGCCGTGCGGTCCGCCGCGGCGAAGGTGCGTGCCAGCGCATCGGCCGGGCGCCGCGACAGCAGGCGCAGCAGGTACAGCGGCCCGCCCGCCTTCGGGCCCGTGCCCGACAGGCCCTCGCCACCAAACGGCTGCACGCCCACCACGGCGCCCACCATGTTGCGGTTCACGTAGACGTTGCCCGCATGGGCGCGGCTCACCACGCGGGCGATGGTTTCGTCGATGCGGGTGTGCACGCCCTGCGTGAGGCCGTAGCCGGTGGCGTTGATCTGGTCGAGCAACTGGTCCAGGTCGTTGCGGGCATAGCGCACCAGGTGCAGCACGGGCCCAAAGACCTCGCGCTGCAGTTCCTGGATGCCGTGGAGTTCAATCAGCGTGGGCGGCACGAAGGTGCCCTGGGCCGTTTCATCGGCGCTGCAGCGGCACTGCTGGAACACGCGATGGCCCCTGGCCTTGAGCGCATCGATGTGCGCGGTGATGCCTGCCTGGGCCTCGGCGTCGATGACCGGGCCCACGTCGACCTGCAGCGCGCCCGGGTTGCCCATGCGCAGTTCACCCATGGCGCCCTTGAGCATTTCCACCACGCGGTCGGCGGCGTCCTCCTGCACGCACAGCACGCGCAGGGCCGAGCAGCGCTGGCCGGCGCTGTCGAACGCGGAGGAGACCGCGTCGGCCACCACCTGCTCCACCAGCGCCGACGAGTCCACGATCATCGCGTTCTGCCCGCCCGTCTCGGCGATCAGGGGGATGGGGCGGCCGGCGGCATCCAGGCGGCCTGCGATGGCGCGTTGCAGGATGCGCGCCACGTCGGTCGAACCGGTGAACATGACGCCCATCACACGCGGGTCGCCGATCAGCCGGGCGCCCACGGTCTCGCCCTGGCCGGGCAGCAGCTGCACCACGCCGCGCGGCACACCCGCCTGCCACAGAACGCGCACGGCCTCGGCGGCGATCAGCGGGGTCTGTTCGGCCGGCTTGGCCAGCACGGGGTTGCCGGCGGCCAGGGCTGCGGCCACCTGGCCCATGAAGATGGCGAGCGGGAAGTTCCAGGGGCTGATGCAGGCCACGGGGCCCAGCGGAAGGTGGGTGGTGTTGTCGAAGGTGGATTCGACCTGCGCGGCGTAGTAGCGCAGGAAGTCCACCGCCTCGCGCACCTCGGCGACCGCGTTGCTGCAGCTCTTGCCTGCTTCGCGCATCAGCAGACCCAGCAGGGGCTGCATGCGGTCCTCCAGCAGGCCCGCGGCACGGTCGAGCGTGGCGGCGCGCTCGGCCGGGGGCGTCGCGGCCCACAAGGGGGCCGCCCGCAGGGCGTGTTGCAGGGCCGCATCCACGTCGGCGGCCGTGGCCTCCTGCACCTGGCCCACCACGTCGCGGTGGTCCGCGGGGTTGCGCACGGGCATCGGCGCGCCCGGCGCGGCGTCGGCGCCGAGCAAGGGGCCGGCGGTCCAGCCCTGGCTGGCGGTGGCCTGCAGGATCGCGTCCAGTTGCGCGAGGGTGTTCTCGTTCGACAGGTCGAGCCCGCGCGAGTTGGCGCGGTGCGGGCCGTACAGGCCGCGTGGCGTGGCGATGCGCGGGTGGGGCAGGCCTGCGCCGCCTTCTGCGGCGGCCTGCTGGTCCACCACCTCGACGGGGCTCTTCACCAGGTCCTCCAGCGCGATGGTCTCGTCGGCGATGCGGTTCACGAACGAGGTGTTGGCGCCGTTTTCCAGCAGTCGGCGCACCAGGTACGCCAGCAGGGTCTCGTGCGTGCCGACGGGGGCGTAGATGCGGCAGGGCCGACCCAGCTTGCCGGCGGTGACGGCGCCCACCACCTGCTCGTACAGGGGCTCGCCCATGCCGTGCAGGCACTGGAATTCGTACTGGCCGGCATAGTAGTTGTGGCCCGCCAGGTGGTAGATGGTGGCGAGTGTTTCCGCGTTGTGCGTGGCGAACTGCGGGTAGATGGCCTCGGGCGCGGCCAGCAATTTCCTTGCGCAGGCGATGTACGAGATGTCGGTGTGCACCTTGCGGGTGTACACGGGGTAGTCGTCCAGCCCGTCGACCTGGGCGCGCTTGATCTCGCTGTCCCAGTAGGCACCCTTGACCAGGCGCACCATCAGTCGGCGCTGCGTGCGGCGCGCCAGGTCCACCACGTAGTCGATGACGAAGGGGCAGCGCTTCTGGTAGGCCTGGATCACGAAGCCGATGCCGTTCCAGCCGGCCAGCGAAGGCTCGTGGCACAGGCGTTCGAGCAGGTCCAGCGACAGCTCCAGCCGGTCGGCCTCCTCGGCATCGATGTTGATGCCGATGTCATAGCTGCGCGCGAGCTCGGTCAGGCGCAGCACCAGCGGGTACAGCTCGTCCATCACACGGGCGAACTGCGCGCGGCTGTAGCGCGGGTGCAGGGCCGACAGCTTGATCGAGATGCCGGGGCCTTCATAGATGCCGCGCCCGGCGGATGCCTTGCCGATGGCGTGGATGGCCTGCTCGTACGACGCGTAGTAGCGCTGGGCGTCCTCGCTGGTCAGCGCGGCCTCGCCCAGCATGTCGTAGGAATAGCGGAAGCCCTCGCCTTCCATCTGGCGGGCGTTGGCCAGGGCTTCGCCAATGGTCTCGCCGGTCACGAACTGCTCGCCCATCATGCGCATGGCCATGTCCACGCCCTTGCGGATGAGCGGCTCTCCGCCCTTGCTGATCAGGCGGCCGAGCGATGCGCCCAGGCTGCCTTCGCTGTGCGTGGCCACCAGCTTGCCCGTGATGAGCAGGCCCCAGGTGGCCGCATTCACAAACAGCGAAGGGCTCTTGCCCAGGTGGGGTTCCCACTGGCCGTTGCTGATCTTGTCGCGGATCAATGCATCGCGCGTGGCCTTGTCGGGGATGCGCAGGAGCGCCTCGGCCAGGCACATCAGCGCCACGCCTTCTTGCGACGACAGCGCGAACTCCTGCAGCAATCCCTGCACGATGCCCGCGCGGCCCCCGGCGCTCTTGCGGCTGCGCAGGGCGCCCGCAATGCGCAGCGCCAGCTGCCCGGCCGCTTGCGCCATCGCCTGCGGCAAACGGGCCTGCGCCAGCAGCGGGGCCAGGGCCTCGGGCTCGGGGCGCCGGTAGGCCGCGGTGATGGCGGCGCGCAACGGGCTGGCCAGGGGCGAGCGCGGGGCAAAGCCGGCGGGGCTGGTGGAAGAGGGCAGGGCGCCGGTGGGCTGCGTCATGGCGTGTCTTTCGGTGGGTATCAAGGGTATTGGTGGTTGGGCCCCCAGGGCCTGCCGGGGGCGGCTGGATGCGATGATCCTTGGTCTGTGGATGAATAAATGGTCGAAAATAGGCGGTCTGTCAGAATAAATCACTATCAAAAATGACGATGGAAACCGATCTGGACCGTATTGACCGCAAGATTTTGTCAATCCTGCAGGAAGATGGGCGCATTGCCAATCTCAAGCTGGCGGACGCCGTCGCGCTGTCGCCCACCGCGGTGCTGGCGCGCGTACAGCGCCTCACGCGCGACGGCTTCATCCTGGGCTACGAGGCGCGGCTCAACCCGCTGAAGCTGGGGGCGGGCATGCTGGTGTTCGTGGAGGTGCTGCTCGACCGCACCACGCCGAATGTGTTCGACCAGTTCAAGGCGGCGGTGCAGGTGCATCCCGAGATCATGGAGTGCCACATGGTGGCAGGGGGGTTCGACTACCTGCTCAAGACGCGCTCGGCCGACATGAACGCCTACCGCGTGTTCGCGGGCGCGGTGCTGTGGCAACTGCCCGGCGTGCGCGAGACACGCACCTATGCGGTGATGGAAGAGGTCAAGCACACCAACCACCTGCACCTGCGTTGAAGGGGCGCGCGGGGCCCGGCGGTGCGCGCCGCTGCCATGGAGCCACGGCTGCATTGGCTCGGCACGCCAAAGCCTCCATAATCCCAGGCAGACATGCCAGATCGAGGAGAAGAACCATGACCCGCTTCCCATACGCCACTGCCGCTGCCGCCGCGCTGCTGGGCGCCCTTTTCAGCCAGTCGGCCGCGGCTTCGTGCTACGTGGTCTACGGCCCCGACAAGGACATCGTGTACCGTGCGCCCGAACCGCCGGTGGACATGTCCTACCAGATCCACCAGACCCTGCCGCTGGTGGCGCCGGGCGCCACGCTGGTGTTCACGCCGGACAATTACAACTGCGACCTCACCGTCAACAAGCTGCCCCTGGCGTCCGCGCAGGGCGCCACGGGATCCATGGGATCCGTCGGCGGCCGCCCCGCGCGCGCGGACCGCGGCTGACCTGACCGAACCGGCAGGCTGCGGCGATCCCCGGGCAGGCACCGGCCCGGGCCTGAGACAATCGGGGGATGAGCGAACCGAAAGAACTATCCCCCTCGTTTGAACCCACCGCGCAGGATTCCCACGGCGATCTGCCCGAGGGCTGGCTGCAGGTCCAGTCCATGGACCTGGATGCCCAGGGCGTCGCCCGCAAGCCCGACGGCAAGGTCATCTTCATCGACGGTGCCCTGCCGTTCGAGCTGGTCACCGCCAACACCCACCGCAAGAAGAACAACTGGGAGCAGGCCAGCCTGACGGCGATCCACCGCGAATCGTCGCAGCGCGTGCGCCCCGGCTGCCCGCACTTTGGCCTGCATGCCGGAGCCTGCGGCGGCTGCAAGATGCAGCACCTGCACGTGGGCGCCCAGGTGGCCGTCAAGCAGCGGGTGCTGGAAGACAACCTGTGGCACCTGGGCAAGGTCAAGGCCGGCACCGTGCTGCGCCCCATCGAAGGCCCCGCCTGGGGTTACCGCTACCGTGCGCGGCTGTCGGTGCGCCATGTGATCAAGAAGGGCCAGGTGCTGATCGGCTTTCATGAACGCAAGAGCCGCTACGTGGCGGACATGCAGCAGTGCCCCGTGTTGCCGCCCCATGTAGACGCCATGCTGATGCCCCTGCGGGCCCTGATCGCCGACATGGATGCGCGCGACACCTGCCCGCAGATCGAGCTGGCCTGCGGCGACAGCGTGACGGCCCTGGTGCTGCGCCACCTGGAGCCGCTGAGCGCCGGCGACATCGCCCGGCTGCGCGCCTTCGCCGCCGATCACGGCGTGCAATGGTGGCTGCAGCCCAAGGGCCCGGACACGGTGAAGCTGCTCGAGGAGGGCGGCGAGCAGCTTTCCTATGCGCTGCCGGATTTCGGCATCACCATGCCGTTCAAGCCGACCGACTTCACGCAGGTGAACCCGCACATCAACCGCGTACTCGTCTCCCGCGCGCTGCGCCTGCTGGACGTGCAGCCCCACGAGCGTGTGATCGACTGGTTCTGCGGCCTGGGCAACTTCACGCTGCCGCTGGCCACGCAGGCGCGCGAGGTGCTGGGCATCGAGGGCAGCGAGGCCCTGGTGGCCCGCTCGCGCGAGAACTATGCATTGAATCAGGCTGCAGCGCAGGACCATAAAGCGCTGGCAGCTACTGATTTTGTAGCGCGCAACCTGTTCGAGATGACCCCGGAGATGCTGGTGGCCGACGGCGCGGCCGACAAGTGGCTGGTCGATCCGCCCCGCGAAGGCGCGTTCGCGCTGGCCAAGGCGCTCGCCGACATCGAGCAGGCGCGCATCGGCGCCGAGGGTGCGGGCCCGCTGCCCGCCGGGGCCGAAGGCTGGACCCCGCCCAAACGCATCGTCTATGTCAGCTGCAATCCCGCCACGCTCGCCCGCGATGCCGGGTTGCTGGTGCATCTGGCGGGCTACCGCTGCACGGCGGCCGGCATGGTGAACATGTTCCCGCACACGGCGCACGTGGAAAGCATGGCGGTGTTCGACCGCGCCTGAGGGGAGAAAGGGCCGCCGCAGCCGGTGTGCGCCGGCCTGGCCGCGCACGGGGGGAGAGCGGCCCGCTAGCCCTAGCTGCGGTTGCGGTTCGAAGCCGCGTCGCGGGGCTCGGTCTCGATATCGCCGGACCGTTCGGCGCGCTCGGGTTTCTCGACCACCTTGCCGAGCACCGAAGGCGTGCCTTCCAGCTTGTTTTCACGCATGTAGGCGTCCATGTCCTTCCACCCGGCGAACACCGAGGCCTTGGCGGCCTTGGGGTTCAGGGTGTAGCAGTCTTCCAGCCCGCGCAGCGCGTGGCGGCAGGCGCCGCCGATGGCCTTGGCTTCTTCCTCGCGCTGGACGATCCTGGGATCCGGGCCCAGGCCAGGGATCTTGTTGCAGGCGGCCAGCAGCAGGATGCTGCACAGGGCCAGCATGCGCAGTGCGGTGGAGCGGGTTTTGCGATACATGTGCTTGCATTATCGGCACGCTGGCCGCGCTATTGAGGGCTTGGCGGTGCGAAGCGCAAGAAAAAGGCTCCCGAAGGAGCCTTTTTGC
Organism: Acidovorax sp. GW821-FHT10E04; assembly: GCF_059415185.1. Classification (NCBI taxonomy): domain Bacteria; kingdom Pseudomonadati; phylum Pseudomonadota; class Betaproteobacteria; order Burkholderiales; family Comamonadaceae; genus Acidovorax; species Acidovorax sp. GW821-FHT10E04. The sequence continues at coordinate 698,392 of NZ_JBWKMT010000002.1, forward strand.
CTTGAGGTGGCGCCCGGGAGCGCGCCACGGGGTCAGTCGCGTTCGCCGCCCATGATGCCCAGCAGCGCGAGCAGGCTCTGGAACACGTTGAAGATGTCCAGGTACAGGGCCAGCGTGGCGCTGATGTAGTTGGTTTCGCCGCCGTCCAGGATCTGCTTCAAGTCATACAGCATGTAGGCGCTGAAGATGCCGATGGCAGCGACCGAGATCGCCATCATGCCGACCGAGGAGCCGACAAACACGTTGATGACGGCGCCCACCATGAGCACCAGCGCGCCCACCATCAGCCACTTGCCCATGCCCGAGAGGTCGCGCTTGATCACGCTGGCCAGGCTGGCCATCACGAAGAACACGCCCGCGGTGCCGGCGAAGGCCGTCATGATGAGGTCGGTGCCGTTCTTGAAGCCCAGCACCATGCCGATGAGGCGCGAGAGCATGAGGCCCATGAAGAACGTGAAGGCCAGCAGCACGGGCACGCCGGCTGCCGAACGCTTGGTCTTTTCGATCGCGAACATGAAGGCGAACGCGCCGCCCAGGAACACGATCAGGCCCACGCCGCCGCGCAGCGACTGGGTGATGCCGGTGGCGACGCCGACCCACGCGCCCAGCACCGTGGGGATCATGCTCAGCGCGAGCAGCCAGTAGGTATTGCGAAGCACCTTGTGGCGCTCCTCCTGCGAGATGCCATAGCCCGCAGAGTGCCCCAGGGTGGTGACTTGGTCATTCATCTTGTGTCTCTCCTTGTTGGCCTGCACGACGCAGACAGTGCAAATTCTAGGTGGTGGCGGCTGGAGGCCTTCCAATATCCGCGTCCGGTCACCTACTTTTGGTAAGGGTTCTTTCACCCTGCATGGGGGTGAGGCGGTGGGCGTATGCCGCTATGCTTGCCGTCTTTCCCCCGCCGGCGCGGACTCTCGCGGCCCGGCATTCTTCTCCTTTGCGGGTATACCAATGAAAACCAAGCATGAACTCGAACTGGCCGACGTGAAGGCCATTGCCGCTGCCGCCGAAGCCGAGGCGCTCAAGAACCAGTGGGCCGTGACCATCGCCATCGTGGACGATGGCGGCCACCTGCTGTGGCTGCAGCGCCTGGATGGCGCCGCCGCGGTGTCGTCCCACATCGCCCCGTCCAAGGCCCGCACGGCCGCCCTGGGGCGCCGCGAGAGCAAGGTGTACGAGGACATCGTCAACGGCGGCCGCACGGCCTTCCTGAGCGCGCCCGCCATCGACGGCCTGCTCGAAGGCGGCGTGCCGATCCTCAAGGACGGCCAGTGCCTTGGCGCCGTGGGGGTGAGCGGTGTGAAGTCCACCGAGGACGCGCAGGTGGCGCGCGCCGGCATCGCCGCTCTGGGGCTTTGACGGGATTCCAGGGCGTGGGCCCGCAGGGGGCAGGGGGCTGAAGAGCTTTCAGGTCCTGTGCCTCCCAATGAAAAAACCGGCCCGCGAGGCCGGTTTTTTCATGGCGTGATGGAGAAATCTGGGGCGGGGATGGGGCCGCAAAAAAAGCCTGGCTACGCGGGCGAACCCGTTGGCTGGCAAAAACGACCCTTTCGAGCTTGTAGCAAGCCCGGGAGTCGCCCCACGATGAAACTTGGAGCCGCTGCCAGGGACTACTTGGTCAGGATCAGCTTGCCCAGCTTGGTTGCCTGCAGGCGGTACACCGATCCGTTGTGGCTGATGGCCACGGCCTTCTGGCCTTGCAGCAGGGAGCTGCTGTCCACGGCGGCGGTAGGGGGGGTGGGCTCGGTGCGTTGGCTGGCCAGTCCGTCGGCGTGCGAAACCCCCTTGCTGGCGGAGGCGGGGCGCAGGATCGAAGCGGCGGTCAATGTGGCTTGCATGAGGTTGTTCCTGGTGCGTTGCAGTGCGTTTTGCTAATGATAACGATTCGCAATTACAAGTCAAGCGACAGGAGTGTTTCTTTTTGTTCTTCTGGGTGAGGCATTTGATTTTGAATGGTGCGCCGCCGGTTTTGGCATCGATTTACGCAGCCTCAAGTGGGAAAGTAGGTCAAGCAGCCGGGGGGAAACGGAAACGGTCACGTCTCGGGCGGCGGGTGTCACCCCGCTCCGACGGGAACCGCCTAGGTGTGAACTGACCCCGGATGCGGCGCCGCTGTGGGTCAGTCTTGGCAGAGACCACTGTGGGGTCTCTGCAGGGACCCGCCTCTCCACCGCCGGGCGAGCCGCTTCAGAGGATGAAGGAAGCCAGGGCGTTCTCGGCGCCCGAGCGGGTCACTGGGGGACGGAAGAATTTCACATCCCCCCGCCGACATCGGGCTGGGCAGGAAAAACGACCCAAAGACGAACAAACCCGGCGCGTCCTCTGCAGCCAATGGTGCAGCGGCCGGCCGGGCGGGTTTTTGGCGCGCAGGACGCTGGCGGATTGGCTGACTGATTGACTGTCGTCAGGGCGCGGGGTCGGTCACGAAACCGATCTTGCGCACGCCAGCGCGTTGCGCGGCGGCCATGGCCTGGGCCACGCGCTCGTAGCGCACTTCCTTGTCGCCGCGGATGTGCAGATCGGGCGGCGGCTCCTTGGCCGCCTCGACCTGCAGGCGCGGGAAGAGTTCTTCCTCCGTGACCTGCGACTCGTTCCAGTAGTACTTGCCGTCGGCCGATACCGACAGGCGCACCGTCTCGGGCTTGATGTTCTCGGGCTGGTTGGTGGCGCGTGGCAGGTCCACGTTCACCGAGTGCTTCATGACGGGCACGGTGATGATGAAGATGATGAGCAGCACCAGCATGACGTCCACCAGCGGCGTCATGTTGATCTCGTTCATCACGTCATCGGCATCGTCTTGCGTTCCGAAAGCCATGGCTCAGCCGCCTTTCTTCATGGGCAGCACCTTGCCCTGTTCGCCCGCCGCGCTCACGCGGGCGCCGGTGACGAAGTAGGCGTGCAGGTCGTGGGCGAAGCTGTTGAGGCCGCCCAGGATGGACTTGTTGCCGCGCACGAGGGCGTTGTAGCCCAGCACGGCGGGGATGGCCACGGCCAGGCCCAGGGCGGTCATGATCAGCGCTTCGCCGATGGGGCCGGCCACCTTGTCGATGGTGGACTGGCCCGAGGTGCCGATGGCCAGCAGCGCGTGGTAGATGCCCCAGACGGTGCCGAACAGGCCGATGAAGGGGGCGGTGGAGCCGACCGAGGCCAGGATGGCCAGGCCCGACTGCAGGCGCGAGGTGAACTCGTCGATGCAGTTGCGCAGGCAGCGGGTGACCCAGTCGCTCACGTCCAGCGTGTCGTGCAGGTGGGCCTTGGTGTTGCGGTGGTGGGCGGTGGCTTCACGGCCTTCCAGCGCCAGGTGGCGGAAGGGGTTGGTAGGGTCCGTGCCCAGCTTGGTCAGGCCGGCGGCGAAGTCCTCGCTGTGCCAGAAGTCCTGCGCGGTGCGGGCGTGCTTCTTGAACTTGATGATGTCCAGCGCCTTGATGAGGATGACGATCCACGAGGCCAGCGACATGGCCAGCAGCAGGATGGCGACGGCGCGGGTGACGAAGTCACCCTGGATCCAGACGTTGGCGATGCCGAATTGCGATTCCATGAGAAAAACTCCCTAAAGCGGTGATTTGGTTATTCGAGAACGAAGTTGACAGGGACCAGGTTCCACATGGTCTCGGGCACGCCGTTGCGTTTGCCGGGCACGAAGCGCCAGCGCATGACGGCTTCCTGGGCCTGTCGGTCCAGCCGGTCGAAGCCGCTGGACTTGTTGATTTCGACCTTCTGGGGCAGGCCGTCGGTGCCGATCAGTACCCGCAGCACCACCTTTCCCTGCTCGCCCATGCGCTTGCTGATGGCCGGATAGCTGGGTTTGGGGTTGTTCAGGTAGGCAGCGTCGCTGGACGGCAGTTCGATCTTGGGCGGCGCGGGGGGCGCTGGAGGGGCTGGCGCCGGTGCGGGCGGGGCCATGGGCGCTTCGATGGGCGGTGCCGGCGGCTGCGGGGTGGTGATGCCCGTGGGGGCATTGGGGGCGGGCGTGGGGTCCGCGATGGCCACCGGCATGGGTGCGGGGCGCGGGGCGGCCTTCGGGGCCGGCTTGGGAGGGGGTGGCGGCGCGGGAGGCGGTGGCGTGACCTTGGGGGGCGCGGGTGGTGCGATGAATTCCGTCAGCAATTCCGCCGGCACGATGACTTCGGCCGCGCGGCGCAGCAGGCCCGACTGCAGGGCCCAGAGGCCCGCAACATGCAGTGCGACGACGGAGCCCACGATCACGGTGTTGCGGCTGAACCCCCCGGGGGTGGCAAAACGATCTGGGTGAGACATAAAAATGATAGCAGCTAGCGCTTGTGGATCAAGCGCTAGCGCCCTAAAAGACCTTGATTATTTGCGAAAGATCCACCAGGCCGAGCCTGCGACGAGGATCAGGCTGCCAGCGAGCGTTGAGAGGAGTTCCATGACTTGCTTTCCAGGATGGAGCTGGCAAGCTGGATCGTTTGCGGCGCTGCCTCATTGTGCAGGGCCGCCACCGGATTCGATGCGCTGCACTGTGCCACCACGTCGCGGGCACAGCTTTCGCAGCATCCGCATTGGGTGGCCACGCCCAGCTCGAACTGGATTTCGTCAAAGCTCATGCCCGCACGTGCGTGGCGGGCAATCTCACGGTCGGAAATCCGGCGGCAAACACAGACGATCATGGCGGCAGGCAGTGTGGCTGGCTGTTGAAGGTGTCGCCATTATAAATAAGAATCTATCGCATTTGCAATAAGCCATTTCTGCCATGAGGGAGAAACCGGCGCAAAGCCGCCGCCTCAGCCGGGGCTGTCTGCGGTGAGCAAGGCTGGCGTGGCGTCTGCCAGCGTGGCGCAGCCGGTGAGCGCCATGGCGATCTCGAGCTCGTCGCGCAGCAGGCGCAGCACGTGGGCGACGCCGGTGGCCCCCGCATTGGCCAGCCCCCAGACGGCCGGGCGCCCCACCAGCACGGCGGATGCCCCCAGCGCCATCGCTTTGAGCACGTCGGTGCCGCGCCGGATGCCGCCATCCACCAGCACCGGCAGTGCGCCGCCCACGGCCTGCACCACGCGCGGCAGGGCGGTGGCCGTGGCCGGGGCGGTGTCCAGCGTGCGCCCGCCGTGGTTGGACACGATGACGCCCGCAACGCCGGCCGCCACGGCCTGGCGCGCATCCGCCGGGTGCAGCACGCCTTTGAGCAGCACGGGCAGCCGGGTCACGGACTGCAGCCACGCCACGTCGTCCCACGTGGGGGCGTGGTGCAGCAGCCCGTCGAACAGCGCGCTCTGGTCCGCGCCGAGGGGTGGGGTGGGCGGCGCCTGCATGCCGGCCAGATTGACGGGGCCGATGCCGGGCGGCAGGCGAAAGCCTGTGCGGCGCTCCCGGTCGCGTGCGCCGCTGGCGGGCGCGTCCACGGTCAGCACCAGGGCTTCGAACCCTGCGGCCTCGGCGCGCTGTGCCAGTGCGCGGGTCAAGCCACGGTCTGGCTGCAGGTACAGCTGAAACCACAGCGGACCGCGGCCGGGGTCGGGCAGTACGGCCTGGGCAATGCTCTCCAGCGACACGCTCGCCTGGGTGCTCAGCACCACCCCCGCGCCCAGGGCCGCAGCCGCGTAGGCCATCGCCAACTCGCCGTCGGCGTGGGCCAGGCGCTGAAAGGCGACGGGTGCCAGCAGGATGGGGTGTGCCAGCGTGCGGCCCAGCAGCTGGACGCGGGTGTGCCCGCCCGTCAGCGGACGCAGCACGCGGGGCCACAGGGGCAGGGCGTCCCATGCGCTGCGGTTGCTGCGCAGGCTGATCTCATCGGCCGCGCCGCCACTGAAGTAGGCCCAGGCGTTGTCGTCCAGGTGCCGCCGGGCCTGCTGCTCGTGGTCGGCCAGGCTGACGATGCCCGGAGGAAGCGGTTGGCGTGCGGGGACGTGGGTCATGGCAATGAAAAAAGCACCTGGCGTTTGTTCAGAGCGCGCAAGGTGCTATCAATAAAGGAGCGAAAGGGGCGGCGCTCACACGTCGGCCCACATGCGCAGCAGGTTGTGGTACGTGCCCGACAGGGCGATGACCGAAGGATCCGTTTCACCTACGCTCTGGCGCAGCCGCAGCAGGGCCATGTCCATGTCGAACAAGAGCTGGCGCTGCTCCAGCCCGCGCACCATGCTTTCCACCCAGAAGAAGCTGCTGATGCGGTGGCCGCGGGTGACGGGCGACACCTGGTGCACGGTGCTGCTGGGGTACAGGATCATGTCGCCGGCCGGCAGCTTGATGCGTTTTTCGCCCCAGGCTTCGGTGGCGACCAGTTCGCCGCCGTCGTATTCGTCCGGCGGGGTCAGGAACAGCGTGCACGACAGATCGCTGCGCACCCAGCAGCTGTCTGCCTTGGAGTGCATGACGGCGCTGTCCACATGGCGGCCATAGAAGTTGGCGCCGTCGCCGTAGTTGTTGAACAGCGGGTTGTAGATGCGCCGGGGCAGGGCGGCCGAGAAGAACAGCGCATTGCGGGCCAGCGCGGCCTTGACGATGCCTTGCAGCTGGGCCGACAGCTCGCTGCCCTGCGCGAGTTGCAGGTTGTTCTTCTGGTGCACGGCCTGGCTGCCCGCGCTGCGGGCGCCATCCACCCAGGGGGTGTCGGCCGCCCAGAGCTTTTGCCGGAACAGGGCGACCTCTTCGGCCGTCAGTACGTCTTGGATGTGCAGGAACATGGGGCCTGATTGTGACTCCGCCCCAATGAAGGGGCGGTGTCGTTTCGTCAAAACATCGGCGCTTTCAGTGCGTCAGCAACGCACCACAGGCGCATTGCATGCGCGTCAGAAGCGCGTCTTGAGCGACAGCTGCACGGAACGCGCCGTGCCCGGCGTGTAGAAGCCGCGGTACAGGCCGTCCGCATAGGTGCGGTCGAACAGGTTGTTGACGTTGAGCTTCAGCGTGGTCTTGTCGTCGAACGCGTATTCGACCATGGCGTCCATCACCGCGAAGCCGCTGGCGTACACGGCACGCGAGCCTTCGGGGTTTTGCTTGCCGCGGTAGGTCACGCCCGCGCCCACGCGCACCTTGGAGGTGACGGCGTAGGTCGTCCACACGCTGCCGCTGTGCTTGGGCGTGAGGCCTGGGCGGTCGCCCTGCGCCTGGGCACCACCGCCGTTGGCGGGCACCACCACATTGCTGTGGTCGATCTTGGCCGAGGGGATCCAGGTGTGGTTGGCGAACAGTTCCCACTGGGGCGTCAGGCGGCCGGCGAGGTTGAATTCCATGCCGGTGGCGTGGCGCTTGCCGGACAGCAGCTCTTGCTGGGCTGCGGTGTCGGGGTCGGTGTTGCGCTCGTTGTACTTCTGGCTGTAGAACGCGGCCACACCCAGCAGGGCACGGCGCTCGAACAGCTCGAACTTGCTGCCGATCTCGAAGTTGCGGCTCTTTTCAGGGTCGGTGTTGGCCGTGCGCGCCGTGCCGGCGCCGGGGTTGCCGAACTGGTAGGTGTCGCCCGAGGTGTTGTACGAGGTGCCGTACGACACGTAGTACGAGGTCAGCTCGGTGGGCTGGAACAGCAGGCCCACGCGGGGGCTGACCAGGCTGTCGGAGCGGGAGTTGCTCAGCGCGCCGGTGGCGTTCTTGTAGGAAGCCCTGAAGTTGTCGTAGCGCAGGCCGCCCACCAGCTTCAGGGTGTCGTTGATCGCGACCGTGTCCTGGAAGTACAGGCCCAGGTTGCGCGAGGTGAAGGTGTTCCACTGCACCGGTGCGCGGCCGTCGGCCACCCAGGCGCCATCGTTGGGCGAGCCCACGGTGGTGTTGGGGCGCGGCGTGGTGTTGGCGTAGTTCTGGTTGCGCTTGGCATCGTCGTCGTAGTAGTCGACGCCGGCCAGCACCGCGTGCTTGCGGCCGCCCCAGTTGAAGGTGTTGTTGTAGTCGCTTTGCACCTGCAGCACTTCGCTCTCGCCCAGGCGGCCCTTGGAGCCACGGGTCAGCACGGTGCTGCCATTGATCTGGCCCAGCGTGATGCTGCCGTTCTGAAAGCCGATGGTGCTGGCCAGCAGGTCGCGCTCGTACTTGCCGTAGCGCAGGCGGGTGGTCAGCTCGCCGTTGTCGTCGAAGCGGTGGATGTGGCCCAGCGTCACGTACTGCGATGAGGTGTCGTTGTGGTCGCTGGCCAGGCCGTAGTAGTTGCGGGCATCCAGCGGCGTGTTGATCTTGCCGTCGACCACGCGCCAGGGGTGGTTGTACAGCGGACGGCCCTTGGATTCGAGGTAGTACAGGCCGATGGAGAATTCATCGCGCGTGCCGATGCCCCAGGCGAAGGTGGGCGCAATGCCGCGCTTGTCCTGCTTGGCGCCGTAGTTGTCGTACTCCTGCACCATGGCGTTCAGGCGGAAGGCCGCGTTTTCGCCGGTCTTCCAGTTGAAGTCGCCCGTGGCGCGGTGGAACTGGCCGGTGCCGAAGGTGTAGCTGGCTTCGTGCTGGTCGATCAGCAGCGGGTACTTGTTGACCTGGTTGACGATGCCGCCGGTCGAGCCTTTGCCGAACAGCATGGAGGCCGAGCCCTTGAGGACTTCGATGCGGTCGTTGTTGAACGTGTCGCGCTCGATCAGTGGAGCGTCCTTCATGCCGTCCACATAGATGTCACCGGCCAGGCCCAGCGAGAAGCCGCGCATGCGCACGTCTTCTTCACCCGTTTCGCCCGACTGGAAGGTCACGCCCGCCGTGGTGCGCAGCACCTCGCGGAAGTCGTCCTGGTTGCGGTCGTTCATGAGCTTTTCGGTGAACACCGTCACGGACTGGGGGATGTCCTTGATGTCCTGGTTGCCCTTGCCGACGGTGGTCTTCTTGAGCAGCAGGGTGTCCTTGCCTTGCACTTCGGCCGCTTCCTGCACCGTCACGGTGGACATGGTGGCTTCCGGTGTGCCGGACTGGGCCATGGCGCCCATGGAGGCGGCCAGCATCAGGGCGCCCAGGGGCAGCAGGGCCATGTCGGACGATGCGCCGGTGGCGGTGGAAACAGGGGATGCGGTGTGACGCAGCGCGGTGCTGCGGCGCTGAGCGCGTGATTTTGCCAAGATGGACTCCGTCGATGGGGGATGTGCAGGTCGGCGCCCGATGTGCGCCGCAAACGAGCCGGATGCAATGACGCTTGTGAGAAATACGTCACAAAGTCATGCTTCTTCGTGCATCTTTATGTTACATCGAATGAGGGTCATTCTCATTTGCATTGATGTTTACACGCCACACTTTGCCTGGGTACGGACGAAAAAAAGCCGGCAGAGCCGGCTTTTTCGGGGGGCGCGAAGCGCTTACTTGACGTGCTTGCCAATGAGGCCGGCGAGTTCAAACATCGACACCTGGGGCTTGCCGAACAATTCCTTGAGCTTGGCGTCGGCATTGATGTTGCGCTTGTTGGTGGCGTCCTGCAGGTTGTTGGCCTTGATGTAGACCCACAGCTTGCTGATGATCTCCGTGCGCGGCAGCGGTGCCGAGCCCACCACGGCGGCCAGCGCGGGGCTGGGCGTGAGCGCCTTCATGAAGGCAGCGTTGGGGGTGCGCTTCTTGGCGGGGGCAGCAGCCGTCTTGGCTGCGGGGGCTGTTTTTGCCGGAGCTTTTTTTGCAGTTGCCATGTTGGGTTTTCCTTGTTGGAAGTAAATTTTCACCAGCGAAAACTAGGCTGTCCCACTGGCAGGCTGATGCTACTGGGAAAAAAACGCGTTTCCAAGGGAGAAACGGCTTTTTTTGCCTCGATTTGTAGCCGTGGCGCCGCGTGCGGGCCAATAAGTCGCGTGCGCGGCGCTCCTGCCTTGACAAAGCGGTGCGTGTGCACGCGTTTTCCCTATGGCGGCGCAGGCCTGGATGGCGTCCGGGAGGTCTGTATGACAATGCCGGAAGCACCACGGCGCCGGTGGCCCGCCCGCAGCTGGAAACGGACCGCTGGCGGCAGGCCCCGTCCCGTCTCTTTCCTTCTTTTCCTGTTTGAAAGGCCTTTGAAAATGACCGCTGCACTTCCTGTCAACACATTCAGCACCTGCGATTTCTGCGATGTGCACAAGGGGGACATGGGCGGGGCCTTTCGTGTGCTGCCCCCGGTCTTCCAGAGCTTTGGCGGTGTGGCTGCGTTCGCGGGCGCGGTCAGCACCGTCAAGTGCCACGAGGACAACACCCACGTGAAGGCCGCGGTGGAGTCGCCCGGAGAGGGCCGCGTGCTGGTGGTGGATGGAGGGGCCTCGCTGCGCCGGGCGCTGGTGGGCGGCAACCTGGCCGCCGCCGCGGCACGCAATGGCTGGGCGGGCCTTGTGGTCGATGGCTGCGTGCGCGATCTGGCCGAACTCAATGCGGCCGCCGTGGGCATCCGCGCATTGGCGCTGATGCCGCTGCCCACCGAGCGGCGGGGCGAAGGGCAGCGCGACGTCGCGGTGCAGATCCAGGGCGTCTGGGTGCGGCCGGGCGACTGGCTGTATGCCGACGCAGACGGCATCGTGGTCAGCGCGGGGCCCCTGGCTGCATGAACGAGGGAGGCCGCAGGCCGTGGGCCGCGCCTCAGCTGGCACGCCGGCCCACGCGCAAGGCAGCGCGTGAGGGCAGGGTGGCCATCAGCACGCTGGCCAGGGCAATGGCAAATGCCGCCCATTGCAGGCCTGTGAGCGATTCGCCGAGCACCAGCACGCCCACGAGGGCCGCACTGACAGGCAGCATCACCGAAAAAACGCCCCCCTGCGCCGCCGGGACGGCCTTGAGGCCGGTCATCCACAGCCAGACCGTCCACACGCAGGCGGCCAGCGCGTAGAACACCAGCAGCGTCCACGTGCCCCAGCCCACGGCGGCAAAGTCGAATTGCCAGGCCGCATACAGGCCGAAGGGGGTGGACAGCACGAAGCCCCACAGGTTGATGAGCGAGGTGATGCGTTTGGGCCCGAGGCTGCCCGTGAGCTTCTTTCCGATCACCGTATAGGCGGCCTCGCACACCACGGCACCCACCAGAAGCAAGGGGCCCAGCCATGCCAGATCTTGCATGTTTTGGGCATCTGGCGCTTGTGCAATGTGCGCTGAATGCTCTTGTTTTGATAGCGAAAACAAGACAATGCCGGCCACTGCGCAGGCCACGGCCGCCCAGGTGCGCGGCGCGACCTTCTCGCGCAGGAAGACCCAGCCCATCACGGCCACCGCAGCGGGTATCGCGGCCAGGGTGACGCCGGCCGAGACGGCGTTGGTCAGGCTCACGCCGTACAGCATGCAGACGGTGAACAGGAAGTTGCCCAGAAACGATTGCAGAAACAGCAGCCGCCGGGTTTGCCGTGTGAGCGGGGGTTCCTCCACAGGCTTTCTGAGCCAGTGCAGCATCGCCAAGCCGCCAATGCCAAAGCGCAGCCATGCGAGCAGGAACACGGGCAGTGCCGTCGCCAGGGGCTTGGACAGTGCCACATAGCTGCCGACCAGCGCCATGCTGAGGGCCAGGCACACGTAGGCGAAGGGGCGGCTGGGCGTGGTGTTCACTAGACTGGTGATCGTTCAACGAAAAAGAGTGCGCATCATGCCCGACGAATCCGTGCCCGCCCCCCCTGCACGCCATGTCTTTGTCTATGGAACGCTGCGGCGCGGCGGCACCAACGACATCAACCGCCTGCGGCCGGCGCCAAGGTTCATCGGGATGGCCCGGGTGGCGGGCAGCCTCTATCACCTCGGGGGGTATCCCGGCATGACGCTGGGTGGAGGGCGGTGGGTGACCGGCGAGGTCTATGCCATCGCGCCGGCCCTGGAATCCGTTCTGGACGAGATCGAGGACCTGGGCGCCAATCCGAGCGACGAATATGCCAAGCGCGACATCGTGGTCGAGGTCGAAGGACGCAGCGTTCCCTGCCTGGTCTATGAGATCAACCCGAGGTATGTGGAGTCCGCCCAGCGCATCGCCGGGGGGGATTGGCTGCAGGCTCTGCAGCCGCCAGCCGATTCTTGATCAATCTTTTGCAATGCGGAAATTGGATTTCATAATTTGGAATACGATAGATGTTGCATTGCCGCAATTTTTCTCGATATGAGAAATCAATTTCTATATTGAGAAATGTTGTGTGTAAGCTGTTGTTTTTAAAGAAGAAAATTTATCTCTTCTATAAGACATAAGAGCTTGCGCAGGTCTTATAGAAGACTTAAAGTTGTCCCCAAGGGCAGCACGCAGCAGCCCGGCGTTTTCAACCAACCCCTGGAGTGATCTCATGCCCCAATCCCTCAACGAACAACTGAGCCGCGAACAGCAAATTGCCGCCCTGGAAAAAGACTGGGCGACCAACCCCCGCTGGAAGGGTGTGAAGCGCGGCTACTCCGCCGCTGACGTGGTGCGCCTGCGCGGCTCGCTGCCCATCGAGCACACGCTGGCCAAGCGCGGTGCCGAAAAGCTGTGGGACAAGATCAACGGCGGGGCCAAGAAGGGCTACGTGAACGCGTTTGGCGCCATCTCCGCCGGCCAGGCCATGCAGCAGGCCAAGGCAGGCCTCGAAGCCGTGTACCTGTCGGGCTGGCAAGTGGCCGCCGACGGCAACACCAGCGAAACGATGTACCCCGACCAGTCGCTGTACGCATATGACTCGGTGCCGACCATGGTCCGCCGCATCAACAACACCTTCAAGCGTGCCGACGAAATCCAGTGGGGCCGTGGCATCAACCCCGGCGACAAGGAATTCATCGACTACTTCCTGCCCATCGTGGCCGATGCGGAAGCCGGTTTCGGCGGCGTGCTGAATGCGTTCGAACTGATGAAGAACATGATCCAGTCGGGCGCCGCAGGCGTTCACTTCGAAGACCAGCTGGCGGCCGTGAAGAAGTGTGGCCACATGGGTGGCAAGGTGCTGGTGCCCACGCAGGAAGCCTGCGAGAAGCTGATTTCCGCACGCTTCGCGGCCGACGTGATGGGCGTGTCCACCATCGTGCTGGCCCGCACCGACGCCGAAGCCGCCAACCTGATCACGTCCGACCACGACGCCAACGACAAGCCTTTCCTGACTGGTGAGCGCACGCAAGAAGGCTTCTACCGCGTCAAGAACGGCCTGGAGCAAGCCATCAGCCGTGGCGTGGCCTACGCCCCCTACGCCGACCTGGTGTGGTGCGAAACCGGCGTGCCGGACATCGGCTTCGCCCGTGAATTCGCCCAGGCCGTGCACGCCGCCTGCCCCGGCAAGCTGCTGTCGTACAACTGCTCGCCATCGTTCAACTGGAAGAAGAACCTCAACGACAAGCAGATCGCTTCGTTCCAGGAAGACCTGTCGGCACTGGGCTACAAGTACCAGTTCATCACGCTGGCCGGCATCCACATCAACTGGTTCAACACCTTCCAGTTCGCCCATGCATACGCCCAGGGCGAAGGCATGAAGCACTACACCGAGATGGTGCAAGAGCCAGAATTCGCAGCACGCGAAAAGGGCTACACCTTCGTGTCGCACCAGCAGGAAGTGGGCGCAGGCTACTTCGACGACGTGACCACGGTGATCCAGGGCGGCTCGTCCTCCGTGAAGGCCCTGACGGGTTCGACCGAAGAAGAGCAGTTCCACTGATCCGGCGTCCCCCGCACAGGGGGATGGGGAGACAGCAAGACAAGAAGCCACCCTGCGGGGTGGCTTTTTTCATAGGGTTTCGCCGCAGCTTCCACCGCTCCTCGAATGGCAAGCTGGCGGGCCCCGCAGCGAGGTGCCCGCTCTACGGGGTGAAGCTGGGCACTACCGCTGTCACGGCGCAGCTTGCGCGGTGGGCGCGCGGGCGATGGCCGACACATCGCAATCAATGGTGCCCAGCGACGACGAGACGGTGGCGTCCGATGCGCCGGGAGGCAAGGCAAGGGTCCACTCCAGATCGTAGTAGTTGGACCCCAGGTACCTGTGGTGAGCGGATACCAGCGGCTTCTTGATGCTGGCGCCTTGGAGCACCCAGCTTTCTGGCTCCTGCATCGGATAGTCCCTGCCGCAGCGCAACGCCACGCGCAGGGTGATTTCCGGTTGGTGCGCAAGTGCGATAGTCAGCCCGCCTTCAAGCCGTGCCGGCAAGTACGTCATGTAGTCGAGCTTGCTGTCCGATGTGACACTGTGCGTGGCGATGCCGTTGATCTTGATGCCCAGCGGTCTTACTGCATGGATATCCGTCTCGCCGACGGAATCGACGATCTCCAGCCCCTTCGTGAAATCAAACCTCGCCGCATCCTGCCGGGAGTGGATGAAATAGTCCTGAGACTGCGGGGTTGCCGGGGCGCAGGAAGGCAACTGGAATGTCCTGTTCGTGGCATCGCGCACCAGCATGGAGCTCAGGCCTGCAATGTCGGCCTGGCATATGCCCCGGTCGGCCAGGGCTGTGCGCAGGTCGTTCAGGTATCTGTATGTATATCCCGGGATCTTGAAGCCCGCCTCTTCCAGCTTCGGGAAGAACAAGGGGGCCACCAGGAGGTCGTACTTTCCGCGTTTTTCAAGCTGCCCATAGAAAAGTACGTGCGCCGAAAGGACCAGCACGAAGGCTGCGACAGCCAGGCCGTGAAAGCGCAGGCTGGAGAGCCGCAGCCTGTCGCTTGCGCGTGCCAGCCCGAAAGCAGCCAGCAAGGCAAGCCAGGGATGTATGACGTCCAGGTGCCAGAAGGCTCCCTGGCTCAGGAACGCCATGGACACCGCGAACCAGAGCACCGTGGTGGCCCATATCCAGCGAATGGTGCGGTCCGTGCGGCAGGCGGCGATGCTCAGCAGGAGTCCGGCCAGCATCACCGCGAGCAGGATTCCGGTGAGGATTTTCAAGGGTGCTATGGCAGGCTCTATCGCCGCGATGGTGCTGTAGGGCATCAGGAGGACGTCGTGCCACTTGCCGACATCCAGGAGATTGGTGAGCCACCCCTGGGTGGGTTGCGCTGCGGCTGGATGGGGTGCTGTGGATTGGAGTTTTTCCACGATGCCTGACTTGACGGCCCACAACGCCGTCATGCCGATGATGACGAGCACGGTGGTGATCGTCTTGGGGCTTGAGAGCACACGAGGGTTCAGCAGCACGTAGGCTGCAAAACCCACGAGCAGCGGTGCGGCAGAGGGATGGATCTGCACCAGCAGGAATGCAATGAGGGGAAGTGCCAGCCAGTCGTGGCGGCGATGTTGCACGAGCTGGATGAACAGACCCAGAACCACGTTGCTGAGTGTCATGACCAGGGCTGGATTCCAGGCGCTGTGGGTATACAGCGATGAAAAGACCGGGAATGCCAGCACGGCGTAGGCAAGCGCACACCGTGGGCCGAAACAGGCGCTGATGTTCCTCCACAGGTACCACACCGACAACGCGAAGAGGATGCCGAAGGCGATGAATACGGAAACTTCGCTGTCCCGGATCAGCAGGGGTGCCGCGAGCAGATAGTAAAACCCGGGGGGCAGGCTCAGGCGTTCTCCAAAAAGTGGAGGGCCATGCAAGGGCCATTCGCCGTTGTGGATCAGCTTCCGTGCAATTTCCATGTCCCTGATCTGATCCGGGCCGTGGAACGTGATGTCGTAAAAATAGATCTGGATCGCGCCCAGCAGCGCAATGAAGAGCAGTGCAATCCAATGACTCGGCGATCTGTCGGCAGATGGAGGGGGTGCTGTCGGCATGTCTTCTGTTTCCATGTGGATGTTCTTGGCAGACAGCTATCTGCCGTGTGGCATCAACGGGACGGGGCTTTCTGGGTGAAGGTCCAGGCGTTGTTCAGAACAAAATTGTTGAGTGCGACGGCGCCCACGGCGAAGAAGGCTCCCCATCCGTACCACAGGCCCAAATAGTCCGTGAACAGCTTGATGATGAGGATATTCAGGCCCAGTCCGATCACCGAGACGATGCAGTACTTGACGAGCGATGCCCAATAGCTTCCGGTGAAGCCGAACGTCCATATCCTGTTCATTGCGTAGGAGATCAGCAGCGCCACCAGAAACCCGGCGGTGGTGGCGACGACAGGGCCCGCGAAATCGAATTCCACCAGGAGGAAGAGCGTGGACATGTGCGACACCGCCCCGATAACGCCCACGACGCCGTAGCGAAGGAGCTTTGATAGCTTTGGCATGGCAGTGGCGGGTATCCGTAATTGTGAGGTGTGGGCTTGCGGCAGGCGGTGGCTGAAGGGCTGTTGCCACAAAGGTTTGCTTTCACCGGCCGTCTGCTGGCATGCCATGGATGGTGTTCCCGTGCCAGGCACGGTGGCGCCGCCCTGGCGGCACCGGTGCGTATCGGGTCAAGGCCCGTCCTTGGGCAGTTCCGTGGAAACGATGTATCGCGGGCGGTACTTCACTTCGTCATAGATGCGTGCCAGGTATTCGCCAATGATTCCCAGGCCCATCATCAGAAAACTGCCGATGATCAGCAGCAGCAGTATGACCGTGGTGAATCCGTCAACCGCCATTCCACTCAATTTCATGTAAACGGTGTGCATGCCCAGGAGCACAGAGAAACACAGAAATACCGCGCCGAAAATCGTGATCAGGTGCAGGGGGAAGGAGCTAAAACTGGTGACTGCCACGGCCGCAAGGCGGATCAATCCGAAGACGGACCAGCCGGAGTCTCCAGCGACCCGCGGTTCCACTTCGAAGGGAATCTGGATCGAGCGGAAGCCCATCCAGCTCACCATGCCCCTGAAGAAAACGTTGCGCTCCTTCATGGTGAGATAGGCGTCGACAACTCGCCGGTCCAGCAGTTTGTAGTCTGAGGCACCCTTGAGGTCGTGGCCCGAGAACACCCTCAATATGAAGTAGAAGAGCTTGGCGCGTGCCGCAGACAGACGGGTTTCGTCGCCCCTGTTCGATTTGACGGCTTCCACGATGTCGACCGTGCCGCTGCGCCATGTTTCGATCATCTGGGGCAGCAGGGAAGGGGGGTGCTGCATGTCTCCATCCATGATGACAACCGCCTTGCCCCTGGCGGCTTCCATTCCCGCGGAGACCGCGGCCTCCTTTCCAAAGTTGCGGCTCAGCTTCAGCGCCCTCAACTGCGGAATTTTCTGGGAGATGGCGCTGAGCTGGCCCCAGGTGTCATCGCGAGACCCGTCATCCACCACCACGATTTCCCAGGAAGATGCTGTCGCGCTGAGGAATCTATCCACTTCGTGCAGCGTGACGTGGATTCCCTTTTCTTCGCAGTAGACCGGGATGACGACGGAAATCTCTGGGTGCATAAACGTTCTCATAAGCCAATGGGCCCGTGGCGGCTGGTCTGCAGGGCGGGCGTGCGTTGCACGGGCTGAGCGCGCGGTCGTGTCCTGGCAAGAGCACTGGCGGCCCTTGCAGGCAAGTCAAGTCACGCGCCAATACACACGGGGCATCTTCGCCAGGCATCTGGGCGTGGTATCGCTGTCGTTTCGAATGCTGCCTGCGCTCGCGCGCATTACTGTCTCACATTTTGGCGAGCCGCCAGGCATCACGCGGTGTTCGCGAGCGCGGTGGCGTGTGTTTGCAACGCAACTGTGTGGCGCAAAAACCATTGAACCCCGGGTAAACGCCGGCACAAATGGAGGATCCAGGGCGGCAGGGGTAAAATGAAGGCAAATTCACTGCACAAGAGCGAGAAAGGCAATCTGGTTATGACACCGCGAACTACATCGGAGATGTTGACCGGCCGTTGAGGCTGGCTGTTCGCGCCTGCACGAGATTGCACACCTCCTCCAGAAAGCGCGGACCCGTTCCGCGCTTTTTTGTTTTTGGGCCTGGCGCGTGCCCGCACCCATTGCACTGATCGAAAAGAAAGAGTTATCCCATGATTCACATCACGCTTCCCGACGGCTCGCAGCGCGAATTCCCGGGTCCGGTCACGGTGGCCGAAGTGGCCGCATCCATTGGTTCGGGCC
The DNA here is from genome assembly GCF_059415185.1 of Acidovorax sp. GW821-FHT10E04. NCBI lineage: Bacteria > Pseudomonadati > Pseudomonadota > Betaproteobacteria > Burkholderiales > Comamonadaceae > Acidovorax > Acidovorax sp. GW821-FHT10E04. The sequence continues at coordinate 716,114 of NZ_JBWKMT010000002.1, forward strand.
TGGCCAAAGCCGCCCTGGCCGGCAAGATTGGCGACAAGGTGGTGGACACCAGCTACCAGATCACGGCCGACAGCCCGCTGGCGATCGTGACGGCCAAGGATGCCGATGGGCTGGAAGTCATCCGCCACTCCACGGCCCACTTGCTGGCCTATGCCGTCAAGGAATTGTTCCCCGAGGCGCAGGTGACCATCGGCCCGGTGATTGAAAACGGCTTCTTCTACGACTTCTCGTACAAGCGTCCTTTCACGCCTGAAGACCTGGTGGCCATCGAAAAGCGCATGGCCGAGCTGGCCGCCAAGGACGAGCCCGTGGTGCGGCGCGTGCTGCCGCGCGACGAAGCCGTGGCCTACTTCAAGGGCCTGGGTGAGCACTACAAGGCCGAGATCATTGCCAGCATCCCCAGCAATGAAGATGTGAGCCTGTACCGCGAAGGCAATTTCGAAGACCTGTGCCGTGGCCCCCACGTGCCCAGCACGGGCAAGCTCAAGTTCTTCAAGCTCATGAAGGTGGCAGGCGCCTACTGGCGCGGCGACCACCGCAACGAGATGCTGCAGCGCATCTATGGCACGGCCTGGACCTCCAAGGAAGAGCTGCAGCAATACCTCACGATGCTGGAAGAGGCCGAGAAGCGCGACCACCGCAAGCTGGGCCGCGAGCTGGATCTGTTCCACATGGACGAGCATTCGCCCGGCACCGTGTTCTGGCACCCCAAGGGCTGGGCGCTGTGGCAGGAGGTGGAGCAGTACATGCGCCGCGTGTACCGCAACAACGGCTACCAGGAGGTCAAGGGACCGCAGATCCTGGACAAGAGCCTGTGGGAGAAAACGGGCCACTGGGACAAGTACCGCGACAACATGTTCACCACCGAATCGGAAAAGCGCGAGTACGCGCTCAAGCCGATGAACTGCCCCGGCCACATCCTGATCTACAAGCAGGGCATCAAGAGCTACCGCGACCTGCCGCTGCGCTACGGTGAGTTCGGTGCCTGCCACCGCAACGAGCCCACGGGCGGCCTGCACGGCATCATGCGCGTGCGCGGCTTCACGCAGGACGACGGCCACATCTTCTGCACCGAAGAACAGGTGCTGGAAGAGTGCGCCAACTACACGGCGCTGGTGCAGAAGGTCTACAAGGACTTCGGCTTCACCGACATCATCTACAAGGTGGCCACACGGCCCGAGGCGCGCATCGGTACCGATGAATCGTGGGACCGCGCCGAGAAGGCACTGATGGATGGCCTGCGCCATTCGGGCTGCGAGTTCGAGATCGCCGAAGGCGAGGGCGCGTTCTATGGGCCCAAGATCGAGTACACGCTCAAGGACGCGCTGGGCCGGCAATGGCAGTGCGGCACGATGCAGATCGACCCCAACCTGCCCGAGCGCCTGGATGCGGAATACGTGGCCGAAGACGGCAGCCGCAAGCGCCCGTTGATGCTGCACCGCGCCACGGTGGGCAGCATGGAGCGCTTCATCGGAATGCTGATCGAGCACTATGCGGGCGCATTCCCGGTGTGGCTTGCGCCCGTGCAGGTTTCGGTGCTCAACATCACCGATGCGCAGGCCGATTATTGTCGCGAAATTGCTGCAAAGCTGCAAAAAGCGCTGCCGAATCAAGACCTTAGGGTGGCGGTCGATCTGCGCAATGAGAAGATTACGTATAAAATACGTGAGCATTCGTTGCAAAAGCTGCCATACATCCTCGTCGCGGGCGACAAGGAAAAGGCCGCAGGCGCCGTTGCAGTACGCGGCCGGGGCAATCGTGACCTCGGAGTGATGTCCATCGAAGCGTTCGCTGAGCTGATCGCCCAGGACATCGCCACCAAAGCCTGAGTTTGATTCAAAACGTGCTTTGTCGCATGCCAGCTGTGCGGTTGTAGCTACATTTTTTGTAGTATTTTGATTGAAGGAAGATAGCCATCGCTACTGAATTTCGTGATCGTCGCCACCGTGAAGAGCGCAAGCACCGCCTGAACCGTGAAATCATGGCCCCGGAAGTCCGTCTGTCCGGGCCAGAGAATGAGCCTTTGGGCGTGGTCAGCCTCATGGAAGCCCTGCGCATGGCAGGCGAGCTGGATGTGGATCTGGTGGAAATCGCTGCCACAGCGAACCCACCGGTGTGCCGCCTGATGGACTACGGCAAGTTCAAGTACCAGGAGCAAAAGCGCGCTGCGGAGGCGAAGGCCAAGCAGACGGTGATCGAGATCAAGGAAGTCAAATTCCGTCCGGGCACGGACGATGGCGACTACAACATCAAGATGCGCAACATCCGCCGCTTCCTGGCCGATGGTGACAAGTGCAAGATCACGCTGCGTTTCCGCGGCCGTGAAATCACCCACCAGGAACTGGGTCTGGCGCTGCTCAACCGCATTCGCGATGAGCTGGCCGATTCCATCATCATCGAGCAGTTTCCCAAGCTGGAAGGCCGCCAGATGATCATGATGATCGCGCCGGGCAAGAAGAAGCCTGCTGCAGCCAAGCCGGCAGCCGCTGAAAGCACGCCTTCGGGCAGTGCGGCCTGAGCGGCCCGCGCAGAAGAGACAGAGATTTGCCAGGGGTGGCCCGCAAGGGACACTATCCGGCGATAGGCAGTGCGAAGGCACTGCCGCACAGCCGGTGAATACCGGCTGAAAAAGTGGCTCGGGGCCAACAAGTTTGCAGATCGGTTTGCAAACGCCTCACGAGCACAACGAAAAGGAGCATTCACATGCCCAAAATGAAGACCAAGAGCAGCGCGAAAAAACGTTTCCGCGTTCGTCCCGGTGGCACCGTCAAGCGCGGTCAAGCCTTCAAGCGTCACATCTTGACCAAGAAGACCACCAAGAACAAGCGCCACCTGCGTGGTGCAGTTGCTGTGCATGAGACCAACATGGGCTCTATCGCACAAATGCTGCCCGGTGCTGGCCTTTAATAACGACGAACAAGGAGTACTCACATGCCTCGCGTCAAACGTGGTGTAACGGCCCGTGCCCGTCACAAGAAAGTTCTCGCCCTCGCCAAGGGCTTCCGTGGTCGCCGCGGTAACGTCTTCCGCATCGCCAAACAGGCGGTAATGAAGGCTGGGCAATATGCCTACCGTGACCGCCGCACCAAGAAGCGCGTGTTCCGCCAGCTGTGGATCGCCCGTATCAACGCCGCTGCCCGTGAACTGGGCCTGACCTACAGCCAGTTCGCCAACGGCCTGAAGAAGGCATCCATCGAGATCGACCGCAAGATGCTGGCCGACCTCGCAGTGCACGACAAGGCTGCCTTTGGCAGCATCGTGGAGCAAGTCAAGGCTAAGCTGGCTGCTTGAGTTCACGATGGGTGGCTATCTTTTTGATAGCTGCTTGCGCAATAACAGCAAGGGCTAGGGCTTGAAAAGGCGCTAGCCCTTGTTCATTTTCAAGAGTCGATATGAACGAGTTGGATTCCCTGGTCGAGAGCGCGACGCAACTGTTTGCCCAAAGCGCCACCCCTGCTGATCTGGAAAACGCCAAGGCGCAGTTCCTGGGCAAGTCGGGTCGCGTGACCGAGCTCATGAAGGGCATGGCGCAGCTGTCGGTGGATGAGAAGAAGTCCCGCGGCGCCGCCATCAACGTCGCCAAGCAGGCCATCGAGGCCGCGCTCACCGCGCGCCGCCAGGCATTGGCCGATGCGGAACTGCAGGTCCAGCTCAAGGCAGAGGCCCTGGACGTGAGCCTGCCAGGGCGCCAGCGCGGGCAGGGCGGCCTGCACCCCGTGTCGCTCACGCTCGAGCGTATTGAGGGCATCTTCGGCTCCATGGGTTTCGATGTGGCCCAGGGCCCCGAGATCGAGACCGACTGGTTCAACTTCACCGCACTGAACACGCCGGAAGACCACCCCGCGCGTTCCATGCACGACACTTTCTACGTGGAAGGCGGCACCCCCGAGGCGCCCAACCTGCTGCGCACCCACACCAGCCCCATGCAGATCCGCCACGCGGTGCAGCATGTGAAGAAGCACCGCGCGCTGCTCGACGCCGGCCAGCCCATGCCCGAGATCCGCGTGATCGCGCCGGGCCGCACTTACCGTGTGGACAGCGACGCCACGCACTCGCCCATGTTCCACCAGTGCGAAGGCCTGTGGATTGGTGAGAACGTGAGCTTCAAGGACTTGAAGGTCATCTTCACCGCGTTTTGCCGCACCTTCTTTGAAAGCGACGACCTGGTGCTGCGCTTTCGCCCGAGCTTCTTTCCTTTCACGGAGCCCAGCGCCGAGATCGACATCCAGTTCCAGACCGGCCCGCTCGCCGGCCGCTGGCTGGAAGTGGCCGGCTCCGGCCAGGTGCACCCGAACGTGGTGCGCAACATGGGTCTGGACCCCGAAAAATACATCGGCTTTGCCTTCGGCATGGGCCCCGACCGCCTGACCATGCTGCGCTATGGCGTGAACGACCTGCGCCTGTTTTTTGACGGCGACATCCGTTTTCTGTCGCAGTTCCAGTAACCAGCAGGGCCGGACGGCTGCCATTCGGGCAGCCCGGCGGTCCGCCCAGCCGTTTTCACCCTGGCGCATGTGTCCCGAGAGACCGCGCAGGGTAATTTCCGTATACGACCCCGTACAAGAGTTCGACTATGCAATTCCCTGAATCCTGGTTGCGTGAGTTCTGCAACCCACCCCTTTCGACCGCCGAGCTGGCCGAGACGCTGACCATGGCCGGCCTGGAGGTGGAGGAGCTGCGCCCCGTGGCGCCGCCGTTCGCGAAGATCGTTGTGGGCGAGATCAAGGAAGCCGTGCAGCATCCCGATGCCGACCGCCTGCGCGTGTGCCAGGTGGACGTAGGGCAGGGCGCCCTGCTCAACATCGTGTGCGGCGCACCCAATGCGCGCGTGGGCATCAAGGTGCCCTGCGCCCTGGTGGGCGCCGAGCTGCCGCCGGGCGACGACGGCAAGCCCTTCCTGATCAAGGTCGGCAAGCTGCGCGGTGTGGAAAGCCAGGGCATGCTGTGCTCGGCGCGCGAGCTCAAGCTGTCGGAAGACCACGGCGGCCTGCTCGAACTGGATGCCTCCGCGCCCGTGGGCCAGGACATCCGCGAGCACCTGAACCTGGACGACACGTTGTTCACGCTCAAGCTCACGCCCAACCTGGCGCACTGCCTGAGCGTGTACGGCATCGCCCGCGAAGTCTCCGCGCTGACCGGCGTGTCCCTCTCGCAGCCGGCCTTCCCGGCAGTGGCCTCCAAAGTCCCGGACACCCTGGCCGTGAAGATCAGTGCCCCTGACCTGTGCGGCCGTTTCAGCGGCCGCGTGGTGCGCAACGTGAACACCCGCGCCACCACGCCGCAGTGGATGCTCGACCGCCTGGCGCGCTGCGGCCAGCGCGGCGTGTCGCCGCTGGTGGACATCTCCAACTACGTGATGTTCGAGCTGGGCCGTCCCTCGCACATCTTCGACCTGGACAAGATCCATGGCGGGCTGGATGTGCGCTGGGGCAAGGCGGGCGAGTCGCTCAAGCTGCTCAACGGCAACACCATCACCGTCGACGAAAAGGTCGGCGTGATCGCCGACAGCCAGCAGGTCGAGTCGCTCGCCGGCATCATGGGCGGGGACGCCACCGCCGTCTCGGACGACACCAAGCACATCTACATCGAGGCTGCCTTCTGGTGGCCCAAGGCAGTGGCCGGGCGTTCGCGCCGCTACAACTTCTCGACCGATGCGGGCCACCGCTTCGAGCGCGGCGTGGACCCTGCGCTGACGGTGGAGCACATTGAGCGCATCACCCAGCTGGTGATCGACATCTGCGGCACGCCCGAGACGGCCTGCGGCCCGATGGACGACCAGCGCGTGAACCTGCCCGTGCCCCAGCCCGTCACGCTGCGCGTGGCGCGCGCGGCCAAGGTCATCGGCATGCCGCTCACGCAGGTGCAGTGCGCCGACGTGTTCAGGCGCCTGGGCCTGCCGTTCGCGGAAGGCGAGGGCACCCTCACCGTGGCGCCACCGGCCTACCGCTTCGACATCACCATCGAAGAAGACTTGATCGAAGAGGTTGCGCGCATGGTGGGTTACAACAACCTGCCCACGACGCCGCCGCTGGCCCCCATCACCCCCAAGCTGCCGGCCGAGGCCACGCGCAGCCCGTTCGCCGTGCGCCGTACGCTGGCGGGCCTGGGCTACCAGGAAACCATCAACTTCAGCTTCGTGGAAGAGCGCTGGGAGCGGGAGCTGGCGGCCAACGCGCAGCCCATCAAGCTGCTCAACCCCATCGCCAGCCAGATGAGCGTGATGCGCTCGAGCCTGCTGGGCTCTCTGCTGCAGGTGCTCAAGTTCAACCTGGATCGCCGCGCCGAGCGCGTGCGCGTGTTCGAGCTGGGCCGTGTGTTCCTGCGGGATGCCAGCGTGGCCAACACCGACACCACGGTGGAAGGCTTTCACCAGCCCATGCGCGTGGCCGGTCTGGCTTATGGACCCAACGATGCGCTCCAGTGGGGCCGCAAGGAGCAGTCGATCGACTTCTTCGATGTGAAGGGCGATCTCGAGGCCTTGCTGGCGCCGCTGCAAGCCACGTTCGAGCCGGCCGTCCATCCTGCGATGCACCCCGGCCGTTGCGCGCGGGTGCTCCTCAACGGGCGGGCCGTGGGTTTCGTGGGCGAGCTGCACCCGCAGTGGCGCCAATCGTGGGAGCTCCCGCAAGCGCCGGTGATGTTTGAACTCGAACTGGATGCCGTATTGCAGCGTGCAGTGCCCCAATTCAAGTCCGTGGCCAAGCACCAGTCCGTCGAACGTGATCTGGCGGTGGTGGTCGCTGAGCGGGTCACCCATGCCGAGGTCATGGCGGCGGTCCAGCAAGCGGTGCCCGGCGCAATGCTGCGTTCGGCCGTGCTGTTCGACGTTTACCGGCCCAAGGCGCTGCGTGCGGGCGAAGAGGCACCCGCCGGTGGCCTGGCTCCTGGGGAGAAGAGCCTGGCGGTGCGCCTGACTCTGGGCAGCGACGAGGCGACGCTCACCGAGGCCGAGATTGATGCCGCTGTTCAAGCGGTGGTGGGGCAATTGGCCCAGCGCATGGGCGCACGGCTGCGTGTCTGATGATGTTCAAGGGAGCTGACGCCATGATCGAATTCGCCGTCGAAAGCCTGGAAACGCCAGCGCTGACCAAGGCACAACTGGCCGATCTGCTGTTTGACCAGATTGGCTTGAACAAGCGCGAGTCCAAGGACATGATCGACGCATTCTTCGACCTGATCTCGCAGAGCCTGGTGGAGGGCAAGGATGTGAAGTTGTCGGGTTTCGGCAACTTCCAGATTCGCACCAAGGCACCACGGCCCGGGCGCAACCCGCGCACGGGCGAGGCCATTCCGATCAAGGCACGCCGCGTGGTGACGTTTCACGCCAGCAGCAAACTCAAGGAACAGATCCAGACGGCTGCCGGATCGTGAATTTGTGCCGTTTTTGTGACCAGAATGTTGCCGATGACTGGCGGTCCGTGCGCGTCTGCAGTACGCTAGCTGGCTGACCGGTTTGAATCCACCACCCATGGGCACCCCCCTTCCTTCGATCCCCGCCAAGCGCTACTTCACGATTGGTGAGGTCGCGGAGCTTTGTGGCGTCAAGCCCCATGTATTGCGTTACTGGGAGCAGGAGTTCACTCAACTGCGCCCCATGAAGCGGCGTGGCAACCGGCGCTACTACCAGCATCATGAAGTGCTCATGATCCGCCGCATCCGGGATCTGCTCTATGACCAGGGATTCACCATCAGTGGCGCGCGCAATCGCCTGCAGGAGCTTGCGCATCCCGCCCGCGATGAGGCCGGGGCCGATGGCGCGATGAACGGGTTTGATTCCGAGATGCCCAGCATGCTGGTGGACAGCGCACGCGATCTTTCCATCGATGCGATGGGCATCACGCTGGACTCCAATGCGGTGCGCAAAGAATTATTTGAAATTCGGGCGCTACTTTCTCTGGGTTGACCTTTTTTCTGCATATAATCTAAGTCTTGTCGGCGTGTAGCGCAGCCTGGTAGCGCACTTGCATGGGGTGCAAGGGGTCGCGAGTTCGAATCCCGCCACGCCGACCATTGTTAGCAAAAGCCCAGAACCGAAAGGTTCTGGGCTTTTTTGCTTGGTCGCGGAAAAACATGCAACACGGCCTGGGGTGAAATGAAAGGCGGCTTGCTGCTGCGTGCTGTGCAGGCATGGTGGCGATACCGAGCCCCCGCTGATCAGCAGGCTCCCTGTCGAGGTAGTGCTGACATGTGGTCAGCCCGTGTTGCGGTTGCCCCCGCCAAAACCAAAGTAGCGGCTCGCCCCGCAAAGGACTCTCATGATCGATGGACTGGTGGCCGGCAGGCTGTATGGCGAGGCCGAGCGGCGTACTGACAAGGCCGGGAAGCCTTTTACCGTCTCCAAGGTGCGAGCAAGCACGGCGGATGGCGAGACGCTGTTCGTCAACGTGATTGCATTTGAGGCAGGGGTCTGCGCCTCCATGCACGCCCTGCGCGATGGAGACTCTGTGGCGCTGGCGGGAAGCATCACGCCAAGAGTCTGGACGGACAAGCAGGGAAACACGCGGCCCGCGCTGGACATGGTCGCGCACCGCCTGCTCACGCTGCACGGCGAATAAAAAACAAGGCGATGCAAAACTGATTCTGCGGCTCGCGCTCGCCGCGGCGTGACGTGCCAACGGGCGGTGCAAGAGGAGAGGGCGGGCGAGTCCGGCCGCCTGCCTGGGCGGTGCTTGCGACGGATACCCTGCCGCGCACGAAACAGCATTGAAAACGTGGCTGCTGCCAGGTCGCAGCGATCAGGTTGGTTTTTTGGGTGCTGGCTGGTCCTGCGCGAATCCCAGTGCCTTGAGTTCTTCTTCGCTCAGGTGCAGTTCCGTCAGCTCGGGTTGCCGCGCTTCGACCGTGCGCCTGCGTTCATAGTTGGTGGGCGGCCCTTTTTCCACTTGCCGGCGGTCTTTTCCGCTGCGCCTGTCCGCGCTGCCTCTGCGTTCCACGCTCATGTTGGTAGTCCTCATATAGGAAAAAAGCTCTGGGATTCCTGCCCTGGCTGGCCATCCTTTCAGGAGCACTGAACAGGTGTCCTGACCGGCCGGACTGCATCGTCTCAGTCTGCATGAGGCGGGCACGTTTGAAAAAGAAAGAATGGCAACAAACCAGCACACGGCACGCGTTCCAGGTACCAGAACTCCTGGCTGTCCCTGGGGCATTCCGACGCGGTCTGCCTGCGGCAATTTGTCCCAACCTGAGGCGATGCCCTGATTTGGTGATGGTTTGCACCGCATTGATGCGACTCCGTGCCGGCCGGGTCGCTGATGCCAACCCGCTTGCCCGCTCCTGGCGAGCGCTATGTGGCCGCAGGGGCTGAAAGGGCGGCATGGATATTGCGATCTACCGTTGCATGTCTGCCGGTGAAGCTGCCGTCGGACCGACCAACACCCTCCGCTAATGATGGCGGAACCCCCGGACGAGCGAGGCTATGAGCCTCTCGTGGGGTCGTTCCAATCCACACCCGTGCCGTTGCGGAGGGTGAGGTGCACTGGTTGCCTCCCTCGGGGCTGCCGATGCACAGCATCCCTGCACTTGCCCTCCGGGCGGCCCGGTCCATTGCAGGATCACTAGCATGAAAATCGTTCTCATTGGCCACGGCATGGTCGGCCACAAGTTCCTCGAAAGCCTGGCCGAGACCGGCATGACCGGCGTCGAGGTCACCGTGCTGTGCGAGGAGCCACGCCCCGCCTACGACCGGGTGCACCTCTCCGCCTTCTTCAGCGGCACCACGGCCGAGCAACTCTCCCTGGTCGAGCCCGGCTTCTTCGAGCGCACCGGCTTCACCCTGCGCCTAGCGGCGCGGGCCGCATCGGTGGACCGCCGCATTCGCACCGTGACCACGGTCGACGGCGAGGTGCTGCACTATGACAAGCTGGTGCTGGCCACTGGCTCCAACCCCTTCGTGCCCCAGGTGCCGGGGCGCGACCGCGACCACTGCTTCGTCTACCGCACCATCGAAGACCTGGAGGCCATGCAGGCCTCGGGCGCCAAATCCAAGACCGGCGTGGTTGTGGGCGGTGGTCTGCTGGGTCTGGAATGCGCCAAGGCGCTGCGCGACATGGGCCTGGAAACCCATGTGGTCGAGTTCGCCCCGCGCCTCATGGCCGTGCAGGTGGACGAGGGCGGCGGCCGCGTGCTGCGCGCCAAGATCGAGGAGCTGGGCGTGCAGGTGCACACCGGCCGCAACACCCAGGAGATCACCGATGGTGCCCGTGCGCGCCACCGCATGGTGTTTGCCGACGGCACCTGGCTGGAGACCGACATGATCGTCTTCTCCGCCGGCATCCGCCCGCGCGACGAACTGGCCCGCCAGAGCCTGCTGGCCATCGGCCCGCGCGGTGGCGTGGCCATCGACAGCGCCTGCCGTACCAGCGACCACGACGTCTACGCCATCGGCGAATGCGCGTCGTGGAACGAGCAGACCTTCGGCCTGGTAGCCCCCGGCTACGACATGGCCCGTGTGGCCGCCCGCCACATCGCAGGCGAGACCGACGCCGCCTTCGTCGGCGCCGACATGAGCACCAAGCTCAAGCTCATGGGCGTGGACGTGGCCAGCATCGGCGACGCCCATGCGAAAACGCCCCACAGCCGCACCTGCCAGTATGTGGACGAGCGCCGCCAGGTCTACAAGAAGATCGTCATCAGCGAAGACGGCAAGCAACTGCTGGGCGCCGTGCTGATTGGCGACGCCACCGAATACGGCACGCTGCTGCAGATGGCCCTGAACGGCATCACGCTGCCCGAGGACCCCGAGTTCCTGATCTTCCCGTCCAGCGATGGCAAGGCCAAACCCGGCCTGGGCGTGGGTACCCTGCCCGACACGGCACAGATCTGCTCGTGCAACAACGTCACCAAGGCCGGCATTTGCGAAGCCGTGGGCAATGGCGCCTGCACCATCGCCGAGATGAAGGCCTGCACCAAGGCCGGCGCCACCTGCGGCGGCTGCGTGCCCCTGGTCACCCAGGTCATGAAGGCCGAGATGGCGCGCCGTGGCATGGCCGTGAACAACCACATCTGCGAGCACTTCGCGTACTCGCGCCAGGAGATCTACCACCTGGTGCGCGTGGGCAACATCAGGAGCTTCGGCGAGCTGCTGGCCCAGCACGGCAAGGGCATGGGCTGCGACATCTGCAAGCCGGTGGCGGCCAGCGTGTTCGCCTCGTGCTGGAACGAGTTCGTGCTCAAGAAGGAGCTGGCCGGCCTGCAGGACAGCAATGACTACTACCTGGGCAACATCCAGAAGGACGGCACCTACTCGGTGGTGCCGCGCATGCCCGGTGGCGAGGTCACGCCCGACGGCCTGATCGCCGTGGGCCAGGTGGCCAAAAAGTACGGCCTGTACACCAAGGTCACCGGCGGTGCGCGGGTGGACATGTTCGGTGCGCGGCTGGAGCAGTTGCCGTTGATCTGGGAGGAGCTGATCACCGCCGGGTTCGAGTCCGGCCATGCCTACGGCAAGTCCCTGCGCACGGTCAAAAGCTGCGTGGGCTCGACCTGGTGCCGCTATGGCGTGGGCGACAGCGTGGGCCTGGCCGTGGAGCTGGAGAACCGCTACAAGGGCCTGCGTGCTCCGCACAAGATCAAGTTCGGCGTCTCGGGCTGCACGCGCGAATGCGCCGAGGCGCAGGGCAAGGACATCGGCATCATCGCCACCGAAAAGGGCTGGAACCTCTACATCTGCGGCAACGGCGGCATGAAGCCGCGCCATGCCGAGCTGTTCGCGTCCGACCTGTCCAAGGAAGACCTAGTGCGCATGATCGACCGGGTGCTGATGTTCTACGTGCGCACGGCCGACCGGCTGCAGCGCACCAGCACCTGGCGCGAGAACCTCGAAGGTGGCCTCGACTACCTCAAGGACGTGCTGCAAAAGGACAGCCTGGGTCTGTGCGCCGAGCTCGAATCGCAGATGCAGAACGTGGTCGATACCTACCAGTGCGAATGGAAGACCGCCGTGACCGACCCCGAGACGCGCAAGCGCTTCCGCTCGTTCGTGAACAGCGACAAGGCCGACGAGAACGTGCTCTTCGTCGAGGAGCGCGGCCAGATCCGCCCGGCCCGCGCGGAGGAGCGCGGCGCCAACGTCATCCCCATCCGCCAGGCCGCCTGACATGAAGCACCCCCTGAGTCGCTTCGCGCCTTCACCCTTCTCTCGACGCGCTGTGCGAGTCCGGGAGGGGGACGCCCCCAGCGCATGCGCTGGATACGCCGCCTTCGCGGCGGGGCGGCCCTTGCGTGGGGCACTGGTGTCGGCTGCGCCAGTTGCGCGCGCTGCGGGCAACCTGTAGCGCAATGAATCAATAACGGAGAACTCCCATGAGCGCACTTCCCATGAACAGTACCGACCCCCTTGCCTGGACCGACATCTGCGCGGTCGACGACATCCTGCCCAGCACCGGCGTCTGCGCCCTGGTGGCCAACCGCCATGTGGCGGTGTTCCGCACCGGCAGCGACCAGTTCTTCGCCATCGACAACGTGGACCCGAAGTCGGGCGCCAGCGTGCTCTCGCGCGGGCTGATCGGCAACCTGGGCGAGCGCGTCGTCGTCGCCTCGCCGCTGTACAAGAACCATTTCGACCTGCGCACGGGCGAATGCCTGGAGGCGCCCGAGCATTCGGTGCGGGCGCACGGCGTGCGCGCCGAGGGTGGGCGCGTCAGCATTGCAATGGCCTGAGGGCCTGCCCTTGAGGTCTCTTGAGGCCGTGTCCCGGCAACTCTTCGGGCCGGGTTGTGCGGAAGTGCATTGCACCGCGTTCCGCGCAGGCCCCTGGAGGCTTGGCGGGTGCGCGGCAGGTTCTGGGGTTAGCATTCCCTCGTATTGATTTTCTGGAGTTCCCGCATGCCCGACCAGGCCGCGTCCCTGACCGTTTCGACCCTTGTGCTGCGCTCGCGCCAGCTGGAGATCGACGCGGTGCGCCACCTCGCAAGCCGGGCCGTTCTGGTGGACACGATCGGCCAGCTGATAGAAGGTCTGCAGCGCGAGCGCGGCGCATCGGGCGCCTACCTGGCGTCCAATGCCCAGCGTTTTGCCGACATGCGCAGCCGGATCATCCAGGAGGTGCTGCCACTGGAGGCGCGACTGCGCCAGGAATTTGCCCAGCATGTGGAACCCGAACAGGGCGCGACGGCCAAGGCCTTGTCGCTCATGGCGTGGGCCCTCCTGGGGCTTGATTCTCTGCCCGCGCTGCGCAGCCAGATTTACAAGCAGGCGATGACCGCACACGACTCGATCGCTGCGTTCAGCCACCTGATCGCGGGTCTGATCGAGCTGGTCTTCCATGTGGCCGATGCGGCGGGGCTGCCCAGCGTATCGCGCCAGCTGGTGGCTTTGCTGCACCTGGTGCAGGCGCAGGAAGAGGCGGGCCAGGAGCGCGCCATGGGCGCGCTGCTCTATGCCTCTGGCCAGGGCAGCGACGCGCACCAGCAGCGGGTGCTGCACCTCATCGACGCGCAGGAGCGCAGCTTGCGCGTGTTTTCCGAGTTTGCCGATCCGGCCCTGCGTGGACGCTGGGAGCAGCAGCAGCTTGCCCCCGGCATGGCCCAACTGGAGCGGCTGCGGCGCACGCTGTGCGTGGTGCGCCCCGGCGCCGCCCTGGACAGCAACCTGAGCGACGCCTGGTTCGACGTGTGCACGGAGCGCATCAACGCGCTGTGGCAACTGCAGGTCGAACTGGTCCAGCGTCTGCGCGAGGACTGCGAGGCTCGCATCCTCGAAGCGCAGCAGGACCTGCAGGACTCCAGGGGCCTGCTGCGCGGCCTGCGCGACAACCCGCCGCAGCGCACGCACGCGGTGGACCGGTTCTTCGACATCGCGATTGCACCCACGTCCGTGCCGGAGGCGGCGGCCGGCACGCACGGGGCCGAATCGGCTTCGCTGCTGGAACTGCTGCAGGCCCAGTCGGCGCGCATGGCCAGCATGGAGGCCGAGCTGGAGGCGGCGCGCCGCACGCTGAACGAACGCAAGGTGATCGAGCGCGCCAAGGGGGTGCTGATGGCCCGCCTGGGCATGAACGAGGAAGTCGCCTTCCGCGTGTTGCAGAAAACCTCGATGGACCAGAACCGCCGGCTGCTCGAGGTGGCGGAGGCCACGCTGTCCCTGCCCGATCTCGCCTTTGCGCAGTCTGCGCTGTCAGGCGCCAAGTCCTCATAGATAGCGTCGCGGTGCCCCGCAACGGGGCGGGCAGGCACTGGTGACCCACTGTGGTGCCGGTGCCGCACCGAGTGGAGGCTCATTTCTTGCGATGGTCGCCGCGCATGCGCCAGAGAGGGACGGGCCACGCTCCGATGCACCATTCCATCAGGGGTATGGAACTTGCATGGAGAGAAGTGGTTGTCGGCTAAAGGCGGCTTGCCAACCCACCGTCCGTGGTCTTCCGCGGGCAAAGGAATCGCGCATCCAAGGATAACGGCGTCCCTTGCGTCTCCTCCAGATGACTGGAGGGCGGCGCAGCGGACGCCGTTTTCTTTTTTCCTCCTTGCGCGTTCCGCCGGCCCGCCGTCCGGGACGCTGTCAATAGTCTCCCGTCCCAAAGGAAATTCAATGGCCTACCTTGCCCCTGCCGAGTTCGTGACCAAGATGGTCGACTCCGGTGAATCCAAGCTCCTGATGTCCACCCGCGACACGCTGATCCGCTCCTACATGGCCGGCGCCATCCTGGCGCTGGCGGCCGCGTTTGCCGTGACCGTCACGGTCAACACCGGCAACCCGCTGGTCGGCGCCATGCTGTTCCCCGTGGGCTTCATCATGCTGTACCTGATGGGTTTCGACCTGCTGACGGGCGTGTTCACGCTCGCACCGCTGGCGGTGTTCGACAAGCGCCCAGGTGCCACCTGGGCAGGCGTGCTGCGCAACTGGGGCCTGGTGTTCGTGGGCAACTTCGCGGGCGCACTGACGGTGGCGGTGTTCATGGCCATCATCTTCACCTTCGGCTTCAGCGAGGCGCCCAATGCCGTCGGCGAGAAGCTCGGCCACATCGGCGAGGGCCGCACGGTGGGCTATGCCGCCCATGGCGCTGCCGGCATGCTCACGCTGTTCGTGCGTGCCGTGATGTGCAACTGGATGGTCTCCACCGGCGTGGTCGCCGCGATGATGTCCACCACGGTCTCGGGCAAGGCCATCGGCATGTGGATGCCGGTCATGATCTTCTTCTACATGGGTTTCGAGCATTCCATCGTCAACATGTTCCTGTTTCCCACCGGCCTGATGCTGGGCGGCAAGTTCACGCTGATGGACTATCTGATCTGGAACGAGCTTCCCACGGTGCTCGGCAATCTGGTCGGAGGCCTGACCTTCGTCGGTGCCACGCTGTATTCCACGCACTACAAGACCGCGCCCAAGCGCCACCATGCCTGAGCTTCTCCCTGAGCGACCTCGCCGCTGCGCGCTGCGGGCATGGGGACGCCGCCAGCGCGGCGGGGCGACCCCCGCGCGGCGGCTGGCGGGTGGGCCGCGCCGGTTGCATGGGCTGGCGGTGGCGTGCAGCGCCATGGACCGCTGATGGGCCACGGCACGGATCCGGGCGGGCTGCGCGTCACGCTGGGCCAGCACTCGCGGGCGGGGCGCAAGGGCGTCAACCAGGACTTCCATGGTGCCATGTTGCCCGGCGAGCCGCTGCGCGGCTCCAAGGGGATCGTCGTCGCCCTGGCCGATGGCATAGGGTCCAGCACGGTCAGCCAGGAGGCCAGCGCGGCCTCGGTGCGCAGTTTCCTGGACGACTACTACGCCACCTCCGACGCCTGGTCGGTGCGCCGCTCGGCCCAGCGCGTTCTGAGTGCCACCAATGCGTGGCTGCATGCGCAGACCATGCGCAGCCACGCGCGTTTCGACAAGGACCGCGGCTATGTGACCACCTTCAGCGCGCTGATCCTGAAAGGCCGCGATGTCCATGTGCTGCATGTGGGGGATGCGCGCATCTATCGCCTTCACGGGCAGTCGCTCGAGCAGCTGACGCAGGACCACCGTGTCCACCTGTCGTCGGCCGAGTCGTTCCTGGGCCGCGCGCTTGGCACGAGTGCCCATGTCGAGATCGACTATTGCTGCCTGCCGGCCGATGTGGGGGCCCTCTACGTGCTGGCCACCGACGGTGCGTACACGCATTTCGATGCAGCCGCAGTGCATGCGGCTCTGGCACGGTTTCCCGGGGACTTCGATCAGGCCGCGCAAGATATCGTGGAGGGTGCGCAGGCCCGCGGCGCCGACGACGACATGACCGTGCAGATCCTGCGCATCGATGCGCTGCCCGATCCTGAAGCCCACCGCCTGCATGCGCTGCGCGAAGGCCTCGCGTTCGCGCCGCCGCTGTCGCCCAGGATGCGTTTCGAAGGCTACACCGTGGTGCGCGAACTGCACGCGAGCGCGCGCAGCCACGTGCACCTCGCGGTGGACGGCGCGACGGGGCAGCAGGTGGTGCTGAAGACTCCATCGACGGCGTTGCGCGATGACGCCGGCTATCTCAACAGCTTCCTGCTGGAAGAGTGGGTGGCGCGGCGTATTCATAGCCCCCATGTGCTCCGGCCACACACCAGCGACCGGCCGCGCCAGCATGTCTACGTGGCCATGGAATTCGTGGAGGGCCAGACCCTGGCGCAGTGGATGATCGACCATCCCCGCCCGGATCTCGACGCGGTGCGCAGCCTGGTGGCGCAAGTGGCGAAGGGACTGCAGGCCTTCCATGGCAAGGAAATGCTGCACCAGGACCTGCGGCCGGAGAACGTGATGATTGACCGCACGGGAACCGCCCGGATCATCGACTTCGGCTCCACGCTGGTCGCTGGCCTGGCCGAGGAAGCGCACGGCCTGGACATGGGCTCATCCATTGCCGGCACCTTGCAGTACACCGCGCCGGAGTATTTTGCGGGCATGGGGGGCAGCGCGCGTTCCGACCTGTTCTCGCTGGCGGTGCTCACCTACCAGATGCTGTCCGGGCAGCTGCCGTATGGCCTGCAGGTGGTGCGCATCCGCTCGGCGGGTGACGTGAAACGGCTGCGGTACGTGCCGATCCGCCATTTGCGGGCCGACCTGCCGGATTGGCTGGATGCCGTGCTGCAGAAGGCTTTGCACCCCGATCCGGCCAGGCGCCAGGAGGCGGTGTCGGAGTTCATCCACGACCTGCAGTCCCCAGGGCTGCGGTTCCAGCGCCGCAGGGCGGCACCGCTGGTGGAGCGCAATCCGGTCGTTTTCTGGCAGACCGCCACGCTGGTGCTGGCGCTGGCCGTGCTCTTGCTGGCCGGGTTGCGTGTTTTTGGGCGCTGAGCGGCCAGAAAGGGCGGTGCTGCCGGGCAGCAGGCCCTCCCGGCATGCGCAAAAAATAAAGCCCCGCCATTTATCCAATAGCGGGGCTTTATTTGCTGACTTGGTGCCGGAGAGATGAATCGAACACCCGACCTTCTCATTACGAATGAGCTGCTCTACCGACTGAGCTACACCGGCGTAAGCCTCAAATTATAGCGTGGAATGGTAGGCTGTCACGCGCTCCACCTCATTTTTTGATCCCAGGATCACGCTGACGCGCTCGTGCAGCTGGGTGGGCTGGATGTCCAGGATGCGCTGCTTGCCGTTGGTGGCGGCGCCGCCGGCCTGCTCCACCAGCCAGCCCATGGGGTTGGCCTCGTACATCAGGCGCAGCTTGCCGGGTTTGTTGGGTTCGCGCTTGTCCCAGGGGTACATGAAGACGCCCCCGCGGGTGAGGATGCGGTGCACATCCGCCACCATGCTGGCGATCCAGCGCATGTTGAAGTCCTTGCCGCGCGGGCCGTCCTTGCCCTGCAGGCATTCGTCGATGTAGCGCTTCACGGGCTCGTCCCAGTGGCGCATGTTGCTCATGTTGATGGCGAATTCCTTGGTGTCCTCGGGAATGCGCACGTTTTCTTCGGTCAGCACGAAGGAGCCCTGTTCGCGGTCGAGCGTGAACATGGCCACGCCGTCGCCCACGGTGAGCACCAGCGTGGTCTGCGGGCCGTAGATGCAGTAGCCCGCGGCCACCTGCTGGGTGCCGGGTTGCAGGAAGTCGCCTTCCTCCACGCCACGGTCGCCATCGGGCTTTTTCAGCACGCTGAAGATGGTGCCGATGCTCACGTTCACATCGATGTTGCTGGAGCCATCGAGAGGATCGAACAGCAGCAGGTATTCGCCTTGCGGATAGCGGTTGGGCACCAGGTAGATGCCGTCCATTTCCTCCGAGGCCATGGCCGCCAGGTGGCCGCCCCATTCGTTGGCTTCGATCAGCACCTCGTTGGCGATGATGTCGAGTTTCTTCTGGATCTCGCCCTGCACGTTTTCGCTGCTGGCCGTGCCCAGCACGCCGCCCAGC
The DNA here is from genome assembly GCF_059415185.1 of Acidovorax sp. GW821-FHT10E04. Lineage (NCBI taxonomy): Bacteria > Pseudomonadati > Pseudomonadota > Betaproteobacteria > Burkholderiales > Comamonadaceae > Acidovorax > Acidovorax sp. GW821-FHT10E04. The sequence continues at coordinate 734,406 of NZ_JBWKMT010000002.1, forward strand.
GCGCCCTTGTTCACGGCGTGGCTGATGCTCTTGCAGGCGCGGGCCACCACTTCCAGCAGCAGGCGCAGTTGCGAGGGGATGAGGCCGTCCACACGTTGCTGTTCAACGAGGTAGCGGGTCAGGCTGATGCTTTTTGCCATGTCAGTCCTTTCTTGGTCGTGGTTTATTCGGCGAGTGCACGGGTCACGACCTCGCGCACGTCGTTGGAGAGCGCGGGCCTGGCGGCAACACGGGCGATGGCTTCGCGCGCGGAGGTGCGCCAGGGGTCTGCGAGCTTCTTCCAGCGGTCCAGGGCCCGGGCCAGGCGTGCGGCCACCTGGGGATTGATGGCGTCCAGCTCGATCACGCGGTCGCTCCAGAACACGTAGCCCGCCGCGTCTGCGCGGTGGAAGGCGCCGGGGTTGGCGCTGCAGTAGCTGAAGATCACGCTGCGCGCGCGGTTCGGGTTCTTCAGGCTGAAGTCAGGGTGCTGCATGAGCTGGCGCACGGCGGGCAGCACGTTGCCGCCACGGTCCGGCGCGCCGGCCTGCAGCGCGAACCACTTGTCGATGACCAGGGGTTCGTCCTTGAACAGCGCATGGAAGCGTGCCAGGGCAAGGGCCGCCAGTTCACTGCCGCTGGCCACCAGGGCGGTCAGTGCGTTGAAGCGGTCCGTCATGTTGCTGGCCACCTTGAAGCGCTGGTAGGCCTTGCCGGGCCAGACCACATCGCCCGTCTTCTGGGCGGCGATGCACAGCATGTGCAGCGCCAGCCCGCTGAGCGCGCGGCGGCCCGAAGAGACAGGATCGGGGCTGTAGCCGCCGGTGTCCTGGTTCTGCTCCCAGGCCGACTCCCAGTCCGCCTGCAGCGACAGGGCCAGCTGTTCGCGCATGGCTTCGCGCACGGCGTGGATGCGCTGCGGGTCCACCACATCGAGCTGCTCGGCGATGTAGGTCTCGGACGGCAGGGTGAGCACGAGTTCCTTGAAGGCTGCATCCAGCAGGGGGTTGCGCAGCACCGCGCGCATCGCTTCCACAAACGCGGCCGGCAGGATCTGGTGATCAAAATGGCCCCCAGCGCTTGTCTGTTGTGCGCTGTCAGCTATTGCATTGATAGCAATGCGCAGTGCCAGGCGCTGGCCCGCTTCCCAGCGGTTGAAGGCGTCGGCATCGTGCGCCAGCAAGGTGAGCAGCTGGGCATCGGTGTAGTCGATGTCCAGCACCACGGGCGCGCTGAAGTTGCGCAGCAGCGAGGGCACGGGTTCGCTGTCCAGGTCCGTGAAGGTCAGCGTCTGCGAGGCTTCGGTCAGCACCACCACGCGCGAGGCTGCCTGCGCGGCGCCTTCGCCCGCCAAGTGAAGGGGCAGGGGGGCGCCGCTGTCGCCGAGCAGGCCCAGCTCCACGGGGATGACGAAGGGTTCCTTGGCGGGCTGGCCGGGCGTGGGGGCGCAGCTTTGCGACAGCGTGAGCGCATAGCAGCGCGTGGCGGCGTCGTAGCGGCCCGTGGCCCGCACGCGCGGCGTGCCTGCCTGGCTGTACCAGCGCTTGAACTGGGGCAGCAGGCGTGCCAGGTCGCTCGCGGGGTTGGCATCGGCGATGGCCTGGGCGAAGTCGTCGCAGGTCACGGCCTGGCCGTCGTGGCGCTCGAAGTACAGCTTCATGCCCCTGGCGAAGCCGTCGCGGCCCACCAAGGTGTGCATCATGCGCACCACCTCGGCACCCTTTTCGTAGATGGTGACGGTGTAGAAGTTGTTGATCTCGACGTAGCTGTCGGGGCGCACCGGGTGGGCCATGGGGCCCGCGTCCTCGGGGAACTGGGCGGTGCGCAGCACGCGCACGTCCTCGATGCGCTTGACGGCGCGGGCCGAGGGGCTGCCCGCCAGGTCCTGGCTGAATTCCTGGTCGCGAAAGACGGTCAGGCCTTCCTTCAGGCTCAGCTGGAACCAGTCGCGGCAGGTCACGCGGTTGCCGGTCCAGTTGTGGAAGTATTCGTGGCCCACCACGCTTTCGATGTTGGCGAAGTCGGTGTCGGTGGCCGTGGCCTCGCTGGCCAGAACGTACTTCGTGTTGAAGATGTTCAGGCCCTTGTTCTCCATGGCGCCCATGTTGAAGTCGCTGGTGGCGACGATCATGAAGCGCTCCAGGTCCAGCGGCAGGCCGAAGCGGGCTTCGTCCCAGGCCACGCTGTACATCAGCGAATTCATGGCGTGTTCGGTCTTGCCCAGGTCGCCGGGGCGCACGTACACCTGCAGCAGGTGCTCGGTGCCCGAACGGCTCTTGATCTTCTGCTCGCGGGCCACCAGCTTGCCCGCCACCAGGGCGAACAGGTAGCAGGGCTTCTTGTGCGGGTCCACCCACTTGGCGAAGTGGCGGCCGTCCTCCAGGTCGCCGCTGTCCACCAGGTTGCCGTTGGACAGCAGCACCGGGTACTGGGCCTTGTCGGCGCGCAGGGTGACGGTGTAGCTGGCCATCACGTCCGGGCGGTCCAGGAAGTAGGTGATGCGGCGAAAGCCCTCGGCCTCGCACTGCGTGAAGAACGTGCCCTGGCTCACGTACAGGCCCATCAGGTGCGTGTTCTTGGCGGGGCAGCAGGTGGTGAAGATCTCGAGCGCGAAGGCGTCCGTGCCCGTGGGCAGGTTCTCCAGCACCAGGCGCGAGCCCTCCATCTTGAACGAGGTGCCCTGGCCGTTGACCAGCACGCGCGCCAGGTTCAGGTCCTCGCCGTCGAGCTTGAGCGGCTGCTCGGCCACCTCGGGGTTGCGGCGCAGCAGCATGCGGTTGAGCACGCGGGTCTTGGCGGGGTCCAGGTCGAACGTGAGCTCGACGCTGTCGATCCAGTAGGCAGGCGCGGTGTAGTCCTCGCGGCGGATGGCGACGGCCGGGCCGGCGCCTTCTCCGCTTCCGTCGGCTTTATGCAGTTGCAACATGGAGGCTCTCCAGAAAGTCGGTGTTCATGAGTTCGGTGTAGTCGCGCACGGCGGCCAGCACGTGGGGTCCGGCCAGTTCCTGCGCGCTGTGCGTGCTGCAGATCGCCACGGCGCGCATGCCCGCGCGGCGCGCGGCTTCGATGCCGAAAGGCGCATCCTCGAAGACGATGCAGTGTGCGGGGCTGGCGCCGATGCGGCGCGCCGCCTCCAGGAAGATCGCGGGCTGGGGTTTGCCGGGCAGGCCTTCGTCGCCGCGCACGATGGCCAGGGGCGCGGGCTCCAGGCCCAGGCGTGTCATCGCGAACTGCACGTTGTGGATATCGCCGGCGGTGCCCACGGCCACTTTCAGGCCGCGTTCGCCGAGCTGCGCGGCAAAGCGGCGAAAGCCCGCCACTTCGGTGAAGCGGGGCCCGAACAGCGCGCGGTAGATGTCTTCCTTCTCGCGGGTGAGCGCGTCGGCCTCATCCTGCGGCACATCGCGGCCCAGCAACTCGCGGATGCACTCGGTGCCGTTGCGGCCCGTGGTGCGCGCCATGAGATCGGGCACGTCGATGTCCATGCCGCGGCGCCGGGTGAATTCGACCCAGGCCTTGGCGTGCCAGGGCATGGAGTCGATCATGGTGCCGTCCATGTCGAAGATGATGGCCTCGGCGTGCATCACACGCCCTGCTTCAGGCTGGCTTCGATGAACGCGTCCAGATCGCCGTCCAGCACCTTCTGCGTGGCCGAGATCTCGACGTTGGTGCGCAGGTCCTTGATGCGGCTGTTGTCCAGCACGTAGCTGCGGATCTGGTGGCCCCAGCCCACGTCGGTCTTGGTGTCCTCGAGCTTTTGCTGTTCTTCCTGGCGCTTGCGCATCTCGTGGTCGTACAGGCGCGAGCGCAGTCGCTGCCACGCGATGTCGCGGTTGCCGTGCTGGCTGCGGCCGTCCTGGCACTGCACCACGATCCCGGTGGGGATGTGCGTGAGGCGCACGGCCGAGTCGGTCTTGTTGATGTGCTGCCCACCCGCGCCGGAGGCGCGGTAGGTGTCGGTGCGCACGTCGGCCGGATTGATGTCGATCTGGATCGAGTCATCGATCTCGGGGTAGACGAACAGGCTGGCGAAGCTGGTGTGGCGGCCGCCCGACGAGTCGAACGGGCTCTTGCGCACCAGTCGGTGCACGCCGGTTTCGGTGCGCAGCAGGCCGTAGGCGTATTCGCCCTCGACCTTGATCGTGGCGCTCTTGATGCCCGCCACGTCGCCCGGGGTTTCTTCCTCGACGGTGGTCTTGAAGCCCTTGCGCTCGGCGTACTTGAGGTACTGGCGCAGCAGCATGCTGGCCCAGTCGCAGGCCTCGGTGCCGCCGGCGCCGGCCTGGATGTCCACAAAGCAGTTGAGCGGGTCGGCCTCGTTGCTGAACATGCGGCGGAACTCCAGCTCTTCGATGAGCGGGCGCAGCTTGGCCGTCTCGGCCTCGATGGTCAGGAGGCCGGGTTCGTCGCCTTCTTCCTTGCTCATTTCATAGAGCTCGGTGTTGTCTGCCAGCTCGCGCGTGAGCTTGTCGAGCGTGAGCACGACGGAGTTCAGCGACTTCTGTTCCTTGCCCAGCTCCTGGGCCTTCTTGGGATCATTCCAGACCGAAGGGTCTTCCAGCGACGCGTTTACCGTGCGCAGGCGTTCGAATTTGGCATCGAAGTCAAAGATACCTCCGTAACTCTTGCGTGCGCAGGGCCAGGTCGCCGAGGGTGGTGCCGATGAGGTTGATGCGTTCTGCGTCCATGATTCTTGTCCTGTGTGTTCTGTGGAATAACCAGCGATTTTCTCATGGGACGGCACCGCGCCCCGGCAAAGCCCCCAGGCGGGCCGCCCGCCCGGGCCGCCTTGGCCCGTGGTGGCGCCATCGGATGCCGGGTCTTTCAAAAATGATAGCTGCCAGCGCTTGATGGATAAGCGCTGGAGGCCATTTTTGCTTGAAGGCTGCTCAGGAGGGGGCGAGAAACTGCTCGATGAGCTGTGCCACCTGCCCGGGCTGGTCGTGGTGCAGCATGTGCCCGGCGTCCTGCACGACGGCGGTGCGCACATCGCGCACATGGGTCAGGCGCTGGTGGTATTCCTCCAGGCTGTACTTGCCTTTCCACCACTGGCCCAGGCTGTCGTCGCTGGCCTCCACGGCCAGCACGGGCGCGGAGATGCGGCCGTACAGCGCGAGCGCCTCGTCCAGCCGGTAGAGCTGCGCGCTGGTGATCTTGTGGGCCGGGTCGCCCAGGATTTCCCATTGGCCCTGCGCGTTGGGCCGGGCCCAGTGGCCGGCCAGCCACCGGGCCTTGTCTTCGGACAGGCGCGGGTTGGTCTTCATGAGGCGGCGGGCCACGCCGTCCTGGCTGTCGTAGGTCTTGAGGGCCAGTTCGCCGCTGCGCAGCTGCTTGAGCTCGTCGATCCACTGCGCATAGCGCCTGGGCGCCTGCTCGGGCCGCGAGGCGGGCATGCCGAAGCCCTCCAGGTTGACGAGGCGGCGGATGCGCTCGGGCCGCACGCCCGCGTACATCATGGCGATGTTGCCGCCCATGCTGTGGCCCACGAGGTCGATGGCTTCGCCGGGTGCACAGTGGTCCAGCAGCAGGTCCAGGTCGGCCAGGTAGTCGGCAAAGAAGTAGTGGTCGGCCTGGGCGGCGGAGGTCAGGCCGAAGCCGCGCCAGTCGGGCGCGATGATGCGGCGCTCCTGCCGCAGCGCGTCCACCGTGAACTGGTAGGACGCGCTCACGTCCATCCAGCCGTGCAGCAGGACGAGGGTGGGCAGCGCGCTGTCCTCGGGGCCCCAGTGGCGGACGTGGTAGTTCAGGTGGCGCAGGGGCAGCGTGCTGCTGCGGGAGGGCTTGAGCGGGGTGTACATGGGCGGCGGCGCGAAGTGGGGCGGCAGGAAAGTCCCGCAAAGCCCAGGGCCTGCGGGTGCCCCCGGATGGTAATGGGGCGGCCGGATGCTTGCCGCCCTCGGTGTCGCCTGCGCGGCTGGTGGCTCAGCGGCGATGCGGTGGACTTGCGGGTGGACCCGGACGGTCCTTGCCGATGGGCGTGTTGTGGTCGGAGCCCTCGATCGCCCCGCCGGCAAGGGCGGCAGCCAGCTCGCGCGGGATGGCGGGGCAGGGGCCTTCGGGCATGGCGAGGCGGCCTGCAGAGCACGGCGAAATCCATTATTCTGCGCAGTCCTTCGTTTGCCCGTACTCCTTCTTCCCATGCAAAAAATCCAACTCGGCACCAGCGATCTGCAGGTCACTCCCATCTGTCTGGGCACCATGACCTTTGGCGAGCAGGTGGGTGAAGCCGATTCGCACGCCATCCTGGCGCGCTCGCTCGACCGTGGCGTGAACTTCATCGACACGGCCGAGATGTACTCGGTGCCCGCCAGGGCCGAGACCTTTGGCGCCACCGAAACCATCATCGGCAACTGGTTTGCCCGGAACCCCGGCGCGCGCCAGAAGCTGGTGGTGGCCACCAAGGTGGCGGGTCCTTCGCGCGGGATGCCCTGGGTGCGCGAAGGCAAGGGCATGGCCGCCGCCGACATCGTGGCGTCGTGCGAGGGCAGCCTGCGCCGCCTGCAGACCGACGTGATCGATCTCTATCAGATCCACTGGCCCGAGCGCCACGTGCCTGCCTTTGGCAACCTGTACTACGACCCGGCCAAGGAAACGTCGCAGAACCCCATCCGCGAGCAGCTCGACGCGCTGGCGGGCCTGGTCAAGGCCGGCAAGGTGCGCCACATCGGCCTGTCGAACGAAACACCCTATGGCGTGCACGAGTTCGTGCGCCTGGCCGAGCAGCACGGCCTGCCGCGCGTGGCCACGGTGCAGAACCCGTATTGCCTGATCAACCGGACCTGGGAAAACGGCCTGGATGAAACCTGCCATCGCTTGAATGTCGGGCTGCTGGCGTATTCGCCCCTGGGCTTTGGCCTGCTGACGGGCAAGTACGACGGCAGCGGCCTCACCGGCCCGGGTGCCCCGCAGGGTGCGCGCATCGCCACGTACGAATCCGTGCGCAAGCAGCGCTGGGGTCGCCCCGAGGCGCTGGCCGCCGCGCGCCGATACAACCAGCTGGCCCGCGACAACGGCCTCACGCCCACCCAGATGGCGCTGGCGTTCTGCTACACCAAGTGGCAGGTGGCCAGCACGATCATCGGCGTCACGTCGGTGGCGCAGCTCGACGAAGACCTGAACGCCTGGGGCACCCAGCTGCCGCCCGAGGTGCTGCAGGCGATCGACGCGATCCGCTGGGAAGTGCGCGACCCGGCACTGTAAGGGCTCCCCCTGAGTCGCCTGCGGCGCCTTCCCCCTTGAAGGGGGACGACACCCTCGCTGCGGGGCGGCCCTTGCCTGGTGTCTCTCGCCTGGGGCCGCGCCAGTTTTTCAGGCCACGCGCAATGGGTCGCGGCCAGTAGCTCACGCCGTCGCCGGGGCTTCTGGTGTGCTCAGCGCGCCGGCTTTCCACGGCACGCCTTGGGCCTCGCCCAGGTCCCAGAACAAGCCCGCCATCACCGCCAGCCCTTCGCGCGCCACGGAGGCCAGCAGATGCTCGTTGGGCGCGTGCTGGGCACAGGCCGGGTACGAATGCGGCACCCACAACGTGGGCAGGCCCAGCTGGTCGGCGAAGATGTCGTTGGGCAGCGAGCCCGCCAGGTTGGGCAGCAGCGTGGCGCGCTGGCCCGCGCTGGCCTGCAGCGATGCCAGCGTCCAGTCCACCCAGGGGTTGTGCAGGTCCAGCCGCGTGGCGCCGCACACCATGCCCATGCCGATGGCCACGTCGGTGAAGCCACGGGCGTCCAGGTGTTCGCGCAGCGTGCGCTCGACGTTGCGCCAGTCGGTGCCCACCACGAAGCGCAGCTGGCAGTGCGCCACCGCACCGGACGGAATGGCATTGACCGGGCGCTGGGGAGAGCCCGCGCCCAGGGCCAGCACTTCGAGCGTGTTCCAGCCCACCAACTGCTCGGCCGGCGTGAGGCCCGGCTCGCCCCAGCCGGGCGTGAGCGCGGGGTCGTCGGCGCCTGCGCCGATCACCACATCCTTGAGGGCGGTGCGCAGCTTGCCGGGCACCGCGGGCGGCAGCAGGCCCTTGACGAGGATGCGGCCTTTGGCATCGACGAGCGTGGCCAGCGCGTGCGTGAGCACGGTGGCCGGATTGGCCAGCACGCCACCCCAGTTGCCCGAGTGATAGGCCTTGTCGCGGCTGCGCACGGTGAGCGAGAAGTTGATCGCGCCGCGCGAGCCCAGGAAGAGGGTGGGGTGGCCCGCATTCACGCGCGGGCCGTCGCTGGCGACGAACAGGTCGGCCTTCAGCGCGTCGCTGTGCTGCTCGCAGAACGCGCCCAGGCCGGGCGAGCCGGCCTCTTCGCCCATCTCCATGATCAAGGTCACGTTGTAGCCCAGCCGGCCGCCGCGCGCCTCGATGGCGTGGGCCAGGGCCGCCAGGCTCACCGTGTGCTGGCCCTTGTTGTCGGCGGTGCCACGGCCATACCAGCGCTCGCCCTCGATGGTCAGTTCCCAGGGCGAGAGGCCTTCGCGCCAGTTGCTCTCCTGGCCATTGACCACGTCGCCGTGCCCGTAGGTCAGCACGGTCGGCAGGGCCGGGTCTTCCACGCGCCGGGCGATGAGGAAGGGCCCGCCCAGGGGCGAGGGATTGTCCAGCACCTGGCATTCGAAGCCCAGGGGCGCAAGCCACGGCACCATTTCGTCGGTGAGGTAGGTGCGCAGTTCAGGCGGCACCTTGCCGGTGTCGCTCTCGGTGCGCCAGGCCACGCGGCGGCGCAGGTCGCCGGCAAAGCGGCCGTCGTCGAAGTAGCGCTGGACGTTCTGGATCAGTTGCTCTCGGTTCATCGTGTTCTCCTTGTGTCAGCTTCACTCCACCACGATCTGCGCGCGGTGGGCCAGCGCACGGTAGCGGCCGATCTCGTCGTCGATCACGGCGCGCGTGGCCGCGGGCCCCAGGTGCACGGGTTCCATGCCCTGGGCGCGCATCTGCTCCTGCATGCCGCTGTCGCGGGTCACGGCCTCCACGTCAGCCACCAGCTTCCTGATGATGGCCGCCGGTGTCCTGGCGGGTGCGGCAATGGCATACCAGGCGTCGAACACCGCATCGGGCAGCTTCAGTTCTTCCACCGTGGGCACGCCGGGCAGCATGCTCGAGCGCGATTTGCCCGCAATCGCCAGCGCGCGCAGCTTGCCGGCCTTCACCTGCGGCGCGGCGGCGGCCACGGTGTCGATGCCGAGCTGGATTTCCCCGCCGATGAGGGCCATCAGCGACTGGCTGCTGCCCCGGTAGGGCACGTCCTGCAGCTTGATGCCCGCGGCCTGCTCCAGCAGCGCCCCCGCCAGGTGCGGGCCCGAGCCGGAACCGAACGTGGCGTAGTGAATGCCCTTGGGCGCGGCCTTGGCTGCGGCGATCAGCGCGTTCAGGTCCTTGTAGGGCGCGGTGGCGCTGACCACCAGCACCAGGGGCGCGCGGGCCACGGTGGCCACGGGCACCAGATCCCTGGCGGGGTCGTAGGGCAGCTTGCTGCGCAGGGCCGGGTTCACCGTGTAGCTGGTGGAGCCAGACACCAGCAGCGTGTAGCCGTCGGGGTCTGCCCGCACCACGGCCTCGGTCCCGATGATGGTGGAGGCCCCTGGCTTGTTGTCGATGACCACGGGCTTGCCCAGGCGCACCGACAGCTTCTGGCCCAGTGCGCGGGCCACGGCATCCGTGCCGCCGCCGGGCGGAAAGGGCACGACCATGCGCACCGGGCGCTGGGGCCACGCATCGGCGGGCGCCGCCGCCTGGGCATGGGAGAGGCTGGCGGCGCAGGACAGGGCGGCGGACAGCAAAGAGGCTTGAACAAGGCGTTTCATGCGGACTCCGGAAGGTGGGGCCCGTGGCGCAGGCGGTGCCACCTTGAAGGCGGCACCGCTGTGGCACACGGCCATGGGTGAATTGGAGCCTTAAACCATGCAAGATGGGCGCCGGTTTACCATTGCCATGGATAGAGATTTGGCAATTGACCATTCTCTTTTTGTTCATTGCCCCACCATGCCCGTTTCACTGCTCAGCCTGCCCCTGCGCTACTTTCTGGAAGTGGCGCGCACCGGCTCCGTCAACCAGGCGGCGCAGCGTCTGCATGTGGCCGCGTCCGCCGTGAGCCGCCAGCTTGGCAAGCTGGAGGACAGCCTGGGGGTGGTGCTGTTCGAGCGCCAGGCGCGCGGCATGGCCTTGACCGAGGCGGGCACCCGCCTGCTGGCGCATGCCAACGCCCATGACGTGCAGTCCGTGGAGCTCATGGCGCAGTTGCGGGGGCTGTCGGCCCAAGGCGCGGTGCGCGTGCGCGTGGCCTGCACCGAGGGCTTCGCCGCCACCTTCATGCCCCTGGTGATGTCGGCCTTCCGGCAGGCGCACCCGCAGGTGCAGCTGCAGTTGCAGGTGGCCGTGCCGCACGAGGTGTCGGCCCTGGCGCTGCGCGGCGAGGTCGACCTGGCGCTGAAATACAGCGTCGCTCCCGAGAAGGGGCTGCAGCTGCTGCACTCGGCCATTGCACCGATCTACGCCATCATGCCGGCGCAGCACCCGCTCGCGCGCCAGCGCAGCGTGTCGGTGGCCGATGTGGTGCGCTACCCGCTGTTGCTGGGGGCCAGCAGCATCACCGGGCGGCAGCTGTTTGACCTGAGCTGCGCGGTGCAGGGCCTGCGCTACGTGCCTGCCGTGGAGAGCAATTTTTCCTCGGCGCTGCTGCCGCTGCTCAGCGGCCAGGACGTGGCCCTGGCCAGCTATCTGACGGCCGCGCGCTGGGTGGAGGCCGGGCTGCTGGCGGCCAGGCCGTTCGATGAAACACAGCTGCAGCAGCGGCGCCTGCAGGTGCTGGCGGCCGAGGGGCGGGTCCCGTCGGCCCTGGTGCAGCAGTTCACGCAGGCGCTGGTGGCGGCCATCGAGCAGTACGGCAAGCGCAAGGTGGGGCGGCGCAGGACCGCGGTGGCCATGCGGCCCGCCGCACCCTGACCGCCGAGGGGCGTTCACAACTGGATACCATTCGCTTCCTACGCACACCGCACCATGGCCAAGAAAGAACACGTTTCCGAGACCCAAGCCACCCAGTTGCTCAAGGCCAACAAGGTGGCTTTCACCGAGCACCCCTATGACTATCTGGAGCACGGAGGCGCATTGCACAGCGCCGAGGTGCTGGGGCTCGACCCCTTCACCGTGGTCAAGACGCTGGTCATGCAGGACCAGGATGCCAAGCCGCTGCTGGTGCTGATGCACGGCAACCGCAAGGTCTCCACCAAGAACCTCGCACGCCAGATCGGCGCCAAGTCGGTGGAGCCCTGTGCCCCCGAGGTGGCCAACCGCCACAGTGGCTATCTGGTGGGTGGCACTTCGCCGTTCGGCACACGGCGCGCCATGCCGGTGTACATCGAGGAGACCATCCTCGCCTTGCCCCGCATCGCCATCAACGGCGGGCGCAGGGGCTTTCTGGTGCAGTTGGACCCGCAGGTGTGTGTGCAACTGCTGGGGGCGAAGCCCGTGCATTGCGCGCTGGCAGAATAGGCCGCCGGGAAAAACAGCCCATGAATAGCCATTGAACAGCCTCCAAGGGCTGAACCATCCGATTACCGAGGAGTTGCTTTGACCGCCGTCTATCCCGTTCTCGCCGCCGTGGCCGCCTACCTGCTGGGCTCGCTCTCTTTCGCCGTCATCGTGACGCGCGTGATGGGACTGAGCGACCCGCGCACCTATGGCAGCAAGAATCCGGGGGCGACCAATGTGCTGCGGTCGGGCAGCAAGGCCGCGGCCATCGTGACGCTGCTGCTCGACGCCCTGAAGGGCTGGCTGCCCGTGGCGCTGGTGATGTGGTTCGGCCGCCCCTACGGGCTGGAGGACGGCACCGTGGCCATGGTGGGTCTGGCCGCCTTCCTGGGCCACCTGTGGCCGGTTTTCTTCCGCTTCCAGGGCGGCAAGGGCGTGGCCACGGCGCTGGGCGTGCTGCTGGGCATCAGCGTCTGGCTGGGGCTGGCCACGGCCGTCACCTGGCTCATCATCGCCTTCTTCTTCCGGTATTCGTCGCTTGCCTCGCTGGTGGCCGCGGCATTCGCTCCGGTGTACTACCTGCTGGTGGATGGCGTGGTGTGGTACGCCGAAGGCACGATTGCCGCGTCCATCGTCGTGATGGGCGTGCTGCTGGCATGGCGCCACAAGGAGAACATCCAGCGGCTCATCGAAGGCAAGGAGTCGCGCCTGGGCAGCAAGAAGGCCAAGCCGGGAGCCGAGGCGGCACCCGGCAAGCGCTGAGGCCGGGCGGCGCTGGCCGCTGCCGGGCACCAAGGCGGCCGGGAGCCGCCTTTTTTTTGCATGGCCCCACCCGGTTTTTCATCGGAGTCAGAGGGACCCTGGCCCGGTGATGAGTCCCCGCAGCCCCGCGCTGTGCTGTGCCGCATACAGTCCCAGGCGCACCATGGTGCGGTGGTTGAGCTCCAGCCCCACGGCGGAGCGGGCCAGCGCGGACTGGATGCGGGGTTTTCCGCTGGCTGTCTGGTACAGGCTGGGCTGGGCGTGGTGGTGGCCGCTGCGGTCCAGCAGGCTTGCCACCAAAGGGTGGTTGGCCTTTTCGCTGCGGCGCAGCACGATGGCCGTCTCGCCGTTGTCGAGCTTCACGAAGGTGCCTGGCGGGCACAGCCCGATGGAGCGCACCAGGGTGTAGCTCACTTCATCGCGCTGGTCCACTTCCTGGCCCACGAGGGCGCGCACCGAATCGGTCGCGCTGCGGCCTGCGCGCGACTTGCGCGGGCTGATCATGGCCGCGTAGCGGTCAATGGTGCTCAGGACGCGGGTGAGGCGGTCTTCGGGCTCTTGCTGGGCCAGCGGCACACGGTCGGCAATGCTGGCGTGGTGCTGCCCGACCACGTCCAGCCAGAGCGCGTCATTGATGAACAGGCGCTCCAGCAGCGCCTGGCTTTCCAGCGGGTGGCTCTTGATGGCCTCCTGCTGGGCCGTGGTGGGGCGCTCGCGCTGCTCGGCCAGTTCGTCCTGCAGGGCGGTCATGCCGATGTTCATGGTCAAGGCCGCGCGCACCAGGCTGTCGCGCTCGCGCGCGGGCAGCTCCAGTTCATGCGCCATGATGTGGCATAGCGTGCCGCACACCAGGGCGTGGGAGGCGCTGTAGCCCACGGTGGACGTGGAGGCCAGCTGGAACATCAGGTACAGGGCGGCGTCGATATCGTGCGCCACCAGGTCTTGCAGCCAGCCATCGAACTGGCGCACCTTGGCGGCGAAGTCCTGCACCTGCAGCGGGCGGGACAGCAGCACCGACAGCGCGGACTCCAGGTCCGCCCACAGGCTCAGCAGGTCCTCGTATTCGCCTTCGGCGTGGTGGTGGTGGCCGGCGTGATGGTGGACGGACATGGCGGTGCGCGTCGGGGGCTCAGTTGCGCTTTTCCAGCACCATCTGGTCGTTGATGCGGGTCATCTGGAACTCGGTCAGGAAGCTGTTGCCCAGCAGCACGTAGGGCATGGCCTGCGAGGTGATGACGGCTTCGACCCCGAACACCTCGACGTCGCCGATGCGCACCGAGTCGAGCTTCATGCGCCACCCTTGCGCCACTCCGTTCGCGGTGCTCATGCGCACGGGCTGGCCGCTCTGGTAGTTCAAGCCCATCCGTTCCGCGTCGGGCCGCCCGATGGCCACGGTGGAGGCGCCCGTGTCGACCATGTACTGCATCACGCGGCCGTTGATCGTGCCGCTGTTGACGAAATGCCCGCGGCTGTCGGCCATCAGCACAATGCGCTTGCCGCTGCCTCCCCGGCTGCCCACGCTCACGGGGGCCTCGCCCAGCCGCAGGGTGCGGCGCGTGCCATTGACTTCGATGGTGGCTTCTTCTTTGGTGACGGTAATGACCTTGACGCCCTGGTACTCATCCCCAGCACCCACCGCCTTGGGTGGGTTGGCATCCACCACCAGCAAGGCCTTGCTGCCCAGCATGCCCGCCAGCGCCACCGCCTGCGCATGGGCCCAGGACGGGGCCAAGCACAGAGCAACCAGCGCGGCCAGGGCAAAGGAGTGGATCGTCATTCGTCGATGGCGCTGTGCGCCTCCCCCGTACCTCGGAACTGGCGCGGCCCAGGTGAGGGACGCCAAGCCAGGGCCGCCCCGCAGCGAGGGCGTCGTCCCCCTGGAGGGGGAAGGCGCGAAGCGACTCAGGGGGTGCTCCATCTCAGTCGCGGAAGTTGTCGAAGGACAGGGGCACGTCGGTCACGTCCTTGCGGATGAGCGCCATGGCCGCCTGCAGGTCGTCGCGCTTGGCGCCGGTCACGCGCACCTTGTCTTCCTGGATGGCGCCCTGCACCTTGAGCTTGCTCTCCTTGAGCAGCTTCTGGATCTTCTTGGCCAGCTCGCTCTCGATGCCGTTGCGCACCTTGATGACCTGCTTGACCTTGTCGCCACCCATTTTCTGGACATCGCCCAGGTCGAGAAAGCGCACATCGACGTTGCGCTTGGTGAGCTTGTTGCGCAGCACGTCCTCGATCTGGGTGAGCTGGAAGTCGGCGTCGCCGATCAGCGTGATGTCCTTGTCCTTGATCTCGATGCTGGCCGAAGTGCCCTTGAAGTCGAAGCGGGTGGCGATTTCCTTGGCGGTGTTCTCGACCGCGTTTTTCACTTCGACGAGGTTGGCTTCGCAGACGGTGTCAAAAGATGGCATGGTGGCTCTCAATCTCAGGGGAAACGGTGCAATTCGCAGGGGGCCGGAAGGGCCCGGTGCGACAATCGGGCCAATGGTAGTCGAGAAAAACGCCCCTTTGCAGCCCTGGAACACCTTTGGCATCGCTGCGCGTGCCCAAACCCTGGTGCGCGTGCGCTCGGCGGCCGATGTGCTGGCCGTGCTGAACGATTCCGATCTGGCCGCGGCGCCCAAATTCGTCCTGGGCGGTGGCAGCAACATCATCCTGACGGGCGATGTGAAACCCGTCGTGCTCAAGATGGAGATCAAGGGCCTGCGCCTGGTGGAGGACACGCCCAAGGCCTGGATCGTGGAGGCGGGCGCGGGCGAGGTCTGGCACGACTGCGTGGCCTGGACGCTGGAGCAGGGCTACGCGGGCCTGGAGAATCTGGCGCTGATCCCGGGCACCGTGGGGGCTGCGCCCGTGCAGAACATCGGCGCGTATGGCGTGGAACTGCAGGACCGCTTCGAGTCGCTGGACGCGATGGACCTGGCCACGGGCCGGACGTTCACGCTGGATGCCGCCCAGTGCGGCTTTGGCTACCGGGATTCGGTGTTCAAGCATGCGCCGTCGGAGGCACTGGATGCGGGTGGGTTGCCGCGCGGCATGGGCCTGGAGGGCCGGGCGGTGATCACCCATGTGCGCTTTCGCCTGCCCAAGCCCTGGAAGCCGGTGCTGGGCTACCTCGACCTGGAGCGCCGCCGCATGGAAGAGGGCGTGGAGCATCCCACGGCGCGGCAGATCTTCGGCTGGGTCTGCGACATCCGCCGCGCCAAGCTGCCCGATCCGGCCGTGGTGGGCAATGCGGGCAGTTTCTTCAAGAACCCCACGGTGTCGCCGGACCAGTGCGCCGACATCATCGCGCGCGAGCCGCGCATCGTGCACTACCCCATGCCCGACGGCAGCATCAAGCTGGCCGCGGGCTGGCTGATCGATGCCTGCGGCTGGAAGGGCAAGTCCATCGGCAAGGCCGGCGTGTATGAAAAGCAGGCCCTCGTGCTGGTCAACCGGGGGCGGGGTGCCGACAGCGTGACCGGCGGCGAGGTGATGACCCTGGCCAAGGCCATCCAGACCAGCGTGTACGAGCGCTTCGGCATCAGGCTGGAGCCCGAGCCCGTGGTGGTATAGCCTTCTGCACAGGCACCCGGAGTCCGCCAGAACACCGGCAGCCGGAGCCGCATAAAAAAAAGCCACCTGATCGGTGGCTTTGCTATTTATTTGATAGCTTATCGCGCTTGCCTGTCCAGCGGCAGGGCATGTTTTTGTGCCTGTTAGGCAGGGTACTGGGGGCGGGCGCGTTCCCGGCCGCCCGCGCCCTTGCCAGCATCATCACTTGCGGTCGTTTTCCAGCTGCGCCAGTGCCGCATTGCCACCCAGCGACAGCAGGCCGGCGCGCGAGTACACGCCCAGCTTGTCGCGGGTGTCCGAGATGTCCAGGTTGCGCATGGTCAGCTGGCCGATGCGGTCCAGCGGGCTGAACGGCGCGTCTTCCACCTTTTCCATCGACAGGCGCTCGGGTGCGTAGGTCAGGTTGGGCGATTCGGTGTTGAGCAGCGAGTAGTCGTTGCCACGGCGCAGCTCCAGCGTCACGGTGCCGGTCACGGCGCGCGCCACCCAGCGCTGGGCGGTCTCGCGCAGCATGATGGCCTGCGGGTCGAACCAGCGGCCCTGGTACAGCAGGCGGCCCAGCTTCAGGCCGTTCATGCGGTACTGCTCGATGGTGTCTTCGTTGTGGATGCCGGTCACAAGGCGCTCGTAGGCGATGTGCAGCAGCGCCAGGCCCGGGGCCTCGTAGATGCCGCGGCTCTTGGCTTCGATGATGCGGTTCTCGATCTGGTCGCTCATGCCCAGGCCGTGGCGCCCGCCGATGCGGTTGGCTTCGAGGATCAGTTCCACCGGGTCGTTGAACTCCACGCCGTTGAGGGCCACGGGCTGGCCTTCTTCAAAGCGCACCGAGACTTCCTCGGCTTTGACGGTCACTTCGTCCTTCCAGAACGCGACGCCCATGATGGGGTTCACGATGCGGATGCCGCTGGACAGGAACTCCAGGTCCTTGGCCTCGTGCGTGGCGCCCAGCATGTTGCTGTCGGTGCTGTAGGCCTTCTCGGCGCTCATCTTGTAGCCGAATCCGGCCTGGGTCATGAACGCCGACATCTCGGCGCGGCCGCCCAGCTCGTCGATGAACAGCTGGTCCAGCCAGGGCTTGTAGATCTTGAGCGAGGGGTTGGTGAGCAGGCCGTAGCGGTAGAAGCGCTCGATGTCGTTGCCCTTGAAGGTCGAGCCATCGCCCCAGATGTTGACGTCGTCTTCCTTCATCGCCGCCACGAGCATGGTGCCGGTCACGGCACGGCCCAGCGGCGTGGTGTTGAAGTAGGTCAGGCCACCGGTGGAGATGTGGAAGGCGCCGGCCTGCAGCGCGGCGATGCCTTCGTGGGCCAGCTGCGTGCGGCAGTCGACCAGGCGGGCCTTCTCGGCGCCGTACTCCATCGCCTTGCGGGGGATGGCGTCGTAGTCGGGTTCGTCGGGCTGGCCCAGGTTGGCGGTGTAGGCGTAGGGCACGGCGCCCTTGAGCTTCATCCAGTGCAGGGCTGCGCTGGTGTCCAGGCCGCCCGAGAAGGCGATGCCGACTTTTTGCCCCAGGGGCAGGTTTTGGAGAATGGTGGCCATGTGCGGTCGTCCGTTGTTCTTGTCGATGGAAATGCCGGTTCAGCCGAAATGGCAGATGTAGTGGTAGGCCTCGGTCACGCGGATGTCGAACTTGGAGTTGCCTGGCACGCTGAACTTCTCGCCAGCGGAGGACTTCACCCAGTTGTCGGTGCCCGCCAGCTTGTACTCGCACGAGCCCGCCACGCATTCCATGATTTCCGGCGCGCCGGTGTTGAAAGTGAGTGTCGCGGGCAGCACCACGCCCACCGACTTCTTCGTGCCATCGGGGAAGGTGATGCCGTGGCTCACGCACTTGCCGTCAAAGTACACATTGGCCTGGGTGGTGACGGACACGCCGTCGATTTTTTCGGTGGTCATGGGTGCGCTGGATAAGGTTGGAGGAAACCCGCGATTTTAGGGCAGGGGGGCGGCGGCCTGGCCGGCGGGGCCCCACTAAAAACCCCCCCGCCCGCAGATCGCCCAAGCAAAAGAGCCCCGAAGGGCTCTTTGCGATGGCTGGCGCCAGGGGCTCAGCGCCAGTAGGGATTGCGGTGGTGCGGGTAGTACGGGCGGCTGTCGTAGCCGTATTCGATCACGGTGACGGGCGGCGTCACATAGGTGGGCTGCTGGTACACCGGTTGCGCGGGATAGGTGGAGGTCACCACGCCAGGCTGGCTGTACACGCCTTGCGAAGCGTACGGGTCGGGCTGCGTGGAGTAGGTCTGGCCCGCGGGCTGCACGCTCAAGGGAATCCAGCGGCCCGGATCCGTCTGGGTGCGGGTGGTGTACTGGCGCCCGGCGTACTCATAGACCACGTCGTAGCCGACCGTGCGATTTTCGTAGTACGTCTCGGTGGTGCAACGCTGCACGTTCTGGTACTGGGGCTGTCCGCCTTCGATCTGGTTGCCCAGCACGGCACCGCCCAGCACGCCGATGGCGGTGGCGGCGGCACGGCCGCTGCCTTTGCCGATGGCATTGCCGGCGGCGCCACCGGCAATGGCGCCCATCACGGCGCCAGCGCCGCTGGTGCGGTTGCCGCTGTACACCGTTTCATTGCCGCACACCTGCTGCGGCGTGGCGACCTGCTGCACGACGGGGGTGGCGGAGAGCACGCGGCCCTGCTCCTGCGCGCTGGCCATGGTGGCGATGGCCGCCATGGCGGAAAAAATGACGATCTTTTTCATGGAGAAACTCCTTTCGGGTCGGTACATAACGCACCAGACTGTGGAAAAGTTTAGGCCGGCAAGGTCAATCCAGGGCCTGGTCGCCGTAAATCTGCGTAAAGATTTGTGCAATTTCCCCGGTCTGTGCGCTTGATTCACGCGGCCGCAGGCCGTTCCATCCAGGTTTGCCACAGATCGGGGGCAAAACCCACCGAGATGTGGGTCTTGCCGCCCTGCTGCCACTCGACCACCGGGCGCTTGATCACGCTGGGCTGGGCCTGCATCAGGGCACTGGCGCTGTCTTCGCCTTGCACGGCTGCCTGGACGTTCGAGTCCAGCTTGCGCCAGGTGGTTCCCTGGCGATTGACCAGCTTCTCCCAGCCGACGGCCAACATCCAGCCGGGGAGGCGGGCGGCGGGAACGCCCTGTTTCTTGAAATCATGGAACGCGTAGTCCAGCCCCTGTTCCGTGAACCAGGCGCGGGATTTCTTGACGGTGTCGCAGTTGGGAATGCCGTAGACGGTGATGTGTGAGGTTGTCATGCCGCGCATCATCCGCCAATTGCGGCCTGGGCGACAATCCCGCCCTGTATGCATACCAAAATCCACACCCTGGAAGGCTGGCTTCGCCACTGCGAACAGCTTCACCCCCGCAATATCGAGATGGGCCTGGACCGCGTCCGTGAAGTGGCGCGCCGGATGGCCTTGCGGTTCGACTGCCCCGTGGTCACCGTGGCGGGCACCAATGGAAAAGGCTCCACCTGCGCCATGCTGGAAGCCGTGGCCCTGCAGGCGGGCTACCGCACCGGGGTGTACACATCGCCCCACCTCGTGCATTTCGAGGAACGGTGCCGTGTGCATGGCGAGATCATTCCTGCTTCGGACCTGATAGCGCATTTCGAAGCTGTGGAAAGCGCCAGGACCCAAAATGGCGATGAAGTCTCCCTTACTTACTTCGAATTCACCACGCTGGCCATCCTGCGCCTGATGAGCCATTCCCGGCTGGATGTGGCCATCCTTGAAGTGGGCCTCGGGGGGCGGCTGGATGCCACCAACATCATTGATGCCGATTGCGCCGTCATCACCAGCATCGACATCGACCACACCGAGTTCCTCGGGCCGGACCGCGAGAGCATCGGCCGGGAAAAGGCCGGCATCATGCGCACGGGGCGCCCGGTGATCGTGAGCGACCCCATGGCGCCGCAGAGCATCGCCGACCACGCCCTCGAAATCGGGGCTGATCTGTGGCGGTTCGGCAAGGATTTCAATTTCTCGGGCGACAAGCTGCAGTGGAACTGGGCCGGCCGGGGTCGCCGCTACGCGGGGCTGGCCTATCCATCGCTGCGTGGCGCGAACCAGCTGATCAATGCCTCGGGCGTGCTGGCCGCGCTGGAAGCCCTGCGCGAACGCCTGCCGGTGACGGCCCAGGCGGTGCGCAATGGCCTGGCCATGGTGGAGTTGCCGGGACGGTTCCAGATCGTGCCTGGCCAGCCCACGCTGGTGCTGGACGTGGCGCACAACCCGCACTCCGTGGCCGCGCTCACGGCCAATCTGGACGCCATGGGCTTCTTTCCCACGACCCACGCGGTCTTCGGGGCCATGGCCGACAAGGACCTGGCCCCCATGCTGGCCAAGGTAGGGCCGCTGATCGACCGCTGGTACTTCACCAATCTGCCCACGCCCCGGGCCGAGACGGCCGCCGTGCTGCAGCAGAAATGGAATGCCGTGCAGATGGTGGCGGGCGGGCGCCGCGACGTCACCTCGACCTTGCACCCGGACCCCATGGATGCCCTGCAGGCGGCAGTCGCCGCGGCGGACCCCGCTGATAGAATCGTGGTCTTTGGCTCGTTTTACACGGTGGGCGGTGTGCTGATCAATGGAACACCTCGCCTGCACGCCAAACATCTGGGCGCATAAGGTCCGCACGAGTCGTTACTCCATGGCATTTTTCAAGTTTCGGTGGCCCGGTCACGGTGAGCAACCTCAGGCCGAAAAGCCGTCCAAGCGTCCGCGCACCCCGCAGGCCGAGAGCATCGAAGTGATGCGCCGGCGTGCCCGCCACCGGCTGATCGGCGCGGCCGTCCTGGTGCTGATCGGGGTGATCGGATTTCCGATGCTGTTCGACACGCAGCCCCGCCCGATTCCGGTGGACATTCCCATCGAAATTCCGGACCGCAACAAGGTCGCTCCCCTGGTGGTGCCCGGGCCCGTGGCCGAAGCGCCAGCGCCCAGGCCTGCGACACCCACGACTGCGGAGGCGCCTGCCCAGCGTCCGGCCCCCCCCGCACGTGGCAACGTGGCCGGCAATGGCCTGACGGAGGGCGAGGAACTGGTGCAGGGGTCGCGCCCCGCGGCATCCAGGCCGGCCGCGGCGGTCACGCCTGCCAAGCCGGAAGCAAAGCCCGAACCCAGGCCTGAGCCCAAACCCGTGCCTGAACACAAGCCCGCAGCACCGCGTCCGGACGACGCTGCGCGCGCCCGTGCCTTGCTGGAAGGCCGTCCGGCGGAATCCGTGGGTGCTGCCGCCAAGGCCGATGAAAACCGGTTCATCGTGCAGGTCGGTGCCTTCGCGGACGCGGACAAGGCCCGGGAAGCGCGCACCAAGGTGGAGCGCGCCGGCATGAAAACCTATACCCAGGTGGTGGATACCAAGGACGGAAAACGCACGCGGGTTCGCGTGGGGCCGTTCGCCGACCGTGCCGAAGCCGACAAGGCGGCAGCCCGGATCAAGGCTCTTGATCTGTCCGCGTCCGTGCTGTCGCTGTAAGGCGCGCGCAGGCTGAGCGTATCCGTGGCTGCCCTGGACTGGATTTTCGTGGTGGTGCTGCTGGCATCGATGCTGATTGGCGCCTGGCGCGGTCTGGTGTTCGAGGTGCTGTCCCTGCTGGGGTGGGTGGTGTCGTTCTTCGTGGCGCAGTGGTTTGCCGAGGACATGGCGGCGGTGCTGCCCATGGGCGAATCGGCGGGCTCGCTGCGCTATGCGGCGGGTTTCGTGGTGGTGTTTGTCGCGTCGGTATTTGCCTGCGGGTTCGTGACCTGGCTGATCAAGAAGCTGGTGGACTCCATCGGCCTGCGTCCGGCGGACCGCACGCTGGGGGCCGTTTTCGGGGTGCTGCGGGGGGCGATGCTGCTGCTGGCGGTGGCCGTGGTGGCCGGACTCACGCCCCTGCGAGAAGCGCCGTGGTGGCAGGAGTCGCAGGGGGCACCGTTGCTGGCCGAAGTGCTCAAGGGCTTGAAACCGGCGTTGCCGGAAGAATTTGGAAGGCATCTGCCTTCTTGATATCGATGCGGCAGTGGCCAGAGGCTGTTGCTGCGAGGTTGCCGCGGGGCTGTTCCCGCAAACGGATGGAATACAACTATGTGTGGAATCGTCGGCGTCGTCAGTCCAGCGCCCGTCAATCAGCTGATCTATGACGCATTGCTGCTCCTGCAGCACCGCGGCCAGGACGCAGCGGGCATCGTGACCCAGCAGGGCCGCAAATTCTTCATGCACAAGGCCAAGGGCATGGTGCGCGATGTGTTTCGCACCCGCAACATGCGGGCGCTGCCGGGCAATGTGGGCCTGGGCCAGGTGCGCTATCCGACCGCAGGCAACGCCTACAGCGAGGAAGAAGCCCAGCCGTTCTACGTCAACGCCCCCTTTGGCATCGTGCTGGTGCACAACGGCAACCTGACCAATGCCCGCGAGCTGCGCACCGAACTGTTCCTGACCGACCACCGGCACACGAACACCGAAAGCGACTCCGAGGTCCTGCTGAACGTGTTCGCGCATGAGCTGGAGCGGTCGACCCGCGGCGTGCCGCTGCAGCCCGAGGACGTCTTCACGGCGGTGCGAGCCGTGCACAAGCGCATCAAGGGCTCCTACGCCGTGATCGCGCTGATCGCCGGCCATGGCCTGCTGGCCTTTCGTGACCCGCATGGCATCCGCCCGCTGGCCATGGGGCGCAGCCAGGATGGCACCGTGATGGTGGGCAGCGAGTCGGTGGCGCTGGAGGGCACCTCGCATGTGTTCGAGCGCAACATCGATCCTGGCGAGGCGATCTTCATCACGCTCGATGGCAAGGTGCATGCCAGCCAGTGCGCGGAAAACCCGCAGCTCAATCCGTGCATCTTCGAGTTCGTGTACCTCGCGCGTCCCGATTCGGTGCTCGACGGGATTTCGGTCTACCAGGCCCGCCTGAACCTCGGCGAAGCGCTGGCCAAGCGCGTGGTGTCCACCGTGCCGCCCAATGAGATCGACGTGATCATCCCGATCCCCGAGTCGAGCCGTCCGAGCGCCACACAGCTGGCGCACCTTTTGGGTATCCCCTACCGTGAAGGTTTCGTCAAGAACCGCTACGTCGGCCGCACCTTCATCATGCCGGGGCAGGGCGTGCGCAAGAAGTCCGTGCGCCAGAAGCTCAATGTGATCGCCAGCGAGTTCAAGGGCCGCAATGTGCTGCTGGTGGATGATTCCATCGTGCGCGGCACCACCAGCCGCGAAATCGTGCAGATGGCGCGCGACGCTGGCGCCCGCAAGGTGTACCTGGCCAGCGCCGCCCCGCCGGTGCGCTACCCGAACGTGTACGGCATCGACATGCCCACCAGCAGCGAGCTCGTGGCACACGGCCGCACGGTCGAAGAGATCCGCCAGGCCATCGGCTGCGATGCGCTGATCTACCAGGATGTGGATGGCATGAAGAAGGCCGTGGGCTCGCTCAATGCGTCCATCGTGGGGTTTGATGCATCGTGCTTTGACGGCGTGTACGTCACGGGGGATATCACCGCCGCCGACATCGCCCGCCTGAACGAGGGGCGCGTGGGCATGGAAGAGGGCGAGGAGGATACTTCCCGCCTGGCGCTTCCGAACGCGCAGGAGGCGTGACGGGGGGAGGGCGCCTTGTGCCCTGCCCTGAATTGCCGGGTACCGGGGCAGGGGCGCGGCCTGGCGCCCCTGCCTTCGGACGGACTGAATCTTGAAACTGGCCCCGAGAGGGGCCAGAACTTATTGACATGACTGAAACATCCACCATTGCTTCCAGCACGGGCCGCGTGCGCACCCGCTTCGCCCCGTCACCGACGGGCTTCATCCACCTGGGCAACATCCGTTCGGCCCTTTATCCCTGGGCCTTCGCGCGGGCGACGGGCGGGGATTTCATCCTGCGCATTGAAGACACCGACCTCGAGCGTTCCAGCCAGGCCGCCGTGGATGTGATCATCGAGGGCATGCGCTGGCTGGGCCTGGACCACGACGAGGGGCCGTTCTATCAGATGCAGCGCATGGACCGCTACAAGGCGGTGCTGGCCGACCTGCAGGCGGCGGGCCATGTGTACTCCTGCTACATGAGCGTGGCCGAGCTGGATGCCTTGCGCGAGAAGCAGATGGCCGCCAAGGAAAAACCCCGGTATGACGGCACCTGGCGCCCCGAGGCCGGCAAGACCCTGCCGCCCGTGCCGCAAGGCGTCCAGCCCGTGCTGCGCTTCAAGAACCCGCAAGGCGGCGTGGTGGCATGGGACGACAAGGTCAAGGGCCGCATCGAGATCAGCAACGACGAGCTCGACGACCTGGTGATTGCGCGCCCCGACGGCACGCCTACCTATAACTTCTGCGTCGTGGTGGACGATATCGACATGGAGATCACCCACGTGATCCGTGGCGACGACCATGTGAACAACACGCCGCGCCAGATCAACATCTTCCGCGCCCTGGGCAAGGAACCGCCGGTGTATGCCCACCTGCCCACCGTGCTGAACGAGCAGGGCGAGAAGATGAGCAAGCGCAATGGCGCCAAGCCCGTCACGCAGTACCGCGATGAGGGCTACCTGCCCGACGCCATGGTCAACTACCTGGCGCGCCTGGGCTGGAGCCACGGCGACGACGAGATATTCAGCCGCGCGCAGTTCCTGGAATGGTTCAACCTGGACCACCTGGGCCGCAGCGCAGCCCAGTTCGACGAGGCCAAGCTGCGCTGGGTGAACGCCCAGCACCTGAAGGCCATGGCCGACGATGCGCTGGCCGCCCTGGTGGCGCCGCAGTTGCAGCAGCGCGGTATTGCGGCCCAGGCACTGGCCGACGGCCGGCTCGCGCGGATCTGCGCGCTGTTCAAGGACCGGTGCGACACGACGGTGGCGCTCGCCAACTGGGCCCAGGTGTTTTACGGTGACGTGACCCCGGTGGATGCCGAGCGCGCACAGCACGTCACCGAAGCCATTGCCCCGGCGCTCGATGCGCTGGCCGATGCGCTGGCCGCCTGCGAATGGGACAAGGCTTCCATCAGCGCTGCATTCAAGCAGGTGCTTGCCAGCCAGGGACTGAAAATGCCGCAACTGGCCATGCCTGCGCGGGTTCTGACCGTGGGCACGGCCCACACTCCGTCGGTCGATGCCGTGCTGGAATTGGTCGGACGTGAAAAAGTTGTAGCGCGTTTGCGAAACCGCTAAAAATCTGTCTATAATTCAAGGCTCAGATGATGACAACAAACACAGTGTGTTTCGAGTCATTCAGTGGGGGTATAGCTCAGCTGGGAGAGCGCTTGCATGGCATGCAAGAGGTCATCGGTTCGATCCCGTTTACCTCCACCAAAGTTTGTTGTCGGTTAGTTCCAAGGTTTTGACCCTATCGTCTAGAGGCCTAGGACATCACCCTTTCACGGTGAGTACCGGGGTTCGAATCCCCGTAGGGTCGCCAAGTTGTAGCGCTTGGCTTGTGTTGATGAAATGCAAGCGAAAGCTGCCTGCCAGGAGTGGTAGTTCAGTTGGTTAGAATACCGGCCTGTCACGCCGGGGGTCGCGGGTTCGAGTCCCGTCCACTCCGCCAGTCAAAAACCCTTGCAGGTCTTTGATATGCAAGGGTTTTTCTTTGGTGTCATCCAGAGAATCGTGGGGGTATAGCTCAGCTGGGAGAGCGCTTGCATGGCATGCAAGAGGTCATCGGTTCGATCCCGTTTACCTCCACCAAGGCTTGTTATCGGTTAGTTCCAAGGTTTTGACCCTATCGTCTAGAGGCCTAGGACATCACCCTTTCACGGTGAGTACCGGGGTTCGAATCCCCGTAGGGTCGCCAAGTTGTAGCGCTTGGCTTGTATTGAGAGATGCAAGCGAAAAGCTGCCTGCCAGGAGTGGTAGTTCAGTTGGTTAGAATACCGGCCTGTCACGCCGGGGGTCGCGGGTTCGAGTCCCGTCCACTCCGCCAGATTCACATGGCACAGCCCGTCGCTGGTTGTGCCATGGCCAAAATTAACGGACTGCAGTACTGATTGCTGCAGTCCGTTTTTCTTTGTCCATTTCCAGTTGTTTTGTGGGTTTCATGGCGGATATCGGTCTTGTGCTCCGGCGGCAGGGAATCACCGCCGCCGACCTCTGCATTGACGGCATGGCGGCGGGCTCCTGCTCTTCCCTCATCCCAGTGACTGCAGGGCCGCCACGGTTTCGCGCAGGCCCCGGTGCAGGCGCTTGTCCCGGCGCATGACGACAGCCAATGTGCGGCGCAGGGGTGGCGACAGCGGCCGTACTTCGAGGCTGCCCTGGTGCCCGTCCCGCACGGCCATGCCCGGCAGCACGGCGCAGCCCAGGCCGGCCGCGACCAGCTCCTTGATCGCCTCCACGCTGCCCAGCGACATGGCCGGCTGCAGTGCCACCCCCGCCCGGGCGAACCAGGCATCGGCGATCCGGCGGGTGTGGCCGCCGGGCTCGTACAGCAGCACGGGATGCCGCGCCAGTTCCTTGGCGCCAATCCGCGCCGGCAGCGCGGTGCCTCGCGGGGCGATCGCGACGAACGGGTCGTCCAGCAGGGGTGACACCTCCAGCATGCGCCCGCTGGCGGGCAGCGTGACCAGTCCCAGGTCCAGCGTGTTGTCCTCCACCGCCTGGACAATGTCGGCCGTGTTGCCGGTGCGCACGGTGATGTCGAGGCCGGGAAAGCACTGCCGCAGCGACCGCAGCACCGGTGGCAGCAGGTAGATGCAGGCCGTCGCGCCGGTGCCCAGGCGTACGCGACCGGTGGCATTGTCGGCATGGCGGGAGACGGCCTCCAGGGCCTCGGCCACCACCGCATCGATGCGGCCCACATGGGCCAGCAACTCGGCACCCGCCGCCGTGGGGCGCAGCACCCGGCCGACGCGCTCGATCAAAGGCGTGCCCAGGCGCTTTTCGAGCTGGCGCACCTGCAGGCTCACGGCCGGTTGGGTGAGGTCCAGGCGCTGCGCCGCGGCAGAGAAGCTGCCGAGTTCAAGGGCGGTGGCAAAGCCGTGAAGCTGGTCGAGATTGATGCGTTCCATGGCAAAGAATTTCTCATACTTTGCATAACTTGAGAAAGCTTCTTTTATGCCTGAAAGCTGGCCACACTGTCGGTCATGCACACCTCGACGACCATTCCCCTGCCCATCTTGAAATCCACCCTGCCAGCGCCACCGAACCGGACTCGTGCCGCCGCCGCCGGGCGCGCCGCACCCGTGGTGCGCGGCGCCAGCGAGAACGACCTGTCCGCCATCCAGGCGCTGTACGCCCACCACGTGCTGCACGGGCTGGCTTCTTTCGAGGAAATACCGCCGACGGTTGATGAACTGCGCGCACGGCGCGCTGCCGTGGTGGCTGCCGGCCTGCCCTATCTGGTGGCGGAACTGGACGGCATGGTGGCCGGGTTTGCCTACGCCGCGCCGTACCGGGCCCGGGTGGCCTACCGCCACACGGTGGAGGACTCGGTGTACGTGGCGCCCGATCTTTCAGGGAGAGGCCTCGGGGCTGCGCTGCTGGGCGAACTCATCCGGCATTGCGAGGCGGGGCCGTGGCGCCAGATGCTCGCGGTGGTGGGGCAGGGCGATGACAACGCCGGCTCGATGGCATTGCATGCCCGCATGGGGTTCGAGCGCATTGGCGCACTGCGCTCCGTGGGCTTCAAGAAAGGCCGCTGGCTGGACACCGTTTTGATGCAGCGGCCGCTGGGTGCAGGGGATTCGGTGCTGCCCGCCGCGCAGCCGCCGCGCCCGGCGCCGCAGCGGCACGCGGCCTAGGCTGGCGGACGCACCGCCGCGCCCCGTGACGCCTGGGGGAAGCGCCCGGCCTCCGCCCTGGTTCTTCCATGAAAAAGCCCCGGACAAGTCCAGGGCTCAGGAGTCATGGGGAAAAATGGCTCCAGCGCTTTCGCAATAAGCGCTGGATGCTATAAATTGAATAGCATCAGCGGGGGGCGAGCCGGATCGCGCCGTCCAGGCGGATCACTTCGCCGTTGAGCATGTCGTTCTCGAAAATGTGCTGCACGAGCTTGGCATAGTCCTGCGGCGTTCCCAGGCGGCTGGGGAAGGGCACTCCGGCCGCGAGCGCATCCTGCACCTCCTGGGGCATGCCAAAGAGCATGGGCGTGCCGAAGATGCCGGGCGCAATCGTCATGTTGCGGATGCCGTTGCGGGCCAGGTCGCGCGCGATGGGCAGGGTCATGCCAACCACGCCGCCCTTGGAGGCCGAATAGGCTGCCTGGCCGATCTGGCCGTCGTAGGCGGCCACGCTGGCGGTGGAGATCAGCGCGCCGCGCTCGCCCGTGGGCTCGGGGTCGTTCTTGCACATCGCCTCGGCGGCCAGGCGGATCATGTTGAAGCTGCCGATCAGGTTCACGGTGACGGTCTTGCTGAAGACGGCCAGCGCGTGCGCACCGTTCTTGCCGACCGTCTTTTCCGCGGGTGCGATGCCCGCGCAATTCACCAGGCCCATCAGCTTGCCCATCGAAACGGCCTTCGCCACCACGGCCTGGCCGTCGGCCTCGCTGCTCACATCGCACTTCACGAAGGCACCGCCAATGTCCTTGGCCACGGCCTCGCCTTTTTCCGCCTGCATGTCGGCAATGACCACCTTGCCGCCCTGGGCGGCCAGCATGCGCGCCGTGCCTTCGCCCAGGCCGGACGCGCCGCCGGTCACGATGAAAACCTTGCCTTTGATGTCCATGTTCTGTCTCCAGTGAGTGACGTTAACGTAAACGTCAATTATGGCGCATCCGCCTGGTTTCCGACAGGCGAAAAAAAGCCCGGCGAGGCCGGGCCTGGCGCAAACCCCGCGCCGCGGGGCCGCACGGGCGGGTTACTGGAAGCCCACGCGGTCCAGCATCTGCTGCACCTTGGTCGTGTTGGCGCCCACCGCGCTGATCGGAATGGTCTCGCTCTTGAAGGGCGCACCGCCGGTCATGGCCTTGAGAGCGGGGTTGTCGATGCTGACGCCCTTGGCGGCGGGCCATTCGTTGTTGCCGTTGGCAAAGTAGTTCTGCGCTTCAGGGCTGACCAGGTACTCGAGGAACTTGATGGCGTTGGCCTGGTTCTTGGCGTGCTTGGCCACCGCGCCGCCGGCAATGTTCAGGTGCGTGCCCCAGGAATCCTGGTTGGGGAACACCACGCCGACCTTGTTGACCACGGCCACGTCCTCGGGCTTGGTCGAGCGCATCATGCGCGCGAGGTAGTAGCTGTTGGTGACGGCGATATCGCATTCGCCCGCGGCCACGGCCTTGATCTGGTCGGTGTCCCCGCCCTTGGGAGGGCGCGCCAGGTTGGCCACCATGCCCTTGAGCCAGGCCTCCGCCTTCTGTTCGCCCAGATGTTCGGTCACGGCGCCGAAGAGGCTCAGGTTGTAGGGATGCGAGCCGGAGCGGATGCACAGCTTGCCCTTGTTCTTGGGGTCGCCGAGCTCCTCATAGGTGTCGACGTCCGACTTCTGCACCTTGATCTTGCTGTAGACGATCACGCGTGCGCGCGTGGACAGTCCGAACCAGGAAATGCCCCCGTCTGCCGCTGGCGCGCTGCGCAGATTGGCGGGAATGGCGTCGCTGAGCACCTTGGACTGGATGGGCTGGAACAGGCCGTCGACTTCCCCCTTGTAGAGGCGGGCGGCATCCACCAGCAGGATCACGTCCGCCGGCGATGCCGTGCCTTCGGCCTTCAGGCGTGCCAGGATGCCGGCGTCGTCCGCATCCACGCGGTTGATCTTGATGCCCGTGGCCTTGGTGAATCCGCTGTACAGCGCTTCGTCGGTGGAGTAGTGGCGGGCCGAGTAGAGATTCACCACCTGGTCCTGGGCGGAAACGGCGCCGGCGGCAACGGCCAGCGTGCACGCGCTCAACAAGGCTTTCACAGTCTTCGACATGGATGCGTCTTTCAAGGTTGTAACTCTGGCGATGATAAAACAAACGCGAATTATTCTTAATAAATGTCTGGGGCGCGCCAAGGAATTCAGAGGGAATTCCTGACTCAGCGCAAGAGCCGGAAGGGTGTTGCCAGGACACGGGCAAAAAAAAGCCCGGTCATGAACCGGGCTTTAAAAGGATCCCTGAAACGGGGGTTTCGAGAGGATCCAAGGAGACAACTGGTGCGCTGTGGAGGGCTTCCGCAGCGCGTGGTTGAATTATCAGGGTATTCCCTGAACGCGGCCTAGAGGTTGCACTCCAGACCGCAGATGGCTCATTAGCGCTTGCGGGGTGCAGCGGTCTTGGCGGCGTTGGCAGCGGTGCTGGCCACGGCGTTGAAGTTGGCTTCGGCCACGTCGGACGCTTGCTTGACGGCCTTCTGCACCGATTCAAAAGCGTTGTTGGCGGCAGAGACGGCGCTCTTCATCACGGCCACGGCGGTTTCGGAACCGGCGGGAGCGTTTTTGGCGGCGCTGTCCACCAGGTTGGTGAATGCCTTTTGCGCGTCGGTGGCCTGGCTCTCGAAAGCCTTGCCGAATTCAGCGCCGGTGCCCGAAGCGATGTCGTACAGGTGGCGGCTGTAGGCGGCAGTCTTCTCAGCCAGTGGCTGGAACAGGCCGGCTTGCAGGGCCAGCAGCTCTTGCGCGTCCTTCACGCCCAGGACGGCCTGGGTGTGGTTGGCGGCTTCCGACAGGGCAGCGCGCGAAGCGGTCACGTTCAGTTCGACCAGCTTTTCCACGCCTTCGAAGGCCTTGGTGGTCAGACCGAACAGGGTTTCGATGTTGGCTTTGTGCGAGGCCAGGATTTGTTCAGCGGTCAGCGTCATGTCATATCTCCTAAAAAATGGGGCCCGGGGGCCAAGGTGGTTCGCGGACATCTGCGCTGGCCCTGACCTAGTGAGTCATGTTGCAGTGCAGCATGGGATGAATTTTAGGCACTTGGCGTGGTATTGCAAGGGGTTTTTGTTGCGCTGCAGCAAATTAGGGACGGCGCCCCAGAAATCCGCCGCTTGCCACAATCGCGTCATGCATGCCTATTACGCAGACCATTTCGTGCTGCCGCTTCCCGAGGGCCACCGGTTCCCGATGGCCAAGTACCGGCTGCTGCGCGACCGCATCACGCAGCACCTGCCCGGCGTGTCGCTGCAGGTGGCCATGCCCGCGTCGGACAGCGAGCTCGCGCTGGCCCACACGCCGGAGTACGTCGATGCGATTGCCGACGGCACGCTGGCACCTCCCGCCCAGCGCGAGATCGGCTTCCCCTGGAGCGAGGCCATGGCCGAGCGCGCACGGCGGTCCGTGGGCGCGACGGTGGCCGCCGCCCGCGTGGCGCTGCGCGAGGGCATTGCGGGCAACCTCGCAGGGGGCACGCACCATGCGTATGCGGACAAGGGCAGCGGCTTCTGCGTGTTCAATGACGTGGCGGTGGCCGCGCGGCTCATGCAGGTGGAATGGGCGCGCACGGAGGGCGTGGGGCGCGTGGCCCGCCCGCTGCGGGTGGCGGTGATCGACCTCGACGTGCACCAGGGCAACGGCACTGCGCACATCTTCCGGGGCGACCACAGCGTGTTCACGCTGTCACTGCACGGGGCGCGCAATTTTCCGTTCCGCAAGGAGCCCGGCGACCTGGATGTCGAACTGCCCGACGGCTGCGCCGACCCCGACTACCTGCAGGCTCTGGAGCAGGCGCTCGAGACCCTGGAGCAGCGGTTCGCGCCCCAGCTCGTTTTCTATCTGGCCGGTGCCGATCCGCACGAAGGAGACCGCCTGGGGCGGCTGGCCGTGACCCACGATGGCCTGGAGGCGCGCGACCGGCGCGTGTTCGACTGGGCGTGGCAGCGCCGCATCCCCCTGGCTTTCGCGATGGCGGGGGGCTATGGCCGCAATCTGGAAGACACGGTGCTGGCGCAGCTGAACACCTGGCGCGTGGCCTGGCACTACCACCAGCGCTGGCAGAATGTGCGGCCATGACTTCTGCCGCCAGCACCACCCCTGCCGCTGCGTCCGCGCCGGCCGCCCGCCCGTCCCCGCAGCCGCGCAGCGCCTACCGGGCCTTTCGCCCCATCACCACGCGCTGGGCGGACAACGACGTGTACGGCCATGTGAACAACGTCGTGTACTACAGCTGGTTCGACACGGCGGTGAATGCCCACCTGATCGACCAAGGCGTGCTCGATATCCATGCGGGCGAGACCATAGGCCTGGTCATTGAAACCCAGTGCAACTACTTCGCGCCACTGGCCTTCCCGCAGACGATCGAGGCCGGCATCCGGGTGGCACGGCTGGGTGGCTCCAGCGTGCGGTATGAGGTGGGCCTGTTTGCCCAGGGCGAGCCGCTGACCGCTGCGGCCGGCCATTTCATCCA
Organism: Acidovorax sp. GW821-FHT10E04; assembly: GCF_059415185.1. Lineage (NCBI taxonomy): Bacteria > Pseudomonadati > Pseudomonadota > Betaproteobacteria > Burkholderiales > Comamonadaceae > Acidovorax > Acidovorax sp. GW821-FHT10E04. The sequence continues at coordinate 766,326 of NZ_JBWKMT010000002.1, forward strand.
TGTGTATGTGGACCGCGAGACCCGCCGGCCCGTGCCGGTGCCAGAGGCCCTGCGCAAGGTCCTGCAAGAGCTGGTGGTGGCCGGCTGAGCACTGGCGGGCCTGCTATTGATCCGTTAGCTTCTCGCGCTTCTCCCAAGGGCGCGAAGGGCCTTTTTCCCCAGCGCATGGCGTCGCATGCCCGTGGCGCGGGGGCAGAGTCCCTGCACGGTGCGGGATGCCCCGATGGCCTACACTTTGAGGCTTTGCTGACCAGCCCGCGGTCTGAGGCCTGCCCTGTCCATGATCATCACCAGCCTGCTCGACACCGACCTGTACAAGTTCACCATGATGCAGGTGGTGCTGCACCAGTTTCCGGGGGCTCAGGTCGAATACCGCTTCAAGTGCCGCAACCCTGGCGTGCAGCTGGCGCCGTTCGTCAATGAGATCCGCGACGAGATCCGCTCGCTGTGTTGCCTGCAGTTCCAGGATGCCGAACTGGCCTACCTGCGTTCCATGCGCTTCATCAAGAGCGACTTCGTGGACTTCCTGGGCCTCTTCAAGCTCAACGAGAAGTACATCACCGTCACGCCACAGCACAACGGCGAGATCGACATTTCCATCCGCGGGCCCTGGCTGCACACCATCCTCTTCGAGATCCCGGTGCTGGCCATCGTCAACGAGGTTTACTTTCGCAACACGCAAAAGGTGCCCGACTTCCTGGAAGGCCGCAAGCGCCTGGATGCCAAGATCGCGCTGCTGCAGGGCGAGGGCCTGTCGGACCTCAAGATCGCCGACTACGGCACGCGCCGGCGGTTTTCCCGCGCCTGGCACGAAGAGGTGCTGCGGGTGCTGGTGGCCCGCCTGGGCACGGGCGACCGCCGCCCCGGCGCACCCGCGGGCCCCGGCCAGTTCGCGGGCACCAGCAACGTGCTGTATGCCATGAAGCTGGGCGTGACGCCGCTGGGAACCATGGCGCACGAATACCTGCAGGCCTGCCAGGCCCTGGGGCCGCGCCTGCGCGACAGCCAGGTGTTCGGCTTCGAGATGTGGGCCAAGGAATACCGCGGCGACCTGGGCATCGCGCTGTCCGACGTATACGGCATGAGTGCCTTCCTGCGTGATTTCGACCTGTACTTCTGCAAGCTCTTTGACGGCGCGCGGCATGACAGCGGCGACCCGTTCGCCTGGGGCGAGCGCCTCCTGGACCACTACCGCAAGAACCGGGTGGACCCCCTGACCAAGACGCTGATCTTCAGCGATGCGCTCACCATTCCGCGCACCATCGAGCTGTACCAGCAGTTCCGGGGGCGCTGCCAGCTGGCGTTCGGCATCGGCACCAACCTGACCAACGACCTGGGCAGCCCGCCCGCACACGAGCCTTTGCAGGTGGTCATCAAGATGACGCGCTGCAACGACCAGCCGGTGGCCAAGCTGTCCGACACGCCGGGCAAGGGCATGTGCGACGACGAGAAATACCTGGCCTACCTGCGCCAGGTGTTCGACATCCCCGCGGTGGCATGATGGCCCGCGCCACCCGGATGCCGGCGCCCCGCGCGCTGGGCCTCTTGATCACCCTGCTCGTGTTGCCGGGCCTGGCCGTGGCCGCGGATGTGGACGGCAGCACCCTGTCGGTGCTGTGGGGCGTGCCCTTCGCGGGCATCCTGCTGTCGATCGCGCTCATGCCGCTGCTGGCACCCATTTTCTGGCACCACCATTTCGGCAAGGTCGCGGCCGCGTGGGGCCTGGCGTTTCTGCTGCCGTTCGCCATCGCCTTCGGCCCTGGCGTGGCCGGGGCCAGCCTGGTGCATGCGCTGCTGGCCGAGTACATCCCGTTCGTGGTGCTGCTCACGGCGCTGTTCACCGTGGCGGGGGGCATCTACATCCGCGGCAACCTGCATGGCAGCCCGGGGCTCAACACCGCCCTGCTTGCGATCGGGGCGCTGCTGGCCAGCTTCATGGGCACGACGGGGGCCTCGATGCTGCTGATCCGTCCGCTGATCCGCGCCAACGACAACCGCCGGCACGTGGCGCACGTGGTGGTGTTCTTCATCTTCATCGTGTCCAACGCGGGGGGCTCGCTCACCCCGCTGGGCGATCCGCCACTGTTCCTCGGTTTTCTCAAGGGCGTCGATTTCTTCTGGACGGTGGGCCACATCTTTCCGGAAACATTGTTCCTGGTCGGTGCGCTGCTGGCGATATTCTTCCTGCTGGACACCTGGTACTGCCGACGCCGCGAGGAGGTGCTGCCCGCCGACCCGACGCCCGACAGCCGCTCCATCGGCTTCGACGGGAAGATCAACTTCGCCTTGCTGGGCGCGGTCGTCGCGCTGGTGCTGCTCAGCGGCTTCTGGAAGTCGAGCGTGGCGTTCGACGTCGCGGGCACCCTGGTGGGGCTGCCGGGCATCGTGCGCGATGCGGGGCTCGTGCTGGTGACGCTCGCATCGCTGTGGCTCACCCCCCGGCAGGTGCATGCCGACAACCAGTTCGGCTGGGCGCCGATGCAGGAGGTGGCCAAGCTGTTCGCGGGCATCTTCCTCACGATCATTCCGGTCATCGCCATGCTCAAGGCGGGGAACCAGGGACCGTTCGGCGCCATCATCTCGGCGGTGACCCGGCCGGACGGCGCGCCCGACCCGGCCATGTATTTCTGGGCCACCGGCCTGCTGAGTTCGTTCCTCGACAATGCGCCCACCTACCTTGTGTTCTTCAACACGGCGGGTGGCGACGCGGCGGTGCTGATGACCACGCTGGCACCCACCCTGGCCGCCATTTCCGCGGGTGCCGTGTTCATGGGCGCCAACACCTACATCGGCAATGCCCCCAACCTCATGGTCAAGGCCATCGCGGAAGACCGGGGCGTGAAGATGCCCAGCTTCTTCGGCTACATGCTGTGGTCGGGCGGCATTCTGGTGCCGCTGTTCATTGTCATGACCTTCATCTGGTTCCGGTAGTGACCATCCCCCTGCGCGGCTGCGCCGCTTCCCCCTTCTCTCATCGCTGCGTGATGGGAAGGGGGATGCCACCAGAGTGCAGCGGGGCGGCCCTTGCACGGTGGCCGCTGGTGCGGGCCGCGCCAGTTGCAAGGCACGGCAACCGTATCGATACATTGGAGACTAAAGATTCATGAGCAAACCCCGCATCCTGGTCGCCCGCGCCATCTTCCCCGACATCGTGGGGCGCCTGCGCGCGCACTTCGAGGTCGAGGCCAACCCGGACGACGTGATCTGGACCCCGGCCGAGCTGGCCGCGCGCCTGGCCGACAAGGATGGCGTGCTGACCACCGGCAGCCAGCGCATCGACGCGGCCCTGCTGGCCGCCGCGCCGCGCCTGAGGATCGCGGCCAACATGGCCGTGGGCTACAACAACTTCGACGTGGACGCCATGACGGCGGCCGGCGTGCAGGGCACCAACACGCCCGACGTGCTGACCGAAACCACCGCCGACTTCGGCTTCGCGCTGCTGATGGCCACGGCCCGGCGCATGACCGAGAGCGAGCATTACCTGCGCGCCGGCCGGTGGACCAAGTGGAGCTACGACATGTTCGCCGGCAGCGACATCCACGGCAGCACGCTGGGCATCATCGGCATGGGGCGCATCGGGCAGGGCATCGCCCGGCGTGGCGCGCACGGCTTTGGCATGAAGGTGGTCTACCACAACCGCTCGCGCCTGCCGCCCGCGCTGGAGGCCGAATGCAAGGCCAGCTACCTGGGCAAGGAAGATCTGCTGCGCACCGCGGACCATGTGGTGCTGGTGGTGCCTTACACGCCTGCCTCGCACCACACCATCGGCGCCGCCGAGCTGTCGCTCATGAAGCCCACGGCCACGCTCATCAACATTGCGCGCGGCGGCATCGTGGACGATGCCGCGCTGGCCGCGGCGCTGCGGGAAGGCCGCATCGCGGCAGCGGGCCTCGATGTGTTCGAGGGCGAGCCCGGCGTGCACCCCGATCTGCTCACCGTGCCCAACGTGGTGCTCACGCCCCACATTGCCAGCGCCACCGTGCCCACGCGCCGTGCCATGGCCAACCTGGCGGCCGACAACCTGATCGCCTTCCTGGGGGGGCGTGGGCCGCTCACGCCGGTGAACCAGCCGGTGCCCGGCCCGCGTGGCCGGCAGTGACATCGAGAATTTAAGCAAAAAGGGCCGCTGGCGCTTTATTCATATTCGCAAGCAGCTATCAAAAACATAGTATTCCTGCCTTGACTACCGATACCCTCATCCTGCTGGCCGCGCTGGCTCTCGTGCTGGTTTTGCTGGTGCTGCTCATGCTTCGCCGCCCCCGCGTCGATCTGCCGCCCGAGTGGCTGGCCCGCCTGCAGGCGCTGGAACACACCGCCCAGGCCACGCAGATTGCCGTGGCCAAGAACGATGGCGCGCTGGACGGCATGGGCCAGCAGCTGCGCGGCTTCACGCACACCACGCAGGCCACGCTGGAGACCCTGCGCCACGCGGTGGATGAGCGCCTGGCCCAGGCCGTGGCCGAGTCCCGCAACGGCCGCGCTGAACTGCTGGCGGCGTTCGGCGTGTTCGAAGGGCGGCTGGAGCAGCGCCAGGCCGCGCAGGATGCGGCCCTGGCCCAGCGTTTCGATGCCTTGCAGAATGCCGTGGCCGGGCGGCTGGAAGAAAGCAGCAAGGCCCTGCTGGCCCATCTGGCGCAGGGCCAGGCCGATGCCGCCACCGCGCGCACCGAGCTGTCGGCCACCCTGGTGGGCTTTCGCACCGAACTCACGGCCACCACGGCCGCGCTGGCGGCCGAAAGCGTCAAGTCGCGCGAGGCGATGGGCGAAAGCGCCGCGCTGTTCGAAAAGCGCATCCAGGAGCGCTTCGAGGCCCTGCAGGCGGCCACGCGCCTCACGCTCGATTCGCTCAAGGGCGACATCCAGACCCAGCTGGGCACGATGTCCAGCGCGCTCAAGGACCAGCTGGAAGCCAATGGCTTCCAGATCAGGAACCAGTTCTCGGTGCTGCAGGATGCGGTCTCGCAGCAGCTCACGGGGCTGGTGCAGGGCAGCCAGCAAAACGCGGAGCAGCTGCGCAACGCGCTCAACGAGCGGCTGGCCGCGATCCAGGCCGACAACTCCACCAAGCTCGAGGAGATGCGCCGCACGGTGGACGAAAAACTCCACGCCACGCTGGAGCAGCGCCTGGGCGAATCCTTCAAGCTGGTGAGCGACCGGCTCGAACAGGTGCACAAGGGCCTGGGCGAAATGCAGACCCTGGCGGGCAGCGTGGGGGACTTGAAGCGTGTGATGACCAACGTGAAGTCGCGCGGCACCTGGGGCGAAATGCAGCTGGGCGCCATCATCGACAACGTGCTCACGCCCGACCAGTTCGCGCGCAACGTCAAGACCGTGCCGGGCAGCGATGAGCTGGTGGAGTTCGCCATCCGCCTGCCGGGCAAGAGCGACGAGCATCCGGTGTGGCTGCCCATCGACTCCAAGTACCCCGTGGAGCAGTACCAGCGGCTCATGGACGCGCAGGACGCGGCCGACAAGGGGCTGATCGCCTCGGCCGGCAACGCGTTCGAGGCCTCGATCAAGCTCGAAGCCAAGAAGATCTTCGCCAAGTACGTCTCGCCGCCGCACACCACGGACTTCGCCGTGCTGTACCTGCCCACCGAAGGCCTGTTCGCCGAGGTGATACGCCGCCCCGGCCTGGTCGAGGCCATCCAGAACGACTGCCGCGTGATGATCACCGGCCCCGCCAACCTGGCCGCCATGCTCAACAGCCTGCAGATGGGCTTCAAGACACTGGCCATCGAGAAACGCTCGTCCGAGGTGTGGAGCCTGCTGGGCATGGTCAAGACCGAATTCGCCAAGTTTGGCGACGTGGTGGAGGCCACCAAGAAGTCCATCGACGCGGCGGCCAAGCGTTTCGACGAGGTGGGGGTGCGCACCCGCGCCATCCAGCGCAAGCTGCGTGATGTGCAGGACCTGCCGGCGCCCCCCGGCGCCACCCTGCCGCTGCCCGTGGGCGGTGGCACGGCGGCGCTGCCCGGACTGGACGCGGAGGACGACCCGCTGTGAACCGGGCACTGGCCCGTCTGATCGCAGGGCAGGTCTGCGTGCATGCCAGCATGGCCGGCATGCGCCTGGCCGCGCCGCTGCTGGCGCTGCGCGAAGGGTACAGCGCGGCGGCGGTGGGGCTGCTGGTGGCGCTGTTCGCGCTCACCCAGGTGTTCCTTGCCCTGCCCGCGGGCCGGTACGCGGACCGCCGCGGCCTCAAGCGCCCCGTGGGCTATTCGGTGGCCGTGGCCTGCGTGGGCGCGGGGCTGGCGGTGGTGTTTCCGACCTTTCCCGTGCTGTGTGTCTCCGCGCTGATGACCGGTGCGGCGGCGGGCCTGGCCACCATAGCGGTGCAGCGCCACGCCGGCCGCGCGGTCCATGACGCCACCGAACTCAAGCAGGTGTTCAGCTGGCTGTCCATCGGCCCGGCGGTGTCCAACTTCATCGGGCCTTTTTGCGCGGGCCTGGCCATCGACCACGCGGGTGGCGCGGCGGGCAGCCTGGAGGGCTACCGCGCGGCCTTCGTGCTGCTTGCGCTGCTGCCGCTGCTCAGCTGGTTGTGTGTGCGCGGCACGCAGGAACTGCCCAGCGTCGCCGCCGCCACGGGCGGCCCGCCCCAGCGGGCGTGGGACCTGCTGAACGACCCGCCGTTTCGCCGCCTGCTGATCGTGAACTGGCTGATCTCCTCATGCTGGGACGTGCACGCTTTTGCGGTGCCGCTGCTGGGGCACGAGCGTGGGCTGTCGGCCGCGGTGATCGGCACCATCTTCGGCGCGTTTGCGATCGCCGCCACGGTGATCCGCGTGCTCATGCCCTTTGTCGCCGAGCGCCTGCGCGAGCGCGGCGTGATGGCGGGGGCCATGCTGGTGACGGCGGTGCTGTTCGGGGCCTATCCGCTGCTGGACAGCGCATTCGCCATGGGGGTGTGCTCGGTGCTGCTGGGTTTTGCGCTGGGCACCGGGCAGCCCATGGTGATGAGCCTGCTGCACCAGATCACGCCATCGCACCGCCAGGGCGAGGCGCTGGGCCTGCGGCTGATGGCCATCAATGCATCGAGCGTGCTGATGCCGCTGCTGTTCGGGTCGGCCGGCGCGGTGATCGGGGTCAGCGGCCTGTTCTGGGCCGTGGGCGCGACGGGGCTGGGTGGCGCCCGGCTGGCGTGGCGCATCGGCGGGGAGAAGCCGGAGAAAGCGCACGGGCCGCAGTAGCGTGGCGGGAGGCCACGCCCCCGCACGCGGCCGCCGGCAGGTGGTGCCGTACCGTGCCGCGACGCAGCGCGGATCTACAGCTGGTAGAACGACTTGATCAGGCCCCAGGCTTCCTGCGGGTCGTCGGTGTAGTGGAACAGGCCCAGATCCTGTGCCGAGATCGTGCCCTGTTCGACCAGCACCTCGAAGTTGATCAGGCGCTTCCAGTAGTCCGTGCCGAACAGCACGATGGGCACGGGCTTGGCCTTTTTCGTCTGCACCAGCGTGAGCACCTCGAACAGCTCGTCCAGCGTGCCGAAGCCGCCCGGGAAGGCCACCAGGGCCTTGGCGCGCATCATGAAATGCATCTTGCGCAGCGCGAAGTAGTGGAACTTGAAGCTCAGGGTCGGCGAGATGAAGCGGTTGCCGCTTTGCTCATGGGGCAGGGCTATGTTCAGCCCCACGTTGAGCGCGCCCACGTCATGCGCGCCGCGGTTGGCGGCCTCCATGATGCCGGGGCCGCCACCGGTGCAGATGTAGATGCGGTCGGCGGGCGGCTGCAGCTCGCTGTGTTCCGCGACGATGCGAGCGAACTGGCGGGCCAGGTCGTAGTAGCGGGCGTTGCGCACGGCCTGGTGCGCGCGCTGCAGGCGCACTTCGTCGCCGCTGGCCTCGGCTTCGGCCAGCTGGGACGCGGCCTCGTCGGGCGCGACGAAACGGGCGCTGCCGTAGACCACGATGGTGTTCTCGATGCCCTGCTCGATCTGGCCGAGGTCGGGCTTGAGCATCTCCAGCTGGAAGCGGATGCCGCGCGTTTCGCGGCGGAACAGGAATTCGGGGTCTGCAAACGCGAGCCGGTAGGCGTCGGCGTGCAGCGGATTGCCGTTGGCGGCGTGGCTTTGCAGCTCCGCCCAGGCATCGGCCAGGCGGCGTTCATTCAGTTGGGTGTTGGCATCCATGGCAGATCAGGAAAACGCGGCCGGCCGGTGCGCGAGCGCGGGTCGGCAGTGGGTTGAATGGGGGGTGGTTGGCGGCCGTTGTGCCCGATTATCACGCACGATCAGGCGCGCCCTGCTAGCAAAAGAGTAGCAGTTTGGATGCCCAGCACGGTCAGCGTGAGCGAACCGAGCAGGTGCACGGAGGTGGTGCCCAGCGCGAGCAGGTAGCGCTGCTGCTGCAGCATGCCCACGACCTCGGCCGAAAAGCTGGAGAACGTGGTGAGGCCGCCGAGAAAGCCTGTGACGAGGGCCAGCCGCCACACCGGGTCCAGCTGGGGCAGGGCCTGGAACACGGCCACGCACACGCCTACCAGATAGCCCCCAACGAGGTTCGCGGCCAGCGTGCCCCAGGGCATGAGCGCTCCCACGGTGTTCAGCCACATGCCCAGCCGCCAGCGCGCCAGCGCGCCCAGACTGGCGCCGATGCAGATAGCCATGACTGCGAGCATGGTGCGATCACTCCCCGTAAATTGGATGCGGGCGCTATTGTGGCCCACGCCGGCCGTTCACGGCCTGCGCCCCGCGGCGGGGCCGGCCTCGCCGCAGCCTTCCGGGCGCGGCGGCGTGGACCGGCTGAGGGCGGCTACTTCTCCACGCCCATGACCAGGTCGGGAAGGATGGTCACGATCTGCGGGAAGATCGTGATGAGTGCGATGCACACCACCAGGCACAGGAAGAAAGGAATGGCGGCGCGCGCGATGGTGTTGCTGTCCTTGCCGGTCATGTTCTGCAGCACGAAGAGGTTGAAACCGACGGGCGGCGTGACCTCGGCGATCTCCACCAGCAGCACGATGAAGATGCCGAACCAGATCAGGTCGAAGCCGGCCTGCTGGATCATGGGCAGCACCACGGCGCTGGTGAGCACGATCATGCTGATGCCGTCGAGCGCGGTGCCCAGCACCAGGTAGACCACCACCAGCACGCTGATGAGCGCGAACGGCGACAGGTGCATGGCGTTGACCCATTGGGCCAGCTCGCGCGGAATGCCGGTGAAGGCCATGGTCTTGGTGAGGAAGGCGGCGCCGGCCAGGATGAACATGATCATGCAGCTGGTGCGCGTGGTGCCCATCAGGCCTTCCTTGAAGTTCTGCCAGGTGAGCGAGCGGCTCCACAGCGCCAGGCCCAGCGATCCCACCACGCCGTAGGCCGCGCACTCGGTGGCGGTGGCGTAGCCCGTGACGAGCACCGCCACGATGAACACGATGAGCACGCCCACGGGGATCAGGTTGCCCGACTTGCGGATCTTCTCGCGCAGGGAGGAGGGCGGGTCGGCGGCGGGCACCTTGTCGGGGTTGCGCAGGCTCCACCAGCCGATGTAGCCCGAGAACAGCAGCATCAGGAGGATGCCCGGCAGGAAGCCCGCCAGGAAGATGCGGATGATGGAGGCATCGGCGGCCACGGCGTACACCACCATGGTGATGGAGGGCGGGATCAGGATGCCCAGCGTGCCGGCCGTGGCCAGCGCGCCCAGCGCCAGCTTCTCGTCGTAGCCGCGCTTCATGAGCTCGGGCAGCGCCACCTTGCTGATGGTGGCGCAGGTGGCCGCCGACGAGCCCGAGACCGAGCCGAAGATGCCGCAGCCCAGGATGGTGGTGTGCATCAGCCGGCCGGGCACGCGGTTGAGCCAGGGGCGCAGTCCCTCGAACATCTCCTCGGAGAGCTTGGTGCGAAACAGGATCTCGCCCATCCAGATGAACAGCGGCAGCGCCGCCAGCTCCCAGCTCGCGTTGCTCTCCCAGAACGCCGAGAACAAATTCTTGGCCGGCTGCGTGGAGGTGAAGAACGCCTGCCCGACCCAGCCGCAGATCGCCAGGGTCATGGCGATCCACACACCGCCGGACAGGAGCACCAGCATGAGCAGCAGCAATACGCCACCCACCATCAAGATATCCATATCGAACTTTCTGGGCCGATGAGCGCTATGCCCGATGCAGCCTGTTGTTATCGGTACTCACACCGCAATGCGCTTCCAGCGCACCGCAAAAACCGGCGCTGCCAAACGCCAGTGCCACCGTGGAGCCGGCTTCGCCGGGCCACCAGTGGCATCCCCATCGGGGGAAGGCGCGCAGCGCCTCAGGGGGGCTTCTCTAGATATCAGAAGAAAAGTCGCCCTTGGCATGGCGCTCTTCGACGGCGCGCACGAAGGTCGGCACGCCGCCGCGCAGCACGATGATGAATTCATCGACCACGGCCACCCACAGCAGGATGGAGCCGAGCGCGAAGCTCAGCTGCGGAATCCACAGCGGCATGGGCAGGAGGCCCTGGGAGATGTCGTTGAACTCCCAGCTCTCGTAGGTGTAGCTGCAGGCCGCCCACATGAGGTAGCCCACGGCCACGGACCCGATGGCCAGCGACACCACCTCGAGCTGGCGGCAGCGGCGCGGGGACAGCTTTTCCAGCAGCAGCGTCACGCGCACGAAGTCGCCGTGCTTGAAGGCATGCGCCATGGCCAGGAACGCGGCAGCCGCGCAGAACCAGGCCACGATGTCGTTGATGGCACCGGTGCGCAGGCCCAGCTCGCGCATGATGCTCTGCGCGATCATGAGCACGCAGATGAGCGCGATGAATGCCGCGCCCAGTGCGCCGGCGGCGAGGTAGATGCGGTCGAGCCAGCGGCGCAGCATGGTCACGGCTTACTTCTTGGCCGCAGCGGCCGTGGCCGGGCCACCCTTGCGGTAGGCCGCGATGATCGCTTCGCCTTCCGGGCCGGCTTTCTTGAGCCAGTCGGCCAGCATGATCTCGCCCACCTGGCGCATGTCGGCCATGAGCTTGGGCGCGGGGGTGACGATCTTCATGCCCTTTTCAGCGAGGGCCTTCTTGTACCACTCGGTCTTTTCGGCGCTGACCTTCCAGCCGCGAGTCTCGGCCTCGGCCGAGGCCTTGAGCAGGGCGTCCTGGCTGGGCTTGTCGAGCGCGTCGAAGGCCTTCTTGTTCACGATGACCGCGTTCTTGGGCAGCCAGGCCTGGGTGTCGTGAAAGAGCTTGATGCTTTCATAGATCTTGCTGTCGTAGCCCGTGGAGCCGGAGGTCATGGTGGCTTCCACCACGCCCGTGGCCAGGGCCTGCGAGAGTTCCGCCGCCTGGATGGTCACGGGCTGCGCGCCGATCAGCTCGGCGATCTTGGCGGTGGCGGGGCTGTAGGCGCGCCACTTGATGCCGCGCAGGTCGGCCACCGAGGCCAGTTCCTTCTTGGAGTAGATGCCTTGTGGCGGCCAGGCCACGGCATACAGCAGCTTCATGCCCTGCGTGCCCAGCAGCTTGTCCAGCGAGGCCTTCTGCGCGTCGTACAGGCGCTTGGAGTCGGCATACGAGGTGGCCAGGAAGGGAATGCCGTCCACGCCGTACAGCGGGTTTTCGTTCTCGAAGTTGCCCAGCAGGATTTCGCCCGCCGGCGCCTGGCCGCCCTGCACGGCGCGCTTGATTTCGTTGGCCTTGAACAGCGAGGCGTTGGCATGCACGGTGATCTTGAGCTTGCCGGCGGTGGCGGTGTCCACGTCCTTGGCGAACTGCATCAGGTTCTCCGTGTGGAAGTTGCTCACCGGGTAGGCGGCCGCAAGGTCCCATTTGGCCTGGGCCTGGGCCGAGGTGGCAGACATGCCCAGTGCCAGGGCCATTCCCAGGGCAGTGGTGGAGAAGATTCGACGCTTCATGGAGTGCTCCGCAAGGTGGATCGTGGGGGTAAGCCACTGTATAGAAAGCAATCGGCCGTGGCATAGGTGTTTTGCCTAAACGCTGACAAATTGCCAACAAATCATTGTCGAGTTGCCTACAATGGCCTATGCATATCCCGTGCCAGATTCGACTGTTGTGGAGGCGGTGTTCATGAAACCAGGGGCCAAGGCCAAGGGCGATTCCGGTCCGATCGTGTCGTCCGCGCACCTGGTGTCGGCGCAGAGCGCGGAGATGAGCGAGTTCGAGTTCGGGCTCATCGTCGCGGGCAATGCCTTTCACCGCTGGGTGGTGCATTGCATGTCGGCTGCCGGCCTGAAGGACCTGACCCCGCTGGATGTGGTGGTGCTGCACCACGTGACGCACCGCGCGCGCGACAAACGCCTGGCCGACATCTGCTTCATCATGAACGTGGAAGACACGCACCTGGTGAACTACGCGCTCAAGAAGCTGCAGAACCTGGGGGTCGTCGCATCACAGAAGAATGGCAAGGAAGTGACCTATGCCGCCACCGAATCCGGCCGCGCCTACGTGCAGCGCTACCGCGAGATCCGCGAGAGCTGCCTGATCGATGCGCTGCAGGCGGACGATTCGCTCAACCGCGACATTGGCGAGCTGGCCCGGTTGCTGCGTGTGCTTTCCGGCATGTACGACCAGGCGGCGCGCTCGGCCGCCTCCCTGTGACCCGCGGCACGCACGGTATTTCAATCCAACAATGCTCCTGCGCTTGGTGTACAAGCGCAAAAAGCTATCAATAACATAGCAAAAGATGTCCAACCAACCTTCCCACATGTCCCGCTGGCAGTTCTGGATCGACCGGGGGGGCACCTTCACCGACGTGGTGGGCAAGCGGCCCGACGGCAGCCTGGTCACGCACAAGCTGCTGTCCGAGAACCCCGAGCAGTACAAGGACGCCGCCGTGGCGGGCATCCGCCACCTGCTGGGCCTTGCACCTGGCGAGCCGGTGACACCCGCACTGGTGGAGTGCGTGAAGATGGGTACCACGGTGGCCACCAACGCGCTGCTGGAGCGCAAGGGCGAGCCCACGCTGCTCATCACCACCAAGGGCTTCAAGGATGCGCTGCGCATCGCGTACCAGAACCGTCCGCGTTTGTTCGACCGGCGCATCGTGCTGCCCGAGCTGCTGTACGAGCGCGTGGTCGAGGCCCAGGAGCGCGTGGGCGCGCGCGGCGAGGTGATCGAGCCGCTGGATGAGGCGCACCTCAAGGAACGCCTGTGGGCCGCCTATGACGCGGGCCTGCGCAGCGCAGCCGTCGTGTTCATGCACGGCTACCGCTACACCGCGCACGAAGAGGCCGCCGCGCGCATCGCGCGCGAGGTGGGCTTCACGCAGGTGAGCGCCTCGCACGCCACCAGCCCCATGATGAAGTTCGTGAGCCGGGGCGACACCACCGTGGTGGACGCCTACCTCTCGCCCATCCTGCGCCGCTATGTGGAGCAGGTCGCCAGCGAGATGCCGGGCGTCAAGCTGTTCTTCATGCAATCGTCGGGCGGGCTGACCGATGCGCAGGTGTTCCAGGGCAAGGACGCGATCCTGAGTGGCCCCGCGGGCGGCATCGTGGGCATGGCGCGCACCGCCGGGCTGGCGGGGCACGCCAAGGTGATCGGCTTCGACATGGGCGGCACCTCCACCGACGTGAGCCACTACGCGGGGGAGTTCGAGCGCGAGTTCGAGACCCAGGTGGCCGGCGTGCGCATGCGCGCCCCGATGATGAGCATTCACACCGTGGCCGCCGGTGGCGGTTCCATCCTGGGGTTCGACGGCGCGCGCTTTCGCGTGGGCCCCCAGAGCGCGGGCGCCAACCCCGGCCCCGCCAGCTACCGCCGGGGCGGCCCGCTGGCCGTCACCGACGCCAATGTGATGGTGGGCAAGATCCAGCCCGCGCATTTCCCGAAGGTGTTTGGCCACGGCGCCAACGAGGCGCTGGATGGCGATGCCGTGGTGCAGAAATTTGATGGCCTTGCCACGCAGGCCGGGCGCAAGGCCGAGGATGTCGCCCACGGCTTCATCCAGATCGCCGTGCAGCAGATGGCCAACGCGATCAAGAAGATCAGCGTGGCGCGCGGCTACGACGTGACGCGCTACACGCTGCAATGCTTTGGCGGCGCGGGCGGCCAGCACGCCTGCCTGGTGGCCGATGCCCTGGGCATGACGCGGGTGTTCGTGCACCCGCTGGCGGGCGTGCTCAGTGCCTACGGCATGGGCCTGGCGGACCAGAACGTGATCCGCGAGCAGGCGGTGGAGGCCAAGCTCGCGCCCGAGGCGCTGGCAGGCATTGAGGCCACGCTGGAACAACTGGCCACCACCGCGCGCACCGAGCTGGAGCGCCAGCAGGCGGGTGCAGGCACAGCCGTGGTGCACCGCCGCGTGCACGTGCGCTACGAGGGCAGCGACTCCGCGCTCATCGTCCCGTTGGGCTCGCTGGCCGAAATCACCGCCGCGTTCGAGAACGCCTACCGCCAGCGCTTTGCGTTCCTCATGCAGGGCAAGGGCCTGGTGGTGGAGGCCGTGTCGGTGGAGGCCGTGCTGCCCGGCGACGCGCCCGTGGAGCCGCGCCACACGCTGCAGCCCGCGCGCGACGTGCCGCGCCGCAGCACCGTGCGCATGTACACCGGCGGCATCGACGGCGTGGCCGCGTGGCATGACGCCGCGCTCGTGGTGCGCGAAGACTTGCGCCCTGGCGACGTGATCCCCGGCCCGGCCATCATTGCCGAGAAAAACGCCACCACCATCGTCGAACCCGGCTGGGAGGCCCGGCTGACCGAGCTGGACCATCTGCTGCTCGACCGCCGCGTGGCCCGTGCCGTGCAGCATGCGGTGGGCACCACGGTGGACCCGGTGCTGCTCGAAGTGTTCAACAACCTGTTCATGAACATCGCCGAGCAGATGGGGCTGCAGCTGCAGAACACGGCGTATTCGGTGAACATCAAGGAGCGGCTGGACTTCAGTTGCGCGCTGTTCGACACGGCGGGCAACCTGATCGCCAACGCGCCGCACATGCCGGTGCATCTGGGCTCGATGGGTGAGAGCATCAAGACGGTGATCCGCGAGAACGCGGGCAAGATGCAGCCGGGTGATGTGTATGTGCTCAACGACCCGTACCACGGTGGCACGCACTTGCCAGACATCACCGTCATCACGCCGGTCTACCTTGCCGACGAGGCCGCGCCCACGTTCTACGTGGGCAGCCGGGGCCACCACGCCGATGTGGGCGGCACCACCCCCGGCTCCATGCCGCCGTTCTCCACGCGCATCGAGGAAGAGGGCGTGCAGATCAACAACGTGAAGCTGGTCGAGCGCGGCGTGCTGCGCGAGGCGGAGATGGTCGCTCTGCTCGAAAGCGGCGAATACCCCAGCCGCAACCCGCAGCAGAACATGGCCGATTTGCGCGCGCAGATCGCGGCCAACGAAAAGGGCCAGCAGGAGCTGCGCCGCATGGTCGGCGAGTTCGGCCTGGATGTGGTGTTGGCCTACATGCGCCACGTGCAGGACAACGCCGAGGAATCGGTGCGCCGTGTCATCACGCGCCTGAAGGATGGTGCGTTCACGCTGCCCCTGGACAACGGCGCGCAGATCAGCGTGGCCGTGAAGGTGGACGCGAAGAACCGCAGCGCCACCATCGACTTCACCGGCACCAGCGCGCAGCAGACGAACAACTTCAATGCACCCACGGCGGTGTGCATGGCGGCGGTGTTGTATGTGTTCCGCACGCTGGTGGATGACGACATTCCGCTCAACGCGGGGTGCCTGAAGCCGCTCAATGTCATCATCCCGCCCGGCAGCATGCTCAACCCCAACCCGCCGGCCTCGGTGGTGGCGGGCAATGTGGAGACTTCCACCTGCATCACCAACGCACTGTATGGCGCGCTGGGCCTGATGGCGGCGGGGCAGTGCACCATGAACAACTTCACCTTTGGCAGCACGCGCTACCAGTATTACGAGACGATCTCGGGCGGCAGCGGCGCGGGGGGCGTGTGGGATGCCAACGGGCAACTGGCGGGTGGTTTTGCAGGCACCAGCGTCGTGCAGTGCCACATGACCAACTCGCGCCTGACGGACCCCGAGGTGCTGGAGTTCCGCTTCCCCGTGCGGCTGGAGGGCTACGAGATCCGCAAGGGCTCGGGCGGCGCCGGGCAGTGGAAGGGCGGTGACGGTGGCATTCGCCGCGTGCGTTTCCTGGAGCCCATGACGGCCAGCATCCTGTCGAACGGCCGCCACCATGGCGCATTTGGCATGGCGGGCGGCCAGCCGGGTGCCGTGGGCATCAACAAGGTGGTGCGCAGCGATGGCCGGGTGGAGCTGCTGGACCACATCGGCCAGGCCGAGATGCAACCGGGCGACGTGTTTGAAATCCACACGCCGGGCGGCGGCGGATTCGGATCTTCAGGCCAAAAATAGGGGTGAAAATGGCCGCTGGCGCTTGTCCATCAAGCGCTGGCAGCTATTAATTCAGGAGTCTTCGGTTTCCTGTGCTGCCCTGGGTTGGCTCAGGCTCGGCGGCACATTCAGCCCCATCTGCCGCGCGCGGAACAACGCCGCGCGCATCAAGAAGATCGACATGATCGGCACCGTGATCGCCACGAACACGGCGATCAACAGCGCATGCAGCGCCAGGCTGCGGTCGGCCACCGAGAAGTACAGCACCGTGCCATGCATGATCAGCCAGCAGCCCAGCGTGGCGATGATGGCGGGCGCATGCACACGCTCGAAGAACGTGGGCAGGCGCAGCAGGCCGGTGGAGCCCAGCAGCGCCAGCCCCGCACCCGACAGCACCAGCACGGCCACGATGATTTCGAGCCACAGCGGAAGAACGGCGATGGTGGCGGCTTCGGTCATTCGATCACCTCGCCACGCAGCAAAAACTTGGCCATGGCCATGGAGCCGACAAAACTGAACAGCGCCAGCAGCAGGGCGGCCTCGAAATAGTTCTTGCTGCCGTACAGCAGGCCCAGCACCAGCATCACCAGCATGCCGCTGAGGTACATGCAGTCGAGCGCCAGCACGCGGTCCTGCGCGGAAGGGCCCTTGAGCAGGCGGATCAGCGCGCAGCCCATGGCCAGGGCCAGCATGAACAGGGCGATGGGCAGGGCCCAATCCAGGATCGGTGTCATTCAAAGATCTCCATCAAGGGGCGTTCGTAGCGCTGCTTGACGCTGGCGGCCATCGCTTCGGCGTCGTCCAGCTCCAGCACGTGCAGCAGCAGCATGCTGCGGTCCAGCGAGAGTTCGGCCCAGGCGGTGCCGGGGGTGATGCAGACGATCGTGGCCAGCACGGCCAGGGCATTGGGGTCGCGCACGTCCAGCGGAATGTGCACGAAGCCCGAGGGGTGCCGCCGGCGGCCCGGCGCGAGCAGCAGGCGCGCCACGGCCAGGTTGGAGCGGGTGGTGTCCGCCACCACCGTGAATGCCAGGCGCAGCACGGCACCGGGTTTGCGGATGCGCACGGGCAACGGGCGCAGCCCGGCCGTGAGCAGCGGGATGGCCAGCGCGAGCACCGTGCCCAGCACGATGTGGCCCGCGCTCAGGCTGCGGTTGAGCAGCAGCCACAGCGCCAGCAGCGCCAGCGAGAGCACGGGGGCGGGCACCAGGCGCTTGAAGGGCCGCTGTACGGGGGTGTTGCGGGGCTTCATGGGGGCGTGGTTCCTTGGGGTGCGGGCGCATCCGCGTGGGGCGGGTTGGGCACCGGCGCGGCGGTCATCACGGCGCGCACATAGGTGGACGGGGCATGCAGCGCGTCGGCCGTGGCCTGGGTGTAGCGCATCACGGCCCCCGCCTGCCATACCAGGGCCGCGCTGGCCAGCAGCAGCAGGGCGATGGGCAGGCCTTCCAGCACCAGCAGCTTGGGGGATGTGCGGTCGTGCGCCGCCCAGAAATGGCGGATGCCCGCGCGCGTGAGCGCCAGCAGCGCGAGCAGGCCCGACCCCACCAGCAGCGCCACCAGCATCCAGCCCGCGGCGCCCAGTTGGAATCCGTGGGATGCCCCCAGGCCCAGCGGATTGAAGAGCGCGTGGACCATGGCGAACTTGCCCACGAATCCCGGCAGGGGCGGCAGGCCCGCGATGATCAGCGTGCAGGCCATGAACGCCAGCCCCAGGAACGCCGCCGCCGCAGGGATGACCTGGCCGATGAGTGCCTCCTCCTGGTCGTCGAGGTTCATGCCTTCGGTGGGCACCAGGTCGGCGGACAGGAACGGGGCGTCGTCGGTCTGCTCGTAGGGGGCGAGGTTGGAGCCGTCGTTGCGCCAGCGGTCGATCAGGTCGGCCAGCAGGAACAGCGCGCTCACGGCCAGCGTGGAGCTGAGCAGGTAGTACAGCAGCCCGGCCGTGAGCAGGTTCTGCCCGAAGCCGACCGCCGCCAGCAGCGTGCCCGACGACAGGATGGCGCTGAAGCCCGCCAGGTGCCCCAGGCGCTGCGAGCCCAGCATGCCGATGGCGCCGAAGGCCATCGTGAGCATGCCGCCGCCGATGAGCCACTGGCCGCCGAACTGGGCCGATTCGCCGGCCTCGGCGCCAAACAGCAGTGTCCACAGCCGCAGCAGGCTGTACACGCCCACCTTGGTCATCAGCGCGAACAGCGCCCCCACGGGGGCCGTGGCCGCGCTGTAGGCGGGTACCAGCCAGAAGTTGAGGGGCCATACCGCCGCCTTGATGAGAAAGGCCACCGCGAGGACCGCCGCAGCGGCGTGCAGCAGGCCGCGGTCCGCTGGCGCGACGGCGGCGATGTTTTGCGCCAGGTCGGCCATGTTCAGGGTGCCGGTGATGCCGTAGAGCATGGACACGCCGATCAGGAACAGCGACGAGGCCGCCAGGTTGATGGCGATGTAGTGCAGCCCCGCCGACACGCGCGGGCGGCCCGAGCCGTGCAGCAGCAGGCCGTAGGACGCGGCCAGCATGATCTCGAAGAACACGAACAGGTTGAACAGGTCGGCCGTGAGGAACGCGCCCGCCAGCCCCATGAGCTGGAACTGGAACAGCGGGTGGAAGTGCACCCCCGCGCGGTGCCAGCGCGCCGCCGAGAACAGCACGGTGGCCAGCGCCACGGTGCTGGCGAGCACCAGCATCATGGCGGAGAGCCGGTCGATGCCGAGCACGATGCCGAACGGCGCCGGCCAGTTGCCCGGCAGGTACACCGCCAGGCTGTTGTGAAGGGCGGGGTCCTTGGCCTGCACGAGCAGCAGCACGGCCACCACCAGGCCCAGGAAGGTCGAGGCGATGTTGAGCGTGACCTTGGTGCGCTGGCGCTCCTCGCGCAGCAGCAGCATGAGCCCGGCCGTGAGCAGGGGCAGCGCGATGGGCGCGAGGATCAGGTGTGGCATCAGCCGCTCCAGTAGGAGGTGCACGGATGTCATGTCAGGACTCCATGGCGCTGCGCATGAAAAGGGCGCGCCTCAGGCCAGGGCAGCCGAGCCAGGGCCGCCCCGCCGCGAGGGCTGCGTCCCCCTGCCCGCAGCGCACAGCGCTGCGAGAGCGGGGGGAAGCGGCGAAGCCGCTCAGGGGGGTGTTCTTCATCATGGCATTTCCTGCACGTCTTTGCCCTTGGTGCCGTCCACATGGTCGGTGCCCGCCATGCCGCGCGATGCCAGCAGCACCACGAGGAAGAGGGCGGTCATGGCGAAGCCGATCACGATGGCCGTGAGCGTGAGCGCCTGGGGCATGGGGTCGGCGTAGTGGGCCAGGTCCTGGGGCAGGCCGGGCTGCAGCACGGGCTCCTTGTCGATGGCCAGGCCCAGGCGGCCCATGCTGAAGATGAAGAGGTTGACGGCGTACGACAGCAGCGACAGGCCCATGATGATCTGGAAGGTGCGGGGGCGCAGCAGCAGCCACACGCCCGAGCCGGTGAGCACGCCGATGGCCAGGGCCAGAATCAGTTCCATGGGCCTTCTCCCTGTGTCGCCGCGGCGGCCTGAACCTCATCGGCCGTGCGTGCGTTGTTGTAGCGGTGGCTGCGCACCGACTGGTGGGCGATGCCGGTGAGGATGAGCATGGTCGAGCCCACCACCAGCGTGAACACGCCGATGTCGAAGAACAGCGCGCTGGCCACGTGCACCTCGCCCACCCAGGGCAGGTGCAGGTGGGCCGTGTGGCTGGTCAGGAAGGGGTAGCCCCAGGCCCAGGCCCCCAGGCCGGTGGCCAGCGCGGCCAGCAGGCCCACGCCGATCCAGCGGCGCGGGTACAGGGGCAGGTGGGCTTCGACCCACGAGGTGCCCGAGACGATGTACTGCAGCAGCAGCGCCACCGAGAACACCAGCCCCGCCACGAAACCGCCGCCGGGCTCGTTGTGCCCGCGCATGAACAGGTACATGGACACGAGGGTCGCGAACGGCAGCATCAGCCGCACCAGCACGGCGGGCACCATGAGGTAGCCCACGGCGGTGTCGGCGGTCTGGCGCGGGTTGGACAGGTCGGTGTCAACATCGGCGGGCAGCGCGCGCTGCTGGGGCGGCAGGTCCATCACCTCGCGCGCGGGCCGAAAGCGCCGCAGCAGCGCATACACCGTCAGGGCCACGATGCCCAGCACCACGATCTCGCCAAAGGTGTCGAAGCCCCGGAAGTCCACCAGCATCACGTTGACGACATTGGTGCCCCCGCCTTCGCTGAGCGCGCGCTCCAGGAAGAAGGTGGAGGTGCTGTCGGGGAAGGGCCGGCTCATCATCGCGAACGACAGCAGGGCCATGCCCGCACCCGTGGTCAGCGCCAGCGCCATGTCGCGGTAGCGGCGCAGCTGGGTGCGGCGCTCTTCGGCCAGCGTGGGCTTGCGCAGGGCTTCGTCGCGGCGCGGCAGCCAGCGCAGGCCCAGCAGGATGAGGATGGTCGTCACGACCTCCACCACGATCTGCGTGAGCGCCAGGTCGGGGGCTGAAAACCAGAGGAAGGTCAGGCACACGCACAGCCCCGCGCCACCCAGCAGCGTGAGTGCCGCCAGCCGGTGGTACTTGGCCTGCCAGGCCGCCGCCATGGCGCACAGCCCGCCCAGCAGCCACAGCAGCGCGAAGGCCGGAGACAGCGGCAGCTGCGCCCGGTCGCCAATGGGCAGGCCACGAGCCCACAGGGGCAGCACGCAGGCCACCAGCGCGGCACTCACCAGCCACAGCATCTGCCACTGCAGCCGCCCGGTGCCCAGCATCCGGCGGCCATGGCGGCCCCACTGGGTGACGGCCGCCAGGGTGCCTTCGAACAGCCGCTGGCCGCTGATGTGGTGCATGACCGGCGGCGCATCCAGCACGCCTTTTTCGCGCTGCCAGCGCAGCAGGGCATACAGCGCGATGCCCCCGCCCAGGGCCACCAGGCTCATCACGAACGGTGTGTTGAACCCGTGCCAGACCGCCAGGCTGTAGGTGGGCAGCTCGCCCCCCACCACCGGCCGCGCGGCCGCGGCCAGGTAGGCGCCCACGGACCAGGCAGGCAGCGTGCCCACCACCAGGCAGGCCAGCACGAGCAGTTCCACCGGCACCCGCATCCAGTGCGGCGGCTCGTGGGGTGGGCGCGGCAGGTCGGTGGCGGGCGGGCCCCAGAACACATCCACCGTGAAGCGCAGCGAATACGCCACGCTGAACATGCCCGCCACGGTGGCGGCCACGGGCAGCAGCCATTCCAGCATCGGCGTGGTGTTCACGTACACCGTTTCGGCAAAGAACATCTCCTTGGACAGGAAGCCGTTGAGCAGCGGCACGCCGGCCATCGCCGCGCTGGCCACCATGGCCAGCGTGGCGGTGATGGGCATCATCGTGCGCAGGCCCGACAGGCGGCGGATGTCGCGCGTGCCACTTTCATGGTCCACGATGCCCACGGCCATGAACAGCGAAGCCTTGAAGGTGGCGTGGTTCATGATGTGGAACACGGCGGCCACGGCGGCCAGCGGGCTGTTCAGGCCGAGCAGCAGGGTGATGAGCCCGAGGTGCGAGATGGTCGAATAGGCCAGCAGGCCCTTGAGGTCGTTCTGGAACATGGCCGCGTAGCCACCCACCAGCAGCGTGCAAAGGCCCGCCCCCCCCACCAGCCAGAACCATGCCTCGGTGCCCGCGAGCGCGGGCCACATCCGCGCCAGCAAGAACACGCCCGCCTTGACCATGGTGGCCGAGTGCAGGTACGCCGACACAGGCGTGGGCGCGGCCATGGCGTGGGGCAGCCAGAAGTGGAACGGGAACTGCGCGCTCTTGGTCAGCGCACCCAGCAGGATCAGCACCAGCGCGGTCAGGTACAGCGGGTGCGCCTTGATCAGTGCGCCGGCGGCCAGCACGTGGTCGAGGTCGTAGCTGCCCACGATGTGGCCCAACACCAGCATGCCGGCCAGCATGCACAGGCCGCCCGTGCCCGTGACCGTGAGCGCCATGCGTGCCCCACGCCGCGCATCCTTGCGGTGGTGCCAGTAGCCGATCAGCAGGAAGGAGAACAGGCTGGTCAGCTCCCAGAAGAACGCGATCTGGATGATGTTGCCCGACAGCACCACGCCCGCCATCGCACCCATGAACGCCAGGAAGAACGCAAAAAAGCGCGGCACCGGGTCGGCCGCCGACATGTAGTAGCGCGCATACAGCACCACCAGGCTGCCCACGCCCAGCACCAGCATGCAGAACATCCACGCGAAACCGTCCATGCGGATGACCAGGTTCAGGCCCAGCGCGGGCAGCCACTCGATCTCCTGCCGCAATACGCCGCCGTCGGCGATCTCGGGAAAACACAGCGCGACCTGCACGGTGCAGAACACGGCGATCAGCCCCGCCAGCGTGGACTCGGTGTTGCGCGCATTGGCGGGCAGCACGGCCGCCAGAAGGCTGCCGATGAAGGGAAGGAGAATGAGGGTGATCAGGGGCATGCGCGAACAATTTTAGGGGTTCGCTCCAAAGCCCCTGCCCGGGCCTTGCCGTTGTGCAGCCGGTGGGCACAAAAAGACAAGCCCGCCGAGGCGGGCCTGAAGCCTGAAGAGCGTGCTTAGCTTTTGCTAGCGCTGGCGGCGGCAGCGTGCCCTGGCGCCGTGGCGGCAGGAGGCGCCGCATCGTTCCCCGTGCCCCCGTGGGGCTTGCGGTCCACGGCTTGTTTCCTGCTGCCGTGGTGGTTTTTCGCTTCGGCCCTGGCGGCCGCTGCGGCGCTGTATTTCTTGCCGCCGACCGTCAGGCCTTCCCTGGAGAAATTCACCGCGCTCTTGGGTCCCACGCCGCCGACACGGCCGATGAAGTCGCCCCAGTCCTTGAAAGGCGCGTTCCTGCGCTCTTCCAGGATCCGGCCTGACAGGCCGGGACCGATGCCCTTGATGCCGTCGAGTTCAGCCTCGGTGGCGGTGTTCACGTCCACGGCGGCGAATGCCGCGGCGGCACACAGCGCGGCGAAAAGGGCAAGCAGTTTCTTCAGCATGGCGAATGGTCTCCTGGTGGGGGTGGCGCGGCCTGGCCCGGCGGCTTTCAGAGTTCCTCGACGCGGCGCGCCGGATAGCTGTCCCAGGTCTGGCAGCCGGGGCACTGCCAGAAATGCTGGCGTGCCTCGAACCCGCAGGCCGCGCAGCGGTAGCGGGTGAGCGGCTTGACGGCATGCTCCAGCGCACGCTGGATCTGGGGGTGGAACTCCTCGTGCTCCAGCTTCTCGGCGGCCAGCCATTTGGCGGCGGCCACGAGCGAGCGTTCCTTGTCCAGGTGCTGCACATAGCGCTGCCGTGCCGTGCCGCGCGTGGCGTCGTCGGCGGCTTCCATGGCCACGATGCTTTCGAGCACGTCCAGGGACGGTGCCTGCGCGTAGTGCGCCTGCAGCAGCGCCTGCGCTTCCGGTGTGCGCCCCGTGGCGGTGGCGGCTTCGGCGAGCAGCGCGGCGGCCAGGGGCAAGGCGGCGGGGTTGCGCTCGCCCAGTGTTTTCAGGGTGGCCAGCACGGCGGCGGGCTGGCCCATGAGGCGCTGCAGGCGCGCCAGCTCGATGCGCGCGCGGGCGGCCTCCGGGGCGGCGGCCACGGCCTGCTCCAGCAGGGCCTGGGCACCGGGCAGGTCCCCCTGGGTGCTCAGCGCCAGGGCCTGCTCGCACAGGTAGTGGGCCTGGCGGGTGCTGAAGTCGCCCTGATCGGCGTCGTGCATCTTGCGGGCGATGGTGGCGGCATGGGGCCAGTCGCGCGAACGTTCATAGATGGCCAGCAGCGCCAGGCGGGCCTGGGCCTCGAAGGGCGTCCCCTCCAGGCGGTGCAGGGCTTCTTCCGCGCGGTCGAGCAGGCCGGCCTTGAGGAAGTCGAGCGCCAGCGCGTGCTGGGCACGCTCGCGGTCGGTGCGGGAGAGGTCGCCGCGCGAGAGCAGGTGCTCGTGCACGCGCACGGCACGGTCGTATTCGCCCCGGCGGCGGAACAGGTTGCCCAGCGCAAAGTGCAGCTCCGAGGTGTCGGGGTCGTTCTGCACCGCCTCGATGAAGGCGTCGATGGCCTGGTCCTGCTGCTCGTTGAGCAGGAAGTTCAGGCCCTTGAAGTAGGCCTTGGGCGCGCGGCGGTTCTCGGCGCGCAGCTGGCGCAGGTCGAAGCGCGATGCCAGCCAGCCCAGCACGAAGGCCACGGGCAGGCCCAGCAGAATCCAGGTCAGGTCAAATTCCATGGGCGGAGGGCAGGTCGGGCGGTGGTGGCGGGGCAGGGGGGGCCGTGCTGGCCGCGGCGGCGGGGGCCGATGCCGGCGCGGGGGACGCCACGGCGGCATGGGCGCGGCGCGCGGCGGCGCGGTGCCTCCACCAGCGCGGCACCATGCCCAGCACCCCGACGGCCAGGCCTGCCGAGAAGGCGGTCAGCACCACCAGCACCAGGGGTGCGCGCCATTGGGTGCCAAAGAAGAAGTGCACGGTGGCGTCCTGCTGGTTGTTCAGCGCGAAGGCAAACAGCGTAAAAAAAATGGCTGCCTTGAGCAGCCACAGGAGGTATTTCATCGGTCTCCCCAGTGGTGGGGCGATTCTAAGAGCTTGCGCATGCGGGGCGGCGGGGCTCCCGGAGGGCTGGTATCCAGATCAAAAAGGCCTTTGGCGCTTGCTCATCAAGCGCTGCTAGCTATCATTTTTGAATGGATGTGTTGCTTGCCGTGCCGGAGTTTTCTTCCATTTCGGCGGTGCGCTTGTCCACGGCTTCGCGCAGGGCCTTGCCGGGCTTGAAATGGGGTACGCGCTTTTCGGGGATGGCCACGGCCTCGCCGCTGCGCGGATTGCGGCCCATGCGGGGAGGGCGGTGGTTCACCGAGAAGCTGCCAAAGCCCCGGATCTCGATGCGGTGCCCACGCACCAGGGCCTCGCCCACGGCGTCCAGAATGGTCTTGACGGCGTATTCGGCATCGCGGTGTGTCAGCTGGCCGAAACGGGCGGCCAGTTCTTCGACGAGGTCTGAGCGGGTCATGGAATCTTGGGACATAGGCAGTCTTGGCTGAAAAAAGAGCGGGCGCCGAGGCGCCCGCTGTCTGACCGTTTAACGGGTCAGCGCTTTACTTTTCCGAGTTGTCCAGCTTGGCGCGCAGCAGGGCGCCCAGGCTGGTCGTGCCGGCGCTTTCGCGGCTCGATTGCTGGCTCAGGTTGGCCATGGCGCCTTGTTCGTCGGCCATGTCCTTCTGCTTGATCGACAGCTGGATGTTGCGGGTCTTGCGATCCACGTTGACCACCACAGCGGTGACTTCGTCGCCTTCCTTGAGCACGTTGCGGGCATCTTCCACGCGGTCGCGGGAGATTTCCGAAGCGCGCAGGTAGCCCACGATGTCTTCGCCGAGGTCGATTTCAGCGCCACGGGCGTCCACGGTCTTGACCTTGCCGGTCACCGTCTGGCCCTTGTCGTTCACGGTCACGAAGGTCGTGAATGGGTCGCCGTCGAGTTGCTTGATGCCCAGCGAGATGCGCTCGCGGTCCACGTCCACGGCCAGCACGATGGCTTCCACTTCCTGGCCCTTCTTGTAGTTGCGAACAGCGGCTTCGCCGGGTTCGTTCCACGAGAGGTCGGACAGGTGCACCAGGCCGTCGATGCCGGCAGCCAGGCCCACGAACACGCCGAAGTCGGTGATCGACTTGATCGGACCCTTGACGCGGTCGCCGCGCTTGGTGTCCTGTGCGAATTCCTGCCATGGGTTGGCCTTGCACTGCTTCATGCCCAGGCTGATGCGGCGCTTGTCTTCGTCGATTTCCAGGACCATGACTTCGACTTCGTCGCCCAGCGAAACCAGCTTGGCGGGAGCGATGTTCTTGTTGGTCCAGTCCATTTCGGAGACGTGCACCAGGCCTTCGATGCCGGGTTCGAGTTCCACGAATGCGCCGTAGTCGGCGATGTTCGTGATCTTGCCGAACAGGCGCGTGCCTTGGGGGTAGCGGCGGTTCACGCCCATCCATGGGTCGTCGCCCATTTGCTTCAGACCCAGCGAGACACGGTTCTTCTCGGTGTCGAACTTCAGGATCTTGGCCGTGATTTCCTGGCCAGCCGTCACCACTTCCGATGGGTGACGCACGCGGCGCCATGCCATGTCGGTGATGTGCAGCAGGCCGTCGATGCCGCCCAGGTCCACGAACGCACCGTATTCGGTGATGTTCTTGACCACGCCTTGAACGATGGAGCCTTCCTTCAGGGTTTCCATCAGCTTGGCGCGCTCTTCGCCCATGGAGGCTTCCACCACGGCGCGGCGGCTCAGCACCACGTTGTTGCGCTTGCGGTCGAGCTTGATGACCTTGAATTCCATGGTCTTGTTTTCGTACGGCGTCAGATCCTTGATCGGACGCGTATCGATCAGCGAACCGGGCAGGAACGCGCGGATGCCGTTGACCAGGACAGTCAGGCCGCCCTTGACCTTGCCGGACGTGGTGCCGGTGACGAATTCGCCGGATTCCAGGGCCTTTTCCAGGCTCATCCAGGAAGCCAGACGCTTGGCGGTGTCGCGCGACAGAATGGTGTCGCCGTAGCCGTTTTCGATGGAGCCAATGGCCACCGACACGAAGTCACCCACTTGGACTTCGACTTCGCCCTTGTCGTTCTTGAACTCTTCCAGCGGCACGTAGGCTTCGGACTTGAGGCCGGCGTTGACCACGACGAAGTTGTGCTCGACGCGCACGACTTCAGCGGTGATCACTTCGCCTGGGCGCATTTCCGTACGCTGCAGGGATTCTTCAAAAAGGGCGGCAAAAGATTCGGACATGTGTTTCCTTGCCACAAACAGGATTCCAGTAGCACCATTGCTACTGTTTTTATAGCTGCTTGCGGTGGTTTTTTGCGGTAGAACCGCGGGTTAGGTTAACGATCCACACAGCCTGTGCGCTGGCGCGCGAGAGGGGCTGCGTGGGCCTGTTGCAAGGCCTTTCGGCTTTGCCTGAGGGACCCGGATTTTAGCCAGGGCCCCGCGCCGTCAGCCCTGCGCAGAGGCTGCGAAGGGCTGACGCTCCTGCCACCAGGCCAACACCTGCTCGACGGCTTCATCAATCGTCAAGTTGGAGTTGTCCAGGACCAGAGCGTCCTGCGCGGGCTTGAGGGGTGCGACGCTGCGGGAACTGTCCCGGGCGTCGCGTGCCTCCAGATCCGCGCGAAGGTCTTCGATATTAGCTGAAAAACCCTTTGAAATCAACTGTTTATAACGGCGCTCGGCGCGGCAGGCGGCGCTGGCCGTCAGATACACCTTGAGCGGGGCGTCCGGGAAGATCACAGTGCCCATGTCGCGGCCGTCCGCCACCAGGCCCGGCAGGCGCCGGAAGCTGTGCTGCAGGTCCACCAGGGCCGCGCGCACGGCGGGCAGGGCGGAGACGCGGGAGGCGTTCATGCCGGCCTCTTCGGTGCGGATGGCTTCGGTCACGTCGTCGCTGCCCAGCCACACCCGGCCGCCCTCGAAGCGCACGGGCAGCGTCTGGGCCATGGCGGCAATGCGGGGCTCGTCCTCCGGCTGGATGGCCAGGCCGGCACGCAGGGCGGCCAGGGCCGTGATGCGGTACATCGCCCCCGAGTCCAGGAAGCGGTAGCCCAGGCGCTGCGCGACGGCAGCGGCCACCGTGCCCTTGCCCGAGGCGGTGGGACCGTCGATGCAGATCACCGGGATGTGGTCCGTGGCTGCCTGCGTGACCGAGAACAGGGCTTCGAAATAGTCCGGGAAGGTCTTGGCCACGCACTTGGGGTCTTCGATGCGCACGGGCAGGCTTGCCGGGTTGAAGGCGGCCAGTGAAAAGCACATGGCCACGCGGTGATCGTCATAGGTGTGGATGCTGGCGGCCTTCCACGCCTGCACCTGCGCCGGCGGCGTGACGCGGATGAAGTCCGCACCTTCTTCCACTGTGGCGCCGAGCTTGCGCAGCTCGGTGGCCATCGCCGCGATGCGGTCGGTTTCCTTCACGCGCCAGCTGGCGATGTTGCGCAGGGTGGTGGTGCCTTCGGCATACAGCGCCATCACGGCCAGCGTCATGGCGGCATCGGGGATGTGGTTGCAGTCCAGGTCGATGGCCGTGAGCGGCCACGCGCCGCGCTGGATCTCCAGCCAGTTGGGGCCGCCCGTGACCACCGCGCCCATGGCGCGCGCGGCTTCCACGAAGCGGATGTCACCCTGGATGGAATCCAGCCCCACGCCCTGGATCTTGATGCTTTTTTGGCCATTGGCGCTTGCTGCGATTGCGCCAAGTGCTATGAAATAGCTAGCAGAAGAGGCGTCGGCCTCTACGTGGATGCTGCCCGGCGACTGGTAGCGGCTGCCGGCGGGGATGGTGAAACGCTGCCAGTCCCGGTGTTCGACCACGATGCCGAACCGCGCCAGCAGCTGCAGCGTGATGGCGATGTAGGGCCTGGAGATCAGTTCGCCCATGACCTCGATCACGATGGCCTGCGCGCCGGCGGCTAGCGGCAACGCCATGAGCAGGGCGGTGAGGAACTGGCTCGACACATCGCCGCGCACGCGGATGGGCGCCGCCAGCGCCAGGGCAGGCACGCCGTTGGCATGGGCGATGCGCAGCGGCGGGTAGCCGTCATTGCCCAGGTAGTCGATCTGGCAGCCCAGTTGGCGCAGCGCGTCCACCAGGTCGCCGATGGGGCGTTCGTGCATGCGCGGGACGCCGGACAGCTCGAATTCGCCACCCAGCAGTGCCAGCGCAGCCGTCAGGGGCCGCATGGCGGTGCCGGCATTGCCCATGAAGAGCTTGGCGGGCGATTGGGGCACCCGCCCGCCCAGGCCTGTGATGTGCACGGTGCTGCCGTTCTCGTCGACGGTGCAGCCGATCTGGCGCAGCGCGTCGAGCATCACGCGGGTGTCGTCGGATGCCAGCAGGTCGTGCACGGTGGTGGTGCCGTTGCTGAGAGCCGCCAGCAGCAGCACCCGGTTGGAGATGCTCTTGGAACCGGGCAGGTGGACTTCGCCCGCCGCGGTTTGCAGGGGAGGCAGGTCGAGGAATGCGGTGCTGTACATCGGTGTGTTTTGTCGGTTAGGCCAATGGCCTGTGCACCGGCGTGTCCTAGGCCAGTGCCACCGTGGAACTGGCGTTGCCAGGCCACGGGTGGCGTCCCCCTTGGGGGAAGGCGCCGCAGGCGACTCAGGGGGGTTATTTTCTCTTCGCGCCCATGCGCCAGTGCGCGCGGGTCTCGCTGGCCAGCGTCAGCATGTCTTCCAGCGCCTGGGCGTCACCTTTTTCCATGGCCTGCTCGATGGTGTGCAGCGCCTGCTGGAAGAGCTTGGACTGGGCGATCAGCTCTTCCCGGTTGGACAGCAGGATGTCGCGCCAGACCTTCGGATCGCTGGCCGCTATGCGGGTGAAGTCCCGGAACCCCGGGCCCGCCAGCGACAGGAATTCGTCGCCGGTCGACTGGCCCGTGATGCTGTTCATCATCGCAAAGGCCAGCACGTGGGGCAGGTGGCTGACCGCGGCAAAGGCCGCGTCATGCGACTCGGGCGACATGCTGGTCACGCGGCAACCCAGCGCGGTCCAGATGTCGTCGGCCCTTTGCAGCTGTACGGTGAGCGTGCGCTCGATGGGCGTGAGGATGACCTGGCGGCCACTGTAGAGGTCGGCCTCGGCGTGTTCCACGCCCGACACTTCGCGCCCCGTGATCGGGTGCGCCGGCACGAACGATCCCACCTGGTCGCGCAGGGCGCGGCGTGCGGCCTGGACCACATCGGCCTTGGTCGAGCCCACGTCCATGATCAGCATCTGGGGCGTGACGAGGTGTTTGATGGCCTTGAGCGTGGCCTCGGTGGCGGCCACGGGCACGGCCAGCAGCACGATGTCGGCGCCGGCCACCGCGAGCAGGGCCGAGGGCGCCTCCACATCGATCACGCCCAGCTGGCGTGCGCGGTCGGTGGTGGAGGGCGACTTGCTGTAGCCCACCACGCGCTTGACGAGGCCGGCCTTCTTCATGGCCAGGGCGAATGAGCCGCCCATGAGTCCGCAGCCGATCAGTCCCAATTGTTCGAACATGGCGGTGGCTCCTCAGGACGACACGGGGTAAGTGCCCAGGACCTTGTAGAACGCGCACAGGCTGCGCAGTTCTTCCAGGGCCCGTGCCACATGGGGCTGGGCGGGATGGCCGTCGAGGTCGATGTAGAAGTAGTACTCCCACTGGCCGGTGCGGGCAGGGCGGGACTCGAAGCGCGTCATGGACACGCCATGGGTCTTGAGCGGCACCAGCAGGTCGTGCACCGCGCCGGGCTGGTTGGGCACCGAGACCACCAGGCTGGTGCAGTCCTTGCCCGAGGGCGGTGGCGTCTGCAGGGTGTGCGGCAGGCAGATGATGGCAAAGCGCGTGCGGTTGTAGGCGTCGTCCTGGATGGCGTGGGCCACGATGTGCAGCCCGAACTGCTGGGCCGCGCGTTCGCTCGACAGGCCGGCCCAGGCCGGGTTGGTGGTGGCCAGCCGGGCGCCCTCGGCATTGCTCGACACGGGGCGGCGCTCGGCATGGGGCAGGTGCTTGGTCAGCCAGGCCTGGCATTGGGCCAGCGCCTGCGGATGCGCCAGCACCACCTCGATGCCATCGAGCGAGTTCGTGGTGCGCAGCAGGTTGTGGCGCACCAGCAGGCTCACTTCGCCCACCACATGGGTGGGGGTGTGCAGGAACAGGTCGAGCGAGCGGGTCACCACGCCCTCGGTGGAGTTCTCCACGCCCACCACGCCGTACTGGGCGCTGCCAGCCGCGGTGGCGTGGAACACCTCGTCGAAGTTGGCGCAGTACATCAGGTCGGCCGCGCCGCCGAAGAATTCAATGGCCGCCTGCTCGCAGAACGTGCCTTCGGGGCCCAGCACGGCCACGCGCTGGGGCGATTCGAGCGCCAGGCAGGCCGACATGATCTCGCGCCAGATGGCGGCCACGTGCGGGCCCTTGAGCGGGCCGGGGTTGGCGGTCTGGATCTTCTCGATGACCTGCGCCACGCGGTCGGGGCGGAAGAAGGGCGTGCCTTCGCGCTTCTTGACTTCCCCCACCTGCTCGGCCACCAGCGCCCGCTGGTTCAGCAGCGTGAGCAGTTGCTGGTCGATGGAGTCGATCTGCACGCGCAGGCTGGCGAGGTCGGGTGAGGCTTGCGGAGTGTTCATGAATGGGGATGTCTGTGCGGGGCTGCTCGTCAACCGGTGTGCCACCGGCGTTCAGAAGGTGCAAAGGAATCCGGTGTGTCCGAGGGCGCTTTCGTGGGGCGTACGGGCATGCCGGGTTCGTTTTGCGCCTTCTCAGGCGTGTTTTTGTTCAAATTCTCGCATGTAGTCCACCAGCGCCTGCACGCCGGCCAATGGCATGGCGTTGTAGACGCTGGCGCGCATGCCGCCCACGGACTTGTGGCCCTTGAGTTGCAGCAGGCCGCGTTCCTTGGCCCCGGCCAGGAAGGCGTCGTTGCGGCTTTCGTCGCGCAGGAAGAACGGGATGTTCATGCGCGAGCGGCAGTTGGCGGCGACCTTGTTCACATACAACTGCGAGCTGTCGATGGCGCTGTAGAGGAGGTCGGCCTTGGCGATGTTGCGCTGCTCCATGGCGGCCACGCCGGTCAGGCTGCCTTCGGTCTGGCGCTTGAGCCACTGGAAGGTCAGGCCTGCGATGTAGATGCCCCAGGTCGGTGGCGTGTTGTACATCGACTGGTTGTCGGCCACGGTCTTGTAGTCGAAGGCGCTCGGGCAGGCGGGCAGGGCGTGGCCGAGCAGGTCTTCGCGCACCACGACCAGCGTGAGGCCGGCGGGCCCCAGGTTCTTCTGCGCGCCGCCGAATGCCAGGCCGACGCGCGACCAGTCCACCGGGCGCGAGGCAACGTGCGACGAGAAATCGATGACCAGCGGGGCATCGCTGCCCAGTGCCTTGAGGTCGGGCAACTGGTGGAATTCGATGCCATTGATGGTTTCGTTGCTGCAGAGGTGCAGGTAGCTGGCCCCCCGGCTGACCGTCCAGGTCGAAGGGTCAGGCAGGGTGGTGAACCCGGTGTCTTCGGCATTGGCGACGAGGTTGACTTCACTGGCGTACTTGCGCGCCTCCTTTTGCGACTTCTGGCTCCAGCTGCCAGTCACCACGAAATCGACCACGCCAGCGCGCGAGAGATTGAGCGGGACGATGGCGTTCTCGGCGAGGCCGCCGCCCTGCATGAACAGGATCTTGAAGTTCGCCGGCACGGCCAGCAGCCCGCGCAGGTCGGCTTCCGCCTGTTCGTAGATGGACAGGAACTCCTTGCCGCGATGGCTCATCTCCATCACGCCCATGCCGCTGCCGTGCCAGTCCAGCATTTCGGCGGCGGCCTGCTCCAGGACTTCGGTGGGTATGGCGGCCGGGCCGGCCGAGAAGTTGTAGGGGCGCATCATGTTTCTTGGTCAAAAAGGCTGCTGGCGCTTATGGCGTAAGCGCTGGCAGCTTCACTTTCAATAGCATTCCTGGAGGGGGCCCGCAGACCCCGCATCCACCGGGAGGTCAGGCGTCGGGTGTTTCCGGGGTGTCGGGGGCCGTGGGGGCTGCGCTGTCCGGATGGCCTTCGCCGTCGGCCTCGGCATCTGCGACGTTGGCATCGTTTTCGACAATGCGCTGCAGGCCGCTGAGCTTGGACCCTTCGTCCAGAGCGATCAGCGTCACGCCCTGCGTGGCGCGGCCCAGTTCCCGGATCTCGGAGACGCGGGTGCGCACCAGCACGCCCTTGTCGGTGATCAGCATGATCTCGTCGTCGGCATGCACCAGCGTGGCGGCCACGACCTTGCCGTTGCGCTCGCTCTGCTGGATGGCGATCATCCCCTTGGTGCCCCGGCCGTGGCGCGTGTATTCGGTGATGCTGGTGCGCTTGCCGTAGCCGTTTTCGGTGGCGGTGAGCACGCTCTGCGTCTCATCCTCGGCCACCAGCATGGCGATCACGCTCTGGCCGTCTTCCAGCATCATGCCGCGCACGCCGCGCGCCTGGCGGCCCAGGGGGCGCACGTCGTTCTCGTCGAAGCGCACGGCCTTGCCGCCGTCGCTGAACAGCATCACGTCGTGCTGGCCGTCGGTAAGGGCGGCGCCGATCAGATAGTCGCCGTCGTCCAGGTTCACGGCGATGATGCCGCCCTTGCGCGGGTTGCTGAATTCATCCAGCGCCGTTTTCTTGACGGTGCCCATGCTGGTGCCCATGAAGACATAGCGGTCCGCCGGGAAGGTGCGCATGTCGCCCGTGAGCGGCAGCACGACGTTGATCTTCTCTCCGTCCTGCAGGGGGAACATGTTGACGATGGGGCGGCCGCGCGAGCCGCGCGAGCCTGCCGGCACTTCCCAGACCTTGAGCCAGTACAGGCGGCCGCGGTTGGAGAAGCACAGGATGTAGTCGTGCGTGTTGGCGATGAAGAGCTGGTCGATCCAGTCGTCTTCCTTGGTCGCCGTGGCCTGCTTGCCGCGCCCGCCACGCTTCTGGGCGCGGTATTCGGACAGGGGCTGGCTCTTGATATAGCCGGTGTGGCTGAGCGTGACCACCATGTCGGTGGGGGTGATCAGGTCCTCGGTGGAGAGGTCCTGCGCGCTGTATTCGACGATGCTGCGGCGTGCGCCCAGCTTGTGCTGGCCGAATTCCTGCTTGATGGAAGTGAGTTCGTCGCCGATGATGACCGATACGCGCTCGGGCTTGGCCAGGATGTCCAGCAGGTCTTCGATGACCGCCATGACTTCCTTGTACTCGGCCACGATCTTGTCCTGCTCCAGGCCCGTGAGGCGCTGCAGGCGCATCTGCAGGATTTCCTGGGCCTGCGTTTCCGACAGGCGGTACAGGCCGTCCTGGCCCATGCCGAATTCCTTCTCCAGGCCGTCCGGGCGGTAGTCGTCGGCGTTGATCACGCCGCCATCGGCGCGCGTGCGGGTGAGCATCTCGCGCACCAGCTTGCTGTCCCAGGGGCGGGCCATCAGCTCGGCCTTGGCCACGGGCGGCGTGGGCGCGTTGCGGATGATGGCGATGAAGTCGTCGATGTTGGCCAGGGCCACGGCCAGGCCTTCGAGCACGTGGCCGCGGTCGCGCGCCTTGCGCAGCTCGAACACCGTGCGGCGGGTGACCACCTCGCGGCGGTGCTGCAGAAAGACGCTGATCAGGTCGCGCAGGTTGCACAGGCGGGGCTGGCCGTCGATCAGCGCCACCATGTTCATGCCGAAGGTGTCCTGCAGCTGCGTCTGCTTGTACAGGTTGTTGAGCACCACCTCGGGCACTTCGCCGCGCTTGAGCTCGATCACCAGGCGCATGCCCGACTTGTCGGATTCGTCCTGGATGTGGCTGATGCCCTCGATCTTCTTCTCGTGCACCAGCTCGGCCATGCGCTCCTGTAGCGTCTTCTTGTTGACCTGGTAGGGCAGCTCGTCCACGATGATCGCCTGGCGCTGCCCGCGATCGATGTCTTCGAAGTGGCATTTGGCGCGCATGATCACGCGCCCGCGCCCTGTGCGGTAGCCGTCCTTCACGCCATTGATGCCGTAGATGATGCCGGCGGTGGGGAAGTCGGGCGCCGGAATGATCTCCATCAACTCGTCGATGGACACGTCCGGGTTGCGCAGCATGTGCAGGCAGGCATCCACCACCTCGTTGAGGTTGTGGGGCGGAATATTCGTGGCCATGCCCACGGCAATACCGGCCGAGCCATTGACCAGCAGATTGGGGAGTTTGCTGGGCAATACCAGCGGCTCCTTTTCGCTGCCGTCGTAATTGGGCCCGAAATCGACGGTTTCCTTGTCGATGTCGCCCAGCATTTCATGGGCGATCTTGGCCAGCCGGATTTCGGTATACCGCATTGCCGCAGCGTTATCGCCGTCCACGGACCCGAAATTGCCCTGGCCATCCACCAGCATGTGGCGCAGCGAAAAATCCTGCGCCATCCGCACGATGGTGTCGTAAACGGCGGAATCACCATGCGGGTGGTATTTGCCGATCACGTCTCCCACGATACGGGCCGACTTTTTATAGGGCCGGTTCCAGTCGTTGTTGAGCTCGTGCATCGCAAAAAGTACGCGGCGGTGTACAGGCTTCAGCCCATCGCGCGCATCGGGCAGGGCCCGGCCCACGATCACGCTCATCGCGTAATCGAGGTAACTGCGCCGCATCTCTTCTTCGAGGCTGATCGGCAGGGTTTCTTTGGCAAACTGGGTCATTGGGGACGGCGGTGGCGGCGAAGGAGAACCATTTTAGAGGTAAGACCGTGTAGCGACCACGCAACATATCGAAGCAATTCCGGTTTTGTCCTACGGGCCCTGGGTAGCCTCCACCGCTTTTGCCCTGTTACGTATGGCACAATCGTTTGAACGCTTCGGGTGGTGGTCACCCCAAGCGTCCTGATTCGCAGCGCGGCTGCGGCTTTTTCCCCAAGAGGAGAACCATGAAGAAACTGAACAAAGTGGCGATGTTGTTTGCCTCTGCAGCGCTCGCAACCGCCGCTGGCGCACAAACCGTTGACAACTGGAGAGATGCTTCTGGCCAACTGGTCTGGAAGAACGGCACCAACGAATACTGCTGGCGCAATGCCAACTGGACGCCTGCCACTGCTGCTCCTGGCTGCGATGGCGCGATCGTCGCCCCCGCTCCAGCTGCCGCTGCTGCTCCAGCCGCCGCCCCAGCACCCGCTGCCGCTCCAGCACCCGCACCAGCTCCAGCTCCTGCTGTCGCTACCAAGGTGACCTATGCCGCTGACGCATTCTTCGACTTCGACAAGTCGGTGCTGAAGCCAGAAGGCAAGGCCAAGCTGGATGATCTGGTTTCCAAGGTCAAGGACATCAACCTGGAAGTGATCATTGCCGTGGGTCACACCGACTCCGTGGGCTCTGATGCATACAACCAGAAGCTGTCGGTTCGCCGTTCCGAAGCCGTGAAGGCTTATCTGGTGTCCAAGGGCATCGAAAAGAACCGCGTCTACACCGAAGGCAAGGGCGAAAAGCAACCCGTCGCCGACAACAAGACCGCCGAAGGCCGTGCGAAGAACCGTCGCGTGGAAATCGAAGTGGTCGGTACCCGCGCTTCCAAGTAATCCTCGGATTGCTTCACAAAAAAGCCCCGGCAACGGGGCTTTTTTGCGTCTGGGGGTTTTATCCTCCATTTTCCTTCCTTCATGGACAATCTCTGGCATGAGTGAAACCGTCAATGCAGATCCGGCCGAACTGGCCAAGTTTTCCGAATTGGCCCATCGCTGGTGGGACCCTGAAAGTGAATTCCGTCCCTTGCACCAGATCAATCCTTTGCGGCTTGACTGGATCCAGGGGCAGTGCGACCTGTCGGGCAAGCGCGTTCTGGATGTCGGCTGTGGCGGCGGCATCCTGGCCGACTCCATGGCCCGCAAGGGCGCAGAGGTGACGGGCATCGATCTGGCCTCCAAGGCCCTGCGTGTGGCGCAATTGCATGCGCTGGAAGCTCAGACCACCAATATCCAGTACCGGGAAATCAGCGTGGAAGCCTTGGCCAAGGAGCAACCTGCCAGCTTCGATGTCGTCACATGCATGGAAATGCTCGAGCACGTACCTGATCCAGGATCGGTGGTGAGGGCATGCTCAGAGCTCGTGAAACCGGGAGGCTGGGTGTTTTTCTCCACCATCCACCGCAATGCCAAGGCTTTCATGCTGGCCATCGTAGGGGCTGAATATGTGCTGAACATGCTGCCACGGGGAACGCATGAGTACGCCAAGATGATTCGGCCCAGCGAACTGGCCGCAAGTTGCCGAAGCGCGGGCCTGCATGTACAAAATACCCGGGGCCTGGAATACAACCCCCTCACGAGGCGCTATTGGCTGAGTGCGGACACCAGCGTGAACTATCTTGTGGCCACGCGGCGCACTGCCTGAGGGCGCACCCATGTTTCACAATATTCGTGCGGTGTTGTTTGATTTGGACGGAACGCTGATCGACAGTGCCCCGGACTTGGGCGCCGCTGCCGACAAGATGCGCACTGACCGCGGATTGCCGTCGCTGCCGCTGGAGCGTTACCGCCCCATGGCGGGTGCCGGCGCGCGCGGCATGCTGGGCGAAGCCTTCGGTATGGCTCCCGACCATCCGGATTTCATGACCATGCGCGAGGAGTTCTTTGTGAACTATGAGTCGCGCATGACGGAGCGCACCAGCATCTTTGACGGCGTTCCAGAACTCGTATCCCAGATACTGCAACGCAACATGGCATGGGGCGTGGTTACCAACAAGGCAGCCCGCTTCACGGACCCGCTGACCCGCTCCATTCCCCTGTTCGTCACTGCGCGGGCGGTCGTCAGCGGGGACACCACTCCCCATGCGAAGCCGCATCCTGCTCCTTTGCTCGAGGCGGCAGCGCGCCTGAAAGTGGAGCCCGGGCAGTGCATCTATGTTGGCGATGACGAGCGTGACATCGTGGCAGGTTTGGCCGCAGGAATGGGGACCGTGGCCGCAACCTATGGCTACCTGGGTGCAAAAACCAATCCGATGGAGTGGGGCGCCCATGCCGCAATTAAATCTCCCTTCGAGCTCTTGCAATTGCTGGGGAGCACCTAAAATAGAGGCTCTGGGGCTGTCCTGGTTTCGACGTGGGTTCGGAATCGGTGTGGTGCATGTCGAGCTTGAGTCACGCTCGTAAATCTCGATTTAAAAAACTAACTGCAAACGACGAACGTTTCGCACTCGCTGCTTAATTGCCAGTGAGCCTTGCAACAGTTGGCCGATGGGCTGGGCAAGGGGGTTCTGAGCAATCAGTGCCTCCCGGCTGCAAGGATAATTACATGGGCTGGTCCTGATCCGGGTACCTTGGATTGGGGCGAGAAAATAGGGTGCTGGCGGCCTGTGTAGCGTGCGACTGCGCGACACAGGCAGCGAGATTCAAATCAGACCGCTAAACATGTAGATCTGCCCGATGAAGGCTTGCGGACGCGGGTTCAATTCCCGCCAGCTCCACCAGTAACCTGTCTAAAGGCGTCCAATGGCATCCATTGGACGCCTTTTTTCTTTGTATTTTCAATGACTTAGCGTCTAGCGACGTCTAATCGCGTCCAACAGCAGCCAGCGTGGAACCGGGGCACAAATCGGGGAACAAGGTACCATACATTGCGGGGAACGATGATTGTTCCCCGGTTGTAGCCCAGAAGGCCCCTATGCTCACTGACAAAGAATGTAAGAACGCTGCGTGCCCAGCAGACAAGAAGCGGGCGCGTTTTACCGATGCGAACGGCCTCTACTTAGAGGTCAGTCCTACCGGTTCCAAGCGTTGGTTTTGGAAGACCTATTTTGATGGTAAGGAAAGTCGGATGGCACTGGGAAACTATCCCGGCGTCAGCCTCACAGAGGCCCGGAAGGCGAGGGACCGGGTAAAGCTGCAAAAAGCGGATGGGATCAACCCCATTGAAGCCCGACGCGTCACCAAACTGGTGAAGCTGACAACGCCGGGCGAAACGTTCAAGGAGATCGCGCTGGATTGGTTGTCACGCCAAAAATCCGTCTGGAGCCCGGGGCATTTTCAGCGCATGGAAAGGCAGTTTGAGCGCGACCTGTTCCCATGGATTGGCGGAAGGAATCTCTCGGAAATCACGCCTGTTGAGCTTCTTTCCGTATTGCGGAAGATTGAAGCCCGAGGTGCACTTGAGACAGCGGACCGCGCACTAATGCTAGCGCGTCAGGTTTGGTGCTACGGTGTTGCCACGGGGCAGGTTGAGCGGGACATCACGGGCGATTTGAAAGATGCGCTGACTCCCTACAGGGGCAAACACTTCGCCGCGATAACGGAGCCCACGGAGTTGGGGAAGCTACTGCTTTCGATTGACCACTACCGTGGTGGGACGATTGTCAAAGCTGCCCTCCGACTTGCACCATTGCTATTCCAACGACCAGGAGAGTTAAGGGCAGCTGCATGGTCAGAAGTAGACATGGATGCGGCTCTATGGACGATTCCTGCAGCGCGTATGAAGCGGGGTGTGGAGGGAAAGGAGTACGGCCCTCCCCATGTGGTTCCGTTGCCGAAGCAAGCCCTCGAAATCTTTCGTGAACTCCACAATTTGACCGGAGGGAGCGTGCTGGTGTTTCCCGGTGAAAGAAACCACGACCGGCCTATCTCTGAAAACTCGGTGCGTACGGCGCTGATTTCCATGGGCTATACGCCGGACATTCATACATGGCACGGTTTTCGGGCGACCGCAAGAACAATGCTCGCTGAGCAACTGGAGTTCGATCCTCTCGTGATCGAAGCTCAGTTGGCTCATGCCGTGAAAGATGCAAATGGACGAGCCTATAACCGTAC
This sequence comes from Acidovorax sp. GW821-FHT10E04, assembly GCF_059415185.1. NCBI lineage: Bacteria > Pseudomonadati > Pseudomonadota > Betaproteobacteria > Burkholderiales > Comamonadaceae > Acidovorax > Acidovorax sp. GW821-FHT10E04. The sequence continues at coordinate 805,749 of NZ_JBWKMT010000002.1, forward strand.
GCAATACCTCGCTCAGCGGACAAAGATGATGCAAGCGTGGGCAGACTACCTCGACCGTCTGCGACGGGCGCCGAAGTCTCGGAACAAGCCGTTGTAGATATTGAGTTGATACAAGATGCGTATACGCCAGTTGCGCGGAAGACGGCGTGCGTTCGTTCACTCCTCCGGCGCTAGGGAGCGCTAGCTTGACGGTCGACGTACTGGTTCTCTGCAACGGGGTAAGCCGTCGACGATGACGGCTAGTCATTTTTAGCCCGAACCTATCAGGTTTGGGATGACCATTGATTCCGACGAGAGCAGGGTCAAGCTACCTTGATTTGATGTTGCCCCCGTATTCCCGGCCCAGTCCAATTCGCAATGCAGTGGCCGGTTGGTCGTCGCGGCCTGCTGCCGCCTGAACTCTCGAGGTAAGCGCCTTTTCCGCGACGAGTGCGAATGCACCTCGTTGAAGCGCTCGAGGTCCGCCGGCAACTGCGCCAGCACCGTCCGTGCATCACGCAGATCCATGCGAGCGACGCTGTCCCGCTTGAATGTGTTCCCGTAGCTCTCTGCCATGGCTTTGCACTGCGTAGTGCACACGGGCGTGTTGATGGGCTTGAGCCCTAGCGAACGTGCCAGTGTCCGGGTCTCGGCTGCGATGTAGGCCCAACCGTTGTCGCTGAGGAACTCCAATTCCTGGCTTCCCGGCATCGCCTCCACCGTGCCGAAGCGGCGCTCGACGGCGTCGATGAGTATCTCGCGCACTGGCTCGCCTGGGAGTTCCTTGCTTGCCCAAGCCTCCCAAGCCATGACCTCCCGGTCTTTGCATTCGTTCGTGGAGATTACCGTCGCGGTCTGGCCCGAGTCGCACCGATTTCCATGCCGTCGGAGCACCATCGCGTGCATGCTGACTACGGTCGACGCAGTCCAGTTTCCTGCAGCATAGGGGGATCACGAGGGCGCTTTCAGATTGAGCCACCTGATTCAGGGGCGGTGCTCATTTTGAATTGCTACCACTAGCACAACGGTTATGCCGTTTGAGGTTCTTGAGGCTGTAAGTTTATCGATTTTATTGTGTGGAGGGTTTGCGGAGATTTGTTAATAATATTTTTATTTTCAATGCTTTATTTTATTGACAATCTATGCTATCAATAAGATTCTGTCTCTTTTTTAGTATGCGGGTGATGTGATATTCGTCTCTTGCTTCTGCGTTGATAATAATTTCAATTGCTTCGGTTCGGCTAATGCTATGTTTTTCGGAAATTTTTTCGAGTGCTGCTATGGTCTTTGTTGATAGTTCGTAATTGCGTTGCTTTTTGTCTTTGTTCTCTAATCTGCGTTTGTGTTGGTTCCATACTTTTTTTGCTTGATCTGCTAGTAGCAATAGGTCGGATGTTGATGGGTTGTTGTGATTGATACCAATTCGAACGTCTTCAAAGCTTTTGAAGATGAAGTTGGTATTCATTCGAGAGCTAAACCATTTTTCGAAATGTTGCAATGCAGAGTCAGAATTGAGCCATTCGAATTTTTTGCCTATTTTAATTTGTTCTCTCCATAGGAGCTTCAGTTCTTCAATTTTTACTAACTGAATTTCCACTGGATAGCCCTCTATGCACATAATGTAGTCGAAGAGTGCAATGCTCTTTGCTCTACCGTGCAATTGCAGGAGTGGATTAAATAGAATTTGATTCTGGTACTTGGCAAGTTCATTCAAAACTTTTATCTGAATCCATGCTGCTTGCCATTTGTCATCTGTTATCCATTCCAAATGTTCCTCTTTGAGAAGACCGTTTGTGAATGCGGATTGTATCTTTTGTAGAGCGTATGGATTATTTTTTAGACGATCCGATATTTCAATTCTATTGGTTAACAGTGGATTTTTTCTGAAATATTCTTGGTCGTATTTTGATAGGCATAGCCATATTAAATTTCTGGCTCTGTTATCGATTTTGTAGTCCTTTGTTAATTTTGACAATTCATCTTTCCATCCAGCCATATGAGTCTTTCAATAGAGTAAGAGTGTCCTGCTTTTATAGATGCACTCTAGGTTGCTTCAAGAAGCTATCAAGGTTCATTGTAGATGGATTCTTGGAGGTATTTGGGTAGAGTGCCGTTGGGAGACTTCGAATTTTTCCTTGGGGAGGTGATCGTGGTGGCGCTACGGGTGGTCGCAGTCCTTGCCATGTCAATTTGATGAACTGTTTGGGCAAAGGATAGAAAAGTGCCGCCCTGAGGATTTTTTTTGGGGCAAGGGAATGCTCTGAACGAAACTCCCTCAAGGTGCAAGGCATGAAAATACTGAGACTCCCTAGCGTGTGTGAACTCACTGGTGTTCCACGGTCTACGCTCTACCTGTATATCAAGAACAATCAATTCCCGAAACCAATCAAACTGGGAATCCAATCCGTTGGCTGGATTCAGGAAGAGGTCGAGCAGTGGCTGCGTCAGCGCATGGAACTCCGTGACGCTATCTAGTCCACCCATATTTCCAGAGTGAAATCATCCAGTTATTAATGCCTATTCATGCTCGTCTCCATTGGGATCGCGTTGTGAATAGGCAGTTCTTATGCAGCAATTTCATTTAGGTATTGGTATTAAATACCTATAGGCTAGATGTTGACTGTGTAGTGCATGAGTGACGGATGATTAGGTTAAGTAGACAGATAGTCTCCTATTGCTCATCTATTGATGAGTCAGCAAGGTCAATAGCGATTGATGGTATGAACAACGATTTAAGTAAGAATCACCATGAGTACCGTGGTGATCAATACAATGGACTACGTATCATGGGGAATGTGTACCCCATGATCAGTGAGTGTTTAGAGGCACTACACGACGTGGTCAGTAAATCCATGACGGATTACTCTAGGGTATTTGCCTTCAGGTTTGATCTTCGCTTCCCTGATCATACGAAGGCTGACTCTGTGGAGTCTTGCAACTCTGTGGCATCCAGGTTCGTTGAATCTTTCAAGGCCAAGATCCGGCATAACCGGCAGAGCCTCGCCAAGAATGGCATGCTCTACCATGACACAAAGGTTCGGTTTTTATGGGTGAGGGAGGTAGGTGACTGCGCCCGAGTCCATTACCACTTCGTGGTTCTGTTGAATGGGCATGCCTTCAATTGTCTTGGCCGTTACCAGGCTACCGAAGGCAATATCTCCAGCCGAATCTGTGAGGCTTGGGCAAGCGCGTTGGGTGAGGCTGTGGAGCGAGCCAAGCCACTGGTGCATTTCCCGAACAGCCCGGCGTACTGTCTCCGGCGCAGCGACCCGGAGTCGGTCTCCGAGTTCTTCTACAGAGCAAGTTACCTGTGCAAGGTGGAAACCAAGGGGTATGGCCATGGTCACCATGGCTATGGAGCCAGCAGGAAGTGATTGGGGCAGGGGGTGGAGCAAGGAACTGCCGAGGCTCCCCCCGTCGTTGGTAGGGAGGATGCCTCTGGCATTTCTCCTCTCCGTTGTGTCACGGGTTGATGGCATATTTGGCCCCCTCGATACAGCGAGGGGGTTCTATGCCGTCGCAATTCTTCCAGTGGCAGCGCCTTGCTGTGGCGTTCGCTTGTGTATTGGCTGCATCTGCCATCCAGGCAGACAGCTTCAAGATGAGTACCTTCAATGTGGCTTGGCTGATGGACAAGCCTCTTTTTGAACGCTGGAAGGGGGCTTGCCAGAAAAGTGCTGGTATAGACGTTGATGGACTGCCGTATTGCAACGTGCACAACGGTATCAAGTACGAGAAGGCAGGCAAGTGCGCTGACCTTGCCAAAGAAACGCTCAACCGGCGTCCCTATCAGGAGACGGGGCCCTGCCGAGAAAGCACCGATCTCTACGAATGGCCACTGTACGAGCGCAAGCTCGAGGCGCTGCGTGCCATGGTGCGCAAGCTTGATGACGCGGGGGTCACGCTCATCGCGTTTCAGGAGGTGAGCAGCACAGCGGCATTGCAGCAGATTCTTCCCCAGGGCTGGTCTGCCCACACATCACACGATGAGCCTAAGAAACCCGACATCCCGCAGCATGTCGGGGTGGCCTGGAAGACGGGTGTGCATTCACCGCAGGGATTTTTTTGGTGTCCGACCTGACCGACGTGACTGATCGGCCGTTGCGGCCGGGACTGGTCTTCTCGGACAAGATTTTGGGAAGGGATACGCAGTTCCTAGTGGTGCATCTCAAATCGGGCTGTCCTGGCAGCCGGATCATTCCCAAGGCGGACAGCACACAAGCACTGTCTACGGAGTGCGCGATCTTGGGCCAACAGGCCCAGATCCTCCAGCAGTGGATCGATGACCGTGACGGCAAGGATTTTGTAGTGCTGGGGGACTTCAATCGCCTTCTGCGCGATGGCTCCCAGCCGAAGTCACCGCAGAATCCCGCCAAGGAGTCGGTGGACCAGATGTTTGCCTTGCTGAACGGTTACAAGGCTTCGGGCACCAAGGTGGTGATGGCGCGGGGGCAGACCTGTGGGCCGCATCCCGGCATCGACAATTTCCTGGTGAGTGCTGAACTATCGCAGCGAGTTGCAGTTGGGGCTTTGTCGGCACAGCAGCTCATTCGGGGCGAGGACGGAGTGGCGTTTGAGCGATCCACAGACCATCCGGTGCCGGCCCCAAGCGATCATTGCGCCATGTGGGTAGCGCTGAAGCTCAAAAGTTAGTCTTGCTGGGACCTTCTCGGGCCATTCGAGCGCAGGTCCTACGAGTTCTCGCTCAACGTGGCGAGCAACTGCCTCTTGCCAATCTGTAGCACTTCATGGATCTGCTGCAGATGGGCTGAGCGAGGGATGACTTTGCCGGACTCCCACTTGTACAGAGAAATTGAAGAGGTGTGCAACAGCTTTGCCATGTCCTTTTGCGACAAGCCCAATGCCGCGCGCTTGGCTTTGAGCTTCTCGGCGTCGAACACCCATTTGCGCCCTTCTTTGCGGTATTGTTTTCGGTAGCACTTGTTGCGGGGGGAGGGTGGACCTGACGTTGGGCGGTCCGCAGCTGGGATGTCAGTGCTTTGACTTCGCGTTTGAGCGCTGCGATCTCTGAGCGGTGGGCGGTCAGTGTCTTTCGCATGCCTTGCAGTTCAGGCTTGAGCTCCTTGCGGGCCATGCGGATCACTTCTGCGCGGAAGGCATTTGAGAACGTGTTCATTGGGAGACTGTGCCGGACTCTTCAAGGCGATTGATTTCGATCAAAGAGCATAAAGACCACCAAGGCGGGAGCCCTGGCGGGCTGGAGGTGCTTGGAGATTTCTGGTTGAGGCTGAGAGCCGTCATCCTATGTCGGCAGCGCATCGACCGCTGTTGCGGACACCGGTCGTTGGACAGATTCGCAGTCGAATGACTGCTGCATCCCCGTGACCGGCACTTCAGAATGGGGCTTGCCTCCGCCGACCAAGGGCTCAGATGCCCCTGGGTTCAACGGCAGCTCCAACGGCCGATCAACTGGCGCTACCGACCCAAAAGAGACAACCGCGCTTCTCGAAAGGCTACATTGCGATGCGGGATTGCGAGCCGCGTATTGCCTTCGGCGAAACTGGAACCTGACTAGGACGTAATGGCAGGAACCACTCACCAAGGCCCGCGGCATCCTGGTGATTCGCATATGGCGAGGGGTAAGAACGTAGCAAGCGAAGGAAGATGATGGGCGAGTTCACACGGCAGGTTCAAAACGACAAGGTGCCCGGTCCGTTGCGGCGCAAGTTCACACCGGCAGGGTGGAAGAAGCAGTTCGAATCCTTTGCAGAGCCGGACCAGCAGGACCAGAACGTCTACGCCGCGGCTCTTGTTATCCACGAGAAGCTGGAGAACATCCGCTCGCGACTGAAATTGTCAACCTCCGCGACCCTGAGTGCGACAACCAAACTGCGGGCGTTTGTCGCCGCAGTCAACCACCATTTTCTGGTCGCTCAAAGTAAGAGCGAGGCAGCAATTGCGGAGCTTGGGGCGCGGCGAGCAGCGGAGCAGCCAGAGGGCTTTCGTGTCGAAGAGTTGACCTCCGTCAAACTCGAGCTTCCCGGCGGCTTCGAGTGGTCGCCTGCTGAGATTGTGGAGAGCTTAGTCGACGGCATCGAAATTCCCGTGCGCTTCTCGCTTTCAGCGTCGCCCGACCTTGCGGGCAACCCGCGCATGGACCAGGTGGAATGGAAGGACATCTTGCTCGAGCTGAACTTGGGCATCTTCTACCGGCATGCGGAAGACTTATGGGAAGACTGCCTATGGAACAGCTATAAGCTACTTGATACCGGTCGTACTAAGGTCTTCCTGCCGATGGATGTTGACTTGAAGAGAGGTTACAGCATGGGGTTGGCTCGGCGCTTGTCTTTGAATATCGGGTTCACAGTATTAGCGACCAAGTACCATCGGAGTTTGGTTGCGATGGGCCGCATGCCGAGGATGCGCGAGATTCGCGGCATAGAGCGCCAAGGCAAGCGCCAAGAAATCACCGTCACCACTCCACACGAGCCGAGCGCGAGCCAGGAGCAGTTCCTTGTGAACCGTAGCCTCGCATCCGAGCCTTACTACGCTGAGTTGTTGAAGGAACCACGAGCGACCCTCTCAGGTCTGTCCATTGAGCGCCTGCTCGATGCTTGGAATGCCGTATCCCGAGCCGCGCTATTACTTGTGGAGCAAGTCTCGAAGAAGCACATTGCGGGCCTCGACAAGGGCAGCGAGGCTCATGCTTGGTTGCCGGACTACGCTCCGGTTCTGCAGGTCGATGCGCTAGCCCACGCCGTGTCTTCAATTGCCGGCGTCACTCGCGTAGAGAGCAAAAGGCTCATTGACTTCTTGACGTTCAAAGGCCAGACCGGGCAAGAGATTTGGGCTCAACCTCTAGTGCCTGTCGGGCCTTTCACTGTTGCGCCTGCGTTCATCGCAACCGTGGCACCCAACCTACGGCGTTTGGTCGACGTTTGGCTGAGGCAGCTCGGCGTGGACCTTTCGAGGCGCGGACCCGCATTTGAGATCCACGTGCGTGCGATGGTCCAGCAAGGCATCAGGGACTCGAGGAGTCTTTCTGGGTGTGCATGGAGCATAAAAGACGACTACACCTTCCAACCCACCAACCGGCGTGATGAACAGATTGACTTGATTCTCGTCATCGGATCCAGAGTTATCGTGGCCGAGGTGAAATGCATCTTGGAGCCTACCGATTCCAAGGGCGTTGCCACACATCGCAGAACGGTACTTGGCGCCGCAGAACAAGCAAGCCGAAAGAGCAACGCTATCGAAGCCAATCGAGCCGAATTCATTGCTGACGTCAAGAGATTCGGCATCGACCTACCGGAGAATTTCAGCGTCTTCCCTCTGGTGGTGGTGAGCACCTCCACTCACGTCGGCGTCCCCGCCCATGGCGTCCCCGTGGTCGATGAGTACATTCTGGGAAGGTTTCTCGACGGCGAGTTCGAGGACATAGCTATTTTGGCTGGAGAGCTGTCCATTCGGAAGACCATGAAAACCATCTTCTACTCGGACGCTGGAGACGCTGAGGCCCAATTAGGCGACTACTTCTCTGAGCCACCCCAGCTAAAGCGATTCAAGGCCGGCGTTCGCGGCCGGATGATTCCGTTTCACGCCATTGATGATGACGATTGGGTCGGGATGGTCTTCACTTTGGAGTGCGTGCCGGAAGACGTTTCGCTCGCGAAGCAGGGCATCGTGGAAGCTGACTGACTGGCGAACGGCACGTGGCTGAATTGGCTATGGTTCCCATGATGGTCTCCCATCGAGTTGAAGGCCCATCAAGATGCGCCCCGACGAAACCGAGGTCTTTGCCCTACGTCAACCTGACCGCTGAAACGACTGGACGTCTGCTTACCGGAGCGTCCGAGTGCCGACAGTCACGGCCAGAAGCTGTCGCTCGCGTAGGAGTGCTCTGCAGCCATCCTATTGTTCGCCAAATCGAGTCTTTGGCTTTCTTGTGGCCGAGCACGACCGCTGCAGAGCAGCTATTCGTGCGACCTAAACTTTGCGCTCCGCAAGCGCGTATTTGAACCAAAGCAAGCTATGACAACTCTTCAGTCCTGGGTTTCATATTCTGACACAGGCGAAAAGCCACATCTGCCACGAGCGGTCTACATTGCTTCAGACAGCCGCATCACTTGGGGAGGGGCTCATCGCCGCTGGGAGGCAGGACGGAAAGTATTCGCTGCGAAGGAGGATCCGCACCTATTCGGGTATTGCGGTGATGTCATCTTGCCGGCACTACTGATCGGGCAGATTCTCAGTGCGATTGATGCTGGCGTTCTCTTTCCCCATAACGCATCTGCGATTGAGCGACACGATGGCCGCTCCCACTCCTGGAACAGATCGTGCGGCGGGCGTGGAGATAATCGGGCCTTCGGAGGTGCTCTACGCTCGGCGCCGATCCTCCCATCAAAATACAGCTGCAGATCAAAGCAAAAGGGAGTGACCACGATGGCTTGTTCAAGAGGCGCTGCATCGCCTGACTTGCATACTCAGAAGAGGCTCTTCGCCGCTTCCGCTGGCTACTGTCAAAACCCCGGGTGCGGCAACGAACTGTTTGTTGAGGCAGCAGGGAAGTCAATTCACATCGCTGAGATGGCGCACGTCTTTGCCGCCAACGATGGCGGCCCCCGTGCTAACCCCGAGCTTAGCCAGGAAGAGCGCGGAGCGTTCGAGAACCTGGTCATGCTGTGCGCCAACTGTCACACCATGGTGGACAAGGCGCCGGAGGCGTTTCCCGACGCCATGATGTTGGGCTGGAAGCGCGATCACGCTCATAAGCTCTTGCAGATATTCGGGGCGGTGAAGTTCGGAGGGCGTGGCGACGCCCGACAGGTCATAGAGCCTCTGCTGGCCGAAAACCGTGCGATCTTTGAGCGCTATGGACCACACATTGACGCTGCTCAAAATCCAGAGAGCGGCGCGGCCGAGCAATGGAAGCGGAAGATGCTGAGTCGTATCCTACCCAACAGCAAGCGGATGCTTGCGCTACTCGACGTCAACCGGGGGCTGTTGACTGTCGACGAGAAGGAAACACTTGAACGATTTCGACAGCACATTGACGACCTGGAGGCGTTTCACATCGAAAGAGTCGACGAGGATGCGTCCCGGTTCCCCGCCGAGTTTGAGCAGATTCTGGAGGGCTGAAACGTGAATGGTGACACGACCGCATGGGTGGCCGCAAAGCTGGCCGAACGCAAGGACGTCGAGGTAATTGAACGGACCCCCGAGGGGTTCTTGGCAGTGCGAGCAATAACAGGCTACGAATTTGCAGTTGCTGTCCTGGGGGTTCCCGCACGCAGAGTCATTGAACTGGCCGATGTCGACCCGCTCTTCTCGGGGCACAGAAAGCCGGAGCTGGTCATCAACGTGCCATCAGAGACGCTTTGGAGCGGCGCAGCCATAGGCCGTCTTCACGCGGCATTTGCTTCTTTCGGGACCTTGGGCGATGTAGCCCGAGCCGCAAAAACTGGAGATGCAGGCTCCTTCCGCGATAGTGGCATGGGGTATTTCATCACGGCCATGAAGCAGCATTCAAATGTCGCCAGCGTCTCATACGTCTATGACTCAGTAGTCAGGGCCGAGCGCCGACACGGTGAGCCCATCACTGTCGCGGTGATCGACGCCTACAACATGGGCGCCGAGCATGTGCGAAACGCGCGATCGCGCGTCGGACCTTTCGACGTTATTGTGAAGTCTTCAAGCTATGGCGGGATCAGCGCTGCAGCGCAGGCCGCAGCCATGGACATGGGCGCGCAGGCACTGGGCGTCCGTGAGCTGATGAAGCGGTTAGGCTCTTGATTCGCCAGAGAGTCGTCGCGTGCCTGCGTCATGCAGCGCTGACCCTTGGGCCGGCAATTGCAGGCACCGAGTGGCACCTCTTCGGCTCGGTTGAGCGAGACGAGGAGCACGCTGAAGACATTGACTTAATGATCCTCTGCATCAGCGATGAACAGGCTGATGCGCTTCGTCTGTACCTACACCCAGACTCATTGGCCCTACCTCTGCATGCATGCTTTCTAACGTTCGCGGAAGCTGCAGAGCTCGACGCGGTCCACGTGCAGAAAAGCTGCATCATTTACCCCTGAGCTCTGAGCCCAAGCTTTGACACGTGAATACTTGGCAATTCGATGTCGCCTCGGGTGGCAGCCGACGTGAGCCATAGTCGGCCTTGAAAGAATGTGCCCACATGAGCAGCATCACAACTCGATTTCTAATGACCTACCCGGCGATGTCCGCCTATGAGTTTGACCACTTCAGAGAAGAGGCGGCGGTCCAGGAGCGTTGGCGATCATCGTCGCTTTACATGATCTGCCAACGGCCGGTGATCTTCTTCGATGACGTTGTGGCTGAGAGCGGGGTCATCAGCGGAAGGATTCGCCAGCGTGGAAACGAAACGGCGTTAAGGTTTGAGCTGGACGTACTTCCCGGTCAGCCCTACTTCGGTTCGACAAGCGAGACGATCATCGAGTTTGGCTTCTACGACCAGCAGCCCGCGCCTACTCCGCCATTCAAGAACGTCGCTGCCATTAAACTTTTCGATTCGGAGGAGCAATTCACCGGCTACTTGAGTCCCGAGAGGCTACTGTTCGAGCACTTGCGCATAGGCAACTTCGCGCGCATTGAGGGCGATATTTCTGCCTTGCTCCGCTACGAGGTTCATTACATCGGACAGGCCCAGGATCAGCCGATAGAACGTCGGCTTCGAAGTCATGAAACCTTTCAGCGGATCCTTGCACGAGAGTTTCCCAGGATCGCCAAAGACATTCCCACCATGGAGATTTCACTGCTGTTCTTTGGGATCGAGTACGCATCGACGCCTGTCACATTTCAGATGCTTGACGGAGGTGAGTTGAGTGACTCGCTGGGCCGGCCACTGAGCGATGAAGAGATCGGTGCGGTGTTACTGGGCACCCCTCTTGAGCGGTTCAGAAGTGAAATCGTCAACGACGCCGAGGCATACCTCATCAACTTCATGCTTCCACGGTACAACCGTGTCCGTTACGCAAATTACCCTCTGATCGCCAAGGGCTTGCGCAGTTGCGGGTTCAGCAGGATTGAGCATCACGTCATCCCCTTTGGCACGCTGAAGACCGAAGAAGCGACGATTGAGTTCTCGGTGTCTCCGCTCTTCAGTCATTGAGGCAAGCCCCATCGGTATGGCGTGCACCTTTAGGACATGGGCTCTCCAGTCTTCCATCGAGATGACCCACCCCGGTAAGCCGGGTCGGGCGTCTCGTGTCAAACGTTGCAAAACTGCCTTCGGGCACCTGCCCAGATTGCGGCGCACTCGGTCAACCTTGCCATCGCTGCGCAACCGACATTTGGCGCGGCTGCTTGAGGCTGGATGCAGTCGCTCAATGTGACGTGGCGTAATGGCAGCTGTCGGACTGCTAACAGTCTTGCATTTTCGCCAAGTATGTGTACTGAGAACCACGCAGCGAGTTGAGTAATGATGTTGATTTGCATCAAGAATTGCGAGGACTTCTGGTAGATAGCCTAGGCTAGTTTCTTGCTCCAGGAACTGCCCGTAAGTTGATGGTCAAAACTGTGTGGCTACGGGTGATGCAAAGCGTGTACTATCTGTAACCAAATACTGCAGAGTATTTGCATCGTGGTGGAGGCGCAGACTCACCAGCTCTTCATTGCCAATGGCGATGTTCCTGAAGGCTGGGATGAGACGGAAGATTGCGAGGCCTTCGTTTTTGATACCAAGCGCAAGGTGCTTCTCGAGTCTGAGTATCAACTTGGCGTCGAGCTGCTGAGTCCTTTCGTTCAGATGATGCAGGACGCTATTCGCATCGAACGGGAGAATGCCGCTAGGGAGGGTATCGAGCAGCAGGCCGAAGAAGTTGCAATCGTACTACCAGAAGAGGAAGACGCGGACGATGAATGATGTGCTGGACTCGAGTACCAGCTGTTTGTCCGCCATATAGAGTCAGGCTGCCCGAAAAGATGTATCGAAGCTGTACCTCATCGAGGCGCTGCGCTTGACCAAGACCGAAGACTGGAGGGCAAATTCAGTGCATAACTGGACTGCAGCGATGGTCTGCAGGTGCCTGCTTTTTTCGCTACGCCATTGATGCTCTCAAAAACAAGGGGATAAGTTCTGGCCCGAAGATTCCGCCCAAAAATCCGGCTTCAGCCACGCGACGCGTTTTTTCTCATCAAAGAATGTGACAAGTTTGTTCAGGAAACAAACTTCTTGCATGTTCCCCTTCAGCTGCTGTAACGTTTCTTCATAAATTCATGCGACCGAAATGGAGGGACTATGACAGTGACGATCGGCGGCAAAGATTGCCGCATTGGCCTTGCTTTGTCTGGCGGGGGATTCAGAGCCGCTGCCTTTCATCTAGGCATGTTGCGTAAGCTTCAGTCACTGGGGCTTCTTCAACGCATTGATCTTTTGACATGTGTCAGTGGCGGAAGTATTGCGGGAGCAACGCTTGCGGTGAATTGGTCGAGTGGCGTTGATGCAGCGCTGGAAAAGCTCGACGAGTACCTCAGAACCAAGTCAATTGCGGTGGGATCCGTGATCGGGGGCATCCTGGATCCGTTTGAGTCCCGCCTGGACAAGTTGGCAGAGAGCTACGACAAAGATCTCTTCGGTGAGAAGTCGTTGTCCACTCTGCAACACGGCCCTCGGATCTATTTGAACTCGACGAACATCGCGACGGGGAACATGTTCTTCTTTGTCGCTGGTGGCGGGAGCGCCTCTAAAGCGGAGATGGGCGAGCATGAGCTTGGCGTTGTCGATGCGGGAACCTTCAGAATCAGCAATGCTGTTGCGGCATCTTCAGCATTCCCGCCTGTTTTCGGACCTCTGCGGCTGGATCCGGATGTCTACCCTCCGGCAGAGAAAGTGGGCTATGTGACGCTCACGGACGGAGGTGTCTACGACAACCTCGGTATCAATCCTGGTCTGCGTGTGGAACGAAACAAGCTCGACTATTTGATCACCAGTGACGGAGGAAAGCCGTTCACCAATACCTCGGAGCCTACAGAGGCCGGAGCCATGGTCCTCAAAGCTGCACTGGACATTCTGATGGAGCAAGTGCGAGGGCTGCAGTTCGATCGCATGCAGCATCGGCACTTGGCGGGTAAGGGGCCAAAGCCACTGTGGTTCTCTATCGATAGCGTCGAGGGACAAGCCAACCCGGGAGATGCCACCTTTGCGTCCTCGATCAGCACCAACCTGAAGCGGCTGAACAACGACGAAATGACTGTTCTCCAACGCCACGGAGGGGCACTCGTTGAAGCCCGCCTTCGTTCATACGCACCCGAGCTCCTCGCGGCGGTTTGATCCGATCTGTCCAGGTCGAATTGCGACCACATATGGTCGCGCAGTCTAGAGGAGCCCAGCCGTGACGATGATCAAGCCAGGCAAGCAGTCGTTCTTAGTGTTGGCCCAAGATCCAGGAGTGACTGGGCCCGCAGGAGAGCGGGTATTTGCGACTGTAGATGTCCCAGCAGAACGACTTGCCCTCGGGCCCACGGGATACCGGGTCAAGGTCGTTGACTTCGATGCTGAGGCCGGTGTGCTGTACAAGGCCCACGCATACCAAGAGGATGCGGAAGGCAGGCTAGAGGACATTTTTGCGGCCCAGCTTCCACCTCCCGGGAGCAAGCTCCGCAAAAAGGTGGAAGACCAATTGCTAGCCAACCCGGCGTTTCACGGGCAGAACGTCTATGCGTTGGTAATGCGAACGCTGGCGCGTTTTGAGTACGCGTTGGGACGGCGGGTGCACTGGGGTTTCGATGGTCATCAGCTCCATGTTGCCCCGCACGCCTTTGTGGATGCCAATGCGTTCTACTCCCGTGAAGACCGCGCGTTGATGTTCGGCTACTTCAAAGCCGATCAGGAGCCTGTGAAGCCTTTTGTCTTTACGAGTCTCTCGCACGACATCATCGTGCACGAGACTACCCATGCTCTGCTGGACGGGCTCCGCGCAGGCTTCATGAATTTCTCCGGACCGGATCAGGCTGCATTTCATGAAGGTTTCTCAGATGTTGTCGCGCTGCTGTCGGTCTTTTCCCTCAAGGAAGTCGTTGAACTGGCCCTGACTCAGTTCAATGATGTTGCCAACCGCGTAGTCATCAAGAGCAAGGGCAAATCTCTGATTCATCGGAGGGCGCTCACTGCCAGCGCTTTGACCGACGGCGCCCTCATGGGACTTGCGGAGGAGTTTGGGCGGGCGCTTGGTGGGATGCGAGCGAATGCTTTGCGTCGATCAGTGCGAATCAAGCCCTCGCGCGACTTGCTCGACTCTCCAGACTTCCGAGAGCCGCATACCCGAGGGGAAATCCTAGCTGCCGCCCTGATGCGCACGTTCCTTCAGATCTGGCTGCGTCGCATTGAGGAGCTTGGGACCTTTGATGATGGTTACTACAACCTCGTGGAGGTTGCGGCCGAGGGGGCCAAGGTGGCAGACCACCTTCTCACCATGTCAATTCGAGCCCTCGACTATTGCCCGCCTTTGGACTTGGAATTCGGGGACTACCTTGCAGCGCTGCTCACAGCAGATGCTGAAATTGCCCCCGATGACAAGAGGTACCACTATCGAAACACTGTCTTAGAAGTATTTGGGTCCTTCGGAATAGTGCCTCCTGTGAGTAGAACGGACGCGAGTGGCTGTTGGATCGGCTTCTCGCAGCACGCCTCTATCCAGTACCGGAGGACGAACTTTGAGTCCATGCTCCGCGACCCAGAAGAAGTATTCCGATTCATCTGGGAAAACCGAGACGCGCTGGGCGTCGACGAGCGGTCCTACACCCAAGTAGTCTCTGTACGCCCCAGCCTACGCATCGGGCCTGAAGGCTTCCTGTTGCGCGAGACCATCTGCGAATACGTCAGCCGCGCCAACATATTCGGGGCGGAGCTCAAGGTGGTTTGTAACGTGGATCCGCGCCCACCAGGTGTGAGCTCCAATACGGCGCTGACCGTCTATGGCGCAGGTACGCTTGTGTTTGACCAATATGGCCAGTTGAAGTACCACATCGCCAGGCAAATGAACGATGGTCAATGGCAGCGCAAACGGCTTGAGTACCTGGTCGGCGAGCCCACGGAGGATCCCGAGATAGGCAGTGCCTTTGCCAATCTACATTGGATGCGAGCGCACTGCGCTTCTTGTGATGACACAGGCAAACGGCAGAGAACTTCGTCCAGTCCGCGAGCCAAAAGCGCACAACCTGTATCGCGTCCGATCAAAGGCCATTTAGGAGGCTCGGTATGAGTACGAACAAGGCGCGTGCGAAGACCGGCACGGGGGCAAAGCATCATGCTTTGACGAAGTCCGCCAAGGGACCGACTCATCTCAATCTGTTCGCCTACCAAGTAGGCTTTGGCGACTGCTTTCTGTTGCAGTTCGTGTATGGGGATGGCGACTCTGACAAGCGGCATGTACTCATTGATTTCGGTACCACTGGAGCGCCAGAGGCAGACAGTGGAAAGCTAATGCAAAGAGTTGCGGAAGACATCAGGGAGAAATGTCGGGGAGCGCAACTGGATGCTGTTGTTGCTACACACAGGCATGCCGACCACATTAGCGGGTTCGCCACGAAATCCAACGGTAGTGGCTCCGGAGACATCATTCGGGCACTTCAGCCTCGCCTTGTACTGCAGCCATGGACTGAAGATTTGACATTGGCAACCGATGCTACGGGGCCA
Source organism: Acidovorax sp. GW821-FHT10E04 (assembly GCF_059415185.1). Taxonomy (NCBI): domain Bacteria; kingdom Pseudomonadati; phylum Pseudomonadota; class Betaproteobacteria; order Burkholderiales; family Comamonadaceae; genus Acidovorax; species Acidovorax sp. GW821-FHT10E04. Next base: position 821,347 of record NZ_JBWKMT010000002.1, read on the forward strand.
CGCACAAAGAAGGCGAAAGCCACCTCTGGGAGTACTCGGGCGTTTAGCGCTCTTCAGGCCATGAACAACGTGGCGGAGCAGGTCGTCAAATTGGCCGCCGAGAAGCCAGGAGGACTACCACGCGGCCTGGCTGACCGGCTTGATTTTCTTGGGCGGGATAACACCAAGAACCTTTCTGCTGTTGAGAACTTGGCGGACATGGGGAAGGCAGGAAAAAGCTCGTACGCGTACTACGGCATGGAGGATCCTCTTAAGGATTTGCTACCCGGTGTAAAGACCCACGTTCTGGGGCCACCCACGGTGGATCAAAGCGCGACCATCAAGAAGCAGCGCGCTACCGACAACGATGAGTTTTGGCATTTCCATGCTCGTGGAGTGTCCACGGCAAACTCAATCGACGGCAATGCGCATGGGCCATTTGCTGCGAGCTATGTTTTCGCCAAAAAAGGCAAGCTGCCGCGAGAGGCACGCTGGGCGGCGAAGCACATCACCAATGCTCGCGGCAATCAGCTTCTCGGCATTGTCACCATGCTGGACAAGGCGATGAACAACACCAGTCTCATCTTGCTTTTCGAGGTGGGTGGAAAGCGGTTGCTGTTTCCTGGTGATGCGCAGATCGAGAATTGGTCATATGCACTTGAACAACCCGGGGTTGCGGAGATGCTGGCAGATGTTGACCTCTACAAAGTCGGACATCACGGAAGCCTGAATGCCACGCCCAAGTCACTGTGGAAGGGCTTCAGCAAGCGTGGAAATCCGTCAAAAAAGAATCGCATGACCTCCGTTCTCTCGACGATGGCTGGCAAGCATGGCAGCGAGGAGAAGCGAACAGAAGTTCCAAGAAAAACGCTGGTTGATGAGCTTAAGCACGATACGCATTTCCACTCCACCCAGGAGATGGCAATCAATGGACTCTTTACACAAGTCCGAATCGATTTTTGAGCAATGATGTCACGAAGTCCGCTCGCGGCAATGAAGATGCTGCCAGTATTTCCTCAACGTGAAGTTAAGGCGAACGCGCACATCACACAGAGTCGCACGCAATGCTGGCTCAGTACGGACACGTCACGAATGCTCAGTTGCCATATTGTCTGCAGACGGAGATGCAGTCATGATTAAGCTTCCTCAAACCAGACCTCCAGAATTCTTTCTTTCGCAGGAAGCGCTAATGTTGCGAAAGGAAGCGGAGGCCTTTTTTTTAAGAACGTCCTCATCTCGAGCACAGTCTCGGTTCGACTTCCAACGCATTGGCACTCGCATTTATCCGCACGTACGAAGGGGTTTTAGAGAACAGCTGCCTGCGAAGTGCGCCTACTGCGAGACGCCGACCGAGAAACCCGATATCGAAGCATTTCGGCCGAAGCAGCGTGCAGCCAACCTGGACGGAAAGATTGACGATGGTTACTACTGGTGGCTGACCTTCGAGTGGAGCAACTATCTACCGGCTTGTCGCCAATGCAACACCTTGAAGGGGCAACGCTTTCCCGTTAGAGGCCTTAGGGCACCGATCGGTGCTGTAGGAGCCGCGCTGGAATCCGAGGACCGGCTCTTGTTGGATCCTCGTGTAGATGAGCCCACGCGCGTACTACTCTTTTTGGATGATGGCCGCGTCACGAGCAACGATGAAAGAGGGCGAGTAAGCATCGACGTCCTGGGACTCAACCGAGATTCGCTTGTCGAAGCTCGAAGGAATGACCTACTCGTATTGCTTTCGCTCATGACTAAGGGAAAGCCTAGTGAGCGGCAGTTGGAAGGCATTTTTAAAGTGCTTGCGAGAATGACGGCGCCCGACCAACCCTTTACCGCTATGAGGCGACAGTATGTGAAAGCCTGGGCCGTTGAAGCATCGAAGGCTAGCCCAAGGCTGCACCGATTGACACGGAGCTTCCTCGATTTTGAGACTGCCCTGGTTTCCGGTCTCAACTCACGCAAGAAGGAGATCAAGGACGCGTCTTTGGGACTGACAGCCCGGAACCAGGGCACTGAGTCCTACTCGATCGCCGACAAGAACGTGTCGGATGATTACTACCGCCAAGCAAGGTTCATCGAGCGTTTCGAATTGATCAATATCAGGGCTTTCGAAAAACTGGAACTACGCGCCTCCATCGGTAGCGGCAACCCAGGCGAGTGGCTCGTCCTGCTTGGTGAGAACGGCTGCGGCAAGAGCACAGTGCTTCAGGCCCTTGCATGCGCGCTCGTTGGTCAGGCTGGCGTCGAAAGCACAGGCATCAAGGCAACCGACCTCCTGCGTCGTGGATGTAGCCGTGGACAAGTGACAGTACACGTAACAGGGATGTCAAAGCCCATCGTGATGACGCTCATTCGGCGAGGCAATCGAATCCAGGTGGATCCACCTGAGCCGAAACTGATGGTGCTCGGGTACGGCGCGACCCGCTTGCTGAAGCAAGATAAAGATGTCGCTCCCAGTAGTTCCAGGTTCAGGATTAACAACCTCTTCGACCCGTACTCTCGCCTGAGTGATGGACGGCCATGGCTCTACGAAGCCAAGAAGACTGAGTTCGATAGATTTGTACGCTCTTTGTCAGCACTCTTGCCACGAGCCGACGGCGCGAAGTTCACTCGCAGAGGTGACCGAATATTTGTCGAAACGCCTGGAGTCAAAGACACACTGGATACCCTCAGCAGCGGCTATCAAGCGGTACTTGCACTAGCGTTGGACATCATGAGCGTGATGCGGCTGGGTTGGCAAGACATGGCTTCGGCCGAAGGCATCGTGCTAATCGACGAAGTGGACGCTCATCTCCACCCAAGGTGGAAGATGCGGATTGTCCAGCGCCTCGGGGAGGTATTTCCTCGCATGCAGTTTATCGTCACCAGTCACGAGCCACTGACCTTACGTGGGCTAGAGCGCGAAGAGGTCGCTGTGCTTAAACGAACTCTGGATGGCAAAGTGGTCGCCATAACAGCGGACAGTGCAGACTTCCCATCTCCGCAGTTGATGCGGGTCGATCAGCTACTGACCTCCGAATTGTTCGGTTTGAACTCCACCGAAGATTTAGCGATAGACACGCTTTTTGAGGAGTACTACGTTTTGCTCGCTCAGCGCTCGAGAACAGCAGCGCAAGACGCCAGATTGAGTGAACTGCGCATGCAACTTGATGACGGTGCGCGCCTTGGATTGACTCCAAGAGAGCGGCTGGTGTTTGAAGCTGCAGACGCCATGATCGCCCAAAGTAAGGCTAACTTTGAGGCGTTGTCTGACTCAACTCAGGCGGCCGCGCGGGAGCGTTTGAAGTCGTTGTGGGCGGAAGTTCGGATTGAACCGCCTGTGGCTGGAAGCGGAACGTGATACACGTAGATCGAGTTCCTACTCCCGCCAGCCTTGACGGCATCGACGCCAAGGGTGTGAAGGAGACGAAGGATGCCATCCTAGCGGTGAAGAACGGCATCCAGTTCGAGTTCAAAGCCTACAAGGAAGACGACGTCGTCGCGGCGCTGCGTGCGATGTTTAACAAGAAGTGCGCCTATTGTGAATTCAACTACGCCGCCGGAGGCCCCGAGGACATTGAACACTTCCGTCCGAAGGGCGGTGTCATTGTCAATGGAAAGCTTGCGCAGCCGGGGTACTACTGGCTAGCTGCCGCATGGAGCAACTTGCTGCCGTCTTGCATCGACTGCAATCGCAAAAGAGCCAAGGAGTTCATCGACAGAGCAACAGGTGTATCGGGCAAGGCGAACTTATTTCCGATTGCTGACGAGTCCCGACGCTGGCGCAGTCACGGGTCCAAAAATCGGGAGGAGCCATTGCTTCTGAATCCCTGCGACGACGATCCCGAGCAGCACCTTGAATTTCTCGACAAGGGATTGGTGCGGCCGGCGCTGGACGCAGTTGGAGCTCCAAGTCGTAAGGGAGAAGCGTCGATCGAGGTCTATGGACTCGCGCGGAAGGACTTGGTCGAGCAGCGGGAGAGGAAGCAGACGCGAGTGCGAGCGGCTCTCCAGCAAGCGAGTGAGATTGCTGCGAAAGCTCAGGCCACTGCCGACCCGGTGATGCGTTCCTTTCTGGACGATCAGGTGAGAACCCTGATGCAAGAGGCTCAAAGCCACCTCGACAAGACAGAACCCTACCTGGCGGCTGTCCGAGCCGTATTTCGGGAGTTCGGGCTTCACCCGTGACCTGCGTTTGGCTTCAGCACACTATAAGTACCAGCAGGCTGATTGCTGCCGTAAGGCAGCGGCATTGGCATGCTGGTGCCCGTGGCCTGGCTAGATCCAACTGGAAATAACCTGTTGACTCTTCACAGCTAGGCTGTGCGGTAGTTGTCGATCTCCTCAATTTTGAAGAGCGTGACGATTGACGTGAAAGCAAAGTTGCCGCACAAGCACTGCTCCTGGAGGAGACCAGCGATGTCAAAAGAAAAGAAAGTCAACCATCTCAGCATCTTCCTCATCAAACAGCCATTTACGACCACTCACCAAGTTATAAAGGTCGAGGCCTGCGACGCGCCCGCTGAGGTTGCCATCGCAGGCCACGGGACCGGGCACCTTTTTGTCAGGAAGAATCCTCCGTCGCCGCCGAAATGGTCTGCTCTGTTCAAGGAGTTCATCAATCCGAGGGATCTGGCTGTCGAGGGTGTAGCTGCTGCCTTTTTTGTCAAGATCAATGAACGCTGCTTTGTCCTGGCCTTCGGTCAGGGCGGACGCTTTCTTCTGAGGGATGATGTGATCGAAGAGCGCTTCGGGCTTCTCTGCGCTCTCAATGCCGTTGATCCGAAGACGTTCCGCTGCGTCGATGTGCAATCGCTAAATGCCATTGAGAGCCACATGCGCATCCAGTCCGGCCAGGAGACGACGCCGGATCAGTTCGGCCTGAGCGTTGAGCAGGACATGTTGAAGGCCATCGTAGGCGCACCCAAGAATCCGATCCTCGGCAACCGTATGGCAGGCAGCGACGCGCTGGCTGTCTCGGTCAGATTGGATCTCTCCGATCTGCCGTTTCTGCTCGATGAGTACCGGAAACTTTTCGAAGCCGAACTAAACGCAGAGGACTATCAATGGGTCAACAACATCTCAACGACCAAGAGTGCTGCGGTCATAAGTTCCCTTGAGAGCGCCCTCGAAGCAAGAATGTCCGCAGGCCAATTCGACGGCGTCTGGCTGTCGATTCCGGAAATTATCGAATGGACGACGGTCAAGGGATTTATGTATTCACCGCACGGCGACGGCATTCTTCACCCTGATATCAATATGGAGGGGTTTCGCAAAACTGTCGATGGACCTATCACTCTTGAGGTGCTGCGGGCGCGCCACGTACATTGCGCCGACGCGGACCATAAGAAGGTTTTCAAGTCGTGGTCAGTGTTCAAGTGCCTGTATGCGGAGATCGAGCTCGACGGTGTTACACATATACTTAATGACGGCAAGTGGTTCAACATCGCCAAAGATTTTGTGGAACGGACGAGCCAAGACTATGCGGTGATCCCGCTGTCGAATATCAAGCTTCCCGAGTACCTGGGTGGCGGAGAAGGAGCGTACAACGCGCAGGTGGCAGCACTCGAGCCGATGATTTATGACCTGCTCGATGACAAGAAGAAAGTCATGCACGGCGGTGGCCATGGACAGGTCGAGATCTGTGATCTTTTCTCATCCAACCGTGAACTGATCCACGTGAAAATGTACGGCAAGTCCAGCGTCTTGAGCCACCTGTTCGCTCAAGGCTTCGTATCTGGTCAACTCATTCAAATCGACCCTAAATTTCGTGAGAAAGTCCGAGCACAGCTTGCGCTGACCCACCGCGAACTGCTGAAGATCGAGCCGAAACCGGAGCATGAATCCTTCACAATCATCTATGCCGTCATCAGCGATGCGCCGGGCACTGATCTGCATCTACCTTTTTTCTCCAAGGTCAATCTTGTCAATACGCGCAAGGTGCTTAGGGGCTTCGGATACAAGGTCGAACTTCTAAAAATCGCCGTGAACGACGCATACGCGAAGACCGTCACAATCCGGCCGAAAAAGGGAAAGAAAAAGGCGTAGCGCGTTCGCTCTATCACCATCCACGACGTCGCGCCACTGTCTGGACGACAACGTTTGGCAACGATGAATGTCCGGGGAGCATCATGTTGCTGTCATTCTCCCCGACCGGCCGAAGGGCGGCTTTCGCTGCAGAAGCGACTTCAGGGATAGCCGTTGCAGGCTGATTGCCGCCGTTCGCAAGATGGACTACGAACGGCTGCTCACGAGCGAATCTTGACGCTCGAATAGTTGGGCGCCTCGTCCGTGGGAGGCGTTGTTGTGTACAGGTTTGACTCCCACCCGCCCCCCAGCGCCTTGAAGATCGCCACGGCTGAGCGGGCCGACTCCGTCTGCGCTTGTACACGCGCTTCGGTCGCCCGGAGCAGCGTCTCGTCGGCGTGTAGGACTTCGATCAAGCTGACAACACCCTTTTGGTATGCAGAGAACGATGCGGCGCGCGCGCGACCCAGCGAATCAACTCCGCTCGTCAATACCGCCATCTGTTCCTGCCGCCGGGCGAGGGCAGAGAGCGCGTTTTCCACGTCTTCCGTGGCCTTGAGGGCTGCCAGCCGGTAGGCGGCCAGCATCTCTGCCTCTTGCCCCTTGGCCTGTTCAATCTGCGCATTGATGCGTGCGAAGTCGAAAAGGCGCCAGCGCAGCCCGAGCACGCCCGTGGCTTGGCTAGCGCCGCCTGAGAACAGGTTGCCACTGGAGACAGAGGTTGCGCTCCCCACCAGGCCACTGAGAGACAGCTTGGGGTAGTACTCTGAGATGGCAGCCCCAATGCGCGCATTGGATGCCGCCAGGCGGCGCTCGGCAACGATGAGATCTGGCCTGCGCCTGAGCAGGTCGCTGGGCGACCCCGTCGCGATGCCTTGGGGCGTGCTGGGGATGTTGCCTGGCGCAATGAGTTCTGCGCGATGGGTGCCTGGGGGCGTTCCCAGAATCACATCCATGGCATTCATCGCCGTGTCCAGGGACGCATCCAGCATGGGGATGGCCGCTTGCGCCTGCGAGAGCGTGCCTTCCGCCTGCCGCACCTGGAGTTCTGCCGCGAGCCCCTTACCGTGCAGCAGCCGGATGTTGGCCAGCAGATCCTGCTGCGTCTGTACCTGCCGGCGGGCCACGTCCCGGCGGGCCTGAAGGCCACGCACGGTGATGTAGATGACTGCCGTCTGCGCTGCCACGGCCAGCCGGGTGGCCACTGCGCCTGCTTCCGATGATTGGTATTCGGCCGTAGCCGCTTCCCGCCCCCGGCGCAGGCCGCCGAATACATCCAGCTCCCAGCTGGCGCCCAGGTTGGCCTCGTAGGCGCTGCCATACCGGTCAAAGCCCGGCATCGAATTCAGGGCCCGTCCAACGGGCGTTTGCGTGGACTGGTAGGCCCGGGCTGCCTGGCCTGATAACGCGGCAGACGGCAGCAGTGCGGCGTCGGCAGCGTCCAACCCTGCACGCGCCTGGGCCACACGGGCAGCGGCTTGTGCCAGGTCCAGGTTCTGCTGCAGCGCCAGCGACACGAATTGCGTCAACTGAGGGTCCCCATAGCTGGACCACCAGTGGGCCAGATTTGGAGGCGCCTTCTGCAGCGGTTGCTCTCGGAGGGTGCGCTCCTGGAACTGCCCAGGTAGGGCGACAGGGGGGCGAACATAGTCCGGCCCCACGGCACAGCCAGCGGACAGGCTTACAACAAGAAGAGCGGCGAGGGTGCGTTTGGGCAGCATGGTGTTTTCCGGCGATCAGGACCTTGAATTGTGACTATAATACCAAATGGTCACTGGTTGTCTAGTGGTTGAGACTGTCGTAAGCTGCACCCATGACCAAAACCAGCCATCCCACCGCCGCAGGCCGGGGCCCTGCGGACCACGAGGTGCGAAACCAGATCGTGACGGCCGCCACCGAGCACTTCAGCCGTTACGGCTACGAAAAAACCACCGTGTCCGATCTGGCCAAGGAAATCGGTTTTTCCAAGGCCTACATCTACAAGTTCTTCGAGTCCAAGCAGGCCATTGGCGAGATGATTTGTGCCAACTGCCTGGGCGATATCGAGAGCGAGGTTCGGGCCGCCGTGGCCCAGGCCGATCGGCCACCCGAGAAGCTGCGGCGCATGTTCAAAGCCATTGTGGAGTCGAGCCTGCGGCTCTTTTTTCAGGACAGAAAGCTCTACGAGATCGCCACCTCGGCAGCGACTGAGCGCTGGCAATCCACCATCGTTTATGAGGAGCGCCTGCAGGCATTGCTGCGGGATGTGTTGCAGGAAGGCCGACAGACCGGCGACTTCGAGCGCAAGACGCCGCTGGATGAAACCACCGCCGCCATCCACTTGGTGATGCGCCCCTACCTCAACCCTCTGATCCTGCAGCACAGCCTGGACTACGCCAACGAGGCGCCCGCACAACTGTCCAGCCTGGTTCTGCGCAGCCTGTCCCCTTGAGTCACAACTGATTTGTGACTATTGACTAATTTGGTCACAAGAATCACAATGAAAGTCCCGATCCATTCGCACAAGGGACTTTCATGCTTCGGCCTCGCCTCGCCACCCTGTTTCTCGTTTCTGCCTTGCCGTTGGCGCTGGTCGCTTGCGGCGAAAAGGCTTCTTCCGACCCCCGCACCCAGGCGCCGCTGGTGCGGGCCGCTGTCGTCCAGGAGGCCGCTGCTTCCCCTCGGGCGTTCACTGGCACCGTAGCGGCGCGGGTGCAGAGCGACCTGGGCTTTCGTGTCCCGGGCAAGGTGCTGGAGCGGCTGGTGGATGCGGGGCAGACCGTCAAACGCGGCCAGCCGCTCATGCGCATTGATGCGGTGGACTTGAAGCTGGCCGCCCATGCGCAGCAAGAGGCCGTGGCCGCTGCACGCGCCCGTGCACGCCAGACGGCGGACGATGAAGCGCGCTACCGCGACCTGCGTGGCACAGGCGCCATCTCTGCCACAGCCTACGACCAGGCGAAGGCAGCGGCAGACGCCGCCCAGGCGCAGCTCAGCGCCGCCGAAGCCCAGGCCGATGTCTCCCGCAATGCCAGCCGCTACGCCGAGCTGGTGGCCGACGGCGACGGCGTTGTGGTGGACACACTGGCCGAGCCCGGTCAGGTGGTGAACGCCGGGCAACCCGTGGTCCGCCTGGCCCACGCAGGCCGCCGCGAGGCTCTGATCCAGTTGCCCGAGACTCTGCGCCCCGCCATCGGTTCGCAGGCGCAAGCCACCTTGTTCGGCAAGGAGGGGCACGCCGTCCCGGCCAGGCTGCGGCAGCTGTCCAGCGCGGCAGACCGGGTGACGCGCACCTTCGAGGCGCGCTATGTGCTGGAAGGCGACTTGGCAAACGCGCCCCTGGGCACCACGGTGGTGGTGCGCATCGCAGACGATAAAGCCTCTGCGGCGGCGGGCCTGCAAGTGCCCATCGGCGCCTTGTTCGATGCGGGCAAGGGCCCGGGCGTGTGGGTGATTCGCGGTGAACCCGCCAAGGTGGCCTGGCAGCCGGTGGCCGTCCAGCGCCTGGACGATGGGGGGGCCTACGTAACGGGCCAGATCAGGCTTGGGGAGCGGGTTGTTGCCCTGGGTGCGCACCTGCTGCGTGAAGGTGATTCGGTCCGGCTGGTCGAGATGGCGGCTTCCGCCGCTGCGACCGAAGGAGCACGTCCGTGAGCCAAGGCCGTTTCAACCTGTCGGCGCTGGCAGTGCGCGAGCGCGCCATCACCCTGTTCCTGATCTTCCTGATCTCTGCGGCTGGCATTCTTGCTTTCGCCCAGCTCGGGCGCGCTGAAGACCCACCTTTCACGATCAAGCAGATGACGATCGTCACTGCCTGGCCTGGCGCCACCGCCCAGGAGATGCAGGACCAGGTCGCAGAGCCGCTTGAAAAGCGCATGCAGGAACTGCGCTGGTACGACCGCTCGGAAACCTTCACCCGCCCTGGCCTGGCGTTCACCATGGTGTCGCTGCTCGACAGCGCGCCACCCTCGCAGGTGCAGGAAGAGTTCTACCAGGCCCGCAAGAAGATCAGCGACGAGGCCCGAAAGCTGCCTGCAGGCGTCATCGGCCCCATGGTCAACGACGAATATGCCGACGTGACCTTTGCGCTGTTCGCTCTTAAAGCCAAGGGTGAACCCCAAAGGCAGCTGGTGCGCGATGCCGAGGTGCTGCGCCAGCAACTGCTGCACGTGGCGGGCGTCAAGAAGGTCAACATCATCGGGGAGCAACCCGAGCGGATCTTCGTCTCGTTCTCCCACAACCGGCTCGCCACGCTGGGTGTGTCACCGCAGGACATTTTTGCTGCCCTCCACAGCCAGAACATGCTCACCCCTGCAGGCTCCATCGAAACCCAGGGGCCGCAGGTCTTCCTGCGTGTGGATGGCGCGCTCAACACCCTGGAGAAGATTCGGCAGACCCCCATCGTCGCGCAGGGGCGGACGCTCAAGCTGTCGGATGTGGCGACCGTCGAGCGCGGCTACGAAGACCCCGCCACGTTCCTGGTGCGCAATGGTGGCGAGCCCGCCCTGCTGCTGGGCGTGGTGATGCGCGACGACTGGAACGGGCTCGACCTGGGCAAGGCGCTGGAGGCTGAGGTCACCCAAATCAACGCAGCACTCCCCATGGGCATGACGCTGACCAAGGTGACCGACCAGGCCGTCAACATCGCCTCAGCGGTGGACGAATTCATGGTCAAGTTTTTCGTCGCCCTGCTGGTGGTGATGGTGGTGTGCTTTGTCAGCATGGGCTGGCGTGTGGGCATCGTGGTGGCAGCCGCTGTGCCGTTGACGCTGGCGGCGGTGTTCGTGGTCATGGCGGCCTCTGGCAAGAACTTTGACCGCATCACGCTGGGCTCGCTCATCCTGGCGCTGGGCTTGCTGGTGGACGACGCCATCATCGCTATCGAGATGATGGTGGTGAAGATGGAGGAAGGCTACGACCGTGTGGCCGCCTCTGCCTACGCCTGGAGCCACACGGCAGCGCCCATGTTGTCGGGCACGCTGGTCACGGCCATTGGCTTCATGCCCAATGGCTTTGCACGCTCCACCGCGGGTGAATACACCAGCAACATGTTCTGGATCGTGGGCATTGCCTTGATCGCGTCGTGGGTGGTGGCCGTGGTGTTCACGCCGTACCTGGGCGTCAAGCTGTTGCCCAACCTCAAAAAGGTGGAGGGCGGGCACGACGCCATCTACGACACGCCGCGCTACAACCGGTTTCGCCAGTTGCTCGGCCGTGTCATTGCGCGCAAGTGGATCGTGGCGGCCTCCGTCGTCACTATGTTTGTGGTGTCGGTGCTTGGCATGGCCGTGGTCAAGAAGCAGTTCTTCCCCACATCCGACCGGCCGGAAGTGCTGGTCGAGGTGCAGATGCCCTATGGCACGTCCATCGAACAAACCAGCGCCGCCACGGCCAAGGTCGAAGCCTGGCTGGCGAAGCAGGACGAGGCCAAGGTCGTGACCGCCTACATCGGCCAGGGTGCCCCGCGCTTCTTCCTGGCCATGTCGCCCGAGCTGCCGGACCCATCGTTCGCCAAGGTCGTGGTGCTCACGGGCAACGACAAGGAACGGGAAGCGCTCAAGTTCAGGCTGCGCCATGCCGTGGCAGATGGCCTGGCGCCTGAAGCGCAGGTGCGGGTCACACAAATCGTGTTTGGCCCGCCTTCGCCCTTCCCGGTGGCTTACCGCGTCATGGGCCCCAACCCCGACAAGCTGCGCGAGATTGCCGCCGAGGTCGAAGCCGTGCTGCAGGCCAGCCCGATGATGCGCACCGTCAACACAGACTGGGGCGCGCGTGTCCCGACCCTGCACTTCACACTCGACCAGGACCGCCTGACGGCCGTGGGGCTCAGTTCCAGCGCTGTGGCCCAGCAGCTGCAGTTCCTGCTGAGCGGCGCACCGCTGACGGAGGTGCGCGAGGACATCCGCTCGGTGCAGGTCATGGGCCGGGCCGCTGGCGATGTCCGCCTGGACCCCGCGAAAATTTCGGGCCTGTCGCTGGTGGGATCGGGCGGGCAGCGCATCCCGCTGTCGCAGGTGGGCAAGGTCGATGTGCGCATGGAAGACCCCATCCTGCGCCGACGCGACCGCACGTCGACGATCACAGTGCGCGGCGACATTGCCGAGGGCCTGCAGCCGCCGGACGTGTCCACCGCCATCACCCAGCAGCTCCAGCCCATCATGGACAAGTTGCCGGGCGGCTACCGCATCGTCGAAGCAGGCTCCATTGAAGAAGCGGGCAAGGCCACCGTCGCCATGCTGCCGATCTTCCCCATCATGCTGGCGGCGACCCTGCTCATCATCATCCTGCAGGTCCGCTCGATCTCGGGCATGGTCATGGTCTTCCTGACCAGCCCACTGGGCCTGATTGGCGTGGTGCCCACGCTGCTCTTGTTTCAGCAGCCTTTCGGCATCAATGCGCTGGTGGGTTTGATTGCGCTGTCGGGCATCTTGATGCGCAACACGCTGATCCTGATCGGGCAAATCCGCGAAAACGAAGAGGCCGGGCTGGATCCTTTCCGCGCCGTGGTCGAGGCCACTGTGCAACGCGCCCGCCCGGTGATCCTCACCGCCCTGGCCGCGATCCTGGCATTCATCCCGCTCACGCACTCCGTGTTCTGGGGAACGCTGGCCTACACCTTGATCGGCGGCACGCTGGCCGGCACGGTCCTCACGCTCGTTTTCCTGCCTGCGATGTATTCGATTTGGTTCGGTATCCGGCCCGCTCGTTCTTCCTCCTCATCCTCAGCATCCGTCTGATTCCCCCACTGCACATCCCTCATACAAAAAAAGGATCTGTTATGCCGAAATCCAAAGTCGTCGTTGTCACCGGCGTGTCCTCGGGCATCGGTCGTGCTGCGGCCATACAGTTTGCCCAGCAGGGCTGCCGGGTCTTCGGCACCGTACGCAACACCGCCAAAGCGCACGCCATTCCCAACGTGGCACTCGTTGAGATGGACATCCGCGACGAGATGTCTGTTGAAAGCGGCATCCAGACCATCATTGCGCAAGCCCAGCACATCGACGTGCTGGTCAACAGCGCGGGGGTGACCCTGCTGGGCGCGGCTGAAGAAACCTCTGTGGAGGAGGCACAGGCGCTGTTTGACACCAACCTCTTTGGCGTCTTGCGCGTGATCAAGGCCGTATTGCCCCACATGCGAGCGCAGCGTTCAGGCCGCATCGTCAATGTGGGCTCGGTGCTCGGCTTTCTGCCCGCGCCCTACATGGCGCTCTACTCGGCGTCCAAACATGCGGTCGAAGGGCTGGCCGAAACGCTGGACCATGAGGTGCGCCAGTTCGGCATTCGCGTCTCGCTGGTCGAGCCTTCCTTCACCAAGACCAACCTGGATCTGAACGCGCCCCAAACGGTGGCGCGGATCGCTGACTACAGCCAGGAGCTGGAGATCGTTTCGAAAGCGATCCAGGGCAACGTGCAGAAGGCGCCCCCACCCCAGGGCGTGGCCGACACCATCGTCCGTGCCGCACTCGGGGCCTGGAAGATGCGCCACACGCCCAAGGGCGAGGCGTCGCTGCTGGCCAAGCTGCGCCGCTTCATGCCCGCAGGCCCGGTGGGAAAGGGCCTGCGCAAATCGTTCGGGCTGGCGTAACGGCTGGCAATGATCCCCCGCGCAGCCGCCGCCAGCAAGCCCACCGTGGCTTGCGGCAAGTGCACTTCCTTGCAATTCAACTGGAGAGCATCGTGATGGAAGAAAACACCCCCCCGAACTGGGCCACGCAACAGTCAGACGCTGTACAGCGCATGCGCGTAGGCGGTGGCTCGCCGGGCCTGGCCCGTGCAGAGCAGATCGCGGGAAAGAGCGGCCGCCAGATCCTCGAAGCCATGGTGTCTGGCGAGCTGCCCTACCCGCCCATGAACGACACCATGAACCTCGCGTTGCTGGAGGTGGGCGATGGCCGTGCTGTGTTCCAGGGCATCCCGCAGCTGCCCCACTACAACCCGCTGGGCAGCGTGCATGGGGGCTGGTTTGCGTCGCTCTTGGACTCTGCACTGGGTTGCGCAATTCAGTCCGCACTGCCTGCGGGGCGGTCTTACACCACGGCCGAACTCAGCATCAAGATCGTGCGGTCTGCGTCCCACAAAACTGGCCCGCTGCGGGCCACGGGCAGGCTGGTTCATGGCGGAGATCGGCTCGCAACCGCCGAGGCCCGCGTTGAGGATGAGCACGGCAAGCTGTATGCCCACGCCACCACGACATGCCTGGTCTTCGACTTGTCGAAGCGCGATGCGTAGCGCAGTTTGCATTCGGCCGCTTCGGCCGCCGTCACGTTCGTGCCCGAATTGCCCCACGCGCCAAGCCAGAGTTCGCGCGGCAGCCAAGAGACAGCCATGCTATTCGTAAAGGACAGTCCGTCGGAGGTGGCGGTACGCAGGCTCAAGGTGTGCCGCCTCTTCGCCGGAATGGATGAATCGAAGCTCTCCGAGGTAGCTCGCCAGTGCAGTTGGCAACAACTACACACAGGGCACATTGCGACAGGCAGATCCCAAGACACCTTCTTTATCGTCTGCCAAGGCAAGATGCGCGTGTCAGCCTTGTCTCCGAATGGGCGCGAGCTACTCATTGCGGACTTTGACCAAGGCGGGCATTTTGGGGTCATCGGCGTGCTGGGGGCGAGTGCCGCCTCCTTGCAGGCGCATGCCCTGGAGCCATCGTTACTGGCCTGCCTGCAACGCGCCGATTTCATGCGGCTGGTTCAGGAGAATGTCCCTCTGGCTGGACGGGTGCGCGAATCGCTCCAGATCGCGGCAGAACAATTGATGAGCCGCTTGGTCGAGCTGGGCGTTCTGAACATTGCAGGACGGCTCTACAGTTGCTTGCTGGAAATGGCGCGGCAAGCCGGCATTGCGGACAACCGTGCCGTCATCACGCCAGCGCCACTTCACTCAGAGTTGGCGACACGGATCGCTGCTTCACGCGAAGAAGTCAGTCGGGAACTAGCACGGTTGCGCAAGCTGGGGATCATCACTTCTACACGCCAAAGAATCGTACTGAACGATGTAGCGGCACTGGAGCTGCGACTTCAGGACCTTTGAATCGAACTGACGGTGTACAGGCTCACCCGAGCGACGATTTTGAGAGGTGGTCCAAAGCCCGCCTCTCGTGGCCCCGTCAAAGTTCGCCGGACGAAATCTGGCCCTTGCGCAGAGCCTCAGCGGCGGCGGCGCTGACTGTCGTGCGATCAGCCTTTGATTGATATGCCAAAGCCTGCGAGCCCGCAGGATGCACACTGCGCGTCTTGACCGCAGTAGCGGCTTCGGCAGCCACTTCCGCGCGCGTGCGTTGGGTCTCGAATTTCAGTGCGTGCTGAGAAGCGTCTGCTTCGTCAGCCTGCGCACCGAAGGAAGCAAATACCGCCACTGCGGAGATAGAAAGAATGCGAAAAGTGGTGTTCATGATGGTTCCTCATTGAATGTGCGCTTCGAAAGCATCCCGCTTCCCACAAGCAGGTCCATCGCGTCACGCGCATGGCCTGTCTTGGTGCGTTGTCTACTTCCTGGCGCTGAGAAAATTCTCAATCTTTGATCTGATGCGGTCCGTGTGTTTTCTCACGTAGATCGCAATATCGCATGGGGCCATGAGTAGCACTCACCCGATCATTTTCGGTCGCCTAGGACACTCAGCAGGTACCACTCGGGATAGCGCTCCCAATGAGCAATCGTTTTTTTGGGGGTCAACGAAGTCGCACGATCAGCATCCGCTATAGCGAATTTCATACTGATGGCAAGCTGTCTCAGGTTGGGACTTGGCAGCGGCGACAGATCAATCGATTGTTCGCCAATACCCCAGGTGCATCCGCTGCGAGTGCGGCTTCGAAAATTTAGAGCTTGTTGTTTTGCGCGCTCCTAAGAGGCGGCTGACTACGATCTGTAAGCCGCCATGAAGACCCGTACGGCCTCGTGCAGAAGAGCCTTGTTTTCCCGGGTATCCGGCATCTCGAGCTTCAGCAGTCCGCGAATGTGCCCGGAGCCCATGAACATCGAAAGGAACAGGTCTGCCGCCTGAACTGGGTTTCGCACCTTCAGCGTGCCCGCCGAGTGGGCGCGGCGCAGGTATGCAGCCAGCTCACCGTTTACACGCTCCGGGCCTTCCTCATACAACGCGCGGCAGACTTCCGGCTGGGCACCCGCCACGCCGTAGACAGCGCGCAACGCGCCCAGGGCATCCCCACGCACCAGTGCGAGAAACCGGGCGCCGATCACCAGCAGCGCCTTCTCCGGCTGGTCCGGGTCCAGTGACCCGGCGCCCGGGAACCCAGCCACCACCGTCGCCGACCTGTCGCGCACGACCGCCTGGAACAACCCCTCCTTGGAGCCGAAGTTGTTGTACACGGTCATCTTGGACACCCCGGCATCCGCTGCGATGGCATCGACGCTGGCACGCTCAAGGCCATGCTCATTGAAGTGTTTTTGTGCCGCCTCCAGGATGCGCCGCACGCGCTCAGGATCGCGTGGTCGGCCACGTTGGGACTTGGGCGAGGGCGATGGGGAGGGTGGCATGGTTTATATAGTGGACTTGACGGTCCATTATATAAATCCTACATTACTGTACTTGTAAGTCCAATAATCAATCAGCCTACATGGAGCCCATCACCATGGATGACGTCATCATCATCGGCGGCAGCTTTGCTGGCCTCGCCGCCGCCCTGCAACTCGGCCGTGCCCGCCGCAAAGTCACTGTTCTCGATACTGGTCGGCCGCGCAATCGCTTCGGCCACCACTCACATGGCGTGCTTGGCCACGATCACAAGCCACCGCTGGACATCCTGGCTGAGGCGCGGCAGCAGCTGGCGCGTTATCCCGCGATCAGGTTGGTCAATGCCCGGGCCGAGAGCGTGTCTGGCGCCATCGACGATTTCTGCGTCGTCACTGACGACAACGAAAGCCTCAGGGCACGTCGCCTGATCCTGAGCTATGGCGTTGCCGACCAGATGCCCAATGTTCCAGGCTTCGCCGAAAGCTGGGGCACGTCCATCGTGCCTTGCCCCTATTGCGACGGCTTTGAAGTCGCCGACCAGCATTGGGGCGTCCTCTGGTCGGGCCCACAGTCGCACCAGTCCGTCAGGCTGTTCCGCGATTGGACTGACAAGCTGACGGTCTTTGCCGATGGCCATGACATTGCGCAAGATGTCCTGGCCGATCTGGCGCGCCGCAACATCCCAGTTGCCGATGGCCGAATCGTCGAGATCGCCCACCAGCAGAGCCACATCGCCACCGTCAATCTCGATACCGGCCGCAACGTCGCAGTCGATATCCTGTTTGCCCAGCCGCGCAACAAGCCGTCCGCAAGCCTGCATGCATCACTTGGCCTCGCCACGGTCGATACGCCCACCGGCATCGTCCTCAAGGTTGATGAGCGCCGCCAAACCAGCGTGCCCGGCATCTACGCAGCTGGCGACCTCGCGACGCCCTTCTTGCCCTCGGTCACCCAGTCAACATGGCAGGGCGCGATGGCGGGCATCTTTGCCCAGCAGTCAATGGTGGTTTGAGGACGCCGAGTACCCGTCTTTGGGTTGTTGTGGGCTATTGCGAGAAACACGGTCGTGGGGAGGAAGCGAGCCGCAACACTTGCCGCCGATCCGGTGCGTGTGTGGCTGCGCATGCCGAGCACGACCTCATCTTGGAGTGATACGGTGATATGAGCTTGCTTGAACTGAAGGTTCCGCCTCCCATCGTTGTGCTTGTCTTGGCGCTTCTCATGTGGATGACGACGCCGTCCGCTGGAGGCCTCTTGCAGTTGCCCCATCCGGTCAGCGTGCTCTTTGCCGTTGTCTTGTTGTGCATTGGGCTGAGCATCAGCTTTGCCGGAGTCGTTGCGTTTCGGCGCGCCAAGACCACAGTGAGTCCGACCAAGGCAAGCTCGGCGTCTTCTTTGGTTGTCCAAGGCGTCTACCGGTACACGCGCAATCCCATGTACGTTGGGTTTTTGCCAACCCTGTTGGCCTGGGTCGTGCTTCTGGAAAATCCGCTCGCTGTCCTATGGGCTCTGGTGTTTGTGCTTTACATCACCCGGTTCCAGATCATCCCGGAAGAACGCGTGTTGGCTTCTCTCTTTGGTGCGGAGTACGAGGCTTACAAAGGGAGAGTGCGCAGATGGCTGTGAGGCTTGGTGGTCTGCAAGCATTTTCTTTTCGATGCTACAGCCCACGACGGACCAAAAGGACAGCGAGGCGTGACGGCTGCTTTTGGCCGATAGTACGCGTCGACAAAAAACGGATGACAGCAACCGCTGCGAAGTGGGCCACCGCTGCGACGCCCCCAGGCTGACGGGAGCCAGTCGAAGCCGGTGCTATGAACTGCAATGTGATTATGAACCGATCGCCGCTCGCGGTTCGCAGTTGGGTCCGGTCTGCTCGCCGGAATACTTGCGCAGCAGCGTATCGAATCGTTTGATGACCTCATACGCGCCATCCCGATGTGGTGGTGTCGCTCATTGAGGAGGCCGCACGAAGCGCAGGCAGATAGGGAGACTTAGCCTGGCTTGGAGAATGAGCTGGTTCTACAACGCTTGCAGGTGGCGACTTCGTGGTCCAGAGCGAAATGCGAATTGAATCGCCGGGTGCTTTCCGGTAATCGCAGGGCGGCACCAGCGAACGATGCGGGTAGATTCCCCTTTTTTGTCAACCATGCCAGCGGATTCCACAAGAATGAGGGACATGAAAAAGGGAAGAGTCATTGAAAAGCAGATCATTGGCTTCCTACAGATGAGCCTGAACTGGCATCTCGACAACGGAGCTTTCTGGTCACGCCAACTCCGCCGATGCAAATTTATCCGGGCGGCCATCAAGGTCGGCGGCATGTAATCCACCGACATCAAGCGGACGCTTGTAGTCTCTTAAATCACCATACACTACAAGCACCGATTTACTGCAACCACGCCTTCACACGCGCTGACAGCGCCTCGGTGCTGATGCCGTAGCGGTCGTGCAGCGTGGG
Organism: Acidovorax sp. GW821-FHT10E04; assembly: GCF_059415185.1. Taxonomy (NCBI): domain Bacteria; kingdom Pseudomonadati; phylum Pseudomonadota; class Betaproteobacteria; order Burkholderiales; family Comamonadaceae; genus Acidovorax; species Acidovorax sp. GW821-FHT10E04. The sequence continues at coordinate 840,232 of NZ_JBWKMT010000002.1, forward strand.
CAGGGCCCCCGCATCCAGGTAGGCATCGGGCAGCCCTGCCAAACGGAACCGCGCGGGCTGTACGCCGTTTTGCAGCAGCGCGCCGGCTACGGCCTCGCCTAGGCCGCCGACCACCGAATGGTTCTCCGCCACCACCACCAGGCGCGGCTTGCGCTGCACCTCGGCCAGGATGGTCGCGACATCGAGTGGCTTGATGGTGGGGCAGTGCAGCACGCCCACACCGATGTGGTCGGCCTGCAGCGCCTTGGACACCTCCAGCGCACGCATGGTCAGGAAGCCGCTGGAGATGATGAGCACCTCGTCACCATCCACCAGGCGCTTGGCCTTGCCCAGTTCGAACTGGTAGTCGTATTCGTCCAGTACCAGCGGCACATTGCCGCGCAGCAGGCGCATGTAGACAGGGCCGTTGTGCGCCGCCATCTGCGGCACGGCCTGTTCGATGTCGAGTGCATCGCAGGGGTCGATGATGGTCAGGCCGGGGATGCCACGCATCATGGCAATGTCTTCGGTGGCCTGGTGGCTGGGGCCGTAGCCGGTGGTCAGACCGGGCAGCGCGCAGCACATCTTCACGTTCAGGTTTTCTTCGGCGATCACCTGGTGAATGAAGTCGTATGCGCGGCGTGTGCCAAACACGGCGTAGGTGGTGGCGAAGGGAATCAGCCCTTCCTTGGCCATGCCACCCGCCGCGCCCATCAGCAACTGCTCAGCCATGCCCATCTGGTAGAAGCGCTCCGGGTAGGCCTGCGCAAACAGGTGCAGGTCGGTGTACTTGGCCAGGTCGGCGGTCATGCCCACGATCTCGGGGCGGGTGGCGGCCAGCTCGACCAGCGCTTTGCCAAAGGGCGCGGCCTTGACGCGTTGCCCTTCGGCTGCGATGGAGGCGATCATGGCGGAGGTGGTCAGGCGCGGTTTTTTCTCGGCGACGGTGTTCATGCGGCGGCTCCTTGGGGGGCGTTCTGGTCGAGGATGGCGAGGGCCTGCTGCCACTCGGGCGGATCGACGCGGATGAAGTGGTTCTTGTCGCGCGTCTCCAGGAAGGGCACGCCCTTGCCCATGAGCGTGTTGAACAGAATCACGCGCGGCTTGGGCTCTGTCAGATTTCGCGCGGTGTCAAAGGCCGCCAGCACGGCAGCCAGGTCGTTGCCATCGATGCGCTGCACATGCCAGCCGAAGGCCAGCCATTTGTCGGCCAGGGGCTCGAAGCCCAGCACCTGGCTGCTGGGGCCGTCGGCCTGCTGGTTGTTGATGTCCACCAGGCAGATCAGGTTGTCGAGCTGGTGGTGGGCGGCCGACATGGCGGCCTCCCAGGTAGAGCCTTCGTCCAGCTCGCCGTCGCTCATGGAGTTGTAGACGAAGGCGGGGTTCTTCTTCTGCTTGAGGCCCAGCGCCATGCCCACTCCGATCACCAGACCCTGGCCCAGCGAGCCGCCGGAGATTTCCATGCCCGGCGTGTACGTGGCCATGCCACTCATGGGCAGGCGGCTGTCGTCGCTGCCGTAGGTTTCGAGTTCTTCCTGCGGGATCACGCCCGCTTCAATCAGCGCCGCGTAGTGCGCGATGGCGTAGTGGCCGTGCGAGAGCAGGAAGCGGTCGCGGCCCTCCCATTCAGGGTTCTGCGGCTGCAGGTGGAGGGCATGGCCGTAAGCCACGGCCAGCACGTCGGCCCAGCCCAGGGCCTGGCCGATGTAGCCCTGGCCCTGAACCTCACCCATGCGAACGGCGTAGCGGCGGATGCGATGGGCGCACCGGGCCAGCGCCTGCAGTTTGTCTGCGGCGGAAGTCATGGAGTTCTCCTGTGTGAAGGGGGGGTGAAAAGCGTTTAGCGAAGGATCGAGGCCGGCACGTAAGACACGAGTGCGAGCACGAGGAAGGCCACGAGGTAGAACGGCCCGAGCTCGCGCACCGTCTGGCCCACCTTGACCTTGGCCAGTGCACTGGTGATGAACAGCGTGGTGCCCACGGGCGGTGTGTAGAGGCCGATGGCCAGGTTCACCACCATCATGATCCCCAGCTGGGTGGTGTCCATGCCGATGCTCTGGGCCAGCGGTAGGAACACGGGTGTGAGCAGCAGGATGGCGGCGGGCAAGTCGATGAACATGCCCAGGAACAGCATCAGCAGGTTCATGATAAAGATGATCAACCAGCCTTGGTCCACGTTCTCCGTCACCCAGCTGGCCACGCCGCTGGGCATCTGGTCGTAGGTGAGCAGCCAGCCGATGGCGGCCGAGGCCATGATCACCAGCAGCACCACGCCGGTGGCCAGGCCCGCATGCACAACGGCATCGTTCAGGCGCTTGAACGACAGGTCGCGGTACACCACCACCGACACTGCGGCGGCGTACAGCGTGGACAGCACGGCCACCTCGGTCGGCGTGGCAATTCCAAAGCGCAGGAACAACACAATCAGCACTGGCAGCAGCAGCGCAGGAGACGAGTACAGCAGGTGCACGCGGAATACGCTCCAGTCGATGGGTGTGAGATCCCGGGGGAAGTTGCGGCGCTTGCCGACCCACCAGCACATGAACATGAAGCCACCGCACATCAGCATGCCGGGCAGGATGCCTGCGACAAACAGTGCCGCAATGGAGGCATTGGCCGTCAGCGCGAACAGGATCATCGGGATCGAGGGCGGGATCAGGATGTCAATGGTGGCGGCCGCGGCCAACGTGGCCGCTGAGAAGGCAGGCGGATAGCCCAGGCGCTTGTGCCAGGGGATCAGCAGCGAGCCGATGGCCGAGGCATCGGCCACGGCCGAGCCCGACACACCGCCGAACAGCGTGGACGACAGCACGCCCACCTGCGCAGGCCCGCCGTGAAAGCGGCCGATCAGCGTGCTGAGCACGCCCACCAGCGCAGCCCCCAGGCGACCGCCCATCATGAGCGAGCCGGTGAGCATGAAGAACGGGATCGCGATCAGCGGAAAGCTTTGCACCTGCGCCACCATCTGCTGTACCAGCAGATCAAGCGGTACGCGGTCGGAGGTGGCGGCGGCAGCCATGGCCGCGACCAGCAGCGCATGGGCGATGGGCATGGCCAGCACGGCCGCACCGAGAAAGACGAAGAGAATGAGGGCGCTCATGGTGAGATCCTTGGCAGAGGTGGCGGGGCTTACCAGTGCGCCTCGGGCACGGCGGTCTCAGCATTGGAGGGACTGGGCATCAGCGGCGTGGCCCAGGCTTTCCAGGCCGATTTGAGTGCCAGCAGCGCCAGCATCACCAGTCCACCCATCACGCACCCATAGGTCAGCGACCCGGGCACCTGCAAGATGGGCGACTTCTCGTCGTGCACGATCTCCAGCATCTGGTACGTGGCCCGGGCGAGCGTGCCGTACAGCGCTGCCACCACCAGCCAGCTGCCGATGGACGCCCAGCGGCGCAGCGCGGGGGGCACAGCGTCCATCAGAAAGCTGGTGGTGATGTGGGCGCCGTGCGCAGCCGCCAGCACCACACCGGACATGACCAGCCAGGGGAACAGCAGCTCTGGCACCTCATTGGCCCATTGCAGGCTGGTGCCGGTGGCGTAGCGCAACACGGTGTTGGCCACCAGGATGATGAAGATGACGGACGTGCTGATCCACAGCAGCACTCGGCACACGCCGACAACGGCCCATTCGATGAAGTTCATCGGGAGACTCCTTGGGTTGCAAGGGCCGGGGCCCATGCAGCGGCTTCGGGGAAATGAGGACAGGCGCAGCAGCGGCCAGAACAATCAGCGCGCGGCGGCGATGACTTTCTTGAGGTATGGCCCGATGGGCGTGGTCAGCCACTTGGCGTCCACCGCAGCCGTGGCCTTGGCAAACGCGGCCTTGTCCACCGTGGTCACCTGCACGCCCTTGGCCTTGAGGTCGTCCAACAGCTTGTCGTCTGCCTCTTGCGACATCTTGCGCTGCAGCGCCGTGGCTTCGGCAGCGGCCTCAGTCACGGCCTTGCGGTCGGCCTCGGACAGGCGGTCCCAGGTGCGTTTGCTCATCAGGAACGGCGTCATCTGGAACATGTGGCTCGTCAGGGCCAGGTGCCTTTGCACTTCGTACAGCTTGCTCGCATGGATGTTGACCAGCGGGTTCTCCTGCCCGTCGACCACACCCTGCTGCAACGCGACGTACAGCTCGGCAAATTTGATCTGCTGCGCCTCGGCACCCAGCGCCTGCATGATGTCCACCAGCACCGCGTCCGGCGGGGTGCGCATCTTCAGTCCCTTCATGTCTTCGACCTTGGTGATGGGGCGTTTGCTGTTGGTCATGTGGCGGATGCCGTTGTCCCAATAGCCCAGCACCACCATGCCCTTGTCGGCGGACTTCTGTGCCAGCTCCTGGCCCAGTGGGCCGTCCAGCAGCTTGAAGGCCTGCGCGGGCGTGGAGAACATGAACGGCATGCCGTAGGCGGCGTACTCGGGCACGGCCACCGACACGGCGCCTTGCGAGTTTGCCGTCATGTCCAGCGCGCCGGTGCGCACGGCTGTGACCATGGCGGCGTCGTCGCCCAACTGCGCTGAGGGCGCCACCTGCACCTCGATGCGGCCCGCCGTCTTGGCCTTGAGGGTTTCGGCAAACTTGACGGCGGCTTCATGGCGCGGGTTGCCGGGGGCAGCGCCATGGCCCAGCGTGAGCTTCATGGTCTGCGCCTGCGCGAGCCCGGGCAGTGCCACCGCCAAGGCAGCGGCTATCAACAAGGTGCGGGTGAAGGTTTTGCGTTGCATGGTTTGTCTCCTGGTTTATGTTTGTTGAGAGGTCGGTAGGGCGGTCAGTGGATCAGCATGCCGCCGTTCACATCGAGCGTGATACCGGTGCAGTAGGTCGACAGCGGGCTGGCCAGGAACACGCAGGCCCCGGCAATGTCGTCGGCCCGGCCCAGGCGGGCCAGTGGAATGGTCTCCGCGATCTCGGCCTTCTTCTCTTCGGTCAGTTTGCCTTTGATGATGTCCGTGCCGATCAGCCCGGGTGTGATGCAGTTGACGCGGATGTTCTCAGGGCCGAACTCGCGGGCCATGGCACGGGCCAGGCCCAGCACGCCCGCCTTGGCGGCCGAGTAGTGGGGCCCGCCCAGAATGCCGCCGCCGCGCTGGGCCGACACCGACGAGATGCAGATGATGGAGCCGCTTTGCTGCGCGCGCAGTGTGGGCAGCACGGCCTGGGACATGTACAGCGTGCCGCGCAGGCTGACGTTGAGAATGCGGTCGTAGTCGGCGCCGGTGATCTCCAGCGTCTTGACGGGCTGGGTGATGCCGGCGTTGTTGACCAGCGTGTCGATGCGGCCGAAATGGGCGCGCACCTGGCCGGCTGCGGCTTCGCACGATGCCTTGTCGGTCACATCGGCCACCAGGCCCAGGTGGCCGTCGCCCAGCCGCGCGGCGGCGCCTGCGGGGTCGGCACCTTCGAGGTCGAGGATCGCGACCTTGGCCCCTTGCTCGGCCATCAAGCGGGCGGTGGCAAACCCGAGGCCATTGATACCCGCCCCTCCGGTAATGATGGCAACCTGGTTCTTGAGCAGCATGTGTCTTGTCTCCTGTGGTGTGAAGGTGCAGGAGATGCGGACGCTGCCCGTGATGGCGGCTGGTAACGCGATGTCTCCTGTTCTGGGAGCCGATTCTCAAAGCCGCTCAAGATGATGACAAGCGATGAATCATCAGCGTAAGATGACATTCTGTCATCTAACGTCAGGGTTCACCCCATGCCCACCTTGCCGCCCATTGCCAACCTGCAGGCCTTCGAGGCCGTGGCGCGCCGCCGCAGCTTTGCGCTGGCAGCGGCGGAGTTGAACCTCACGGCCTCGGCCATCAGCCACCAGGTTTCCAGGCTGGAGGCACAGCTGGACATCCGCCTGTTCGAGCGCAGCGCCCACGGGGTGCGCCTGAGCCCTGCGGGCGAGCACTACCTGATGCACGTGGGTGCCGCGCTCAACGCCATTGCCACGGCCACGGACGATTTGCGGCATGGCATCCGCAACAGCCTGTATGTGCACTCGGCACCCAGCATTGCCAGTCTGTGGCTCATGCCGCGCCTGCACCACTTTGCGCAGGCCTACCCGGAGATATCGCTCAATCTCTCGGCCGCCCACACACCCAGCGATTTCGCGCTTGGCCAGGCCGACATCGACATCCGCTATGGCATTCCGCAGTGGGGCGATCTGGTGGTGGAGCCGCTGTTCGAGGAAGCGATCGTGCCGCTGGCCAGTCCGGCCTTCATCAAGGCGCACAAGCTCAAGCGCGCGGAGCAGTTGCTGGACCTGCCGCTGATCCAGAGCAATGTGAGCATCGTGCAGTGGTCCGACTGGTTTGGCCGGTTCACCAAACTGCGGGCGCCCGATCGTTTCTCCCTGCGGTTTGACCGAGCCCAGATGTCCCTGGACGCCGCCACGCAGGGCCTGGGCGTGGCGCTGGAGAGTGCCGTCAACGCAGGCGGGCACCTGGCCGATGGCAGGCTGAAGGCCCCGTTCGGCATGGAGCAGGCCGTGCGGGTGAAGGCGCATTTCGCGGTGTACCCCGAGCGGCACGCCAAGCGCCCGGCAGTGGAGGCGTTTCTATCGTGGCTGCACAGCGAGGCATCAAGAACCTGATCGACCTGAAGATCGCTTCTGCCGCAAAGGAGAAAAGTTGGAAAGTGCACAACTGCTTGGGTCATTCAAGCTGGCAATCCAACGAACGTTTTCGTGGTTCGCGACATTGTTCCGTTGACACTGGCAAGTATCATGCGCCAAAGCGGTAGATGAAAAGCCAAGACTGTCTAAGGCTGATCTGAGCCGGTCAGCAGTCAGCACATGGATGACCGCAGCGGCCTTCAATGATCATTTGACGGCCGGACTTGTGAATGACCGCTTCGCACTGGCGGATTCAACCGGTCGATGCATCACACTAACCACCGCGTAGGAGCCAGGAGTGTTGCAGATTGGACAGCGACCAGCATCTACTTTCAGATACCCAGAAGGCGCTGATTGGCAGCGCTGGAAGCAAGGCTGGACACTGCGTGAGATCAGCATCGCGCCAACTCGTCTATCGAAGATACCCGCTGCGCTTGTTTATCGTGCCGGACCGGATGGTCACCAAAACCGGAATGCGCACGTGACTACTCGGTAAGTGAATTACCGTTTCTACGTCTCAACTAGCATGCTGTGTGATGAAGTCCGCGTCCGCAGATGTCTGCTTTAGGCTGTGAGCCGCTTGTGGGCCGCCTTCCCATGAATGACGGCTGCCAGGAAGAGCAGATACTTCGGAGCAACCGGGCTCGCCACTCATATATCTGAAAACCTGATGCAGCCAGCGTGGTCAACAGCCCAAGCATTCCGATACAGTCTATTACATGGCAAAAGTCAATGCCACCACTGGCCGTTTCCTGACCAATGCAGGCCGCGCCGGATGGTGACTGCGGGCATGCCCCATCAACCCAGCCGCCAGAGACAGAGGAAACAGGAGACTTCGAGTTGCAACCGACACCGCCCATGCCACCTCCGTCCAAACAGCTGCAGACCGATACGCAAGCTCTGCCCGTCGATGCAACTGTACTTTTCGTAGCGCTGCAGTATCAGTTGCTCGTGGCCGTAGAACAGTGCCACGACCTCGTGCCCGGAGAGTGCCTGTGGATTGAAGCCATGGGCGATGTCACCGTGCCGGGCAAGACGCAGATCGAGGTCAAGCACTACCGTGACAAGCTGACCGACAGCCACCAGAACTTCTGGAACACGATCCGGAACTGGCTGCATGAGCGGTTTGACCGCAGCAACTACAAGTCCCTGGTGCTTCTGACGACTCAGGAGTTCGGCGCCCAGAGCCGCCTCAAGGACTGGAACATCCTGACCGCTGTGCAGCGGCTCGAGCGCATGCAGGAGATCGGCAGCGACGGGGCTGGCGCACCGCAGACGCAAATGGAGGAGCCACCCGAGCCGCAGGACGAGGCCATCCAAACTGCTGAAACTACGGCCCGCAAGCCGTCCAAGGCGCGGGCACTGCAGCAGGAGGTGTTAGCGCCCGAGAGCCGCGCGGCGCTGATGGAGGTGTTGGAACGCATGCTCATCATCCCGGGCGAAAACGCCCTGCCAGAGCGCATCGACAGCTACAAGACCCGCTACCTCAAAGCCATACGACCGTCGCTGCAGCGACAGTACCTGGACGACTTGCTGGGCTTCATGTTCAGCACCGAACTCGTCCTGAACGGCTGGAAGATCACCCACGAGGCGTTCACCGCCAAGCTGACGGCTCTGAACTCCTCGTGCATGAAGCATCCGGCAGAGTTCCCTTTGAGAGATCTTCGGCCGCTGGAAGAAAAAGTCGATCTCGACGAAATCAGGCCCATGCTCTTCGCCAGGAAAATCCTCGAGATCGAGGGCGAAAAATATCTCAAGCACGCGGCCCTGCACCGCCTGTTTGCGCAGGACACGATTTCCGGGCTTTTCAAGGATCAGATTCCCATCAAGCCTTCGCTCGACCTTTACCTCCACAACCACCGCAGCAACCATTTTGTGGAGCGAGAAGCGGCCATTCTGGATTGCGACGAACTGCAGGATGACGCGGCCCTCAAGAAGGCGTCACTCAAGTTCTACCTGGCACGTCTGAAAGCTTCGACGGAACCTTTTTGCGCCATGGCCAACACCATGCCGGAATTTCGCAATGGCATTTATCACATGCTGGCAGACGAGACCCCTGAAAACAAGGACGATGAATTTCACTGGAAACTCTGGGAATGACGGATACCGCCGCCGATCATCTCTATACCCTGCATCGCAACGCCTTTGCGCTGGCGCCGGTGATCCAGAGCTACTACCTGAACTGGGAGCCGATGGAGAAAGACATCCTGTTGAGCTATCTGGTTCTTCCCCTGGTGTCGTTTCCCGCGATGCAGGAGTATTTGCATACCGCCAATCGAACCAGCTCGATCCGGACCATGACATCGGACTCTTCGCGACTGGTCGGTCTGCCGCTTCGCATCTCGGAATATGCGCCCATCACCAACAAGGCTCTGTTGATACTGCGCGCGGATGAAAGCCTTCAACTCAACGAAGACCTGTCAGTTCTCGCCAGCGAAAACCGGCAGTCGGAAAATGCAGACCCCAAGATGCTGCGTTATGCGCGTCAGCTCGCCATGGTATTCAGGAATGAAAGCGTCGTGACCATTTATAGAATGCTGGGATTGAAGTCGCTATGAAATGTTATGTCCGATATATCGGCGTGATCGACCAGGAGAATGAGACGCACAGCGTGAGGTTCAAGCAAGGCTTGAATATCATTACCGGCAAATCTTCGAAGGGCAAAAGTGCCATTCTCGACATCTTCGATTACTGCATGGGCAGCTCAGAAGACACGATTCCGCAAGGCATCATCACCCAGCGGGCGAAGATATTTTTCACCGTATGGCGCTTTTCGGGGATGGCGGTCGTCGCCGGCCGCAGAGCAGACAACGCCAACCAATGTTTCCTGCGAGAAGTCAGTGGCGAGCAGGCCAGGCATGTGCTGGCCTACGTCAAGGACGTGGACAACCTCTTCACCGCGCAATACCAGCTTAGCCGGATCGAATTCTCCAAGAGCCTGGGGCGCTACTTCGGCGTCACCATGGACGACATCGACACCGACCCGCTGCAGAAGCAGCTCATGCGTCAGAAAAGCCCGACGCCTTCCATCCGCAGTTTTGCCTCGTTCATGCTCCAGCATCAAAACCTGGTGGCCAACCGGCATGCGATCTTTTACCGCTTCGACGAAAAGCGAAAACGCGAACAGGCCATCGATCACTTCAAGATCTTCATGGGGATCGTGGGAGAGGACTATTTCGACCTGGCCAAGGAACTCGCCGAAGCAGAAACCGAGCTCAAGCGTGCCCTGGCCGTCATCCCCAAGCAGGAGCAGATCAAATCGGCCGGCATCGGAGAGATGGCGGGCTACCTGCGTGAGTTCCACGCCCTGGCGGGCACGCCGCTGACAGAGTTGACCGCCGAAGAAATCTGGATGCGGCCGGAGCAGGCCCTGGAACGCTTGACCGGTATCGCCGTCACGGTCGATGGGCAGTCCGATACCTTCGATGCGACCCGCAAGGAACTGCGTACACGCAAGGCCGAGCTCATGGCCGAGATCCAGAAGGCCCTGAACACGCGCTACCTGCTCGACGTCTCGACACAGCAAGTCGAGGGATTCGCCGATGCCATGACGGATCTACCCATCCCGAAGGCGACCCATCTGGACCATGCCGTGTGCCCGGTCTGTGCGTCACCCTCGGAAGCTGCCGAAGATGAGGCTAACAGACTCTCCGCGGCCATCCACTGGCTCAACGGTGAGCTCAAGGTCTCGGCCTATGCCCGCGAGGGCTTCGGCCAGGAGCGTCGAGACATCGACGAGCAACTCAAGAAGGCGCGCCAGGCCTTGCGGCAGGTCGAAAGCACACTGCGTCCACTGGACCAGGAGGCCGACCGCCTGCAGCGCTCGAAGTCTGTCGATGCGGCAGCGCAGAAAGCCAAGATCAAGCTAGAAATCGCCATTGAGCGCCGCATCGAGAGTCCGCCCACGGAAACCACGGAGTTGGTGAAGTTGCTCCAGGACCGAGTGGCGGACCTGAAATCGAAGAAGGCTTTGCTCGATGTCGCGCCCAGGCTGTTGGCCTTGCAACGCGACATCAACCGGCGCCTGGAGATCGTCGGCACACATTTCGACTTCGAGGACTCCTACAAGAATGGATCCCTGAAGTTCGACATCGATTCCTTCGACCTATGGCATGAGACACCTGGGGTAAACGGCTCGCCGGAGAAGAAAGTTTTCCTGCGGTCGATGGGCAGTGGCGCGAACTGGCTGTATTCGCACCTGACGCTGTTCCTGTCCCTGCACTACCAGTTTGCGGCCTACGCCGACTGCAAGCTGCCGCCCGTGCTGTTTCTCGACCAACCGACGCAGGTCTACTTCCCCTCCGCCGATTACGGCAAGGAATTCAATGCAGCCCAATTGCGCGCGCACCAGGACGACACATCCGCCAGCGCGCCCGGCACCCCGCAGTCCGAAGAGACTGCGGACGAGCCCGCGACACGCGCCGCGAACTCGCCTGTGGACACGCACACACGCATCTCGACGGCCGATGACGACTTGAATACCGTCGCCAAGATGTTCACCGTCCTGGCCAAGTTCTGTGATGACACGGCACAGGAGGTTGGCAACAAGCCGCAAATCATCGTCTGCGACCATGCCGACAGACTGGAGCTCGGCGAGGGCTACGAATTCGAGGACTTCGTCGCCGACCGCTGGCGTGACCGTGGCTTCATCGCGACGTGACCCTGCAGCAGGCCCAGGCCTACATCGGCCCGCCCGCATCGCCTGGATGGACCTGGCGGGCTTTGTCCTGGTGGCTTACTGAGCCAGTTCCAGACGGAAATCAACACCCAGCCGTAACGGCCCAATCAACTGGCGAGCTTTCATTTCGGCTGCGTGAACACTAGGGCAGGTCTGAGCAGGTCACCCATTGAACTCGGGTGTCGGGTTTCGCATTCGATGCAGACGTTGGAGGCACCGAGGGCGACGACGGCAATCGCTGCAAAGCGTAAGTCAATCGCCTTTGGCTACGGGTATGGACCACCAAAAATCGCCAAAAAATGAAGCCCGAGATAATCGGTCCACACGCCCTAGGGCGTGCAGACCAGACTTACTGTCCAGGGCGTCTCGATGAGGTACGCTGACGCCAACTGTCAGCCGTAAGACGACCCTACAAATTCTCGGCCACCATCCATCCATTGTCCGTCTTGATCATCTGCCGCTCGCCTTCGATGGAAGTCTCCACCCCGGCGTAGTAGTCGTCAGACGAACCTTTGCCATCCATCACCGCCCGGTACAGGATCCCCAATGGCTTTCGAGGGTCCCGATAGCCAAAACACGCCAGCGGGATCTCCGGCTTGGAGGGCTGGGCATACGTCCGGACATTGCCCGAGTTGGTCGCGTACAGCAGGTTCGCGGCCCGGTCTGTGTACTTGTCAAAGACTCCGTTGGATGCTGAAAGCCACTCCTTGCCGAGAGCCTCTTTCTGGCTGTACAACTCGCGCATTTCCGCACTGTGCTTTTGCCTGTCGCCAATGAGGTAGCCCCGCTCATCCTCCTGAGCCAAGTACTTGTCCTGTGCAGCTTTGCGCACCGCATCGACGGCGTCTATCTGCTCTTTGTAGCTGCGATCGAGCTCCACCATTTCCTTCTCATACTCAGAAAACAGTGCTGACGCAGTGCGGAACTTCTGCAAATCCTGAGCCAACTTGCCCTCGATCTTCACCTTGACGGTGGCGGTGAATTTCACGTTGGCAAAGTTCTTGTTATCCGAGTTCGGAAAAAACGTGTTCGTGATCTGCGCGTTGTCGACGCTTGCATATTCGCAGGCCTTTTGCAGCTCACTGGTCATCGAGCTTGCAAGCTCAGACCCCGATGGGCTGTTGGAGCATGCCGCCAGCAAGCAGGCCAGACCACAGAGAGATAGTTTTGTTTTCATGGTGATTGGATGGGGTAAAAGTGAAGTGGGCGGTTTTATGAATGAAAGGGAAGGGCGGGGCAGGCATCACAGCCCGTTTTCCTTGATGCACTGAATCACAGCGGCTGCGAACGCCACCTGGATCTTTCGGTGCTGCTCCGTACCCAGGATTTCTCCAAAATCGATGCCGTCGATCTTGTGGGTCGCGTTCACCTTTTTGTAGGCACAAGAGCAGTTCTCGCGGCTGGCGCCCATGCTCACGCAACCCCCCACAAACGCCCGCTCGTTCTTGGAACTGCAGGCCGACAGCGATGCCGCGAGCAGGACTGCCACGGCGGTGGTCCTGACCATTGCTTCAAATCTCATAAGACACTTTCTTTAAGAGCGGGCAGGGGAGGGGACGGCCTGCAGGGCCACTCTGTCCTTCCCCTGCACGTACGGTGTGATCTACCCCTTGCCGATGGCCAGGCGCACCAGAATCCACAGCACCAGGAAACCGACCATCTCCCAGGAGCTGAAGATCAAGAAAAACAGATACATCCCGAACAGCGTCAGGATCACGCGGGCGATGAAAGCCATTGGCGGTCCTCGGTAGGCTGGCAAGTACTCCAGGCACTACGAGCTCATCAGCACCGCCACAAAGACCAAAACCACAATCCCCGCGATCACAGGGCCCAGACTCGGAAACAAGGCAACCGGCCACAACACGCCTTGCCCCAGATGGAACGCAAAGCTGCGAAACGGCTCCGGACCCCAGAAATGCGCATAGACCGCGTACAGCAGTCCGACCAAGAAATACCCCGCGATCAAGATACGACCGAGCTTCATTGCAACAACTCCCTCAAAATGGAACGCCCTGCGCTCCGTGGTTAAAAACAAAAACACTTACGGATCAGCTTGCAATTGAGATGCAAACTCCGTAGATACAAATAAAGCAGAACCGCATCCTTGCGCGGTGCCTGCCAAACCCACTCCACCCACACGGCTGCCCGATCCGACCAACCTGCGCGAAGTCCTCGCGTACTGGGTGCGGCTGTTGCGTGTGCAGAAAGAATGGTCTCAGGAGCGCCTGGCCCACGAGTGCGACCTCGACCGCACCTATGTGTCGGCCATCGAGCGCTGCAAGTGGAACGTCTCGCTGTCCAACATCGAGCGCCTGGCCCATGTTCTGGGTGTCGCACCGTGGGCTTTGCTCAAGCCGCCCGAGGTGCCAGTGCCCGTCAAGCGCCGGACGAGCCAGGCACAGGCCCAGTAAAAGGCCGGAGCCAGCAGCGCTTCACTGTCCAACCAATCTTTCAGCTCAAACCGCCATCCATCCTCCTCTTGGGTTTGTGACATTATGTGATGCAAACTCATCAAATCAACGCAGCCACAGGGCAGCGGTTGACGCCACCGTGGCAAAGTTGGCAGGAGTGCGGTGCCGGCGCAGTGATGCCCTTCGGGGAACCGGGGCCCTATCAGGTTGCTACCATTGTGCTACCCACCGACAACACTCCGCTGCAAGCCCTTTCCGAGACATGCCCCCGAATCCACCTGCCACTGTCAACCGCTGCGGCTACTGCGGCGCCAGCAGCTACCACCGGGTGGTTGCGCGCGACGAGACGGGCGCCATGCGCTACACCGAAACCCTTCAATGCACTGGATGCGGCCGTGAATTCACCGATCTGCAGGACTGGCGTCGGGGCGGGCAGGCGGCACAATCCACTGCTGCGGCCCAATAGCTGTGCCTGAGCCGGAGCGTTGAGGCCGACCGCCACACCCCTCTGACTCGTTGCCATCGTCGCATTCTTCTTCTTCGTTTCCCTGCTATTCCATGCCCAGCTACTCCGAACTCCTTGCCCAGAAAAAATCCCTCGACGCGCAAATCGCCCAGGCGCAGAAGGAAGAATCCGTGCAGGCGCTGGCCACCGTCCATGAATTGATCGCGGAGTTCGGCTTCACCGCCCAGCAGGTGTTCCCCTGGAAGCCTGTCCCCAAGAAGGTGGCGGCCAAATACAGGGATCCCGGCACCGGCGCGACCTGGTCCGGCCGGGGCAAGCCGCCCCAGTGGATTGCAGGCAAGGACCGCGACAACTTCGTGATCTGATTGCCTGTTCAAGGGCGGTGGCCTGAGCAAGGCGGAGCCCACTGTTCTGATGTCAACACGAACATGACCCCCGACCCATCGCCCCCAGAAAAGACGGGCCCCGACATTCAGCGCGATGTCCAGCGCCTGATGGGACGTTGCCTGATACGCATCCAGCAGTACGAAATGGCGCTGAAGGCGATGTTGGCGCACCACGAGTTCGCTGGGACCGCGGAGACCCTGCAAGCCCAGCCCGCGCTCCGCGCAGAGAAACTGTCGGGTCAGACCCTCGGAAACCTGGTCAATCAGATGTTTGAGTCATTCGTGGTCCCTGAGGGCTTCGAGCGCGATCCGCTGCCCGACGACAAGACGCCCACCGACCGGATCTCCTTCGCGCACAGCTTCCGGATGGCGATGCCTCCTGAACACTGGGCGCAGACCAAGGCTGCCGTGAAGGACCTTGTGTCCGCACGCAACGAACTCGTGCATCACTTCCTGTCGCGGTTCAACCTGTGGGAGGAGCAAGGGTGCGTGGATGCCATGACCCATCTGCAGAAGCTCTACACGCGCATTGATGCCCACTATCAAGCGTTGAGAGCGTGGATGGTTGGTATGGAAAACGCGCGCCAAGCCGCGGCTTCCTTTATGCAGTCCGAGGTCTTCCAAGACTTGCTGATCAATGGCATCAACCCCGATGGCAGCTTTGAGTGGCGAGATGCCGGCATCGTGCGGGCGCTGCGCGAAGAGGTGCGAGCCCTCGCGGGGGAAGACTGGGTTGCTTTCGATATCGTCAAGGCGCGGATGCTGGAGCGGCATTCTGATCAGACGCCGCAAAAGTACCGCTGTAGCAGTTGGGCCCAAGTGCTGAATGAATCCGGTGAGTTCGAACTCACATACCGCCGTGATTCAGACACAGCACCCAAACAGGCCTGGGTGCGCTTGCGTTCAGTGAGCCCGCCACGTAGCGGGATCAACGAACGCAAGCCCCTCGGGCGCAGTGCAGCAACACCACCCCCAGCGGCCCAGGCCACAGAGCCTGATTGAGCAAACGAGCGTCACTCACAATAGCGCAGGCGGATGAACAACCACTGCCGCGATGAGCAGCCCACACTCCAACCCCCCATCCAGCGTGCGGGCCGTCCACACCGGCCGAAACAACCCCACCCGGCGTGCCTCCGTATGGTCCGGATGAGCCCCATGCATGAGATGTTGGTTGTGCCCCGACCCCCAGACCGGCGGCACTGTGGCATCCAGCACCAGCAAGGCCGAAGCCTCAGTTGGCGCATGAACACTCTGCACATGCCAAAGCTCTTCCACGCCGACCACAAGCATCCAGCGTGAAGGCGGTGCAGCCATGCGGAGTGCGTCGTGCTTGCACCGGGGCAGAGACTGCCACTGCAGCAACACCAGGCCACCGGCCGACGCGGCATCCAGGCACTGCGTCAGCAAGGCCAAAGGTTTCTGCTCCCAGACCAGCTCCACCCGAAACCCCGCAAGGTGCCTCCGGGCATGGCGCCACATCGCCGCTGCTGAGACCACTGCAGGAACCGCAACGCGCTTCCCCGTGAGCAAGGCCACCGCTTGCTGCAGTGTCGCTGTCCCCGTGCGGTGGGGATGGACTTGCGAGCGAACCAAGGTTCCAGGCAGTGCCACGCCGCCCGTAACCTGAGCCGTGCTGCGCCGATAGCTGGGTGCTGTCTCCATCACCAGCCCCAAGGCATACCGACGAACCACGCCCTCATGCGGCGGCATGGGCAGCGCCAGGATCACCGGTTGCAGGAACACGCGCCGCCATGGCTTCCTGCCGCCGGTTCAGCTTGCTGCGCAGGGAGATGGGGCCTGAGGTGTCTTTGGCTCGCTGCGGTGACGCTACCGCGCCATCGCCATCTGTATCGGATTCTGGATAGAACTCCTCCAAGACGCCCAACCCTTCTTCCTCCGACTCTTCGAACTCCCCCAGCGCCAAGCCTTGCCGCGCCGCGTCATCCAGCGCCGCCTGGTCCAGCCCCAGCGCAGCCTGCTGCACCCGCTCCTGCCGCGCCAACGCCACGACCTGGGCCATGCTGCTTCCCGCTCTCAGCGTCAGATCCACGTAGTAGATCGGAGTGCGGTGCGACAGCGTCGTGGACTTCCCCCGCAGCCGAAGCTCCAGTGGCAATCCCGCCAGCAACCCACCCGAAACCGCAAACAGATACCGCAGGCGTGCCGACAACGTCCGGATACTGTTGAACCCCGTGGTCCGAAACACAAAGCTGCCCAGTTCATCGCCAGCCGTGCCCGCCTCGGTGCTGCCATCAGCCTCCACCCGCACATGAAGCCGCCCATACGGCTTGCAGTTCCCATCCTGGGCCAGTGCACACACCGCAGGGGAAGGACAGGGCAGGGACTGCATCCCCGACAGGGTCACTCGCTTGCAGTTCTCCCCATCTCCCACACACAGGGGCCGTCCCGTGGCCCGGTCAAACATCGTGTAGTTCGCCCTGAGGCTCAGATCCGGGTCATCAAACAGCAACCGCACCGGAATGCTGCGCAGCTTGGCCCCAGGCTCCTTGCGCAATTGGGCATCCACCGGATGTGGCACCCACCCCTCCTTGTTCTGAACCTGGCTGGTCAAGGTGAACTCATCGTCCTTCTCTGGAAGACGACGTCCTGCCTTCTCCACCACCCGCCCAATCGCAATGCGCCCGATCACGGGCGGTGTCAAAGCCAAACCTTTGAGCATGTGAATCTCCTTGTTGAATGTGAATGCACCCCAAAAGCACAACGGGCCTCACCGTCACCGATGAAGCCCGTCTGGGGAATGCGTGTATGAAATGAATGACCTGTGGCTCTGACCACCCACCTCAGGTCTGCACCAGAAACCTCCGACTCCCAGGTTTGGGCACCGTGTAGGCCTTGACGATCTCCGGCTGCTCCTTGGCCAGCCGCGCTGTATCGAGCTGCGTCCCATCCCGGCTGCGCTTGAAACTCACCTCCCCACCATCGAACACCGCTCGGGAGGCATCCCCCATGCGCTGCTGAATGGCTTGCTTGAGCTGGGCTTCCAGGGCGATGTTGGTTGCCAGCACCTCCCGCACCGCCAGCAGGTCCGAGAACACCGCCCCCATCACCAGGTCGTTTTGGAGGTTGAGGGTGAACCTGGTGTCCCGGGGATAGAGCGCCCGCAAGGCCCGGTCTGCCGACTCCGACCCATCGGCCGGAGGCTGCCGGCCCCGCTCCACATAGCCCCAGAACTCCCGCTCCAGGGTGATGAGCTGGGCAATCAGCTCCTCGTCCCGCTCGATCCTAAAAATCTGCAGTTCCTGGCCTCCAAGCAACACAGCCACATCCGCTGCCTGTTTGCCCGTCACGGCCAACTGGTGCTGGACTTGCAGCTGCACATACTCCGGCACCCCATCCCGCCAGAGCCAGGCCCCCTGAATGCCTGCGGTCTTGCACTCCAGCAACTGGACATCGGGAGCTCCCAGCACCTCCCGGTCGATATTGGCCAGCATCCAGGGAAACTCAGGGTGCTGCAGCACCGCATTGATGCGCCGTACCCGATTCCCTGTACGGCGGGTGTAGTGCGCCGCCACGATGGGTTCCAGCAGCGAGCCCCAGTACATCGGACTCAGATCGTCCGCACCCCCATCGCCCGGCGGGGCCGTGGGGACACGTCCGGTCTTCTCCATCCACAGCTCCAACTGCGACTGGTAGGGATTGAGCCCCACCGCAGCTGCCGCATCGGAACTGCCAATGCCACCCTTGCGCACCTGCAACCACTGACCGCGATCCAGGTCCTGGGTCTTGACCAGCCGAAGGGCAGGGCGGGGACGCGATGACGCCTCAGACCCTGGTGAAACAACAGGACGAACCATGCTGACTCCTTGAAGTGAAAACAACAACAACGACAACCACCACGCCACACCGCCCTCCAAAACAAAAGACCCCGGTCCATCGAAGGAGCCGGGGCCTATGCCGTGAAGGGTGATGGTGGTGAATGGGTAAAACGCAAAGAACGGCAGACACCGTCATGACGCCAACTGCAAAGCCTGCTCCAGCGCCCGCTGCTTGAGCGCAGCGCCCTGGCCAAACCAGGCACTGTCCAGGCGGTATTCCTGACTGCGCGCGCGGCGCTCGTGGTCCACGAACTCGGTGACGGCGCACAGCAGTCCCCAGGCCGTGCCCTTGGCTGCGGCCAGCTCTGCGCCCCGGCCCTGGCCCTCGTACATGGCCTGCACCTTCTTGAGGGCACGCTCATTGGTGAGACCTGCAGACGCATCTGCATGCCCATCCGTCTGGCACAGGACCTTGAGGAAATAGTTCATGGACTCATGGCTCTTGACCTTGCGCTCGGACAGGGTCTTCATGCGGTACATAAAACCGTCCCATTGCGAGACGGCAATGCCCAACTGCTTCTTGACCGCCTGCGCATCAAAGCTGGTGCTGTGCGGCACCTTGATCGCACTCGACGTTCCCGACAGGGCAATTGACAAGGTGTTGTTGCAGACCACGCGCACCGTCGTCGGTGTGGCCGTGGTCGCCAAGGTCCCGTCGCAGGAAGTGGCCAGCAGCAGATAGCCGTTGACCACATCATTGCCCTTGAGCGCCGAGGACTTGCCGGTACGGGCCAGGGCCCAGAACTTGCGCCCAGCCTTGAGAACCCCGGCCGTCTCCAGTTCATACCCTGAAACTTCCGTCAGATCCCGATAGAACTCCAGCACCTGCTGGGGCTGAACCACCTGATAGCGGGCACTGACCACCGACAAAGGTGCCTTGGTATCGCTGCGGTACAGCACCTTCTGGTCGGGAAACTCCATGGGCTCGGCATACAGCGCGGAGACGGAAGAGGCGGCGCTACTGCCCGTGCCAGGCTCTGTCGCCATGTAGCGCACGGGGGCCTCACGGATGGTCCAGTCCATGCCAGCTTCTCGGGCCCAGACATCGATGGGTTGTTTGGCGGGCAGTTGCTGGCCCAAGTTGTGCCAGGGGGTCTCGCCGACATAGGCCATGGTTTGAACGAGGTGTGCCATTGGAATGCTCCTTAAAAAATGAATGAAAAGAGAACGAGGGGAGGGAAGTGAGAAAAGTGACAAGCCTGAAGAGCGCGATAAGGGCAAAAAGGCGAACGCTCAGGCGTACGGATCCCGGAAGCGGTACCCGCACTCCAGGCATTGGTGGTTCTTGAGACAGTTCTGGTCGACGGCCTTGCCGATCTGACTGCCGATCTCGCAGCCGACGGCGCCGCCGCTCAGGCCGCCCATGGCGGCCCCGGCGACGGCACCGAGGACGGTTCCTGCGGGGCCGACAAGCGAACCATAGGTGGCGCCGAGTGGGGCGGTGCGCAGGGCGGCTGCGGCGCCGCTGGCTGCACCGGCAACAGCACCGATGGCGGCGCCTGTGGTGCGGCCGCGGTCGAGGGTTTCGATGCGAGGGGATTGGCATTGGGGGCAACTGGGCACGGGGAATCTCCTTGGGTTGTGTGATGTGAAGGACGGAAGAACGACGGAACGGACGGACAAAGAAAAAGCCCCGGGTGCTGGGCACGCGGAGCTTGGGGGAGGGACTGCGGATAGTTCTGGCGCTACCGCGACGGCATAGCGCCCGGCAGCGCTGCTGGGGCGTGCCGGGTGGGGAGGGGGCTACTTGAATCGATGGTGAAACTGAGGTTCAACTCGCAATGGTGATATGTGATTGAAAGTATTTGGGATCGACCAGAGAGTCTTGGGGAAGCCTTCCAACTCGGCTAGTTGCGTTAGGGAGCAGCGAACTAGCTGACTGCATTCCTCAGTGGCCTGAAACTGGCCGGCAGCGTGAATTCGGCTGTTGTGAGCGAAGGGCTGGAGACGCTGCATAGCGAACATGGGCGAAGCGGATTTGGCTCAAGCTAGGGACTATGAGTAGAGTACGAGAACCATACTGACGCCTATATTCAGGAGGGAGACGGCTTCAACGACTCAAGCAGCGCATTGCCAAACGGCAGTGAGCCCAGGTTGGTCTGCCCACCGTCGATGGTGATCACGGTGCCGTGGATGTAGCGGGCAGCGCCGCTGCACAGGAACAGTGCCAAGTCTGCAATTTCATTCGCGTCTGCGGCTCGCGCCATGGGAATGCCCGCCAGCACGCGCGCCCAGCTCGCGTCACCCTCAGGCGCAAGGCGCCTCATGCCTTCGGTATCCGCCACCGGGCCGGGTGCGATGGCGTTACAGCGCACACCACGCTGCGCCCATTCGATGGACAGCGTGCGCACCAGCATGTCGATGCCTGCCTTGGCCGCGCACACATGCGCTTGTGTGGCCATGGGCATCACCGATTGGACTGCGGAGACGGCCAGCAGATTGGATCGTCCTTCGCGCAGCAACGCCAGCACGGCGCGGAAGGTGTTCCAGGTGCCGACAAGGTCGATGTCCACTACTGTCCGGAAGCCATTGGATGACAGATTGGCGGCCTCGGCAACGAAGTTACCCGCTGCGCCTGCAATGCAAATGTCCACCGGGCCAAAAGCTGCGTGTGCCTGGCTGAAGGAGCCGGCTAGAGCGTCGAAATCGCGCACGTCCGCCGACATACCCTGCGCTTGCCCGCCCACTGTGCGGATGGCGGCGGCAGCGCCTTCGGCCCGCTCCAGGCTGCGCCCCACGATGGACACCGCTGCCCCTTGGGCCGCAAAACGTTCGGCGATACGTCGGTTGATTCCGCTACCGCCACCCGTGATCAGTGCGTGCTGCCCGCGCAGCAAGCCATCTTTGAAAACATCTGCCATATTGAGCTTCTTTGGGTTATGTGAAATCAGTGCGCCGAGTCTTTGTGGCGCAAGCAATAGGCCAGTGCCGCCGCCCCGATCAGGGTGCCCTGCAGCATCAGCTTGCCGGGCTCGCCTAGGCCCAGGCTGGTGAGGAAGTTGAAGAGAAAAACCAGCATGAACGCCGCAACCGCCGGGCCCAGCATGCCGCCGCGCCCGCTACCGAAGTTGATTCCGCCCAGGATGGACGCCGCCAGCGCGTTGAGGGCCAGATCCGCCCCCAGCTTGACGTTGCCCACGCCCACAAAGCCCAGGAGCATCACACCGCTGAGGGCCGACATGGCGCCCGAGGTGACATGCGCCACAAACACCACTTGCAGGTGCGGCAGTCCCGACAGGCCCGCAGCACGCGGGTTGGCGCCCACGGCATCAAGCACGCGACCAAAAGCACTGTGGCGTAGCCACAGTGCCAGCGGCACCAGGGTTGCAATCCAGAGCAAGGGCACCAGCGGCACCCCGGCCACACGCGCGCGGCCCATGGAACGCAGGATGTCGGGCGCATCGCCCACGGCATGGAACTGGCTCAGCGCAATCACGGTGCCCGACAGAATCATCGACACGGCCAGCGTGACGATGACCGCGGAAGCGCGCAGCCGCACGATCAACAAACCGTTGAACGCCCCGACCAGCGCACCAAACAGAATGCACAGCGGCAATGCGATGGGCCAGGGCAAGGGCATCACTCCGCTGGTCAACAGGTAAGACACCACCGCAATCACACCACCTGAGGACAGGTCGAGCGAGCGGCAGCGCATCACCAGAGACTGCCCGATGGCGGCAAAGCCCAGCGGCGCCGCTTGGCGCAAGATGAGCAGCAGTAAGAACGGAGAAAGCAGGTTGGGTCTCAAGGCCGCTGCGCTGACCAGAAGCACCACGGTGCCCAGATAAGCGGGTGGCAGCGCCAGGATGAATGTCATCGCCTGTTGCAGGCGGTACGCCAGCCCGGGGGAGGAGGATAGGGACATGGATGAAGACATGGGCGAACTCACATTCCTACGATGCGCCGGCGCTGCAGGCTCACGGCCGCAAGCAACAAGACACCGGTCAACACCCCGCGCATGAAGGGCGACACACCAAATAGGTTGAGACCATTGGTCATCAGTCCCAGACTCAGCACCCCGGCCACCACGCCAGCCACGCTGCCGGTGCCGCCTGTCAGTTGCACGCCCCCCAGGGCTACGGCCGCTACGGATTCCAGCGCATAAGACGCCCCCAGCGCCGGGTCTCCGGCCGCCACGCGCGCGGCCAGGAACAGTCCCGCCCACGCTGCCGCAACCGAGCACCACACATAAGCTCCCACCACCACGGATTTCACGCGCACGCCATTGAGGTAGGCGCTGCGCGGGTGGCCACCCACTGCGAACAGGTGCGCGCCAAAACGGGTCCGGCGCAGCACGATGCTGGCTGCCAGCGCTGCAGTCGCACACCACAACAGTGGTGCCGGGATGCCTGCCGCCTCGCCCGTCGCAGCCGCTGTCATGGCGGGCGCGATGGTGCCGCCAGGAATCGGCAGCACCACGTAAGCCAGGCCTTGCAGAAAAGTTGCGGTGCTCAGTGTCATCACCAGCGGGTGCACGCCCGCCATGGCCACGCCCATGCCGTTGACCGTTCCCACTGCAACCCCCAGGGCGGTCGCCATGGCGACGGCGGCCAGTGGATCGTTCTGGGTGGCGGCGAAGGCGGACGCCAAGCTCATCACCGAACCCACCGACAGGTCGATGCCCGCCACCAGCGTGACAAATAGCTGCCCCACCGCCACGATGAGCAGCGCGCCGATCTGGCCACTGAAGTTCAGAAGGTTTTGAGTGGAGCGGAAGTCTGCCTGAGTGGCGGCAAGCAGCAACACCAGCACGACGGGTAGGCCAAGGGTGTAGCGCGTCAGGCCCGTACGGGCCGGATTCAGAGTGGTCATGCTGTGGCCTTGTAGGGGGATTCGCTGCGCAGCGCGTGGCCCAGCAGCAGTTCTTCGGTGGCGCTGTGTCCGGGCACGTCGGCCACAATGGCGCCACCACGCACGACCAGGATGCGGTCGCACAGGCCGATCAGCTCGGGCAGGTCGCCAGAGACGGCCAGGATGGCACCTCCCTCGGCCGTGAAGCGGCGGAGCAGCTCATAGATTTCAGCCTTGGCGCCCACATCGACGCCGCGCGTGGGCTGCTCGACCAGCAGAATCTGCACGTTGGCCGCCAGCCAGCGGCCTAGCATGGCCTTCTGCTGGTTGCCGCCGGAAAGGGAGCCCACAGGCTGCGCTGGGGGCGTGCGCAGTCCCATGCGCTCGGCCAACCGGCTCACCAGGTCCGGGTCGCGAGGCGCCCGGCGCCACAGCGGGGTCTGGCGCAAGGGGCCGAGCCAGATGTTGTCTTCGATGGAAAGGTCGAGGTACAGCCCTTCGCCCTTGCGGTCTTCGGGCAGAAGGGCCACACCGCTCCGTACGGCGGCGGCCACGCTTCCTGGCGCAACAGTGGCGATCCGGCCATCGTCTGCCGACACACGCACGCTGCCGCCGTTGGGCTCCTGGGCCCCTGCCAGGCAGCGGATGATCTCGCGCTGGCCCTGACCTTCGAGCCCGGCAATGCCCACGATCTCACCCCTGTGCAGCGTGAACGAAACGGCCGGACTGTGGGGTGTGGCGGTGAGCTGTTTCACTTGCAGCGCAGGCTTCCCGGGTATGTGTGCCGGGCGTTCGGGGAACAGTGCTTCCAGCTCGCGCCCCACCATCAGAGCCACCAAGGCAGCGGGAGTGAGGCTTCCGATGGGCTGTGTGGCCACATGCGCGCCGTCCTTGAGCACCGTCACGGTGTCGCAGAAGCGGAAGATTTCTTCAAGCCGGTGGCTGATATAGAAGATCAGCTTGCCCTGTTCTTTTAGCGCGCGCAGCAGTGATTCGAGTTGGTCCACCTCTGCGCGGTTCAGCGGTGCAGTGGGTTCGTCGAAGATGAAGATATCAGCCTCGGAATGCAGGCCCTTGGCAATCTCCAGCAACTGTTGTTCACCCACGCTGAGGGTGCCGCACAGCCGGTCGGGGCCGAGCCCGATGCCGGTGCGTTGGAGCACCAGCATGGCCTCATGCCGCAGCGCGCGCAGGTTCAGCAAGCCACCGCGCGTCAGCTCGCGCCCCAGGCACAGGTTCTCGGCCACTGTGAGGTTGGGCAGGATGGTCAGCTCCTGGAACACGGTGGACACACCCGCGCGGCGCGCCTTGGCGGGCGTTCCCAGCGCCGCGCGGCGACCCTGGAGCAGGATCTCGCCGCTGTCGGGCTGGTGCACCCCGGCCAGCAGTTTCATCAGCGTGGACTTTCCCGCGCCGTTCTCGCCGGTCACGGCATGGATTGAGCCAGGCCAGCCCATCAGGCTGACCGACTTGAGCGCAGCGTTCTGGCCGAACGACTTGCTCACGCCGCGCAGCTCCACCAGGGGCTGGCGCTCCTTGATCGTCATGGTGCGCGCTTCCTGTTACTTGCTGCGGTAGGTTTCCACGATCTTGGCTTCGGGCAGCACCGTGGGCATCCAGTAGGAGTCGTTCAGCTCAGGGCGGAAGAATTTGTCGAGCTGGTCCCGCGCAATCGGTGCCGGCATCGAGAAGTACGAGCGGTACAGTGGTTTGCCCTCTAGCAGCGCGCTCGATGCGCGCACCACGGCAGTGCCCAGGCCCGGCGTCACGATAGGTGCCACGGTCTTCACACCCGCTTGCTTCCACACTCGCAGAAAGCCGTTGTTGGCCTCGCCCGTCATGGGCACCAGCGGCTTGCCTGCCTCCTTGAACACGTCGATGCACGCGCGAGTCATCTCGGCGCCCGAGAACCAGATGCCATCCACCGGCTGGCCCGAGAGCACCAGGTTCTCGCAGATCTGCTTGGCCTTGGCGTAGTTCCAGTCGCCAAAAACTTCGTTGGTGATCTTGAGGTTGCTGCCTTCAATGGCTTTCTTCAGTCCGTCGTAGCGCTGCTGCTCTTCATCCACGCCCGCAATGCCTCGGAACACCCAGAGATTGCCCTTGCCGCCCAACTCCTTGCGCAAAAACTCGCCGCCCTGCTGACCAAAAATGCGGCCGCCCGCCCATATCTCGGTGGTGGAAGGCACGGCGCGGCCATATGAGCCCAGCGTGACCACTGGGATACCTGCCTTGGCGGCCTTCTCGATCAGTGGCGCTCCGATGGCCTGCGAGATCGGGCCGATGATGAGCAGGTCCACCTTCTTGGTCATCAGATCTTCCACGTCAGCCACCTGCTTGGCGGGCTGCCAATTGGCCTCAGTGAAGATGAACTCACCAATGTTCTTGTCCTGTGCAGCGGCGTGGCGCATCTCGGCGATGAGCTGCACGATCCAGCTGTTACCCATGCCGGCCCATGAGACACCAATGCGCCAGGGCCCGGCCTTCTTGTACTGGCCGGGCTTGGTCTGCTCGGCCGTCGTGGCCGTGAGCAGACCGGGCGGCAGCAGTTCGACCTCGGCCGCATGCGCGGCCTGTGCGGCGGCCAGGCCGGCCAGTGCCAGGGCTGCCAGGGTTTTCTTCCAGCGGAATTTTGTGGATGCAAGCATGGTGTGTCTCCTGTTGTGGGTATGAAAGAACGGCGGAAAAAAAGGCGTGCAGGGGCCCGCGTGCGGCCCCCGGGGCCCCTCGTCAGGTAGAGATCAAAATGAGGGAGCAGGCGCCTGGTCAAGGCGCATGCATTGGCGCGGCCTTAGCCCGCTGCGCGTCGTATCCAAGCGATGAGGTTGGCAATCACCTCTTCGCGGTTAGTCTCGTTGAGTACCTCATGGCGCGCGCCGCCGTACACGTGGGTGGACACATCGCGAAAGCCCGCGCAGCGCAGACGGTTCACCAGCGGATCGAACCAGGCCAAGCAGGCGTTCACCGGATCGCGGTCGCCGGTGAAAAGGTACAGCGGCAAGTCCTTGCGCACGGCTGCATACAGCGCCGTGTCCGCCGTGCGGTTGCCCACGTCGAAGATAGAGAATAGCGACTCCAGGGTCAATGGCGTGCCACACAGCGGGTCGGCAATGAAAGCCGCTGGCACGCTGGGATCGCGGCTGAGCCAGTCGGCGGGCGTGATCGGTGTGCCCACGCTGGCGTTGGCCGTCTCGGGCGTCCAACCCGAGGTGCGCACATCCAGCATTTCCAGCGCGACGGTACCCGATAGCGCGACCGCATCGACCAGTGCAGAGTGCTCGATCAGATAGACCTGTGCCGCCATCGAACCCATGCTGTGCGCCACCATGATGACAGGCAGGCCGGGATGGCGCTCTCGAAGCGCACGGGTCACTGCAGCCATGTCGTCCACCAAGGCCGCAAAACCGCGCGGGCCAAAATCGCCGGCCGTGCCTGCATCAAAAGCCGACTGGCCATGCCCCCGGTGCTCGCTGCCGTACACCACGTAGCCTTGTGCCGCCAGCGCCTGGGCCACATGGCGGTAGCGGCGAATATGCTCGGACATGCCGTGCACCAGTTGCACCACGGCGCGGGGTGCGGCGAAAGCGGCTGGCGTGGCCCAGGCATACGCTTCAATGGCATGGCCATCGGCTGCTGCCACGCTGAAGCGCGTTTCGTTGGTGTTCGTTGTGCTCATATGTCTCCTTCGATTTTTTTCGTTGTCTGGCCGGCGCATCGTAGATCGCGCCATTGCGCACCGTCAGCCAGAAAATTCCCCGGGCGTTGAGGGAATTTTCTGCCTGCTGTGTTTCGCGCAATGGCTGCTCTGGTATGTGGAGTGCGAGAGAAAACGGCTTTTGTGATCGTCTGCATTCGATTTATTGCTATTGTTTTTTTTGCTGCAGGGCATCCGATGCACCCATCGGTGTCAGCGCAGCAGCTGCCCTTCGCTGCCCAGCACGGTGAAATCCACATAGCGCCCGCCCTGGCGCTCGTCCCGGCCATAGCGCACCACAAAACCGCCCAGGTCAAGCGTGCCCAGTTGTTCCAGTGCGGTAGCCACGCGGCCTGGCGTCCAGGCCGTGCCCCCTGCGCGCCGCAGGGCCTCCACCAGCACCTTGGCGGCAATGAACGCCTCGAAGCCCGCGTAGCTGGGAGCGGCGTCCATGGGCCCGTAGGTGGCCAGCAGAGCCCGGTATTCGCGCACCAGCGGCCGGGCACCTCCGTAGGGATAAGGCACAACCTGCGTGAAGCCCATCCCCCGTGCCACAGTGGAGCCGACCTGGGCCAGCACTTCCTGGTGGTCGGCCCGCGCAAAGCTCAGCAGTTGTGCCGTTCCGCCCGTGCCTCGGTACGCTTTGGCGAATGCGGCGACCTGGCGTGTGGACGCCATGAGCACAATGGCCTCGGGCCGCAACGCCCGCAGGGCCGTCACAGCGGCGTCGAATCCTTCCGGGCCGAGGGTGGCGGCTCCTGCCAGGGTGAGTCCCTTGCGGGTAAGTGCTGTGCGCAAGGCTTCGAGGGCACCGAGGCCGTCCTCGTCGGCCGCGTGCACCATGGTGATGCGGCGTGCCCCCAGCGTGGCCAGGTGTCCGGCTAGGTGCTCGGCCTCGCCTGCGTGGCCGGTGCGCACGTGGAATACCTGGGGATGCACTGGCTCGCGCAGCCACTCCGCCCCAGTGGCGGGTGCGAGCAGTGGCACGCCCGACGCCACTAGGAGCTTCTGCGCCAGCAGGGCGCGCACGCCCTGCGCGAGTGGGTAGCCCATCAGCAGGGACGCCTGCTCCTGCTGCACCAGCTGGCGCGTGTTGCGCACCACGCTGGGTGGATCGAAGGCGTCATCCAGCACCACATGGCGGATTGGTGTGCCCTGGATACCGCCGGTGGCGTTGACATGGGCGAACCATAGATCGGCGCCCAGCCTCAACTGCCGCCCCAGCGCAGCTTGCTCGCCCGATAGTGGCAGCGACTGCCCCACCACCAGCTCCGCCACGGGTGCCGCGCCCACTGACAGGGCCCCGCACAGCCCCCCGATAACAACCAGCCTGCGCCAGAAAATTTGCTCCACCTATGTCTCCTTGTGTTGTGGTGCGCGATGCTGGGTGCGTAGGCGGCGGGCGTCTGCGGGATTTTTCCGTCCGGCACGCCAGGGTTTTCTGCCATGGACCCGCTCTGCGGTATGGACTTATCTGCTCTGTCGTACAGAAATTTCTGGCATCCAGATCGCAGCCCTTTGCCTACGCTCGGCGCACTCTTACAAAAGAACGCCAGGAGACCAGCGTGCAGACACCCCAAGACCGCGTGATCGAGCGCACCCCGTCCGCTTACAGCTACCCATTGCTCATCAAGCAGCTACTGCACACCCCGCTGGCCAACGCGCCGGATCAGGAGATCGTGTACCGCGATCTGTTTCGAACCACCTACCGGGGTTTTGCGGGCCGCATTGCGCAGCAGGCCCATATGCTGCAGTCGCTGGGTGTGGGGGCGGGTGATGTGG
This sequence comes from Acidovorax sp. GW821-FHT10E04, assembly GCF_059415185.1. NCBI lineage: Bacteria > Pseudomonadati > Pseudomonadota > Betaproteobacteria > Burkholderiales > Comamonadaceae > Acidovorax > Acidovorax sp. GW821-FHT10E04. The sequence goes on from NZ_JBWKMT010000002.1 coordinate 868,848, forward strand.
TGGCGGTGATGGACTGGGACAGCCACCGCTACCTGGAGAGCTACTTTGCCGTGCCCATGATGGGCGCCGCGCTGATGATGGTGAACATCCGGCTGTCGAACGAGCAGATCGCCTATGCGCTGGACCACAGTGGTACTACCACGCTGCTGGTGCATGCCGACTTCCTGCCGGTGCTTGAAGTCATCCACCCACGCCTGCCGCAACTCCGGCGCATCGTGCTGCTACAGGATGCGCAACCCGCACAAACGCCGCTGCCGACGGTGGGTGAGTACGAGTCGCTGATGGCCGTGCAGCCTACGGCCTTTGAGTTCCGCGACTTTGACGAAAACACGCTGGCCACCACGTTCTACACCACCGGTACCACGGGTCTTCCCAAGGCGGTGTATTTCAGCCACCGCCAGATCGTGCTCCACACGCTGGCGGCGGCGTCAGGCCTGGCATCCAGCCCGCAGCACCAGCGTTTTCACCGCGGCGACGTGTATCTGCCGCTCACGCCGATGTTCCATGTGCACGCCTGGGGTCTGCCGTTCGTGGCCACGCTGATGGGGGTCAAGCAGGTGTATCCGGGCCGCTTCCGGGCTGAGCACATCGTGGACCTGGTGGCGCGCGAAGGCGTGACGTTTTCGCACGGCGTGCCCACTGTGCTGCAGATGGTGCTGGCTGCTGCCCAAGGGCGCCGGTTTGAAGGCTGGAAGATCGTCTCGGGCGGTTCGGTGATGCCGCCCCACCTGTGCAAGGAGGCGCTGGCACAGGGTATCGACATCTTCACGGGCTATGGCATGTCGGAAACCTGTCCGCTCCTCACGCTGGCGCAGCATCCCGCGCAGCCGGGCCTGGATGTGCCCGATGACTTCCGCCTGACTGCAGGCTGGAGTGTGCCGCTGGTGGACCTACGGGTAGTGGATGAATCCCTGCACGCGCTACCCCGCGACGGCAAAGCCGTGGGGGAGGTGGTGGTGCGTGCGCCCTGGCTCACGCAGGGCTATCGGGGCAATGCCGAGGCGTCGGAAGCCCTTTGGCAAGGTGGCTACCTGCACACCCAAGACATGGGCCGCATCGATGCCAGCGGCTGTCTGCGGTTAGTAGACCGCATCAAGGACGTGATCAAGACCGGGGGCGAGTGGGTGTCTTCGCTCGACCTGGAGCAGCTCTTGGCCTCCCACCCGGGTGTTGCCGAGGCCGCCGTGGTGGCCGCTCCTTGCGAACGCTGGGGTGAGCGGCCCATCGCCGTGGTGGTGCAACGCCCTGGCAATGGGTCTGCCACCGAGCAGGCCCTGCGCACCTTGGTGCTGGAGCATGTCGAGCAAGGCCTGATCCCCCGCTATGCCGTACCCGACCGCATCCATTTTGTCGAAGCCATCGACAAGACCAGTGTGGGCAAGTTCGACAAGAAAGTCCTGCGCCAGAAATTTGCACAGGCGCCAGCGCACGAACCCCTGACGGCCTTGGCCTGAGGCCGTACCCCCGCGCTGGAGTTCTTGCGCCAACGGTCCCGCAGGCCCCACGACCCGTGGGGCGCAGCAGGCTGTCCCCTCATTTTTACTTAACCACAACAGATCCCTCGAAGGGAAGGAGACCACACGCCATGATTGCCCGCATCACACTGCCCGCCGCGGCCCTATTGCTTGCCAGCACGTCGGCCTTCGCGCAGTCCAACATCACACTGTCGGGGCGCATCGACCTGAACGTGGGAAAAGACATTGGGGCCGGACAGACGCGCATGGGGACGGGCTCCATGAGCCACCTCACGTTTGCTGGCACTGAAGACCTGGGTGGCGGCATGCTGGCCAGCTTCAAGCTGGCGACCCGGATCAACGCCGACAGTGGTACGACCAACGCGCCTGGCGCGGTGCTCAACTCTCCTGCAGGCACCTACTGGACGCAGGAGTCGTCTGTGGCCCTGCGCGGAGGCTGGGGTTCACTCACGCTGGGGCGGCAGATGACGGCGGCGCTGCTGCCGCAGCTCCTGGTGGACCCCTGGTTCTGGGACAACACCACAAACGGCTTTGCAGCAGGTACGGGTTATATCGGCAACCTTTGGTACAACGATGCTGCCACCTATGCTTACGACGCGGGTGCCTTCTCGTTCACGGCGCAGGTGGCGGCCAAGGACGCCAATCCTGGCTGGTCGGGCACTCCGCACAAGACGCCGTACTCGTATGCACTGGCTTTTGCGCCGGGCCCCTGGCAACTGCGCTTCGGCTACGAGAAGCCCGCCGACGGGCGTTCCAAGCTCGCCACGCTGTTCGGTGGCTATGACTTTGCCGCGTTCACGCTTAACGCCATGGTGGCTGGTGGTACGGACCACACCGATGCCAGCGTGCGCACATGGGCCCTGTCGTCGGTGGTCCCTGTGGGCACGGGCCAGTTCCGGGCCAGCTTCGGGCACTACAAGCGCGCCGATGTGGTTGCCTCGCAGAAGTTGGCGCTGGGTTATCACCACTTCCTGTCCAAGCGCACCAGCGTATACACAACTTTCGCGCATGACAGCAAGGCACCCGCGCGCAAGAGCGGCTACGAGGTAGGCTTGCAGCACGTGTTCTGAGTGTCAGACCGCTTCCAAGACATGGTTCCCGGAAAAGGATCGGAACATTCCATGGGGTTGCTCACAGTTTGGAATGATCGTGCTGGTGTGGCGGCGCATGCGCTTGCGGCTTTCTCCGTGGTGGGGGGAGTTGCCGCATTGGCGATGGCACCGCCAAGCCAGATGCAGCTGGGGGTCATGGCTTGCCTTGTGCTTGCCGGCTGTTGCTATGCTGGGCTGGCCATTCGATCGGCCCGGAACGCCGGTCGTCTGGCACAGGCACGTAGGCAGGTGCAGCAGTTGGTGGCGGGCGCGCTGGAGGCACCGCCGCAAGATCCGCGCGGTGCAGACCCGGCGGAACCGCTGCTTCAGGATCTGGCCGCGCTTCAGCAGCGCATGGCTGCCGTGGTGCGCGATGTGCATGCAGGCACATTGGCCATCGCGACATCTTCGGGCCATGTGGGCAGCGACCACACGCGCTTTGCCGCCATGATGAGCACGTTGGCGTCGTCGATAGACGATGTCAACGGCTCTATGGAGCAGTTGGCACCAGCCCTGCAGGCCAATGCCGATGATGCCCAACGGGGGCACCACATAGCCAACGGCGTGCTGGAGCAAGCGAAGCAAGGCGCACAGGTGATCCAACGGCTGGTGGAAACCATGGGCAGCATCACAGGCAGCTCGCGCAAGATTGGCGAGATCATCAGCCTGATCGACAACATCGCGTTTCAGACCAACATCCTTGCACTCAACGCTGCGGTAGAGGCTGCACGGGCGGGGGACGCGGGGCGAGGGTTTGCCGTAGTGGCCAACGAGGTGCGCAACCTCGCAACGCGCTCCGCCGCAGCCTCTCGCGAGGTGCGCACCCTCATCGAAGGGTCGGCCCGCAGTGTTGATGCCGGTGCCGAGATGGCCGGACAGACAGGCCGGACCATGGCGGGACTGCTGGACGGCGTACAGCAGGTGGCGAGCATCATCGAGGCCATGGCTACGGCGGTCCGGCAGCAAACGGCAGGCATGCATGCAATTGGTGCGTCTATCGCGGATCTGGATGTGCTGACGCGTCAGAACGCATCGCTCAGTCGCAATGCTGCCGAACCGGTCGCAGCGCTGCACCAGCAGGCACTGCAACTGGTGCAATCGGTGGCGTCTTTCGACCTGGGAACCCAAGCCCATGCCAGCGCAGATGATGCAAAGGCTCTCGTGCAGCGGGCCGTAGGGATACTACGGAGCCGTGGCGGCGCCGCACTGATTGAACAGGTCAACACCCCTCAGAACGTCGAACTCATCGACCGGGACCTTTACCTAGTGTTGTACTCGACTGACGTTCACTGTGTTGCCCATGGCACTAACACCCGATTGGTCGGTGTAGATGGCCGCAACTTCAAGGATCTGGATGGCAAGCATTTCGTGGCCGAGATCGTCGCCAGCGCGCGGCGCCAGGGTAGTGGCCATGTGAGCTATCGTTGGCTGCACCCGCTCACGCAGGAGGCGATGACCAAGTCCGCTTACTTCGAACGCCATGGTGACCTGGTGGTGACCTGCGGATCTTATGTCACCCCCACGATCACCGCTTGACGCGAGAGCGCCCGCCCCCTACCGTTGTCCTGTATTGATCCCGCCACGACCGACCCATGCAGCTCCAGCTTCCACCTTCGACCGCAGATGACTATCTGGACCTGTCATTCAAAGCGATCGTCGAGCAGTCGATCACGGGCATCTATGTCATACAGGATGAAATCTTCGTGTACTCGAACGAGACCTGGGCCCAGTTCTTCGGGCGCAGCCGTTCCGAGATCGTCGGCATGTCGCTGCGCGACCTCGTCCCTCCATCGTCCATCGACTACACGCTGAAGATGTACCACCAGCGGATCGCAGGTGAGATCGACAGCGTGCGCTACATCACCCCTGCCATTCACAAACAGGGGCGTATCGTGCTGCTTGAGGTGCATGGTTCGCGCATGGCCTACCGGGGCCGACCTGCGGTGATGGGGGTGGGCATTGATGTAACCGAGCAGACCCTGCGCGAAGAAGAGCTGCGCCAGGCGCGCAACGATCTGCAGCAACTGGCTGCGCACATCAACCAGGAGCGCGAGCGCCAGCGGACCCTGTTCGCGCGTGAGCTGCACGATGTGCTGGGCGGGCTGCTGGCCTCCATCAAGATGAACGCTCAGCGCGTGCAGCGTCGGGTCAACGATCCTGCGCTCCAGGAGATCGCTGCGGACCTCATGCACATCACGCGCCAGGCCATCCAGTCGGTGCGGGAGATGTCCGAGGAGTTGCGGCCCAGCGGGCTCGACCACTTGGGGCTGGCCTCGGCCATGCAGCGCGAGCTGCGCCAGTTTGCGGCGCGGCATGCGCTGCAATGCCAGTGGGAAACCTCGGACACGCTGGAGGGGCTGGAGATCGACCGTGCGACCAGTGTGTTTCGCATCTTCCAGGAGGCACTGATCAACATTGCCAAACACGCTCGTGCCGGGAAGGTTTGGGTGTCCTTGCGGCAGGAGGCGCCCAATCGGCTGTCGCTGGAGATCCGCGATGATGGTGTGGGCCTCGCCGCAGGCCCCCACCGCAGTGATGCTCGAGGCCTGCTTGGCATGAAAGAGCGGGCACGTGAGTTGGGCGGCACCCTGGATCTGCAGTGCGCGCCTGGGGCGGGCACGAGCCTTCACCTTTCAATACCCGTGACACCATGATCAGAGTCCTCGTTGTTGATGACCACACCATCTTCCGATCGGGGCTGCGCAAGCTGCTTTCGGACGAAGCGGACATGCGCGTGGAGGATGAAGCGCGCGATGTGGGTGAAATGTTGGCCAAGCTGCGGGGCGCCCCTTTTGAAGTCGTGTTGCTGGATGTGAGCATGGCAGGGCGCAGCGGATTGGAGGCCATGCCGTCGCTTCGCGCCGAGTTTCCGAAGATGCCGGTGCTGCTGCTATCGATGTACCCGGCCGAGCAGTACGCCGTGGTGGCGCTGCGCGCGGGCGCCAGTGGATATCTCACCAAGGATGCCGAGGCCGAGGAACTGATCCACGCCATCCGCGAGGTGGCCGCTGGCAGGCGTTACCTCAGCAGCATCGCGGCTCAGCGGCTACTGCTGCAGACGGCCAGTGCAGACGACGACCAGCCGCCGCACCACAAGCTGTCCGCCCGCGAGCACCAGATCATGCTCATGATTGCTCAAGGCATTTCCTTGACTGAAATCGGCAAAAAGATGTTCATCAGCGTGAAGACGGTGAGTTCCAGCCGAACGCGCATTCTTCGCAAGCTGGGGGTTGAGAGCAACGCCGAACTCGTGATGTATGCGATCCGGCATAAGATCGTTCATGGGTAGTACAGACCGCTCTCGGCGCGGATGGTTCGCGCAGTACTTTTGAGGCGGAGAAGTACTTATCGCGTGTTGGCGTCAATGGGGCCGCAATTTCCACTATTTGCTGGGGATGGTCAGCTATTCAAAGTACGCGCTGTGATACCTTGATGGCTGGCGGTCAAGCAGGCCTGCTCAAGGCTGGTTGCGGGCACTTGCTCAGTCTTTACGAATGCGTACTATTACCGGATAGTTGCCAGCAGTCTGATTGTTAAAGCAGACGCCCGGAGCACTTGCCGCACAACCCCATCCGGCCGACCACTACCAGCGGGCATCTACACTGCGGTGATCATTCCCTGGAGCCACCATGCCTGAAACGCTCGCCGTTCCTCAGAGAATGCGCCTGTCCTCGTGCGACTACGCCGGGCGCGACAAAGCCGATGCAGTGCGCGAACTGCTGGGCCGCGAGGTCATGCGCGTGGATCTGTGGCCTTGCGAGGGCGCGGTTCCGCTGGATCTGTCAGCTACCGTCATGCCTCTGGGCGACGACTGCGTGTACGTGCGCACCGAGCACACGCCCATGCACATCTGGCGCTCGCCCGAGATGCTGCGCGATGGTGCTGACGACGTGTACCTGGGGGTGAGCTGGAGCCGCAGCACCGTCCACACGCCGCGTGAAAGCATTGACCTTTCGAACGGCAGATTCGGCATCATCTCCAAAGCGCGCGTGCACGAATACATCACGCCCCACGGCGGTTGCAGCGCTGCCATTCTGGTGCCTCATTCCGCTCTGGCGCAGCAGGTGCCGGGGCTGGAAGAAGCCCCTCTGCGCTTACTGCCCCCAGACATGCCCGAACCCGCTCTCGCCATGGGCTATGCACAACTGCTTGCCAGCATGCCCGGTGACCCCGCCTTGTCCTTACCGCTGCTGCAATCGGCCCAGTCGCACCTGCTGGAGCTGATGGCCCGTATGCTCGCGCCTGTCGCGCGAAGCGAGCAGCCGCCCGAGAGCGATGCACTGCACGTACCGCGCCTGGCACTGATTCGGCGCGACATCCTCGCGAGCATTGACCAGCATGAACTGAGCCTGGCGCAGATCGCGCGCCGGCACCACCTCACTCCGCGCCAGGTGCAGCGCCTGTTCGCGCGCGAGGGCACCTGCTTTTCCGACTTCGTGCGCGACGCACGGCTCGACCGCGTGCGCGCCGCGCTGGCCGATCCCCGCCAGCGCCACCGCCTGGTGCTGCAGATCGTGCAAGACAACGGCTTCGACGACTTCTCCGCCTTCAGCAGGGCCTTCAAGCGGCGCTTCGGCATGACGCCGACCGAGGTGCGCAACGCAGGTTGAGTATTGCGCGTTGCGCACGCGACGCCCGGAGCCTTTGCTCTTTATGTCGTTTTGAACCAGTCATTTGTCGTTGCCGACAACGACACCGCACAGCCCTTTTCCCAGAATAGGCTGTGCCATGACAAGCACATTTCTTCGCCCTTTTCGTCCTTTGCGCCGTTTCAGCGGCCTTTCCATCATCCTCGCCCTGCTGGCCGCAGGCAGCGTACAGGCCGCCATCCCTGCATCGCAGCGGCAGTACCTGCTGGATTTGTATGCTGCCACCGGTGGCCCCACCTGGATCGACAACACCGGCTGGGGCGGCGGCGCAGGCACCGAGTGCAATTGGCACGGCGTGACGTGCGATGGGGGTGCCACCACCGTCACTGAGCTGCATTTGAGCAGCAATCACTTGGTCAATTCCGTGGGCGTTCCCGTGCCCGACTGGGCGGCGCTGCCTGACCTGCAAAGAATCGCCCTGGGCAACAACCAATTGACGGGCCCCGCGCCCGCCATTGCGGGCCTTGCGCAGTTGCAGGACTTCAACCTCGCCGTCAACCAGTTCACCGGTGCGCTGCCCACCCCTGCCGGACTGCAGCACCTGGATGCCTACAACGTCAACGCGAACCAGTTCAGCGGCAGCATTCCGGCGCTTTCCGACCTCCCGGCGCTCACCCGATTCACGGCGCGCGACAACCAGCTGACCGGTCCCATTCCACCGCTCACCGGCGTGTCCACCCTGGAAATCTTGGCCCTGCAGAACAACCAGCTAACGGGCGGCGTCCCCGTCCTGCCGCCGGGGCTGCTTCGGCTGAACGTGAGCAACAACCAACTCACCGGCCCCGTACCCGCTGCCCCCAACGCGCTGGACGCCGGCGACTCGCACCTCTGCCCCAACTACCTCACGCCCTCGAACAGCCCGGCGTGGGATGCGGCCACAAGCGAAACACCCTGGTACGACAACTGCACCGCCCCGCCGCCGGGGCTGGGCGGCACCACTGCCGTGCCCACGCTGGGCGAATGGGCACTGGTTCTTCTCGCGTTCACCGCCGCCGCGCTGGGCCTGGGCGCGCTGCAGCGGCGTAGGGTCTGAAGCCTTATTGGGCTCCAGCGCCCCCCCACAAAGCACAAGCAGCTATCTATTTCATAGAAGAACCATCACCATGACAGCCTCTTTACTCCGCCGTTTTCTTGCCCTCATTGCCCTGCTGGCCGCAGGCAGTGCCCAGGCCGACATTCCCGCATCGCAGCGGCAATACCTGTTGGACTTTTACGCCGCCACCGGCGGCGTGGACTGGACACAGCAGGACAACTGGGGCGGCGCCGTCGGCACCGAGTGCACCTGGTACGGCGTGGTCTGCACGGGCGACACCGTCACGAGGCTGGAGTTCTCGTCCAACCACCTGGTCAGTCCCGCGAACACGCCGCTGCCCGACTGGTCGGCTCTGCCGGACCTGCAGGCCATCGAGCTGTACAACAACCAACTGGCTGGCCCCGTGCCGGCCATCGCGGGCCTGGCGCAATTGGAGTTCTTTAGTATCGGCAACAACCAGTTCACAGGTGCGTTGCCCGCGCCCGCTGGGCTGCAGCACTTGCAGTGGTACTACGCCCTCAACAACCAGTTCAGCGGCAGCCTCCCGCCATTCGAGAACCTGCCGGCGCTGCGGGTGGTGGGGCTGCGCCAAAACCAGTTCACGGGGGCCATCCCCTCGCTGGCCGGCGCGCCCGCGCTGGAGCAACTGGGCCTGGGCTACAACCAGCTCACGGGCAGCATTCCCACGCTGCCCCCGGGTTTGCAGCGCCTGTATGTGAACGACAACCTGCTCACCGGTCCCGTGCCCGCAGCGCCCAATTCGCTGCTCACCAACGATTCGCAGCTCTGCCCCAACCACCTCACGCCCTCCGTCAGCAACGACTGGAACGTGGCCACGGGCGAGACGCCCTGGCACGCCGCCTGCACCCCGCCGCCGCCCGGCCTGGGCATCACCCCCGTCCCCACGCTGGGCGAGTGGGCGCTGGCGCTGCTGTCGCTGGCCGCCGCCACGCTCGGCTTCGTGGCGCTGCGGCGCCAGCGGGTTTGAAGCATTTTGGCCTCCAGCAGTTCGACGTCATCCTGCACTACCGCGTGCAACAGGACCACCCGCAGCGCCCGCGGATGCACGGCCAGCGAGCCGGCTCCGAGCAGACCATCCTCCGGACCCCGTAGTGTCCAGTTTTCCATATACGACTCCGCCGCCTTGCATCGTTGCGGCAAATTACCCGCCCAGTCGTTGCTCGATCACGGGCCTCCAGGGTACCAAGCTGAACGCCTTACCGTCATCGAGCATCGCATAGCGGCACTGGAGAGCATCACGCTGCAGCGGTAGATGCCAGCTGTACGCTGGCCGTCGGCTAGGGGGCACTCCAAGTCAGTTTCGGAGGCAATGTCCCTGGTGGACTGCGCTAATTCGCGATTGCGCAGTGTGCCCAGTAGGTTGCGCACCAAGACCACACATTGGCCGCGCCCCTGGGGCTGCTCCTAACCGGAAAGAGCCCACCGCCATCTGAAGCAACTCTCCCATTGAGAATCTAGTAGCTGTGGGCTCCAGCGTGCCCTTCATCGCGCCAGGTCCGTCCTTGTAGAGGGCGGATTCGGTTTTGCGCGCGTGCGCAGTCAATTGGCCTCGCCCACTGCAATCCCTTTGAGATGTCATCTGCAGAACTGCCACGCCATTGGTGTGCGAGAAGGGGAGGGGGCGTACAGCGTCGGCACCTGTTCCTCCACGAGGCAATCCATCGCACAGCGCTGTCTCGTAACCCCATTCATGAGCATTTGCTGCTGAGGCGACCGAATCGCGCCGAAGTTTGCGGGTCGGTTCAAGACCGAGGTCTGCCGATCAGTTCCCGACGGCCAATGGATTCGGTGTCGCCTCGGCGATTTTCGTGAGGGTGTTGCGATCGGTGTGGTGAAAAGGTTCGACCAAGCCCTTGATTTGCATTACCGTGTCTTGATCGTAGGACCAAGTCCCATCAGCGTTGAACATGACCTTGATACGCCACTCCATGGTAGTGAATGCATGCTCAATGAATGGGTTGGACACGATCCCGTTCACCAGACTTCCGTGCGTGGCTGAGAGTTCGAAGCTATCTGACTCTGCGCTCGTTTGGCCGCTTGCCATGGCGATTTGGCCCCGTGGGATTGCCAGGGTATGTATGACAGTTTGGGTGGCGGGCTCCCACAACCAGTAGCCCACTTGGTCGTGATACATCTTCTTCAGGCCTGGCTTGTGAATGTAGGTGTGGTATCTCAGGCCATACAGGACCTGTGGGCCATTGGTTTGAGGGTCTATCGGTTGCAACTCATAGTGCTCGACGTAGACCTGTGTCTTTGGCCCTTGTGCCTTGGGTTTGACATCAATGCCTTTCTCGCCACGCCAAACGCCCGCCATTCTGCGCAACGGTCCGAGGTTGGCGAGGGTATCTCCATCCAGATTGGAGGGTTCCGTGTAAATATCTTCGGGAAAATTGGGCATGGGTGAGGCAATGGTTGAGGTCGTCGGTGGTTCAATTGTTGCTTGCATGAGTATCGCTGGATACGAAATCGCCCCTTCTCGTCCTGCGAACCATCCGAGGGACAATGACGTACAACGGGCGTTTGTTGCTGGGATGCGAGTGCCAGTTGTGCCCCATATCAGGATCAGCTGCGGGCAGCATGCTTCTCCAGTGTCAAACTGACAACCTCAAGCCAGAGGTAAGGGGCATCCGGTTAGCTGATCGGGATGCCCTCTCCACAACACGAGATAAGCTTTTGCGATGAATGCTAGGCTTCTGGTGGCTTCACAGGTTCTATTTTTCTACTCATCGTGATCGTCCGTCCACGTCCTCACTGGCTGCGTATGCTGTTTGTGCTACGAGGGTCGGTCCTGCCTGACATCGCCCCTCAACTGGTTGCAGCGACGGGATTCGCGGTGCTCGTGACGATGTGCCACGGGCAACTTCTTCAGTGGAAAATCCAGCTGACCTTCGTGCCGTTTTCGCTGATCGGCCTGACTCTGGCAATATTCTTGGGGTTTCGCAACAGTACAAGCTATGCGCGCTACTGGGAGGCACGCATGTTGTGGGGGGTCCTGTTGAATGACACACGCTCGTTGGTTCGGCAAGCCCTTACACACATCGATGATCCATCACATACGCGCGACTTCGCGATGTATCTGATTGCCTTTGTCCATGCTCTGAGACATCAGTTGCGCGGCAGTGACCCTTCCCCTGATCTTCGGCGCCTGCTCTCGGACAGTGATTGTGCCCGCTTGCAGAATTTGCGCTACAAACCGGCTGCACTGCTGCTTCACGCAAGCCATTGGGTTCGTGAAAAACGCCAGGAAGGTGTACTGTCGCCGGTGCTCGTCCCGGTCATGGAATCCTCTATGACCCACCTCTGCGATGCACTCGGCGGCTGTGAAAGGATTGCCAACACACCGATTCCGTTCACATATTCCGTACTGATTCATAGAACAGTCTTTACCTATTGCCTGCTTCTACCCTTTGGTCTGGTTGACTCCATTGGGGCCATGACTCCCGTTGTCGCGGGATTCATTGCATACACTTTCTTTGCTTTGGAGGCTGTGGCGGCGGAGATCGAGGAGCCATTTGGGATGGCTCCGAACGACCTTGCTCTGGATGCAATGTCCAGCATGATCGAGGAATCTCTTCGTGAGATGCTTGGTGAGCAGTTGCTCGAGAAGCCCGATGCCGCAGAAATCATCTTGACTTGATCGGGCTTGTCGGGACATTTTTTTGAAGACCCGGGCCTTGCGTCGTTTCTTGTCCTTGTACAACTTCATGCCGGCATGGCGCACGACGTCCCTGGAGTTCTCACTCTCCTGAGTCTAGGCAGCGCTTCCGATACGCCCCTGGTTTCGATGAACTCTGCATGCTTTCGCACGGTCCTCTGGGAAGAAAGTGAAAATCCAGCGCAAGCAGGATGCGATGAAGAGTGGCGTGAGAAGCAAGCGGAGAAAATCTCTGCCGACATCATCCGTCTCCTTCTAAAAATTCTCCCATTCCTCATTTCTGCCTGAAGGATGTTTCACGGCTTGGTCCTGTGGAATGGCGGAGGCACGCTGCCCTGTTTTTAGCACGGCCACGCGACTAGTCACAGGAGCGGTTGGTACCGCACGCAGGGCTGGCAGCGGCATCGCTGGAGGTTTGTTCTGTTGAGGGGATGTTGGGGAACTGATGGAACTGTCACTTCTACCGTTGTTTGGCAGCTTAAACACCGCTACAGCACGGACCAGTTCCCCCGCCTGGGCGTTCAGTGCGCTGGCTGCTGCGGCCATCTCCTCCACCAGCGCCGCGTTTTGCTGAGTTACCTGGTCCATCTGCGTGACGGCTTCTCCCACCTGGCCGACGCCTGCGCTTTGTTCACTGCTGGCCGCACTGATCTCACCCATGATGTCTGTGACCCGCCTGATGGATGTGACCACTTCGGTCATCGTTGTCCCTGCCTTGTCTACCAGAAGGGTGCCTTGCTCGACCCGTTCCACGCTGGCGGTGATAAGGCTTTTTATTTCTTTGGCGGCGTCGGCGCTGCGGCCAGCCAAGCTGCGGACTTCACCGGCCACCACGGCAAAGCCACGGCCTTGTTCGCCCGCCCGGGCTGCTTCCACCGCAGCGTTCAAGGCCAGGATGTTCGTCTGAAAAGCGATGCCGTCAATCACACTGATGATGTCTGCAATCTGTTTGCTGCTGTCGTTGATGCCCTTCATGGTTTCGACTACTTCAGCCACTACGTCGCCACCCTGCACCGCCACGGTGGATGCATTCACTGCCAACTGGTTGGCCTCGCGGGCGTTGTCCGCGTTTTGGCGCACGGTGGAACCCAGTTCTTCCATGGATGCGGCGGTTTCTTCCAATGCGCTGGCCTGCTGTTCCGTCCGGGCTGAAAGATCGTTGTTGCCCGAGGCTATTTGCGAACTGGCTGATGCCACGCCTTCAGCGTTTTGCCGTACTGCGCTGACGGTATTCACCAGACTCTGCTGCATGCGATGTAGCGCGCTCAACAACTGACCCGTCTCGTCCGTTGTCTTCACGCTGATATGGCCGCTGAGGTCACCATTCGCGACACGGTCCGCCGCTTCCACTGCCTGTGCCAGCGGGCGGATGATGGAGCGGATGATGGTGATCGCCAAGAAGATCGCCAATCCAACTGCTATCGCACCGGTGATCCATACATCGCGTTCCAAGGATCTGGCCGCAGCCTCCGCCCGCTCGCCAGCGGCCGCAGTGACCTGGGCTTGGTAGTCGACCTGTTCCTGGATCGTCTTCTGGTACTCCAGTTGCACAGGCCGAAGTCGATCTTGAAGCAACTTCAACGCCTCGTCCCTCTCTCCCTTCTGAATCAAGCTGATGTACTCGTCGCCCAACCCCAGGAAGCCCGTTCGGTGCTGCTGCATGCGAGCCAGGATCTCTTTCCCTTTCTCAGATCGGATCAAGTCGGTGAGTGTAGGAAGTTCCTTTGCAATCGATGCCCGCGCACCCGCCACTCGTTCCAGAGATGGCTTGACGACGGTGTCGGATGTCGACAGCGCAAGATTCCGAAACTGGATGGCTTGAACGTTTACTCCATCCGCCAGCGCGCCCATGGATTTGGTAATGGGAATCCGCCTGGTGACGATGTCATTGAGCTCTGTGTGTTGGCTTGCTGATCGTGCTAATGCAACGCCCCCCAGAATAATAAGCAGAAGCACCATGGCTGAGAAAGCTGCCACAAGCCGAGTGGAAATACTCAGACGATTCATTCTTCCCTCCATTGTTGTTTATTGGATTTGGCTGCCATTCGTTCCTGTGGTGGAACACCCTTGACCTGTCCACTCTCGTTCCTGTTCACCAGCACTTCGATCTCCTTAAACCGGCAGGAGATTCACTGGTTCGCATGCCGTTGCCTTTGAACTGCATGATTGGGAGGGCCTTTGGTGGCGCCTCGGACCGACTTTTCTGTGTCAAATGATGATCTGCACCTAGGTTTCTTCCAGAACCTTGTAGCGGGCCGAGCGGGCGCGATCCAATACGTGCCCAACGTGCAACCGCCGGGGAGCAGCACTTCCAGCGGCATGGAGGTGTGTACGAGTGGCCTGGCTTTTTTTGGTTCGGCATTGAGTTGCTGTGCCAACGCGCCTCTTGCCCGTGGCGGCTGCCTACATCGCACGATCCGTCCTTTGCAGCAGCGTGCCCACATCTGTGTTTTTCCATCGGATTTCCTGTTGTCGTAGATATCTTGGAATTCCGAAACAGCAGTGCAACCGTTGTTTGCACTGCCAATTTTGAACCACCCTCATCGCGCTTGCACTGCTTTCCCCTTGGAGGAAATGCGTTCAGAAAACGCGTATTCATATCTATCAGATTTGGACCGGCAGGACGCGATTTGGTGTTGAAATGCGCACTAGTCCTATGCAAAGAAATCCATCAGCAACAGCTTGTTTGTAGAGTCGGCCATGAGAAATATCAATGACAAAATTGCCGCAGAATCAGCCAATGTTGGGTCGGCAAGACAGGTGGCCGTGGTGGTTTTTGACGGGGTGGAATTGCTTGACATTGCAGGTCCCCTGAGCGTCTTTAGCAAGGCGAACGTCTGGCTTCCGGGAAGCTACGCGCTGCGCGTGCTCGCGGCGCATGACAAGGCCGTCAACTCCAATGCTGGACTTGCGATCCTGCCCGACGCACCTTGGGCTGCGATTGATCCTCGATCGATCGATACGCTCATCATTGCCGGAGGGCATGAGGATGTGGTGCTCCATGAACTGCAACGTAGTGATCTCTCTGAATGGATAAAGGCAGTTGCATCCAGTGCTCGCCGAGTGACGAGTGTGTGTACTGGAGCGTTTGCGCTTGCGCATTCCAACGTACTACAAGAACGACGCTGCACGACCCATTGGAGTGCCTGTGGACTGCTTCAACGTCTGTGCCCTGGCACGACAGTGGTCAGCGACCAGATATTTGTGCGTGATGGAAACGTCTGGACCTCCGCCGGAATCCTGACGGGGATTGATCTTTCGCTTGCGTTGGTTGAAGAGGACCTGGGTAGGGACTGCGCATCACAAATTGCGCGTCTCTTGGTGCTGTCAGGAATGCGCCCTGGCCAGTCTCCGCAGATGAGTCCGCTCCTGAACACCCAGGCGCAAGCCAGCGACACAATGAGGGATTTGCTGGCCTGGATTTACCAGAACCTGGCCAACGACCTGAGCGTGGAGACCATGGCAGAGCATATATCCCTCAGTCCGCGGCATCTCACGCGGTTGTTTCAGCGGGCTACCGGGAGTAGTCCGTCGAAGTACGTGCTGACAACCCGCTTGAGCCATGCCGCATTGCTACTGCGCGAGACGGATTGGAGCATTGATCAAATTGCCCATCGGTGTGGACTGGATTCGGTAGACACGCTTCAGCGTGGGTTTAAAAAGCATTGGGGCGTAACGCCTGGAGAATATCGAAAGAGCGACGGATTGATCTCGGACAGCACGAATCGGAGCGTAGTATCGTGAACCTAGATGAGGCCTATAGCGCATTGACTCGCTTGGGAACAGCCCGAATGGATCGGTCACCGAGAAAACCGAAACTCAATGGCAGGCTGCATGGTGAGTTCCTCAACGTCCACGAATCCGTCAGGCTGCACGAGGTCAGCAAGAAGAGGCCTCCGCAGGCTGCGTGTCCGGCGAGCACCCCTTGCGTGACATCGAGCAAATGAGCTTCACATCTGCGATCCGCGATAGCCAGCCTGCCAGCGATAGTGAGCACCACGGCCGTCTGTTGCCGCCTGCCATCTTTTCGATGAAAGCATCGAGCATCATATTGACGCGCTCCGCGTACCGATGCGTCCCTATGTCTCAGAGAATCTTTACCGGTCAACACGGTCTTCCTGCTTTCAGGAAGCGTCTCGCAACTACATGCAGTCAACATCCTACGACCAGTGTAGCCCTGCGCCCTTACGGTGGCAACAATGCAGAGATTGTGAGAAAGATAGTGGTCAACAGCCGCCTCCTTCTGGGTAGCCCTGCCGACGGCGGTCTGGCCTGACAAGGTTGTAACATTTGACGTATGGCTTATCTGGCGCGAATTCTGTCTCTGTACGAATATGTGAACTACCTCCTAGTAGTTCATGTTTTTTTTCCGCATCGCCGCTGGGTTCGGCTTGCGTGGAGATCAACAATATAGCGATCTACGCGCGTCGCCATCGCCACGTTACCAGCCCCAACAGCGTCGATAGGAGCAGCAGGCCCCACAGCGACAGCGTGGGGATGGTCGCCGGGGCGACCGGCATCGCAGGCGCACTTGCATCCACGATACGGCCATTGGTCGCGTCCAGGTCGCCGTCGCCCAGCGCGCCGTTGGTCAGGGTCAGCACCACCGCAGAGCCGCTGATCGTGGCTCGCGGGGAGGCGTACCAGTGCGCGCCCTGGCCGGGCGTGGGGCCGTGCTTCCAGAACTGGTTGGCGGCCATTGCATGCGGGGAGGTGATGGTGATCTGCACCGTGCGGCTGGGCGTGCAGCCTTCGAGGATGAGATCGAACAGGTCAGCCGCCAACTTCACGCTGGCAGGGGGCGGGGCCGCGGTGGACGCGGCCACGAACTGCGCGTGGGTAAAGCCGCAGCCCGCCCCGCCACCCGTCACCACGGCCTGCGCCGTCTGGCCCGGCTGGCTGGGCAGGGGCAGCGCGGGCGTGGTGGCGGGGCCGGGCGACTGGAAGGCTTGCGCGGCCGTGCCGTCGCGAACAAGGCGCAAGGCCAGGGCGGCGGTCTTGGCGGCGGGGTGCGAGGCGCTGTCGCAACAATCCACGCCCCACGCTTGGGCGGGCGCGGGGTGGGAGTTGGTGGACGACCAGAAGGTGCCTGCGCCCGGCGCGGCCGAGTCCACGGTGGATTCCAGCTCGGTGCGGTTGGACACTCGCCAGTCGGTTTGGCCTTGGTGGAGCGCGGCGTTGGCCTGCTGCCTGCTGCCAAGTGAGCAGCGCGGGCGTGCCGGTGCAGGCGCTGCCCGATGAGGTCTGGCCCCAGGGGCAGGCGTCCCATTGCAGCGGGGCGGCCTGGGCAGTGCAGGCCAGCAGGGCCGGGGCGGCGGCGGTTGGATACTTCATATCGGTGGTACCTTGACCTCGAAAACTTCGATCGTCACCGAGACGGGCGCGCTCTCGTTGTCATCGACATCGATGGCGGTGTAGGTGAACGTGTCGAAGCCGGTGGACGTGCTGCTGATGGGCACGTAGCAGATGATGGCGCCGAAGAAGCCCCAGGGGTTGACGGGGCCGGGCGCCGGCGCGCGTCTGCCCGTGGCGTCCATATGCTGCACCGAATCGACGGTGTCGCGGAGGGGCACGCAGATGCTTTTGCGGATGCCCGCGCTGGGGCTTGGGGCCGCCAGAGATTTCGAGCCGCCCACATGATCGGTCAGGTACCGATCTGATAGCTTTTGGCGCCCGCTGAGGAGGCGCTTCAACCACTTTCTATTCACAACCTCGTTTGCGCCGCTGCAGCGCGCCCGCGCCTGCCAGCAGGCCAGACAGCAGCGCCAGCCCCGCATGGCCCAGTGTGGGGATGGCGGCGGGGCCACCGGGACCGCCCGGATTGCCGCCGGGGCCGCCCGGGCCGGCCTGCACCTGCACGCAGCCCGAGAACTCGGAAGTCTCCAACTGGTTGTTGCCGCCGAAGTTGTGCGTGGCCGTCATGGTCAGGAAACTCCCTGCTGGCACGGCCGGCAGGTTGATGCTGCCGGTGTAGGTGCCGCTGCCGTCGGTACCCGCTTGCAGCCCGCCCAGGTAGGTACGCCCCTGGGGCGTGCAAGTGGCGTTGCTGAATACCTCGTAGATATGTGTGGCATTGGCAGCCGCGTTGGCAAGGCTGAAGTTCACCACTGTGCCCTGCGCATTGCCCGTTGTGCTGGTGATGGCGGGGGCGGGCTGGCCGCTGTTCACCGTGACGCTGCCGCCAGCGGTGTCGATCAGCTCGATGCCCGCCAGCGCGTTGCTGTGGATGCTGTTGCCCCGGATGCTGTGGTAATGCAGGTCGGGCGCGCCCGCATCGTTGCGCTCCACGCGCACGCCGTTGCCGCCCCAGTGGGCAATGGTGTTGCCCTCGCCGGGGTCGGCGCCGCCCACGCGGATGAGCGATGGGCTCCAGGCCGTTCCGCCGTTGGTGATGTACACGCCGCTGCCGGAGCCCGCGATGTTGGCCGCGCCGTCCGCCCCCACGCCGATGGCGTTGCCCTGCAAGGAAACGCCACTGACGCCGCCATACAGGAGCACCCCCGTGTCGATGGCGCCGATCACGTTGCCATAGAGGCCGCTGCCGCCCGATGCGTCAACGGCCACCCCCACATAGGTGCCGACGCGCAGCAGGCCCGCGCGGTTGGTGCCGATGTAGTTGCCCCGCACCTGGGTGCCGGTGGAGGTGGAGCTCACCGAAATGCCGAAGCTGAGGGAACCGCTCACGATCAGGTTGCGGTCAGCGGGGGCGCTGCCGCCCACCATGGTGTTGGCAGCGCCGTCGTAGATGAAGATGCCCCGCGTGTTGGCCAGCGTGCCCGTGGCATCGGCGATGGAGCCCGAGCCGTCGGTGCCGATGAAGTTGCCCGCAATGGTCACCCCGCTCAGGCCGCCCGGCACGTTCAGCCCGTTCAGAACGATGCCGTTGTTCTGAAAACCCGTGATCGCCAGGCCGCGCACCACCGAGTTGGACGCGCCCGCGTCGAACCGCAGGCCGTTTGCCGCGCCCGCGTTGGCCCCGTGCAGCCGCACGTTGACGACGGCGTTGTTGCCCACCGCCAGCGTGTTGGCGCTGGAGCCAGGCTGCGTGGTGCCATCGATCACGATGAGCCTGGCAATGACGGGCAGGGGCGAGTTGGGCGCAATGACGGCGGGCGTGTTGGGCGCGGTGGGGACGTTGAATTCGATGCGGTGGGGGCCTGCGTGCATGGAGGATTCCAGCAGGGCCGCGCGCAGCGAGCAGTGGCCGACCGTGGTGGTGCACAGGCCGTCGCCCAGACTAGTGTCGATGCCGTCACCTTCTTCGTTGACAACGAAGGTAGCCGCCCCCGCAGGGGGGCAGAACAGGTACGCGAGCAGCAGCGCGGCGGACAGGGTGCGGATGGTTTGCATGGATGGTTCCTCCTCAGTAGGCCTTTTTTGAGTGTTTTTGGGTACTAGCGCTTGTCCATCAGACGCGAATAGCTCTCTTTTTGATAGTGAATCGGTGGCACAGGCCCAGAGCGCCCAGCAGGCCAGAGAGCAGCGCCAAGGCGGCGTGGCCCAGCGTGGGCACGGCCACGGCGCCACCTGGGTTGCCTGGCCCACCCGGCCCGCCTGGATTGCCAGTGCCCGTCACTGTCAGCGTGAACACCGCGCTGGCGGTGCCGTCCTTGTCGGTGGCGGACAACATCAGCGGGTAGGTGCCAGGCGCGGTGGGCGTGCCGGTGAGCTGGCCTGTGGCGGCATTGAAGGCCGCGCCCGGCGGTAGCGTGCCGAGCAGCGCGTAGGGCTGGAGAGCGTCGCCGTCGGTGGCCGTCACGTACTGCGCCAGGGTGTGGCTGAAGGGTTGGTTCACCGGCACACTGGCGCTGCCCGGCGTCACTGCGGGCGGCGTGGCGTCGCCGCCCGCGCCGCCTTGCACCTGCACGGCCACGCACCGCGAGAACTCGGAGCTCTCCGCGTAGCCGTTCTTGCCGATGAGGGTGGCCGTCAGCGCCACATGGGTGTGGCCGGCGGGCAGGGCGGCAAAGGCCAGCGTCCCGGCCCAGCCGCCGCTGGGGTGGGTCTGCACGTCGGCCGCGCCCAGGAAGACCTGGCCCTCGCCATAGCCGCTGGCATCGCAGGCGGTGTTGGCGAAGGCCTCCACGCGGTAGACGGCGCTGGGCGATTGGCTGTCCATCAGCGTGGCGTAGATTTGCGTGCCGGCGGCGCTGCCGGTGGTGCTGGCGATCATGGGTTGGCGCACCGCCCAGATGGGCTGGGGCTGCGCGGGGTCGGAGCCCACGGCGGCTGGGTTGGCAGGGTCGATCAGCTCGATGCCCAAGGCGCCGTTGCTGTAGATGCTGTTGCCGCGCCAATTATTGCCCTGAGGGTTTTTCACCTGCAAGAGGTTGTGCTCCACGCGGATGCCGCTGCCGCCCCAGTGGGCGATCGTGTTGCCCTCGCTCGCGCCCGCGCCACCCACGCGGTTGTGCCAGGGGAAGGATTGGTTGATGTTTTGCTGATTGCGGATGAACACGCCGTGGCCGCTGCCGCCGATGGGCGAGGCGCCGTCGGCGCCCACGCCGATGCGGTTGGCCTGGATGTCGTTGCTGTCGCTCTCGTTGACGATGTCGATGCCCGTCTGGCGCGCGCCGATCACGTTGGTGCGGATGGTGACGCTGTTGCTACCATAGACTTGGACGCCGGTGGCCGCGTCGCCACGCAATTGGTTGCCGCTGCGCCCGGTGCCGATGAGGTTGTCGTGGATACGGGTGCCCAGCACCCTGTCGGAGGCGGCGATGCCTATGCCATCGGTGCGGGCCACGACCAGGTTGCGCCCGGCGGGGGAGCCATCGCCGACCGAGGTGCTCTGGGCGTAGTTGGCTACGTAGATTCCGTGCCGGTTGGCGAGCAGGCCGGCCGCGTCGTCCGGCGACCCGCTGCCGTCGGTGCCGATGAAGTTGCCAAGAACCTGCACCCGGTACACGTCGTAGGTCTGGTTGGAAGTGACCAGCATGCCCGCATGGCCGAAGCGTGTGATGGCCAGGCCGCGCACCACCGAGTCGGATGCGCCGGGCCGCAGATGAATGCCGAATGTGTCGGCGCCGGCATTCGCGCCATCGATGCGCACGGTGATGACCGCGTTCGTTCCCGTGGCGGCGCTGTTGGGGGTGCCGCCGTTGGTGTAGCCGTCGATGGTGACTTGGGAGGCGATAGCGGGCAGCGGCGTGGCGGGACTGATGGTGGTGGGCGTTCCGCCAAAGTTGAAGGCGATGGTGTCCGCGTCGATGTTGGCGTTCGCCTGCTCGATGGCCGCGCGTAGCGTACAAGTGGCGCTGCCGGGATTGCAATTCACCGCGCCGCCCAGCGGTGCGTCGCCCACATTGGTGACGATGACCGTGGCGGCCCCCGCAGAGGCGCAGAACAGGCTGGCGAGCAGCAGCGTCGAGGACAGGGGGCGGCATGTCATAAGGTGTACTTTTTTCTTGCTCTAGCGCCCGCCATTCATGCGCATCAAGCTAACTATCTTGATAGCCGTTGATATGTGACAGGGCTCAATCCACAGATTTTTCAGTGCCCCCAGGGCTGCGGCAATGACGGCAAACGCCAAGGAAATGACGCCACACGACACGCCCTATTTGCGACAATTTGTGCAGGTATCCGAACCGGAAACACAACAGGAAAGGAGCGGCGCATGAGCCCCTCTGTAGACTCACCCCAGACCGCAGAAGCGGCGGCCCCTACGGCGACGCTGCGCCTGTCCGGCATGCCCGGCGACCGGAATTTGAAGGCCATGCGCGACTACCTGGCCGGCTTGATGCGGGTGGATGTTGCCCCCGTCCACCAGAACCAGCCGCTGCATTACGAGGCTGGGCTGCGCACCTTGCCGGGTGCCAGTTGGGGCAGTTCACAGGCCAGCGCCGTAAGCAGCACGCGCACGGCGGCCTTTTGCAAGGACGGGCAGGACGATTTGATGCTGGTGATGCCCTCAGTGGGCATGACCATCGGTCAGCCAGGCCGTGATGCACTGCGCGTGCGGCCGGGCGAGGCGGCCCTGCTATCGCAGGCGAGGCCTATGCAGATCGTGATGGAGCAGGCAGGTGCATCGTGGGCCCTGCGCGTGCCGCATTCCGAGATGGAGCGCATGTTGCCGCGCCTAGGTGAAGCCCCCATGCTGGCTCTGCGCCCCACGCCCATGCTGGGCCTGCTGCAGCGCTACGGTAAACTGATCGAATCAGAGCCCCTGGAAGGGGCCGGCAGCCAGCAGTTGGTAGTGCGCCAGCTGCAGGACATGCTGGCCGTGGCCATGGGCCAGTCGCCCGACTATGCTGCCTGGGCTGAGGAGAATAGTCTGGCTGCGGTGAGGCTGCGGGCTGTACGTGCCGACATGGCCGCTCACCTGGCCACCAGCCGCCTGAGTCTGCAATCGCTCGCTGCACGCCAGGGCATATCGGCACGTCAGTTGCAGCGCGTGCTGGCATCGGCAGGTACCAGCTACGAAGAAACCCTGCGCCACACCCGCCTCCAAGCTGCCCATGCCATGCTGAAGGAGCCACGTAACGCGGGAATGAGCATCGAGGTCGTTGCATGTGCCTGTGGGTTTTCAGAGGCGTCGGCTCTGGGCCGGGCGTTCAAGCAGCACTACGGTGTGACGCCGGGCGAGGCACGATGGAGGCCGCAGTGAGTCGGCCTGAGGGCACTAACTGAATCGCCCCGGATTCCCTAGACACTTTTGAGCCGTTGGAAATGGCGTCTTTCGAACTCTACCGGTGAAGTATCTCCGGCAGTGCCGTGGCGTCGCTTAGGGTTGTAAAACATCTCGATGTAATTGAAGACATCGGCTCTGGCTTGATCGCGGGTTGGGTAGATCTGGCGGCGGATTCGCTCTCGTTTCAAAAGTTGGAAGAAGCTTTCGGCCACGGCGTTGTCATGGCAATTGCCCCGACGGCTCATGCTGGAAACCAGGTTGTGAGCGCGCAGGAAGTCTTGCCATGCATGCCCAGTGAACTGACTGCCCTGATCAGAGTGGACGGTGACAGCGGCTTTGGGTTGCCGGCGCCACAATGCCATCAGCAGCGCGTTGAGCACTAACTCAGTGTCGATGCGGTGCCCCATGGACCAGCCGATCACCTGCCTGGAGAACAGGTCGATGACGGCGCTCAGGTACAACCAGCCTTCATGGGTGCGGATGTAGGTGATGTCGGTCACCCATGACTGATTGGGCTCGCTGACATTGAACTGGCGCTGCAGATGGTTTGGTGCCACCACCGCTGGCTTGGCGCCACGCGGGCCAGGTCGGCGTCGATAGCCAGTTTGTGAACGCAGGCCTTCAAGCTTGAGCAATCGGGCCACGCGGTGCTTGCCGCAGCGCTCTCCCAGGTCGAGCATGTCCATCGTGAGCCTGCGATAGCCATAGACGCCGCCACTCTCCAGCCACGCGTGCTTGAGCAGGCCACAAGCGTTGATCGTCCTTGCCACGAGAACTCACCGCATCGCACTTCCAGGCGTAGTAGCCGCTGGGGTGCACGGTCATGAGCTTGCACATGCGGCGAACGCTGTGCTGGTGTTCATGCCGCTCGATGAATGCGTACCTCACCCGGACTGCTTGGCAAAGTACGCTGCGGCCTTTTTTAGGATGTCGCGCTCCTCGGTCACACGTTTGAGCTCGGCCTTCAGTTTGCGCAGCTCATCCGCCTGTGACCCCTGCGCTTGATGTTGCGCTGCGGGCATTCGATGGGCCTTGATCCACTGATACAGGCTGTGCTGGCTAACACCAAGCCTGGCGGATACGTCGGCCACCTTGTGGCCACGCTCGGTGATCTGTTTGACCGCTTCGGTCTTGAATTCTTCGGGGTATCTTTGCTTACTCATGGCACCTCCTATTGGGCCTCAGGTTTGAGGCTCAGAGGTGTCTAGAAAACCCGGGGCGATTCAAGCGGACGCTCAACGCTTAGCGCTTAAGCTAACCGGCACTTTGCGCTGGCAGCGGATAAACCACCTTGAACTGCTCACAGGCCAAGGGAATAGAGTCAGAAAAGACGCGCATGGAAGAAGCGCATTCCCGCGTGAAGTAAGCTCTGTGCGCGTCCCGCCAATACGTGAGAGAACCATCACCTTCTCCCTCAATGGACGCGAACTCAGATGTAACTCGATCAAAGGGAACTATATCGACTTGAATGGTTTCGATGATGCATAACGGCTTTCCGCTGGAGTCAGTGACAACACTGAGATCGCCTTTCTTCGGAATTGGCTTCCCGGCATCTTCATACGACCAGACGGAGCCGGCGGTCGCCCGCTTTATGCGACTTAGAACCAACTGTCCGAGTTCGTCTGCCATTGCAGGAGAGTCGCCGAAGGAGAAAGCCTCATAGAAGCGACTTTCCTCGACATCACGAACGATGTCCAAGTACTCGCGCCACATGGATTGGACATTTGCGGGGATCACCATCATGCTGAAAGTGTGCGGCCTAACGTAACTTAGACCGCAAAACCTGGGGAATAAACTGGATTGTTCGGGATACTCTGGACAATTTTTCCTCCTGAAAGCGGCTTGCAGCCTGGGTTTGCAAGCGCAGGGCTGCTCAAACATTCAGGTGTAGAAATTCCCGCAAACCCCGCAGGCTTCATCTGGCCCAACTATAGCCTGCGAATTTGCTAAGGCAGGTCTCTCGACAGTCGCTTTTGGGCCGCAAGCAACTGGGGTACGAATCAATGACCGCTTAGGGGAATGGGGGCCAGCGTCGGCTTCGGGCCCGTTGCCGCTTGCTTTCACAACGGTGGCGAGCGGTCATTCAATCGACGATCCGGCGCCACCGGTGCGGTAAGGGCTCATCGACGCGGCTGGCCGGCTGCCTAGGCAGACGCTCCAGGACATCGTGCAGGTATGCCTACGGACCGTGTCCGTTGAGTCGCGCGGAGTGAACTAGGTGTCATGATGAACGCGGCACGCAGTCCTACTCGAAGTGAGCCGGCGAATAGCCAGTTCGAACATCCTGGCGCAATCGGGCCATACGATTCTCTAATCAGCGCGGGGTGACGCGCCCATAGGCCCGGCGTGCGACATCGGTGCGTTCGAGGCACCGCTGTCCGTGGTGGCGCCACCTGGCGGCGGCGCACAGCCTGCCGCCATCCCCACGCTGTACTGGACATGTCTGGCCTTGCTCTCCACGCTGCTGGCAGGCTGGGGTGCAGCATGCCGCCGCAGGGCTGGTTAACTATTGTTTTGATGGCTGCCAGCGATTGATGGACTGGCGTTAGATCCTGATTTTTATTGAGGACTTGACCTCAGGCCGGCACGAACTCCGGCCGGTCATTGTTTATGAGGCTGAGTGGAGCGGTCACCTTGCCCTCGGCTCGCTTCTTGCCGGCCGCCCACGCGTTGAGCCGCGCATGGGCCACGGTGCTGTCCTTGGCCAAGCTGGCTGCCAGACAGGGCCTACTCGCGCGCATCAAGAACGAAGTGTGTGTGCATTGGACATGCTTACCCGCCAGCTCACGGTGCGCTTGGCAAATACGCCGATGACGAAGGCTGCGTACAGCCAGCCTTGCCAAGTCGAGACGTACATGAAGTCGCTGACTCACCAATGGTCGGCCGCTCGACCCGGAACTGCCGGTTGACCCGGTCTAGAGGGCATGGGCTTTGGTATCGCCAGTGGTGGTGCGTACGACCTTTCCATGCATCACTGTGCTCGACGCCCTTTGTGAGATTTCAATCAGCCTTGCATTCCAAATGAGGCCGAATTTACGGCTATTTTGTCATTGCATTTTTTTTGACAACGTCTAAAACAGGTGGTTACGATTGGGTTTTTCCTAGGGGCCTGCTGCGAGGTGTTGAGCATTTGGACCCGAATATTCAAATGCTATGACGTGCAAATTGCGGCGCCTAGTGCAAATAGCGCTGCTGGAGCTTCAGTCGGCTTCAGCGCGGGATCGGCCGGCTCGCACATGCTGCTCATGTCGCGGCATGTGAGCCAAAAAATTACTACACGATTATCGGAGGGGCAATGCTCATGGCTAAACAGTGGAACTCACTTCGGTTCATGAAGTTGACCAGCCGCAGCCACGCGTGCCGGGATGAGGAAAGCACTAGCTCTCGCTGGAGCAGGCAGATGATTGCCGCATTGGCCTGCCTGCTCCTCTCCTGGGCTATGCCAACGATGGCGGCTACGACCACGCTGACTCTTCTTCTTGACACCGACAACAATCCAGGGACCGGCTGCACTGTGACCAGGACCGCAGGTAGCTTCGTCGGGGCCGAACGTGTGTTGATCACCGTCGTGGAAGCGGACGATACGGGATACCACACGCAGTCCATCAGTGTGCAGGCATGCGCAGGCGGTAGCCTGGGACCCGCTCAGGTGGTGGATAACACGCCCACGCCGATCGCGCCTGGCATGGGGGCGGCAGGCACGGCGGCGGTGGAGACCTACATTCGGTCCGAGCAACTGCCCCCGGGCGTCGGGCCGCAGATGCGGGTGGGCCTGTTTGCGGCGGGCTCGGGCGGCGTCATGGGTGAAGACGCCTTGCTAGGACCCATCTTGCTTGCTCCCCCACCACCCGGAGCTACGAGCATTCCCACAATGAGCATGCCCGCGCTGCTGGCTACGGCCCTGCTGCTGGCAGCCGCGCTATGGCTAGCGCGGCGCCAGGGCTGGGCGGGGCTGCACCGCCTGGGAGTCGCGTTGCTGGCGGTGGCGATTTCAGGCCAACTGCTGGCCGCCATCGTGCGAGACGGGCTGGTAGCCGACTGGACGGGCGTGCCTGCACTCGCCAGTGATGCGGCCGGTGACGTGGTGGGAGGGACTGGTACCGACATCAGAGCGCTCTACGCGACTTCCGAGCCCGGCTTGCTGTTCCTGCGTGTGGACGTGGCCCTGAACGCACCGCCCGTCGCCCAAGCGCAGTCCGCCACCGCCGTGGCGGGTGTGGGCAAGGTGCTCTCGCTCAGCGGCAGCGACTATGAAAACGCCACACTCACCTACGCTGTGATCACGCCTCCGGCCCATGGGGTGCTCTCCGGCTCGCCGCCCAACGTCACCTACACGGCCAACGCCGGCTACGGTGGCGCAGACAGCTTCACGTTCAAGGCCAACGACGGCACGCTGGATTCGGCCCCCGCTACCGTGTCGCTCACGGTGCAGCTCGCACCCGCCATCACCAGCGCCAATGCCACGACGTTCCTCACCGGCCAGGCCGGCACCTTCACCGTAACAGCCACGGCCGCGCCCGGCGCCACCATCACCATCGACGGCGGCGCCTGTGTGCCCGCATTGCCCGCCAGTATTAGCTTCGCTGGCACCAGCGGCAGCAACACCGCCACCTTCAGCGGCACTCCGGCGGGGGGGGACAGCGGCAGCTACGTGTGTCCGCTGCGCGCCAGCAACAGCGCGGGCGACACCACGCAGAGCTTCACGCTGACCCTGGGCGGGTCGCCGGTGTTCACCAGCGCCAACACCACCGCATTCGCCGCGGGTACCCCGGGCAGTTTCACCGTACAGACCACGGCGACGCCGGCCACGACGGGTATCGCCCAGACGGGCACGCTGCCCACGGGCGTTAGCTTTGTCTACAACGGCCCCGGCACGCCACTCACTGCCACGCTAGCGGGGACGCCAGTGCCGGGCACGGGTGGGGCGTACCCGCTCACCCTCACGGCGGCCAACGGCATCACTCCCAATACGGTGCAGAACTTCACCCTCACCGTGAATGAGGCACCCGCCGTCACCAGCGCCAACGCCATGGCCTGCACCCTGGGCGCTGCCTGCTCGTTCACCGTGGCCACCAGCGGCTACCCGCACCCGGTCATCGCCCGCGGCGGCGTTGCGCTGCCAGGCGGCATGTCTTTCGTGGACAACAGCAACGGTACCGGCACGCTTAGCGGCACGCCCCCGCTGGGCAGCGGCGCGGCGGGGACGCATGCGTTGACATTCACCGCCACCAACCTGGCGGGCTCGTCCCCCACGCAGAACTTCA
This sequence comes from Acidovorax sp. GW821-FHT10E04, assembly GCF_059415185.1. Taxonomy (NCBI): domain Bacteria; kingdom Pseudomonadati; phylum Pseudomonadota; class Betaproteobacteria; order Burkholderiales; family Comamonadaceae; genus Acidovorax; species Acidovorax sp. GW821-FHT10E04. The sequence goes on from NZ_JBWKMT010000002.1 coordinate 896,666, forward strand.
CGCTGACCGTGAACCCAGCCAGCCAGACCGTGGCTTTCACCAGCACCGCCCCGGCGGATGCCAAGGTGGGCGGCGCCACCTATATCGTGGCCGCCACCGCATCCTCGGGCCTCGCGCCCGTCACTTTCAGCAGCGGCTCCCCGGCGGTATGTACCGTGGCGACCAACGTGGTGAGCTTTGTCGGGGCGGGCACCTGCACCGTGCGGGCCGACCAGGGGGGCAATGCGGACTACGCCGCCGCTGCGCAGGTGCAGCAGTCGTTCAGCGTGACCAAGAGCGACCAGACGATCAGCTTCACGTCCACCGCACCCGCCAGCGGGACCGTGGGCGGTACCTACGCGGCGGCGGCCACGGCCACGTCGAGCCTGCCGGTCACGATCACCGGCTCGGGGGCCTGCAGCGGAACGGGCACGGTGACGTTCAACACGGCGGGCACCTGCACCGTCAGCGCCAACCAGGCGGGCAACGCCAACTACAACGCCGCCCCGCAGGTGCAGCAGGCGTTCACCGTGTTCGCTCCGCAGGCCATAACCTTTACCTCCACCGCGCCCACGGCGGCGGTCTACGGGGGCAGCTACAACGCCACGGCCACGGCCACCTCGGGCATGGCGGTGGCACTCACCGTCGATGCCGCCAGCGCCTCGGTGTGTTCCATTGCGGGCAACACAGTCAGTTTCGGCGGCACGGGCACGTGCACCATCAACGCCAACCAGCCTGGAGGCGGCGGCTGGTTGCCCGCGCCCCAGGTGCAGCAGAGCTTTGCGGTCGGCCCCAACCTGGTGAACGACAGCTACGCCGTGGTGGGCAATACGCAACTGGTGGCGGAGGCGCATTCCGCGCCGGGCACGCCCTACACCTCGGCAGCGGCGGGTGTGCTGAGCAATGATGCGTCGAATGTGGCGATCACCGTGGCTGCTGGCAGCGGGGGCACGACCCAAGGTGGATCGGTCACCATCGATGCGGCGGGCCGATTCACCTACACGCCGCCCGTGGGCTTCACCGGCGCGGATGCGTTCACCTACACCGGCGCGTCCGGCGGCGTGTCGCGCACGGCCACCATCACCTTCAACGTGGGCAACATGGTGTGGTACGTCAACAGCGCGGCGCCGGGCGGCGGCAATGGCCGTTCCCACGCGCCGCTCAACAGCCTGCCCAGCAGCCTGGGCCAGCCGGGCCACACCGTCTACGTGCACAGCGGCGCAGGCACGACGACTGGGGCGTTCAACCTTCAGGCCAATCAGAAACTGGTGGGCGCGGGGGCCGCGCTGGCGGTGGGCGGCCTGTCCATCCCGGCGGGCAGCCGGCCCACGCTGGCGGGCACCTTGTCGGGCGTGCCCGGCGCCGCGGGAATCACGGTGAGCGGGGTCAACTTCAACACCGGCGGCAACCATGCCGTCGTGTTCACCAACGTCAGCGCCGACTTCGTGGGCGGCGGCATGGCTATCACCACTACCAGCGGCGCGGGCTTCTCGGCCAACAGCGGCGGCACGGTCACGGTGCAGGGCCCCGGCAATACTATCTCCACCGGGACGGGGCCTGTGCTCTACGTCAACGCCACCACCATCGGCCCGGCAGGGCTTACCTTCGAGTCCCTGAACAGCACGGGCGGCACGCTTGGCGGCATTACGCTGAGGGATACCGGCAATTTCAACGGCCTGCGCGTGACCGGCGTCGGCACCGTGGCGGGCAGCGGCGGCACCATTGCCAACAAGACCCAGCGCGGCGGCTGGTTTCAGAACACCCGCGACCTGACGCTGAACTACATGGCGTTCAACAACAATGGTACCAACCAGGAAACGGCCGCCATCTGCGGCGATGCACTGAACGGCACCAACACCAACTGCGGCGCGGGCATTCACCTGGAGGGCGTGACCAACGTGTCGCTCATCGGCACCACCGTCACGGGTGGCCAGCAGATCGGCATCAACGGCAACAACGTGAACGGGCTGGCCATGACCGGCGTGACGGTGGACAGCGTGGGCAACGAGAACCTGGAGGACGGCGTGCAATTCGTCAACCTGACGGGCACGGTGACCATCACCAACTCCACGTTCAAGAACAGCTACCACCGCCAGTTCGAGGTGCAGAACAGCGCGGGCACGCTGAACCTGACCGCGAACGGCAATACCTTTGAGGGCCTGGGTCCCCAGGTATCGACTTCCGCACAGGGCGTCCTGTTCGTGGGCCAGGGCACGGCGGTCGTGAACGGCAGCTTCACCGGCTCGCTGTTCCGCAACAATTTCGCGACGGCCTTCACCGGCCAGGGCATTGGCAACGCCCAGGTGGCCATTGACCTGGGTGCTTTGGGTGCGGGCAATGGCAACACCTTCACCAACAACTCCGGGGCCGTGCAGATGCTGACCGACAACGCGGCCACCATGGACGCCAGCGTCGTCAACAACACCATCACGGTGAACGGCACGGTCACGAGCGGCTTCACGCCCACCACCTTCCGCAAGGGCGCGAACGCCACGGGCCTGTACAAGGGGGTGTACAGCAACAACACCGTCGGCAATGGAACGGTCGGATCGGGTACGAATGCGGCTGGTACCAATGGCCTGTCCATCACCAACGATGGCACCAGCGGCGGCATGCAGATGACCGTGACAAACAACATGTTCCAGAACATCGTCCAACGCGGCATGGAGGTGTTGGTGCAGCGAAGCGACCAGGTGGGGGTGGTGGCCACGAACAATACTTTTGGCACGCCTGATGGCGGAGGCTTGGGAACCCGCGTTGGCCATGCGATCTTCATGCAATCGGCCACGAATGCCTTCGCCAGTACCTTGTGTGCAGAGATCACCGGCAACAACATCAGCAGCCAGTGGTGGGACGACATCACTTCCGGAAGCATCCGGCTGCGCATGTTTCCGCCGGGCGGCGCGGGAGATCAATTCCGCGTGCGTTTCCTGGCAGGGACAACTCCCGTCGATGTCGTCAATTACCTGAATGGGGCCAACACCAACGCCCTGACGTCCGCCACGACGCCAACCAGCTTCACCACGGGCGCAGCCGCCTGCTTTTAGGGTTTCAAGAAAAATTAACCTCCAGCGCTTTTATAGAACGCGCTGATAGCTATAAAAAAATAGCGCCTGCCCGTGCTGGCGCGTTACTGCGCTTTGCCGCTCTTGTAGAAGGTGCGCTCAGTCTCGCGCTCCCCGCTGCCATCGGGCCGGCAGGCCATGCGCCGCACGGGGCCGTGCAGGAAACCGTTCACGAGTTCGCCTTCGCGCCACTGCACGATCTCGCCAAGTTGCCCCAGCACTTCGCGCAGGCGGCCGTTGCCGCCCGGCGCCAGATCGGTGCCGTGCTCGTCCAGGCAGCGTAGATAACGGTCGCGGCCGTCGCGCTCCTGCAGGCTTTCGGTGTTGAGCGCGCCGCCGGGCCAGTAGCGCAGCCAGCGCTGGCCGCTGCCGTGCGGCTCGATGCGCAGCAGCGGCGAGCCATCGGGGTGGAAATGTTCGCTGCACAACTCCTTGCCGTGCCAGTGCAGCGCGGCGCTCTCGCGCTGGCCACTGGGGAGAAAGGTCTCGTGCAGGCCGTGGTGGCCCAGGCCCAGCGCCAAGCGGTCGTTGCGCACTGTCGCGTCTTCGCCAGAACCAGAAGTCCAGCTGCCGCTCGACTGGCTTGGGTAGTGGATCCAGTGGCGGTTGCGCTGCTCGGCCCAGCCCGCTGTCTCGCACTGCAGCAGCATGCGATCGCGTGAGAACCAGACGACGTCGCAGCCGCCGCCCTCGTTCTCGAAGGTGTTGGGGCCGATGGGAAAGCCATCCTCGAAACGCAGGCGGTGCGCGCCGCCCGCGAGCGCGATGTGCTCCACGCCGCTGCCGCGCAGGCCGGGCACGGGCGCGATGGCGAAGTAGCGGTGCGGGTCGCGCACGATGTCCTGCTCCAGCCGCTGGCGGATGGCGTGGTGCAGGGCGAAGAATTCGGTGGCGATGGCCTGCAGGCGGTCTTCGTGCGGGGCGAGACGATCCTGGTAAGCATCCCAGGCGTCTTCGTCTTCCTCATCTTCGTCTTCGTCCTCTGGATAGGCATCTGCCACGGCATTCCAGATCGCATGCGCTTCCTCGATCAGCGGCAGCGCGGGCGCATAGACGGGGTTGGCGGCGATGAGGCCCGGCACCGCGTTTGCATCGTCCAGGTGCGCGGCCACGTTGTCGAAGTACTGATCCACGCCGCCATTGGAGACCTGCGCGTCGAACAGGTCGAAGCAATAGACGGCGCGCAGGTGGGGCGCGAACGCTGACGGGTCCGCGTCGCACAGGGCATCCACGATGGCCGCGCTGAAATACGGAGCCCGCCGCAGCAGTGCGAGCCAGTCGATGGAGGGGAGGTGGTTGGTGTACGCCATGGGAGGATTTGCTTGGTGGATAAGCGGTAGAGGCCATTTTGACCATGGAAATTAGTGCCTATGGCCGGGCCTGGGCGTTGTCCTGCAAGGTGCGAAGACCCGTCGCGTCGATTCGGGGCATGTTGCGCGCCATGCGCACCAGCGTTTCCAGTGCGCGCACTTCGTGCCCGAATGCCGCGCTCTCCGGCTGGCCAGGGTTTCGCGCGACCCGCACCGCGTCGATGCTTTCCAGCGCTTTCTCCAGCGCCCAGCGCAGATGGCCGAAGTCGGCGTCAATGCAAAAGCGCAGCAGATAGTGGGCACTGGCCATGGCGTGCTGGGCTTGCAGTGCCACCAGGCCGGGATAGTCGTCCGAATCCGGAGCCTCGCCGTAGGCGGCCGCCAGGAGTGCGGCAATGCGCTCATGCGGCACGGCCGCAGGCATGCTGGCAACGCGGCCGGCCACATCGACGCAAGCAAGGAAGGTGTCGCCCAAGCGCGTGCGGTGCTGCTGGTCGAACGCGCGCACGCTGCCCTGCTGCCGCAGCACGAACGAAGCGACGACGGCAAGCGCCGCGCTGCGGTCCAGCGCGCGGAGGTCTGCAAGTGTGGCGACGGCAAATCTATCGACGATCACGGTCACGGCAGCTGTTGGGATCGTCGGCACAGAAGGGGCGGGTTCACTGGCGATCTTCGCCCGGCTGGTACGCATGCAGCAGCGTGGCGGCAAAGCCGGTGGCGGTGGCGAGGCGTTCGCGGAAGGCGTCGAGCTGCGCCGTGTCCTCGGGCCGGTCGTGTTCATGGCCGGGGTAGTTGACGAACAGTGTCCAGCTCGCCCCGGGGGGGCGGGAAAGCGCGATCGGCCAGACGCGTCGGCGTTGGGGTACAGGTCGAAATACCATTTCGGACGCTGCTTGAGGAACCGGCAGTAGTAGTGGCTGTATTGCGGCTCCTCGCTCGCGCGGTCGGGGTTGCGGATGCCGCTGGGTACCTTGCGGTAGAGCTTGCGCCAGCCCTGGCTGGCGAGGAAGGCGTTGACGTTCTTCACCAGCGCAGCCTCGTCCGCGGCGGTGCAGTGCGTATTCCCAGGCTTTGTATCTCATGGTATTTTAATCATTTTTCATAGCTGCTTGCGCTTGGTGGATAAGCGCTGGAGCCATGTTTTCATGGGTAAAATATTCATGCAGAAACAGTCTGGGGGGCGCGCCCAGCGCGGGCATTTGCAGAGTTCAGCGGTTGATGATCATTGCGAAGGCTGGCGGTGACTGGGAACTATCGATAAAGACAAACGCCGTGCCATCGGAGCAGAAATTGGCGACTTCTTCAAAACCGCCACCCTCTATTGGTACGCAGTTGTAGATCTGCAGCAGCAGGCGCCCCGGCGGTATGCCTTGCGCGCCGTTGCCCGTCCAATAGGGAACGCCGCCCACCTTGGTGCGCCATTCGGCAGCCCAGTAGTGGGGATGGGCGATGTCATCGGGCAGGTCCGTGTGGCGCCCATAGTCGTAGAAGGCATCTTCCAGGTCAGCCGGTGCGCCATCATCCTGCGCGAGCCAGTGCGCCACGCCCCATTCGGGCAGCAATTCGGGCGCGCCGTTGGGCGAGGCGGGCGGCTGGGCCGGCGCGTCGCCCAACTCACTGCGTGGCAGGCACAAGACCCGGTTTGCCCCGCCATCGGACTCCCAGAAGCTGCACACGCTGTCCCATTCGCATTTGAAAAGAAACAGCACTTCGTCTGCTCCCAAAGGCAACACCGGTGCATCCGCATCGGTAGAACGGGCCGGGAACTGCCCCAAATGGCTCATGGGCCGCCCGCACTCCTCGCAAACCGGCCACAACCGGGTGGGCAGGCCCCAGGGCAAGCCGCCCAACTTATGAACCAGGCCGTGCGATGCGCCGTTGCGAAATCGGGGATAGCGACTCAGCATATGGACAACCTTTGCTTTATCTGAGGAAGACAGGCCGCAGAGGGGGCGGCGACATGGCTTGTCGGGGGGCGCGCCGTGCCGGTCATTCCTGCGAATGGCTGGTGGCCAGTGCTCTGGCCATTTCAACATGCAAAATGAACCGGGATGGAGCCGACCCCATGAATACAACACCCCGTTATCCCGAAGACTCCTCCGCTCGGTCGCTGACCCCTGCCTTTGAACTGCACCACCCGGATGGGCTGCGCATTGCATGCGGTCTGGAGGAAGCTGTCTTGCTGGACCGCCACGCGGCGCTGGTCGTGGTGCCGCGTGCGTCCAGGGCGGTGGTGCAGGAGTCTGACTGGACCTGGTACCGGCTCGTGCCTTGGAGCGATGGCGGCTTCATCGTGGGCATCGAGCTGGCGTTCTTCCGGGGCGCGTTGTCCGAATGCCTTCTGTTCCACGATGACGATAGTCGTTATGGCCGTGACTGGAACGAATGGTCGGAGCGCAAGGAGCGGCGGCGCGCCCAGGCCCTGCGCGACTGGCTGGCCGCGCGCGGCTGGGCTGCGGGCCGTTATGGCTGGGGCGAGGTCTGGGTGGGCTACGAGCCGCGCACCGGGTTGGGCGGCGGGTGGGTGCGCTACGCGGCGTGCGCCTGAATGCCCGCCGCCGCGACGGGCGGCGTAGAGCACGCTGCCCGCCGTGGCCTGCGCATTGCGCGCGTCGTCACGCAGCAGCCTCACCAGCACCCCCTTGTCGTCCTCGGCCAGCCGCACGAATCCGTCCACGAAAGCTTCGCTGGCGCCGCCCAGCATGGCGAAATCGTGCGGAATGCGCAGGCGCAAGGCGCCTTCCTGTCCGTTTGGGATTTCCCCGCTCGCGCTCATGGCGTGCGGCCCGTGCGCGCAGGCGCGGGTGGCAAGCCCTGGATAGCGCAGGGGCCGGGGCAATCGCTCGATGGGCCGCGCGGCGGGTTCGCCACAGGAACAGCGGCCAGGGCTTCACCAGGTTGATCCTCGCCCAGATTCCAGGCATGGATGCGGCCGCTGGCCGTATCGACAAGGTAGTAGCCGACCAGGTTGCTGCCTGCTGCCGGCAGGCCGTTGCTGCGCCAGCGCAGCGCGAACACGAAACGCGCGGAGGCCTGCGGCTGGCGCTCGCAAACGTATTGGCCGCTTTTGCCGGCACTCCTACCGGCGTTCTTACCGGCGCCGGCCAGTTGCCGGGCCTGGGCCGCTTCGACCAGCCGCAGACAGGCTCGGTCCGCAGCCGTAGGCGGGCCAGCAGCTGCCGCCAGGTTGGGCCAGAAACTGGCCACCAGCACCAAGCCACGCAGGTTCATGCAGGACTCGGGCATGCGCGTCTTTCGTCCGGAGCGAGCGGCTTGTTGAAGTCCCTGGCGTGGGCGGGCACGCCGTCTTGCTGCACGCATTCGCCCGCCACCACCCCGTCGCGCCAGTCCAGCGCCATGTACGACACCCAGTAGCGCAGGCGTGCCAATTGGCCGTCGCTGGCGAAGGCGGCGCAGCGCAGCAGGCGGGCTGTGGGCTCGCTGCCGTCCTCGGTGCGGGCGCTGGCCAGCAGCAAGGCGGCCTGCTCGCGGTCAGCGGGTACGAAGGTGGCGGCCAGATAGGCGTGGATGTCGTCGGGCAGTTCCATGGTTCAGGTCTCCTGCTGAGACATTGAAGGCTTCTTTGCAATGTTCATGGTAAATCCTGCGCCCGCGCGCCCAGGCGCAGGCTGGCGCAGAAGGTCTGGCAGCCGCCTTGGGCATCGTCTGGCGGGTTGGCCAGTTGCACGAACAGGTCGGGCGCGAGCTGCACCAGGGTGACGTCGGCGCCGCCCGAACCGGCGTAGATGCCGGTGTAGTTCTTGGTGCGCGTGCGCCACCAGAACATGCGCACGACGTGTTCGCCCTTCCACGCAGGTTTGCCGAAGAAGCTGAAGGCCTCGGCGGGCTGGTCGCCCGCGTGGGCGTTGGGCACCATCCAGCGGCCGTCGTCCGTGCGCGTGAACGAGTCCAGCCACGCGTGCGTGCCGGGCCGTATGCGCGCCACCCGCACGCTGGGCGTGGGCGGGCCGGCGTTGACCTCCCAGTCGCACACGTGGTAGGGCGGCTGGCCGCCCTCCTGCTCGTCCTTGCATTCGCCGCGCAGGGGCGGCCCGGGCTTGGTTTTGACAATGTCGAACGCGCAGCTCTGGTCGTAGCGGGCGTCGGCCTGGCGCTGCGGGCGGGTGATCTTGTAGCCTGCGGGCATATCGAATTCGAGGCCGCAAGCGGCGACGTGGATGGCTGTCGGCGCGGTGGTTTGTGCAGCGCTGGGCAGGTTGCTGAATGCGGCCAGTGTGAATGCGAGGAGGGTGTTCTTCATCAGAATTTGCTTCGCTATGGATAGCTGCTTGCGCTTGATGGACGGGCGCTACAGCCTTTTTTCACATCAAGCCCTCTAGCGCAGTGATCGCGCTGGTTTTCTTCAGGAAACGCGCGTGCTGCAAGGCGTTGTCGCCGCCCGCCACCAGTCCGTCCAGGCGTGCGCCGCTGGCGTGGATGTGGCGCAGCAGCGCGGCATCGTCCTGCTCCACCGCGTGGCGCAGGGCCACGCGCACGGCGTAGGGGTGCGCGGGCAGCGTGCCGGCTTGCAGCAGGGCGCGCCAGTCGATGCGGGCGCGCAGGTAGAAGGCCAGCAGCGCATCGGCCAGCGGCGCGGGCAGGCCATTGCTGCGGCAGGTGTCCAGGTAGGCCAGCAGCTCCGACCCGGCGCCGTATTCGCCGTTGGAGGCCAGCGGGTCGCCGTGCAGCGCCAGGCATGCGAATGCGGCGAGCAGGCTGGGCGCGAAGGTGGCCACGGCGTCTTCGGTCAGCGCGGGCGCCCAGGCGGGCGGCAGGCCCATCTTCCAGGCCAGCATGCCGCCATCGTCGGGGGCGCCGGGCGAAGTCACGGCGTAGATGCGGTCGCAGTATTCAAATCCGCCGATGGGCAGGTAGGCCAGTTTGCCGCTCCACTCTTCGCCCGCGTCCTCGGCGGTCTCCCAGGCTTGTTCTTCTTCGTTTTCGATCCAGCCCTGCAGGTCGCGGTAGAAATCGCTGCCGTTGTAGAACAGCTCGCACCAGCTCACGGCCTCGATGCGCGGGCCTTCGCTGGTGGTCACCTCCACGCTCAGGTTGTAGTCCAGCCGCCCGCCCGCAGTTTGCCGCCACAGCGCCAGCAGCGCGGGTGGCAGCGGCCCGGCGCAATGGGCCTGCACGGCGGCGATGGCGTCTTCATCCATCGGAGGCTGGGCGGCGAAGATGAGCCGCCCAGCGAACAGCTCGATGCCGTGCGCGCGCAGGGCGTGGATATCGGCTTCGGAAAATCCGTGGGGAGTGTTCATGGGGGCTTGGCTCATGTGGGGGTTCCATGGTTTCGTCGCACCTGCGCCAACGCGGCTTCTTCGGCGACCGTGTCGGCGTCCACCTCGGTCACCAGCAGGCGGATGCCGGGTGCATCGGCAAACGCGCCATCGCGTTCCATGCGGGCCAGCAGGTGGCGCAGGGTGTCGAGAAAGTGCTTCGGGTAATTGGCGTGCCGCTCACGCTCGGCCTCGTAGCGTTCGCGCACGGGCTCGTAGCGCGCGCGCCAGAGTGCGGCGCTTGCGGGCAGCTCGGCCTCGGCGCATTCATGTTCCCAGTCGGATGGCTCCATGGCGGCGCGCGCCGGGTCGTAAGCCAGGCTGATATGCACGTCACTCCACGCCGCGCTGCAGTTGAAGGCAAAGCCGGCAGGCGCGCCCGGCCAGGCGCGGCGTGCTTCGGTCAGCGTGTGCTGGGTGAGGTCGCGCAGCAGCGCTTCAAAACCGGTGATGGCCAGGAATGCGGCCCACGGGCTGGGTGTCATGGCTGTTTCCTAGTGGGGGTCGAAAGCCCGCCCTGGGCGTTCACTCCGCTGCCCCGTTCCACGCCAGAAAATCCACCGAGCACTCCGGCGGGTTCAGCGCGAGGGCCGAGCGGCGCTCCATGCCGGAGGCTTCGTCAAAATCGGACGAAGTGATGAACAGCACAGCCCTGGCGCGGTGCGTGCCAAAAAAGCCTTCTTCATCGAGGCGGCGCATGGCATCGGTCATGGCCTGGCGGACGCCGGCCTTGAATGAGGCGAATGCAGCCGCGTCGCCGGATACCGCCTGGCAGGCCGCTGCCAGTTGATCGCAGATGGGGTTGAACGGCTCGGCAGCGAAGCCCTCGTAGGCCCACTCGGCGCTGGCCCATTGGTAGTAGGCGGCCTGGTCGTCATCGTCATCCATCTCCGCGAGCTTCTCGCGGTGCCGCTCCAGCGAGTTGGCCGCGGGCACCACGGTGTAGCAGTCCTCGTCGGTGTAGAGGGCAAAGGCGTAGAAGCTCTCGTTGCCGTGCTGCGCCAGCAGGGCGGAGAAGGAGCGCCGGGCGGCTTCCGTGATGTCCCTGGTTAAATCTTCGCGGTTCATCGTCATTCTTTCTGAAGGTGATCAATACGGTGCCACCAGCGTCTTCCACGTCTTGCCGTCATAGGCATGGACTTCGTACAGGCCCGCGATCACCAGTAGCCCGTCGCGCGCGTCCATGTGGCCGGTGTGGACGACATCCGCGCCGCCGTGGCGCAGGCGGCGCACTTCCCTGCCGTCCCACACGCGCAGTTGGTAGTCCGAGCACAACCACAACTGGTTCTCGAACCATACCGCGCTGTTGTTCAGCAAACTGGAGTTGCCCTGGTGCACCTGCGTCCAGGTGTCCTTGGCACCGATCCAGAGATTGCCGCCTTCCCCGCTGATGTACACCTTGCCATCCTGGCCGACGGTGACGGTGCCCAGTTGCTCCTTGCTGGGAAAATCGCAGTGTGTCCATCGTTTGCCGTCATAGCGCCAGACATCGCCGCCCGCGCCGACGGCATACAGCTCCTGCTCGCTGAGCCCGTCCATGTCGTTGAAGCCGACGGCGCTGAAGTCCTCATCGCCCGGCTTGGGCAGACCCTCCATGCGCTCCCAGCGCCCCGGCGCCACGCGCTTGAAGATCTTGCGGTTGCGGCCGACGGAATATGCGTAGCCGCCGATGCACTTGACCCGCATGGTGATCGGGTTGAGATCGGTGCCGATGTTCTCCATGGCGCCGGGCTTGCCGCCGCCAATGGCATAGACGCTGCCTTCGTTGTTGCGCGCGACGACCAGTGCCTGTGCGATGGGCTGGTGCGACACGCCGCAGCGCGGCCGGTTGAAGCCGTCCAGCTCGCTCCAGCCATGGCGCTTCTCTGGGTTCTGCTCGTCCAGATAGATCGACAGCAGGCGCGTGCCGATGTCGTGGTCCCAGGTTTTGGACTGCTTTTCCTCATCCAGATCGGGCCGCGCCAGCAGATAGACGATGTTCCTGTCGCGCACGGCGCAATCGACAATATGCCAGCCTTGGTAGTGCGTTCTCCACTGCGGGCGCGCGATGAATGGGGTGTTGCTGATTTTTGCCATGTGGTTTGGAATCGTTTTCACATTCCGTCGGCGACGTCATTCAATGGGCTCCAGCCCGCGCCGTTGCCGGTGCTGGTTGTAGAACACCTTGTGCAGCGCGTCCGGGTGATCGCTGGTTTGCCGCAAGTGTTCACACGATCTGGCCCAGTCGTTCCAGTTCTGGGCCTGGAACGTGATGCCCAGCGCCTCGAACCGTAGTTTCAGCGCCTCAAAAGTCTTCTTGTCGCACTGCTCCCCGCAGACCCCCTCGATAAGACTGCCGCCGGCCCGCAGCGAGAACTGCCCTTCGTTGTCGAGCATGACGATGGCAGCCTCGTGCAGCGGGCGCGCGGGCTGGCCCAGCCAGTAGCCGTACAGGTTGCTTTGGCCATCCTTCGCAACGAAGCGCGCCAGCGCGGTGACTTCCCGCATGGCTTCGATGTTGCTCTGCAGGTCGGGGTCTTTTAACTCGTCTTCACTGAGGTAGGAGATGTCATTGGCCACGTCTTCTTCCCCCGGCATCAGGGCGAGCAGGTCAATGCCATGAAAGGGGCCTGCGCCGCCTTGCAGCGTGTGCAAGGCCAGCATTTCCAGGTCTGCGGGAAGGGTGTCGGTGCGGGCAACGGTTTGCTTGAATGCTTCGAGGGCAGGCATCGATGCTTCCAATTTGATAGCTGCTTGCGATAGATGGGCGGGTGCTAGAGGCGGTTTTTATTGCCACTCCACGCGGAAGTCGTTTCGCAGCCGCCGGCCGGTGCTCGTCTCAGGCTCGTTCAGCAACAGGGCGCCGTCGTGCATCTGGCCGTCAAAGCGCAGTTCGCGCCGGGCGCGCAGCACAGGCGGTTTTCCGGGCATGACTTCGCCCCACACTGCCGATTCGGCCGGGTTGTTGGCCGTCAGGTTGGCGTGCACCAGCACGCGGCCGCCGCGCTCCACCACGATCAGCAGCCAGCCGCTGCCGTAGAGGGCCGTGATCGGCGCATCCGCATGCACCAGCCGCGCCACGCCGTTGCGGCCTGTGCCGGTGCGCGTCTTCATCAAGCCCAGCAGGGTGCTGCTGGTGATCTCGGTGCGCTCGAAGCTGTCGCGCAGCGCGGCCTGGTGCCGGTGTAGGCAGTCGAACAGGCCCTCCACCTCGGCCTGCGAGAACGCCGAGGGCGGCAGGTACAGTGTGTCGCCCTGGTCGTAGCCGCTGGTCTTGCTAGCGCCGCTGGTATCCAGGTTCAGGCCCAGGTTGTAGATGCGCGGGCTGCCCTGGCGCAGCCAGGGTTCGAGGTTCTTGTAGTACGCCTCGTAGCGAATGGCGGCCAGCACCACGCCCCGGTAGCGGTAGCGCAGTTCGGCACGCGAGCCGCCGGCCTCGTTCTCGCCCCAGGGGCGAGCATCGGCGATGAATTCGCCGCCCGGGCAGTCCAGGCGCGCGATGGGCTGGAAGTCGCTGGCCATGGCGTGGGCTCCGGTAGTGGCGAGGCAACAGAGAGCCAGCAGTTGTTGAATCACCGTTTGCCTCCCGACATAGTGCGACGACGACGAGCGTAGTTCTTGCGCATCGGCCGCTGCTCCTGAATGGTTCTGGCACCATGCTATCAAACGCTTCAGCGGTTTTTTCAGAGCCCCATGAACCCCCAGGAATTGCGCGAGCTGACTGTGGCTGGCTGAGTTCTATGCGTTTTTGAAATTTTGAAAGGCTTGAAGATATGAATTTGTCGAACCTTCTTAATCAGTTGATGGCCGAGTATGGGTCGGGCATGAACGACATGCAGGTCATTTTTATTGCCGATGAGAACGGCCATCCAGCCACGGGCATAGATGGCGCATTGTTTCTGCTGTGGTCATGCTCGCGCGGATTGCTGGAAGAGGAGCTTTCTGTTCGCCTCTCGAATAGCCATCTTCGGGTGGATGCTTCCTTCGCCGATATGGTCCGGGATGCACGTTCTTTTTTCGGAGAAGGCGTAAGGCCGAGCCACTTCAACGAGCGTGGCCGATCGTTCGCGCTCAAATACCTCAGGCCCGGCTGGGAATACCGTTACCACCTCGATCTGGATGACTTGTTTCCTGACGAGGCCACTTATGCCGATATTCCGGAATCTCAGGCGAGTATCGACAAGGTATTCGCTATTTTGGATGCGCGCCGCAAGCATTTTGGGGCATAGCTACGGTAGTGCTGCATGATTTTCCAGTGCGCAGTGCACACATGCAACTGCAGATTACTTCACGATGAAATCAAATATACGAAGGAGGTCGTGAGCCATGCTGACGACAGCAGAGTTTCGCAAGAATTTTCTGGGCTACAACATCGTTGACTGCGTAGTGCGCAGTGCGGGCTACCTCTATTTCATCGCCCAGGAGGACTACACGCAGCGCCCGGGCTACCAACCCGAAGGGCATGATCCCGATGCGAGTGCGCTAATCCAGCGCGTCGTGGTCTGGCGGCCTGACCAGAGCGGCGACAAGCGCTGGACGCACAGCTGGAACAAAGGCATGGACATCACCATCGCCGAATTTGCCAGCCAGCCCGAGGACAAGCTCGTCGCCGTCGATGTCGGGGGCGAGGTCTATGCCATCGGCAGCGGCTCGAAGGGGCGCGAAGGTGCCATACCGTTCGAGCGCAAGGGCCGCTACGGCGCCGTGAACCAGCTGCACAACATCGATGGGCATCTTTATCTGTGCGGCGGCAATCGCACGGTCGGGGTACGCCGTGGAATCGGGCAGTGGCACTGGGAGACGGGCCGTTTTCCGCTGTCAGCGCATGAGTTCGGCAGCGGCAACGTCGGTTTCCGCGCCATCGACGGTTTTGGCGCCAACGACATCTATGCCGTGGGTGACCAAGGCGATGTCTGGCACTACGGTGGAGGGGACTGGCGTCGCATCGGCTTTCCCGGCAAGCAGTCGCTTCGCACCGTGTGCTGCGCCGGCGACGGCAAGGTGTACATCAGCGGCTACGAGGGCATCACCTTCGTTGGCCGTGGTGATGAATGGCGCTGCATCGCCGAGCCCGGGCTGGCGCTGCCGTTCCGCGATCTGGTCTGGCATGACGGCAAGGTCTGGGCCACCAGCGACTACGGCGTCTGGTGGGTCAGCGAACAAGGCATCGCCCAGGCCGAGCTGCCAGCGGAAATATCCGTTTGTGCCGGCCACCTGTCTTCGCGGGCAGGCATTCTCCTGCTGGCTGGTTTCCACGGCGCGGCGCTGCTGCAGGACGGTCGCTGGCAGCTTGTTTTCCACCATGCGGCAATGGCCGAGCGCAGCCAGAAGGAACATCCGGGGGCTTGATGCCGCTGGTTGGCGGTCAGGTACAGGAAAGTCGATGTCAACGCCCCCCTGCACCCTGAAGAAGCAGCGTCTCGTCGGCCGGTTTGCCGTGTCGCGTGCTACCGGCGCGGTGTTGCGGCCTTGGCACCGGATCCAAAGCTCAGAAACTCGCGCCACATGCCGTCTTGCAGGTACGCGGCCCCGTGCTTGCCCGCCACCAGCAGCACACCGTCCCTCGCCGCCAGCAGCCCCGCATTCGCACTGATGCCATCGGGCAGCGTGACCCTGCCGATGCGGTCCCCGTCGATGCGCCAGATGCCCGCATCAGACGAACACCACACCGCGCCCTGGTACGAAACCATGCTGCGGTACGGCCCCACGCCGCTCGCACCGAGCTTGCGCCAGCCGTTGCCCGTGCTGCGATAGACGGCACTCGAGCGGCATGCCGCGACCACATCACCGGGCGCTGGGCAGCACAGCAGGTCGATGGCTTCATCGGGGAAGGGCTGTTGGCGCCAGCGCACACCGTCAAAATGCCACAGGTCGCCGCCATCGCCGCCTGCGTAGATGTCCGACGCCGAACTGCCCGCCGCACACCGGAAGCCTGCGGCATCGCCGCCGTCCAGCGGGCCGGGCGGCAGGTCGGCGCACAGCGTCTTCCAGTGGTCGGGGCCGAGGCGGCGGCACAGGCCGCGATGGGCCTGCACTGCATGGGCGTGGCCGTCGATCTCCACCACTTGGCGTACAGAACCGCGCAACGGCCCGCACCGGTGCTCGGGAATGCGCTGCTCCATCGCCGACACGCCGCCGCCCAGCGCATAGACCTGGCCGTCGATGCTGACGCTGATCCACTGTGCCTGCGGTGCATGCGCCACCGCGCCGCGCATGAATTCGATGTGGCGTACCGTGCGGAAGGCCCATTGTTTCTCTGTCGATCGTTGCGGGAAATACACCGCCACGCGCATGGCTTCGCGCAGATCCGGCTCCGGGTCCGTGGGGGCAGCGAGGTCGCCGCCGTCGTCATCGCAGTCTTCGTCGAGCTGATGGATGTGCGAGCCCAGCAGGTAGAAGTGCTCGGCGCTGCGCACGGCGCAATCCACGATCTCGAAGTGGCGCAGTTGCTGTGGGGCGCTCATTCAGGCCACTCCATGAAGGCATCGTGGTCGAAGAAATAGCGCACGGCTTGCAGCAGTTCGGCTTCGGTGGGTGATCCGGGCTGATCCTCTGTGTTGGCAATGGCGTCCTCGATGTCCTCGCGGCTCAGCGTGCATTGCCAGCCTGCGGCCTCGAATGCGGCGCGCACAGCGGCCTCGTCTTTGGGCGATAGATCCAGGTCGGCGTCGTAGAAGAAGCCTTGCGTGTCCAGCGTCCATTCGCCCGGCCGCAGGTACAGCCAGCCCGCGTGGGCTTCGGGTTGGCGAAGGATCTGGCGCAGGGGGTGTAGCGGTGGTGTGGTCATGGTGTGTTGCCCATTGCGTGGCCTAAGGATGAGCCATCGTCGGTTTCTGGTGCGTTGAGATACGTGCCCATCGTGTCGGCGCAGGGGCCGAGCCAGTGTTGGATTTTTGGGCTGCTCTCCGATGCCCACGCATCGAGATCGACATACCCATTGGTGCCCAGGTTCACATGGCGAATGAATGTGATGGAGAGCGCCTTTTCAATGCGTTCCACCCAATGAGGAAAGTCGAACAACGAGTCCAGTGCTGGCCATTTGACAAGCCGCCGGTATTTCATTTGCTGTGAGTCGATACGGAAGTCTCCATTGGGTCGCCATTGGGCTACGAACAAGCCGTCGTACCTGCTCAGTTCGGCACGCCACAGCCCGTAGCTGGGGACGATGAGACTGAGCTGGATGTCCTCTGGCTTCAACGCGTTGCGCTTGTAGAACCAGTGGTCGATGGGTGCGGTGGACAGGGTGAAGCCGACCGACCAGGCGGTAGCCTCGGTCTTGATGCCAAGCTCGGAAATCCAATTTGCCATGACGGCGGGGCATTCTTGGTTCATGCGCATGCTCCCAGCGCATCGTCGATACCGTTGCGGCGCAGCCAGACCGGGTCGGTTTTCCAGAGGTGATCCTGGTCTGTGTACTCCACGCCCTCGCAGAACTGCGCGCCGCTGCCCTCGCGCCAGTTCAGGTGGCCCAGGCCCATGAACCAGGTCTGCACGCGCGGGGCATGCACGCTGCCCTGCACGCAGGCGTAGCTGCGGCCCACGTAGTCCGCCCGATCCGGGTCGTCATGCCCGGCGGTGGCCAGCACGGCGCGCGTGGCGTTCAGGTCGCCCGCGATCCAGACAAAGTCGCCTTGCCAGAACTCGATCGCGCCGCAGCGCACGCTGCCGAACACAAACAGCGCCTGGCAGCCGCGCGTGTCGATGCGTGGCGCCTGCAGGCTGCCGTTGACGACCACAGTGCAGGCCCGGCCCAGCAGTTCTTCCAGCGGGGTGATCGGGCCATCCATCAGGCCTTGCCGTTTGTGGAACGCCGCCCCGGCATCGAAGGTCTCCGTCAGGCGCGTGTCGCCATCGAACACCAGGGCCATCGGCGGGCTGCCGTACTCCGGCGGGTTCACCGTGTCTTCCATCGCGTCATAGCCCCCGTCACGATGGAACAGGGCTTGCAGGCCGAACTCGGCCATGGCGTCGTGCAGGGGGATCAGGCGGTGACGGGCGGGGACCATGCAAGGCTCCTTGTGAAAACTGGGGCAGCAGTGCCGCTGGCTGATGCCGTAGACGCCAGATTGCTAAAAGTACAAAAAAATGACAACGTGTTACTGCCATGCAGTGCTCATCCACCTCGCCGCAGCGGCAGCCATAGAGTGAACACCGTGCCTTGCGCGGAGGGCTGCAGGGGCTGCCAGCCACAGTGCCCTCCCAGGGCCAGCGTGCGGCTGCGTACGTTGCCCAGGCCCCGGCGGCCGGGGGGCAGGGCGTCGGGAGGCAAGAAAGGGCGGCCATTGTCGTGCACACACACCTGCACGCCGGGCACACCGGGATCTATTCCTTGGGCGGCCTCGGCCGTGGAGACGGTGATGGCCGTGGCGCCGCTGTGCTTGACGATGTTGGTCAGCACCTCCTGAAGGATGCGCAGCACGTGCAGGGCGTTCTGTGCATCAAGCCAGGGCAGGGCGGGCACGTCGCTGGTGCGCCAGTACAGGGTGATGCCGGCCTCGCCCAGGCGCTGCTCCAGCCGAAAGCGCAGGCCCGCCAGCAGGGCCAGCAGGTCGGCGTCCACGGGTTCGAGCGAGTCGATGGAGATCTTCAGGTCGTCGATGCACTCCTTGAGGACCTGGGCCACGTCTACCGGCTGGTGGCGGGCCTGGCCGTGCTGCACCAGGCGCAGCGCGCTGGTCAGCGACGCGCCGACGCCGTCGTGCATCTCGCGCATGAGGCGCTGGCGCTCCAGCATCAGGGTCTGCTCGCGCTCGGCGGTGCGCAGGCGCTCGTGGGTGCGGCCCAGTTCGTGCTCCTGCGCGGCCAGGCGTTCGGCCAGGGTGGCGCGGGCGCGGGCGGCCTGGTCTTGCGCGTGGCTGTAGCGCGAGAACGCGAGGACCAGGAACAGCGTGAACAGGCCCACGCTGACATAGGGCGTGAGGTAGATGCCTTCGATGTTGCCCCAGTAGTTCTGCATGGCCATGTCGTGCAGGCTGATGGGTGCCACCATGGCGCCCCAGGCGGCCAGCAGCAGGTTGCTGGCGCTGCGCAGCCGCCAGGCCCCCACGGCGGCCACCGTGAGCAGCAGCAGCGTGGGCGGCACCATCAGCAGGCGCAGCAGCGGCAGCGTGGCGGTGTAGGCGGGCCACCACGACGGCAGCGCGGCGAGGGCCGCCGCCGCCAGGTACAGCGCCAGCGCCCGGCCCCCGCGGGGCCAGCGCTGGCCGTGAGCCAGGCACAGGAAGCACACCATGCAGCCCAGCGCGGCCAACTGCGCGGCCATGGCGATCCAGGTGAACCAGGCGAAGTCCATGTCCAGCCCCTCGCTGTCCACCAAGTAGGGCAGCGCGGCCACCGACTGGCAGGCCGCCATGGCGAAGAACAGCAGGAACAGGCGCACTTCGCCCTGCTGGCTGCGCCGGTACTTGAACCACAGCGCCAGCGCGAACAGGCTCATCAGCAGGAAGGCGGCGCGCCAGTACGACACCAGCCCCGTCTGCCAGAACATGCGCCAGCGCCAGGGTGTGAGCAGTTCCGTCGTGGGGCCGACCCACAACGACGACAGCGCACCGCCCACGCCCTGCTGGCTGGCCATGCGCAGGTGCACTTGCAGGTCGCCGGTGTGCGCGGCTTCATGAGGCAGGGCGCTCAGGCTGATCCAGATGGGGTCGTTGAAGCTGTTCCAGGGCCGGTCGCCGCGCGACTGCCAGACCAAGCGCCCCTGCACGTACACCGCCAGCGTCCCGATGGTCTGCCAGCGCGGGATGTACAGGCGTGTGCCCTGCGCCGTGGCGGCGAGCGCGCTGGCGGGCAGCGACAGGCGCCACCACTGCACCACGGGCGCGCCGCTGGCCAGCGCCGGATCGAGCACGCGCAGGGATCGCGGCACTGCGTGTGGCAGGTTGACCGCCTGCCAGGGCGTGCCGGAGGCCAGCACCGCGTCGTCTGCCGCGTGCAGCGAGGGCGGCGGCGCCCAGGCGGCACTGGGCGACTGCCAAGTCTGCGCTGCCGCCAGGTGGGCGGAGGTGGCGGCCTGGGCCAGGTGGCAGAAAACTATCAAAAAGAGAGCTGCCAGCGCTTTCTGGATAAGCGCCAGGGCCCGATTTTTCATGGATTGGCGGGTCACTCCAGCCAACCTTGACGCAGCGCGGTGGTGACGGCTTCGGCGCGGGTCGTCACCTGCAGCTTGACGTACACGCGCCGCACGAAGGTGCGCACCGTGTTTCGCGACACGCCCATGGCCTGGGCCACTTCGTCCACCGAGTGACCGTGCGCCACCAGGCGCAGCAGTTCGACCTCGCGCGCGGAGGGGGCGGCGTCGATCTGCGCCGGGGCGGGCGGCGGCAGGGAGGGCAGGGCGTGGAGGCGCTGGCGTACCAGCAGCTTGCGCGCCACCAGCGGGTTGATGGGGCTGCCGCCCGCGTGCAGGCTGCGCACCTCGTCCAGAACGGCCTGGGGCGGCAGGTCCTTGAGCAGGTAGCCCATGGCCCCGGCCTCGATGGCGTGCAGCACGTGCGCCTCGTCGCCGAACATGGTGCTGACCATGGTCGCCGCCGCGGGCCAGCGCGCCTGCAGAGCGGGCAGCACGTCAAGGCCGCTGCCGTCGGGCAGGCCCAGGTCGAGCAGCAGCACGTCCAGCGGCGGGCCGTCCCGCAGGGCGGCCAGCGCCTCGGCCCGGCTGCACGCCAGCCATTGCACGCACATGTCGGGTGCGGCTTGCAGCGCATAGGCCAGGGCGATGCGGCAGGCCGCGTCATCTTCCACCACGGCGATGCGGATGGGGTTGTTGGGCAAGTCCATGCCCGCGGATGCTGCCACAGCCTCCGGCGCGCGTCTGTCGTCCTATAGGGGGACAGACAGGGGCGTGGAGGCTGCGTAGCCTTGCGCTGTGTCAAACCGTAGCCTTGTGTTGCAAGGTGATACAGGTGTCCCGGGGCTACAGGCCTTGCGGGACAAGCGCCAGCAGCTATCAAAAAATGACTCAACTCGCCCTCCACCGCCTTCTGTCCTTCACCACCACGCTGCTGCTGTCCTTGTCCGGCGCCAGCGCCCAGGCCGCCGTCTGCCGCGCCAGCCCCACGGGCACGGGCGACGGCAGCACCTGGGCGCAGGCCGCGCCGCTGCCCGCCGCGCTGGCGGATGCCGCCTGCACCGAAATTTGGCTCGCGCAAGGCAGCTACAGCCAGGCTGCGGATGCCGAGGGCTTTCGCATCGCGCGCAACCTGGCGCTCTATGGCGGCTTCATGGGCACCGAAAGCACCCTGGCCGAGCGGCCCGCGCCCGTGAATGCCAGCGCCACCGTGCTCGACGGCGAGAACCAGCGCCGCGTGCTGCGCCTGGACGGCACCACGCCCGGCGGCCACATCACCGCCAGCACGGTGATCGACGGCCTGAGCATCGCCCGGGGCCACGCCGCCATGGACGCTGGCGGCGGCCTGCTGTGCCACGGCCCCTGCAGCCCGCGCATCACGCACGTCATCTTCTCAGGCAACTTTGCCGCTGGCGGTGGCGGCGCCATCTTCAACCGCGCCATGAGCATGGCGCCCGCCAGCCCCACCATCAGCCACAGTACCTTCAGCGGCAACCGGGCCTCCTCGGGCGGCGCCATCGCCAACTTTGCCCCGGGCGCCATCGCCAGCCCCGCCATCAGCCACAGCACCTTTCACGACAACCACGCCGCCACGCACGGCGGTGCTATCTACAGCAACGGCGGCCACCTGGGCAACAGCAGCCCGGTCATCACGCACAGCACATTCAGCGGCAATACGGCGCAGGAAGGCGGCGCGCTCTACAGCCTCGGCGGCGGCGGCGGCATCAGCATGCCCCAGGTCATCGCCAGCATCTTCTGGGGCAACACCACCACCACGGGACCGCAGATCAGCGACATCATCGAGGCCAGCACCACCGTCAGCCACAGCATCGTGGAGGGCGGCTTCGCCGGCACGGGCAACCTGGCCCTGGACCCGCAACTCGGCCCGCTGCAAGACAACGGCGGCCCCACGCTCACCCGCATGCCCGGCGCCACGGGCAGCGCCATCGACGCGGTGGACTGCGCTGCCACCGGTGCCACCACCGACCAGCGCGGCGCCGCCCGCCCGCAGGGCAGCCAGTGCGACATCGGCGCGGTGGAGCGGCGCCTGGGCAGCTACCCGCTGAACATCGACATCACCGGCCACGGCACCGTGGCGGGCGGCCCGGCCCCGTGCGCGACCACCAATGCAGCTACCTGCGCCTTCACCTACACGGACGAGGGCGCGCCGCTGCACGTCACCCTGGCCGCCACGCCCGGCACGGGCCAGGCCTTTGCGGGCTGGGGCGGCGCCTGCACTGGCACGGGCGCCACCTGCACCGTGGCGATCGACGGGGCGCGCAGTGTGTCGGCCCGTTTTGCCCCAACCGCGGGCCCCGGCCCCGGCGGCGCGCAGCCCATTCCCACGCTGGGCGGCGGCGCGCTGGCGCTGCTGGGTGCACTGCTCGGCCTGCTCGCGCTGCGCCGCAGGGTTTGAAGTGTTTTTGGCCTTTACCCCTTATCCAATAAGCGCAAGAAGCTATAAAAAATGAAGCAAACCATTCTTCCCACGCTCCTCGCCGCCTGCCTGGCGCTGCCCGCCGTGGGGCTGGCCCAGACCTGCGCCAGCCCCAACGCCACCAGTGACTACATCGTGGGCCAGGCCGAAGGCCGCGCCAGCGCGATGCACTGGGAGACGGGGCTGGTCTGGTCGCGCGCCATCGAGGGCAGCACGCTAGCCGATCAGCAAAAGCCCTGGACGGACTGGATTAACAACTGGCTGCCCACGCCGTTCGCCGGGCAGGAGGACTGGGGCGTCAACGCGGCCCTGGCGCAAGACCGCCTGCACACCGGCGTCTGGCGGCTGCCCTACAAGCTGGAGAACAGCGCGCTGGCAGCGGGCTGCCCTGACCCGGACTTCCGCCTCAACCGGGAGGTGCTGCCCACCGTGCATGGACAGGGGGGGCTGCACGGGTCGCTCTGGACGGCATCGCCCCGGCCGGGCAACCAGGGCAGCGCCTGGCAGACCTTGTTCGACCAGCAGCCGCAGGTGGGCACCTGGCTCTCCACCAACTCCGGCGGAGAAGCGCGCCTGGTGCGCGGCGGACAGCCGTTTGCCAACCTGCCTGCGTCCCCGCCCGCCGATACCGTCCCGGCGGGCATGGTGGTGATCTACAACATCACCACCCCGCTGGCCAGCCAGTCGGGCACAGGCGCATCGTGGGGCGGCGTGCGCATCAGCGGCAATGGCCGCCTGCGCCTGAACGGCGCAGGCCCCTGGGTACGCGAGGCCATCGTGACCAGCGGCGACCAGATCCGCGTGCGCCTGCCGGCCCCGGCCACTGCGGGCCAGCAGGCCACGGCCACCCTGAGCCTGCGCAGCGGCGATACCACCGGCACCGCTGCCGCCGCCGCGAACGGCGGCGACGAAGCCACCCAGGTGCGCGAGAGCAGCATGCTCTTCACCCTCCATGCCAGCGCTGCGCCCGCGCCGCGCGCCTGCCGCGTCACGCCCAGCGGCAGCGGCGACGGCACCAGCTGGCCGCAGGCCGCCAGCCTGGACTTTGCGCTGGCCGAACCCAGTTGCAGCGAGGTCTGGCTGAAGCAATCCGCTGGCACTCCCTACGTGCCGTCCGGCGCGCAGGGCTTCGTCATCGAGCGCAACGTCAAGCTCTACGGCGGCTTCATTGGCACCGAGGCCGCGCTGGCCGAGCGGCCCCAGTCCGTGTCTCCCGGCCTGACGGTGCTGGACGCCAACAACAACAGCCGCGTGCTGTACCTGGACGGCAGCCTGGGCATCCCGCTTGATGACACGCTGATCGACAGCGTGTATCTGCTGCAGGGCGCGGCGGCCGGGCCTGGGGCCAACGGCGGCGCGCTGTACTGCAACGGCGCGGGCGTGGGCAGCGTGTGCAGCCCCTGGATAAACAGGGTGCACATCGGCGCCTCGTACGCCGACGGCGATGGCGGGGCCCTGTTCAACGACGCCAGCGGGGGCGGCGTCAGCAGCCCGGTGCTGACGAATGTCCTCATCAGCAACAACCACGCCGAGGGCCACGGCGGTGCCATCTACAACCGGGGCGAGGGCGGCACCAGCAGCCCCGTGCTGCGCAATGTTTCTATGGAAGGCAACGACGCCTACAACGGCAGCGGTGGCGCCATGTACAACCTCGCCAAGGGCAGCGGCGGCGTCAGCAGCCCGGTGATCGAGCAGGCCAGTTTCACAGGCAACGGCGCGGGTGTGTCCGGCGGCGCCATCCACAGCCTGACGGAGGGCGGCGGCACCAGCCATATGCAGGTGCGCAACGCCACCTTCGCCATCAACCAGTCCTCCGCCGGCAGGCCCGGCGGCGCCATCGCCATCGTGGGGGTGGACGGGGATGCCCGCGTGGACGCGGTGCACGCCACCTTCATGGGCAACATGGCCGGTGGCAACGGCAACGCGCTCTTCACCCAGGGCGGCGTGGTGGGGGTGCGCAACTCCGTGCTGTGGGGTAGCGCGGCCACGCGCTCTCAGGCCGTCACCTTTTTCACGGGCTCCACCACCATCACCGACAGCCTGATCCAGGACGGCTGCGCGGGCGGCAACGTGGCCCCCATGGGCGGCACCGCCACCTGCAACGGCGTGACGCTGGACGCCGACCCCGAACTGGGCGCGTTCGGCGCCAACGGCATGGATGGCTTCCCCAGCCTCTACGGCTACCTGCCCGATCTCACCAGCCTGCTGCAGGACGCCGTGGCCTGCACCCTGCCGACCGACCAGCGCGGCATCGCCCGCCCGCAGGGCATGGGCGCCACGCCTTGCGATATCGGTGCGCTGGAGCGGCGGACCCATGTGGAACTGGCGGTCACCGTCACCGGCATGGGCGTCGTGAACGGCGCCCCGTCGGCCTGCGCCACTGGCACCTGCAGCTACAACTACCCTGGCGAGGGCACCCCGCAGCTCCTTACCCTCGCTGCCATGCCCGCCATGGGCCGCACCTTCACCGGCTGGAGCGGCGCCTGCTCCGGCACTGGCACGTGCAGCATCACCATGGACCAGGCGCGCGCCGTGAGCGCCGAGTTCTCCGGCCCCATCGCGCACACCCTGGGCGGCACGGTAGCTGGCCTTACGGGTATTGGCCTGGTGCTGCGCAACGGTGGCGAAGACCTGTCGGTGCAGGCCAACGGCGGCTTCACCTTCTTGCAACCGGTGGCGGATGGCGGCAGCTACGCCGTCACCGTGAAGACCCCGCCCACGGGCCAGACCTGCACGGTAACGGGCGGCAGCGGCACTGCCACCGCCAATGTGATCAGCGTGCAGGTGGCCTGCGTCGCTGCCACTTACGCCGTCACCGCCCTGCCTGCTGGCGCTATGGCCTGCACATCCAACGCGGTTGCCTACCTCGGCACCGTCACATGCCACGCCACGCCGCCTGCGGGCCAGATCACGCAAAGCATCAGCGGCTGCAACGGCACACCCACGGGCGTGGGCGACAACGACTACACCACCGCGCCGGTCACCAGCGCCTGCACCATCACGGCGACCTTTGCGCCGCTGCCGCAGCAAACCCACACACTGGGCGGCACCGCTACGGGCCTCACGGGCAGCGGCCTGGTGCTGCGCAACGGCAACGAAGACCTGGCGGTGCAGGCCAACGGCGGCTTCACCTTCTTGCAGCCCGTGGCGGATGGCGGCAGTTACGCAGTCACCGTGCAGGCCCAGCCCACGGGCCAGCGCTGCACCATCGCCAACGCCAGTGGCAGCAACGTCGCCGCCAACGTGGGCAATGTGCAGGTGGCCTGCGCGCCATACTTCGAAGGCACCACCGTGCCCGCCAGCGGCCCGGGCGGTACCGGCAGCGCTACCTTCACCGGTGGCGGCCCCGCCTGCCGGTTCAACCTGGGCGCCACCCGCTTCGAGGCCGCGCCCGCCGCGCTGCCGCCGGGCCACACGCTGCCTCAGGGCCTGCTGCGCATCAAGCTCGTGGGCTGTACCACCGCCGTTGCCATGCAGGTCACCTGGCCCGAGCCCGTGGCCGGCTACACCAAGTACGGCTTGGCCGCCCGCACCGACACTCAGCCCAGCTACTTCGAGCCTGCCGGCCTTGTCATCAGCGGCCACACGGCCCGCTTCACCCTGACCGACGGCGCGCAAGGTGACGACGACTGGACGCCCAACGGTGAAATCGCAGACCCTTCTGGCCCCATGGCCCTGGCGGCCGAGGCCATTCCCACGCTCTCGGCCTGGGGCCTGCTGCTGCTGTCCGTGCTGCTGGGCCTGATGGTGCTGCACACCAGGAGACTGTCATGACACAACCCCGCCTCCGCCGGCGCTCGCGCTTCATGTGGCCGTTGCTCGCCGCCTGCGCCCTGGCCGGCCCCGCCCAGGCGGCCCCGTTTGCCTACATTCCCAACAGCAGCTCCGGCACTGTTTCGGTCATCGACGTAGCCAACGACACCGTCACAGCCACTGTGAACGTGGGCACCAACCCCTACGGCGTGGAGGTGAACCCGGCCGGCACCCGCGCTTATGTGGCCAACTCTGGCTCCGGCAATGTTTCCGTGATCAACCTGGCCACCAACACTGTTGTCGCCACCGTGCCTGTGGGCAACACTCCCACGGGAGTGGCGGTCAATCCGGCTGGCACTTATGCCTATGTGGCCAACTACGCCATCAACACTGTCTCGGTGATCGATCTGGCCACCAACACCGTCACGGCCGTTGTGCCTGTGAGTAGCCGCCCTTACGGTGTGGCGGTGAACCCGGTTGGCACTTATGCCTACGTGGCCAACTACGCCGCCAACACTGTCTCGGTGATCGACCTGGCCACCAACACCGTCATTGCCACTGTGCCAGTGGGCTCCAACCCTTCTGCCATAGCGGTGAATCCGGCCGGTACCCGTGCCTATGTGGCTAACCTCACCTCCGACAATGTCTCGGTGATCGACTTGGCTACAAATATCGTCGCAGCCACCGTGCCCGTGGGCAACGGCCCCATGGGGGTGGCGGTGAACCCTGCTGGCACCCGGGCCTACGTGAGCAGCCGCAGCACCGACAATGTCTCGGTAATCGACTTGACCACCGACACTGCCGTCGCCACCGTGTCAGTGGGCGACGGTCCTCTTGGTGTGGCAATAGACCCCGCCGGCACCCGCGCCTACGTGGTCAACCGCGGCTCCAACAATGTCTCGGTGATCGATCTGGCCACAAACACCGTCACCACCACCGTGGCCGTGGGGTGGAGTCCCGGAGCACTGGGCCTGTTCGTCGGCGGCCCCGTGCCAGCACCAGTCTCTCCCGCCGCGATCCCCAGCCTTCAGGCCTGGGCCTTGCTGCTGCTCGCGGCTGGGCTAGGGGGCCTTGGGCTGAAGCACCTGCGGCCTGCGCGGCGCGCCGGCGTTGCCGGACCGGGCTGAGGCTTCGGGGCGCGCCCGCGGGCATTCGGCGGCGCGGCTTGCGTCCCCGCAGCTCTCGAGCGCATATGTTGCCAGCACTGGCACATCCTCTTGTGTACACCAATAGCGCCACCGGCAAACCCGCCGCTGTACTGCTTGTTTGGACAGCAGGATCCACTGGCATGCGCTCGATCGTTGTACTTTTGCGCCACCTGGCACTGTGGGTCGCTGCGGGCCTGGCGAAGGTATTCGGATCGATCTTCCAGGCCCGATGGCTGAGCAGGTGGGAGGGTGGCTCGGCGTGCGTCTGAGTGCGCTGAAACTTTCCCATTGCCCATTGTCGTCTCAGACCGCCGCAGCTAGCCGGGCCGGTGAGCACAGTTCGCACGAAGTGGGTCTAGCGCCCAGGCTTTTCTGGAGCCTGCGCATGTCCATGCATGCCAGAACACGGCAAGGCAGAGCAGCACGCGAACCAAAAAAGCCGCGGCGTTTTTGGCTGCGGCTTTTTGCGAGTTGGGGTTGTTAGAGGCTCTTGCGGAGCAGGGCCGCGAAGCGGGCTAGCGCCTACGGATACCAAAATGTCCACGTGGCATCCCGGGGAAATTGAAGTAGACCGTGCCTTTGAAGGGCTTGTGGCGCGCCAGATAGGCTGCTGCGCCCAGCAGCATGGGGGTATGGGCGTCGTGTCCGCAGGCATGCATCTTTCCGGCGCACTGGGATGTGTGTAGTGGGGCCAAGCTCCTGCATGTTGAGCGCAACTGGGTCTGCGCGTAGTGCAATGCTCGGCCCTTCGCCATTCGAGAGCTTTGCCACCGCACGTGTCACCGCCAGACCACGGTGCACTGGCAAGCCCATCAGCGAGCTGGGGCCGCTGAGTTGGATGGGCATTGATGGTCTCGGTCAGCGCTAGGCACTGCTCTGCTGCCTTGGCGGTAGTGAGGCCCGCATCTTTTTCCGTTTGCGCGGGCTTTGTGAAAAGCACACTGTTTTCTTCGAGCGCTAGGCGTGCGCAGGCCACCTCGACAAGAGGGGGCATCCGGTATGTGCTGCGTGGGCTGCTGCCGGTTCGGTTGACACCGGCTTAAGCTTTTTGAGCTTCCTCGAACTGTATAGGACTGACATACCCCA